>CAVTOE010000005.1:0-271130 GCA_963736385.1 uncultured Acidobacteriaceae bacterium | reverse complement strand
CAGCAACATCCGCGCCAGCTTCTCCATGGGTTTGAGCCGCTGCCAGCGCAACTGGTCGATCCAGCTCTGCAGGTAGCGCAGCATCGCTCCCTCATAGGTATAGGTCCACAGCCGGTCCAGACTTTCTTTCAGGAGATACGCCTTCATCACTCGCCGGTTCAGCGCGAACAGTTCATTGAGTTGCCGTTTCTTGTGGGTGTTCAGATGCACCCAGCGTGACAGCAGCAACCAGCGCTTGCCCTTCACCACCTCCCGCGTTGCGCCCCCTTTGCGAAAGAACTCCGCCCGCCGTACTTCATCCACCGCCGCTCCCGCGTGCTGCATGATATGGAACTTGTCATACACGATCCGGCACTGCGGCAACCATTGCTCGATGCTCTGTCGGAACGGTTCCCACATATCCACACAGGCCGCTCGGATCGCACTGCGTTGGAAGCGGCTCAACTGCTTCTCGAAGAACTCGTCCAGCGTCTCTTTCCTCCGTTCCCGCCCGAACCACAACGGCTCTCCGGTCTCCAGGTTGCTTACCACGGTGAGGAACTTCTGTTTCTTCCCCAGATGAATCTCGTCCACCCCCATCTGCCGTAAGGCCGGCTTCCTGCGTGCCGCCGCCCAGCGCTCCAGATACCGCAGATCGATGGCGCGTACCGTGCTAGCCGCCAGCCCAAACTGCTGCGCCACCCGCCGCACCGCCGCACTCTCGCAGGCCAACCCTACCGCCTCTTCGAAGCGCTCGCTGAACGGTGCCTTGCTGGGCAACTGTGCTACCTTTTCCGTCTTGACCCCGCAGTCTGGGCAACGCACCCGATACAACTCAATCACCACTGTCGCCCGATACTCTGACCAGGGCAGATCGCGCACTTCCCGCTGATAGATGTCGCAGGCTTCGGTCAACTTTCGCCCGCAGCCAGAACACACCAGCTTCCGGTTCCCGCGCTTGCGCCGCACCCACAACTTCAGGGTCTTGCCGTGCTCATCGATTTCATGCTGGTAAACCCGGTAGCCAGGCCAGCCCAGCAGTTTGCTCCAGTCGTTCTCTCGCACCCCGCTGAGTGTACCCAGAGGTCGTTAAAATCAAAATCCCGCATGAAATCAGGGGCTGTTCAGATTCCTGCTCAGAACCCAAAGTACATAGCCTTCCCTCGGGGCGGCTTCCTTCAAGTCGCTGTATCCGAAGCGCCCGGCCAAAGATCATGCGACTGCCGACTGTTACGCCGGGCGCCTCAGATACAGCACTAAGACTTATCAGGAGTAATCTCCCAGAAGCCGGTTTCTGGACCGCGCGGCTTGGTCGTACACAGCCGGGCACATTACTTCTGATTTGCCGACGACTTACCCGACCTCCCGTCTAATGGATCTGCTGTATCCTCAAGGGATGATCTTCGCGACGCATAAGCGGTTAGCATTTCACCTCTTTGCATCCTTCCTGTTTTGCGCCTTCGCCTTTGCGTCAGAGCCGGGTACCTTTGACCGCACCTTGCCCGTGACAGGGCCAGTGGCTCTCGACGTAAGAAGCGATCCGGGCGGTGTTTACATCACTACCGGCTCTTCTCCCAATGTTGTTGTGCACGCCATCATCAAGCCGCTCTATGGCAGGTTGGATCTCGACATTGCCGAAGCGAACATTCGTGCTCTCGAGCAAAATCCCCCGATTGAGCAGGTGGGTAATCAGATTCGCATCGGATTTGTGAAAGATCCGGCCCTGCTAAGAGCTGTCACAATACGCTTTGAGATCGAAACACCACGCGCAACTCAAGTGCACGCCCATACAGAATCGGGTGGAATCTCTATCGATGGCATCGCCGGACCAGTTGAGACGGTCACGTCCTCGGGACGGACCGAGATCAGCAATGTCGAAGGTGAACTCAAGGTGACAGGTCATTCGGGAGCCATCGTCATTCGTGATGCAGGTGGCCATGTCTCCGTTCACAATGGATCGGGCGCGCTGCAGCTTTACGGCATTCACGGAGGAGTAAATGCAGAAACGACAAGCGGGCGAACGGAGATCAGCGATGTTTCAGGCGATATTCGCGCCACGACGCATTCTGCAAGTATCCGTATCGACAAGGCGAAAGGCGCTGTAGAGGCCCACAATACATCAGGAAGCATTGATGCCCTTCGGTTGAGTGGCTCCGTACATGCCGAGACGACCTCTGGCGCAATCCGAATATCTCAAGTGAGCCCAGCCCCCATTCGCGCTCTGACAAGATCAGGTGCAATCAAGGTGCAGCTTGCCAGCGGGGGAGGATACCTACTCGACGCTCAATCGGCGTCTGGAAAGGTCTCAGGCCCGAGTACGAGTACTCTTGCGCGGACGAAAGATGCTCATAGTCTGAAGGGGCAAATTGGTTCCGGCGGACCGCTCGTCGACCTGGACACTCATTCGTCGAAGATCGAGATCGAATAGCAATGCAGTTGAATCGTTAGAACCACTTCCTGGGCGCATTGGTGGCGTCTAAATCGGCAGCTCGTTAGCAGTCATCATGCGCCCGAGTTCCACAGTTTGAAGCTCCCCAATAAGTCGCTAGCCTTGATCGGAAACGCCTCGGGCAGAACAGTCCTCGTTGGGCGGACAAAGTCGATCCGAGGCGTTTTCGATAAGGAGACTAGGAGGAAGACGCTGGCGCGGCGGGCGCGGGCCTATGGGATTTGAATGCGGGCCGGGCGTCAGGTTGCGCGATGGGAGAGCAGGGCGAAGGATCGGAAGCTGGGTTGGGATCATCCGTCGAGGGGCAAACTGACGCAATGGAAAGACGGCAAAGGGGCGATTGGCGTACGGTGGACACACGAGTACGCCGGCATGCTGGCGCACACCCCGGAGTCGTTGTTGAGGGAGCTGCTAGGAAGAATCGAAGTACATGCATGTGGATAGTTCCGCAGTTGTAAATCTCTGAACGACGAGCATGGTTGCGCCGCAGCGGGGACAATGCCACAGCGAGGTGCTCTCGGAATGGACTTTCCCGGACCTGACTGCTTGCGGCATTGAGGAATCGTCGGACAGAAGTTGTCGGCATAGCGCCAGGCGAGAGACGCGAAAGCGATTTGCGAGAAACCCGAAGTGACGGATGCGGACGAAGCCTTTGGGTAGCACGTGCAGAAAGAAGCGCCGCAGAAACTCAGTTCCCGCCAGAGTCATCAGGCTTTGTTTGCCACCGTGCGCGTAATCCTTCCAGCGGAAAGTCACGCGCTCCTGTTCGAAGGTCAACAAGCGGTGATTGGAAATCGCTACGCGATGGGTGTAGCGGCCGAGATAGCGCAGCACCTGCAAGGGACCGCCGAAAGCGGGCTTGGCATAGACGACCCAGTCGTGGCGATGCAGGCGGCGGATGAGTTTCGCGAACTGCTGGGGGTCGGCGAGAGCGGCAGAGGGCCCGGCACAGTGCAGTTTCTTACGGCCATGAAGTCGTTTCAACCGGGCGAGGAACTTGCCGCGGAAAACACGGCTGAGGACCTTCACGGGTAAGAAGAAAGGATAGCGCGGGCGCAGCCATCGACGATGATCCAGCGAGAGCCCGCCCGCGGGAATGACACAGTGAATGTGGGGATGCAGGAGCAGGTTCTGTCCCCAGGTGTGCAGGATGGCGATCACGCCAATCTCGGCTCCGAGGTGCTTCGCATCGGATGCGATTTCCAGCAAGGTTTGCGCAGTGGCGGTGAACAACAGATCGTAAAACAGGCTTGGGTTCTCCAACGCCAGCACATTCAGTTCGTGAGGCACAGTGAAGACGACATGGAAATAGCTGGTGTCGAGAAGATCGTGTTGCCGTGCTGTGATCCAGCGCTCACGAGCTTGCGCCTGACACTTGGGGCAGTGGCGATTGCGACACGAGTTGTAGGAGATGGCCTGATAACCGCAGCGTGAGCACTGATCGCGATGGCCACCCAAGGCGGCGGTGCGGCAGCGCTGAATGGCTCGCAAGGCTTTGAGCTGCTGAAAGTCGAAGCTCGATCGATACCGCTCCAGAAAGCGATCGCCCTGCACGCGGAGGATGTCGGCCACCTCGAGGGTGGGCCGAGTCATGGGTTCTTCTTACGGTGGTACTGCCGGTTAACTTCTTCTATGCGAGAAAGTGGCAGACCTTCCAAGGGATTGGCGACGGCCCGTAAATGCCGTTGCGACAGATGCAGGTATTTTGCCGTCGTTTCCAGATCACCATGGCCCAGAAGAATCTGAATGGTGCGTAGGTCTGTCCCCGCTTCCAGCAGGTGTGTGGCGAAGCTGTGCCGCAAGCAATGAGGGCTGACCCGCTTGGTGAGACCTGCGTGGCGAGCAGCTTCTTTACAGGCATACCACACGGTCTTGTCGGAGATGGGTTGTTCCTGGCCGCGCTTGCGTTCGCTACTCGGGAACAGATAGGTGCGGGGCTTTTTCCAGCGCCAGTATTCTCGCAGGGTTTCTAACAGCGCCGGGCTGAGAGGAATGTCACGGCCGGCGCCGCCTTTCCCGCATTCCACGCGGATCATCATGCGCTGGCTATCGATGTCGCTGAGCTTCAACAGAGACACTTCGGTGCGCCGCATCCCGGTGCCGTAGAGGGTCATCAGCAGGGCGCGCTGCATAAGGTTCCCGGCGGCATTAATGAGCCGCGCGACCTCCTCCAGACTCAGCACGGTCGGGAGTCGTCGGTGATCCTTGGGATAGGGCAAATCTTCTCGAACTTCGTGTCGTTTGAGAGTTCGGATGAAGAAGAAGCGCAGTGCCGCGACACGGGCAATCACCGTGCCGACGGCGAGCTTGCGATCTTGGAGCAGGTAGGCCTGGTAGGTTCGCAGCTCGTCGGGTCCGAGCTTATCCGGTGACCTGCCAAAATGTCGCGCAAAGTTAGCTACCGCCTGCAAGTAATAGCGTGTCGTACTCTTCGAGTAGTTGCGACGCTGAAGTTCCTCCAGCATCATCTGGCGTAGACGGGTCACAAGAGTCTCCTTTCTCTGTGACCCACACTATGTCAACTGCTCCAAAAATGCTGGGTCCGCCATACGCGGTAGCGTCCGCCGCGCCAGCGGCTTCGTCCTAGTCGGCTTGTAGGAAGTTTGGGCAGATCGGTACTGAAAAACGCGTTTGCGTAGAGGAATCGCGCAGAGGTAGCCACCGCCCGTGTTTCACAAAGGATAAGCTCTGAGAAACAACGGGGAGTCGCTAAAATCGAGGGCTTGCGAGTCTCAAAAGTCTGTTTCAAAATCAACGCAAGAAATACGACTGTGCCCGCCTTTCACCGACAAGTACCCCTGCCACAACACCACCCTGCCAGCACTGTGCGAAAATCAAGGCGCACTAAACTCACACCAATCGGGAGGACCTATGCGCGAAGTGATCGCGACCAACGATGGGCCCAAAGCGATCGGGCCGTATTCGCAGGCCATCAAGGCTAACGGCCTGGTTTTTCTCTCCGGACAGATCGCGCTCGACCCCGCGACGCAACAGCTCATTTCCGGCGACGTTGCGGCGCAGACCGAGCGTGTGCTGCAAAACCTGGCAGGCATCCTCAAGGCCGCGGGCAGTTCGCTGCAACAGGTGGTGAAGACCACCGTCTTCCTCAAGAACATGTCGGACTTTGCCGCCATGAACGAAGTCTATGGCCGCTACTTCACCGAAGCGCCGCCCGCGCGCTCCACCGTCGAGGTGGCCCGCCTGCCCAAGGACGTGCTGGTAGAGATCGATGTCATTGCGCTCGCTTGACGGGAAGCTATCTCACAAACAGCGAAGCGGTTCAAGCCGAAGTGCCTCAGGTTTCTTCGACTGTCATCCTGTCTATAACAACGACGGCGGTGTCAAGGGCGCACGAAAGCGGCGACGCCCACGGTTTTAAAGTAGCGCCATTTCGCTCTAGTGGAAAACACCATCTCTGCATAGGACCAAGACTCGCGCGCTACGAGAATCACTGATGGCAGCCTTCGCTCCACCAACCATCTATTCGGTTTGTTTCACCAACCATGATTCTTGTCTTCGAACTCCCAGACCCTTCTGGGAGGCAGGGGGCCCACTCAAGTGACCGGTCTTATTCCGACACCACAGGATGACTCGGGCTGCCCTGCGTGCGAGCGGCGGCGTAGGGTTGTTGGCTGCGCCACATCCAGTACAACCGCACCGCCAATTTGCGCGCCACCATGACCTTGGCCACGGCCGAATGCTTGCGGTGCTTCAGCCGCTGATAAGCGCGCTTCAATTCTGGGACCAGGCGCGCCGCGCTCTGTCCCGCTTCCACCAACAAACTGCGTACCAGGGGATTGCCTTGCTTGCTGATGCGGCCCAACCGCTGCCGCCCGCCACTGGAATGCTCGGCCGGATTCAGCCCCAGATAGCTGACCACCTGGCGGCTGTGGGCGAAGCGCTCGATCCGGCCCAGCGTCAGCGCGAAGGCCAGGCTGGTAATGGGACCGACTCCGGGATGGGTCTGCAACAGCCGCGCCACGGAATTCTTCTTCGCCTCCTGCTGAGCGGCGAGGTCCAACTCGGCGATGCGGCGATCCAACTCATCCAGCAACTGCAGCGAATCGTCGCGTCGCTTTGCCGTCCACCCGCTCAGCGGCAGGGCTTCCAGCAACTGGCGTCCCGCCGCGCTCCACAGCTTGCGCTTTTGCTGCACTCCCTGATTCAGCGCCAGATGCTGCAACTGGTTTTTCACCTGTCGCCGCATGGCCACCAATTTGTGGCGATGCAACAGCAGTTGCCGCAGGTCGCGCTGCTCCAGGCTCGGCACCCACAGCTCGGGAAACTGGCCTTCCAGCAACAGCCGCAACAGCAGAGCGGCATCGCGCCGGTCGGTCTTTTGCTTGCGCACTTCCCGGGCCCGGATCTGGGCGGCGTCGCCCAGGCGCAACTCGTGGCCCAGCTCGGCCAGCAAGCGCTCAAACCACAAGGTGTTGCCGCAAGCCTCCATGCCCACGATCACCGGGCCTTGCAGCCCAGCGTAGAACGGTCGCGCCTCGGCCGCGGTCAGCTTCCGTTCCGTGTACTCGCCTGTTTCCGTGTCGACCATGGCAATTTGTTGGAAACTCGGATGGAAATCACAGCCTATAATCTTCATGACGGCTCCTTTCGTCCGAGTCTTGGCCTTTTGCGAGAACAAGTTTACTCGGCACGGTTGCGAGCCGTCGTTGTTATGAAATCAAGCGAGCCCGCCGCGGCGGGCGAGTCGAAGGACCCCTATAGCTGCAAGAAATCAAGGTTTGGACGCCTGGTACGGCAACCAGTCCGAAATTGCTTGTGCCCCAAAAAATAACCCTCTCGCATCCGAGAGGGCTGCAATGTGAAAGCGAAAAGGCTTACGCCTTGGTTACTTTGCCGCTGCGCAGGCAGCTGGCGCAGACCCGCATGCGCTTGTTGCCGGTCTTGGTCTTGGCGTGCACCGGGCGCAGATTGACGTTCCAGCGCCTCCGGGTGACGTTATGGGCGTGACTGACGTTGTTGCCGAACTGCGGGCCTTTGCCGCAGATTTCACAAACTTGTGCCATGAGTAACTCCAGAAAATTGCCAGACTGGCTGAGTAAACACCTAATGATACCTGAGCGAACCGATTTCCGCCAACTTACAGCCGTCCGCAGCGCTGGGCCCATCTCTGACAATCCACCACCCGAACCACCCTCCGGGCTCTGACAACTCGCGCCTCTCCCGGTGCTACACTGCGCGTAGTGGCAAAAGAATTTCCCAGTGCGACAGTTGACAGCGATTCCGCAACTGCTGCCGGCACGCTTTACCTGGTGGGCACCCCCATCGGCAATCTGGAAGACATCACGCTGCGCGCTTTGCGGACCTTGAAGGAAGTGGACCTCATTGCCTGCGAAGATACGCGGCAGACCATGAAGTTGCTGGACCACTACGGCATCGAGAAGCCCACCGTCAGCTATCACGAGCACAATGAGCTTACCCGCGCGGCCGAACTGGTGGTGCATCTGGAACGCGGCGACAACCTCGCCATGGTGAGCGACGCCGGCATGCCCGGGGTAAGCGATCCCGGCTATCGGCTGGTGGCGCTGGCCATACGACATCACATTCGCGTCGTGCCCATACCGGGGGCGTCGGCATTTTTGTCGGCTTTGGTGGCCAGTGGCCTGCCCACCGATTCCTTTCACTTCAGCGGCTTTCTTCCGGCCAAGGAAGGCGCACGCCGCACCGGGCTGGAGGCCATTCGCACCTCACCGCGCACCCAAATCTTCTACGAGGCGCCCCACCGCATTCGTCGAGACCCTGCGCGACATCGTGGACACGCTCGGGCCGGAACGCCACGTGGTGATCGCACGCGAGGTGACCAAGCTGCACGAGGAGTTTCTTCGCGGACGCGCCGAGAGCGTGCTGGCGCAACTGGAACAGCGCGGCGACATCCGGGGTGAAATCACGTTGCTGGTCGGCAAAGCTGAGGACAACGTTCCGGCGCGAGCGTCATCGCGGAACGTTGCCAAGCGCATTCGAGAACTGATGACCGCCGAGCAGCTCGACGAGAAGGGCGCGCTGAAGCAGGCGGCCAGGGAGTTCGGGCTTTCCAAGAGCGCGACCTACCGGGAGTTTCAGAGAGGCAAGTGAACCCACAGCCCTGCCACGCCATTTGACAATCGGGATGACGATGCTCAACAATGGCGGGCACCTAAGTAGTTGGGCACGGCATAGGTCCACCCGCGCGACACCCCCACGCCGAATGTCCAGAGTCAATCCTGATGGCTAAAATTCTCTGGGTCGATGACGAACCGCACGTTGTCACACTGAATTGTGCCATTCTGGAGGCCGCCGGACACCAGGTGACCCCCGCCACCTCTGCGCAGGAAGCCATCGAGAAGCTGGAACGTAACGGCTATGACGCCGTGGTGACCGATTGGCGGCTGGGTAGCTCCAACGGTCGCGCCATCGTGCAGGCCGTCAAAATGAATTTCACCATGCCGGTGGTGGTGGTGTCAGGCTATGTGTCCGAGGCCTTCCAGGCCGCTGAACCGATGGCGGACCTCTACCTGGAAAAGCCGGTCAATCCCGAAGACCTGGTGACCATCGTCAATGAGCTCCTGGAGAGCAGCGCACGCCCGCACTAAATCCTGCCAAGTTCCGCAAAGGAGCAGGCCGCATTCTCGCGGTGTGCGAAAACAACCCGCGTGCAATTCACAGGCTTTTCAGTGGATGGAGGATGACGGAGCCGAGGGGGCCGCGCGACGCTCGCTAACACTTTGCGACAGCCGTGGACGCGCCGGCACCACCGCCACCGATGCCGTCGCCTGCGCCAGAATCCGGTGATGGACCACAAACAGCGCCAGTTCCAATCGGTCGGAGACCCCGATTTTATCGAAGATGATGCGCAACGCATTCTTGATCACCTGCTCGCTGGTGAACAGCTGCAAGGCGATTTCGCGGTTCTTGTATCCCTGCACCACGGCGGCAGTAATTCGCAGTTCTCTGTCCGACAGGCGGTCCCGCACCCGGGTACCCACCAGGTCGTCGCCTAGGTCCGCATCATCCGGGTTGGGACTCTGCAAGAACGACTGGCCTCGTGAGAGCCGCCGCACGGCTTCGACGGCGATGCTGCCGTTCGCCGAACGGTAGATGACGCCCTGCACTCCCATGCGCATGAAGTCCGATGCATTCTCGGCATTTTCGGCCAATATGAGCAGCGCGATGTGATGGAGGGAAGCAATCTCTTGAATCTCCGCTAGTGAAGAAAGAAAACTGGTTGAGAGAATCAAGACATGCGAGCGCAGTTTATCTAGCGAGTTCAGCAACTGCTCCGGTGACTGCGGTTGACCAACAATGCGAATGTCTTCCTCGACCGCCAATACCTTGGCGATCCCGGCACGAAAGATTGCTTGATGGTCAGCGATGATGACGTTAATCATTGGAACGTGGCGCGGTTCCGGTTTATTTTCCAGCTAGGGCCCGAATTCAGATTTGAGAGGTACTACTACTCTTCTTGGGACGGAAACTAGCTCGAATCCATTTTATACCACGGATGTGCGGCAAAAGATAGATTTTAGTGACTATTAATGACTAGTTACCTACACAAAAGTTGTAGGACGACTCTATGAAAGACGGTGGAACACATTGTTCATCATGGCCAGGGGCGCGTCGCGCGGGCCGCTTCCTCCACCTGGCTAGTCTAGTGGAAGTGCGCCCTCCAGGTAAGGGCTTTACTACCCCTGGGAACTATTCAGTAAACCCTTGGCGGCTGGCGAGTTGCCGCTGCTGCCTTGTATGATCCAAAGAAAGTGGCCACAACGTTTACATCTTCTCGTATCGAGACCCGGCCCAATTGGGCTGAAGTTTTTCTGCCCGCCTTGCGTCACAATTTCCGGGTGTTGCAAAGGCATGTGGGCCCTGGCGTCACCATCTGCGCGGTGGTGAAGTGCGACGCCTACGGACATGGCGCCCAGGAGTGCGCGCTGGCGCTGGAGCAGGAAGGCGCAACGTGGTTTGGGGTGACATCCACCGATGAAGGGGCCATCTTGCGCGACGCTGGCGTCACTGGCCGTGTGTTAGTGATGTGCGGTGTACATCGGGGAGAAGATGAAGATGTGCTGCGCCTTTCGCTTACGCCTGCGGTGTTCCGCCTGCAGGACGCGGAAGCGCTGGCCCAGGCGGCCGCTCGTCAGCGGCCCGCTTCGCCGGTTGCGGTCCATCTGAAGATCGATACCGGCATGGCGCGCCTGGGGCTTCCTTTGGCTGATCTGAAGGCGTTCGCCAAAGGCATCCAGCGCCTGCCGCAAATCGAATTGGAAGGCGTATTCAGCCATCTTGCATCGTCGGAAGTGCTCGACGACGAGGCCACCCAGCGGCAAATTGAGCACTTCAACGCGGCGCTGCGGACGCTGGCGGCATACGGCCTGCGTCCCCGGTTTCGCCATCTCGCCAATACCAGCGCGGCCATCGAGCGTCCCGATACCTGGCACAACTTCGTGCGTCCCGGCCTGGCGCTCTACGGATACGAGCAGCAACCCTGCTACCGCGATGGTTCGCCGGCGACGGCGCCCCCATTGCCGCTGCAGCCGGTATTAGCATGGAAGACCCACGTCATCGCAGTTCGGGACGTGCCCGCCGGCCAGGCGCTGGGCTACAACGGCGCCTATAAAACCACGGCGCCGGCACGCATCGCCACGGTTTCCGTCGGCTATGGTGATGGGCTATCGCGCCGGCTTTTCGGAAACGGCGAAGTGCTTCTGCGCGGACAGCGCGCGCCCATGCGCGGGCGCATCTCCATGGACCTGACCCTGGTGGATGTGACTCACATTGCGGGGGCCGCGATTGGCGACGAGGTAACACTCATCGGTCGCAGTGGCGCGCAGCAGATCACGGCGTGCGACCTGGCGCGCTGGGAGGGCACCGTGGTCTACGAGACGTTGTGCAATCTCACCAAACGCGTGCCTAGGCGGTACGTGGAGTGAATTGCGTGGAGCGCGCCTTCACCGGCTGCGGAAAAGGTCGATAATGTTTGAAGCAGCGTTCACCCCAGCCTGAAGGCAGGCCCTACACATCACCTTGTTCGGAGATGGCTTAGCTTTTGGGCCACTGCTTGAACATTTTCTGTACGGCTTTCGCCACCGTCTGCTGGTTCTTGTTCCCGTTGTTGTTCAGGCTGTCCTGAGCAATCCCGCGCCACACCAACGATTGCGTCCTGGCATCGTACAGACCGACGATCATGGTGGTCTCCACGTTCTGCTCCGGAGTGATACCGCCCATTCGGCCACCGATGCCGCGCATACCCCAGGCGCTCCACGAGGTCTGCCGCTGCATGCCCCCATTGGCGGTGAGAATCAGATCAGGATTCTGGTTCTCCTGTACTTTCTGTAGGCCCTTGCGTTGCATGGCAGCTTCGATGTCCTGCTGCGCTACCTGCGCCAAGATCGAGTTTTTTATCCGGTTGGCATTGTTGGAGCCCCAGGCGTAGGTGTGATAATGCGCAAAACTCGCGTTGTGCTTGTAGTTCACCGAGACCTGCTGCGCGAAGAGCGAAGCCGTCGCCAGCAGGAAAAGGGCGCATGCAGTTAATCCTTTGGCTTTCATTAAATCCTCCGAATTTCGAGCTTCGGACTCAAGCCCCTTACATTGTGAACAGCTTGGACGCGAACGAAGGTCCGCACAACGCGAACCTGCGCGAGAACTGCGCCGTCCCTACTTGTTCATTTTCCCACTTCTTCAGGCTTAAGCCTTGGGTAAAGTGGTAAAAAACATGAGCCCTTTACGGATGGCATGGTTCTCCCCCCTCACGCCAGCCTGTAGAAGCTCAGCGATGCATCGCCCTGATCCAGTCGCCGAGAACGCACCAGCGCACCGAAGCGTTCACCGGGGTCAAACTTCTTTTCATGCTCAGCGATGACCACGCTCGCCGGCTGTAGCAGCCGCGATTGCGACAGGTAGCCGAGCGTACGCTCGTAGCTGCCGCGCATGCGGTAGGGCGGATCGAGAAAACAGTAATCGCAGACCACGCCCGTGCTCTCCAACAGCGGCAGGGCTTGCGCGATCTCGCGCTCGTGCAATTCAAATGCATCGGGCATGGCAAGAGGTTCCAGGTTGGCGCGCAGCAGCCGGGCGTGCTTTTTCGCCGACTCCACGAAATACACCTGGCGCGCGCCGCGACTCAGCGCCTCGATACCCACTGCGCCCGTCCCGGCGTACAGATCGAGCCACACGCTGCCCTGCAAATTGCCTGCGGCGGCAAGCACGTCAAACAGCGTCTCCCGCAGGCGATCGCTGGTGGGGCGCAGATCGAGACCCGGCAGCGACCGCAGGGGACGTCTTGAAACTGTCCGGCGATGATGCGCATCTCCTAGAGTGTATAGAATGAAAGTGGAGGCTGACGCGCAGCAATGAGAAGTTGGTCGATTCCTGCGGGGCGATTGTTCGGAGTGGATATCCGCATCCACCTCACGTTTGTTTTTCTGCTGGCGTTTGTGTGGTTCACGCAATCGGTGACCATGGGCGCCGCGGGCGCAATGCGCGGTCTGGCGCTGGTGGGGATCGTTTTCGGCTGCGTTGTACTGCATGAACTGGGACACGCGGTGGTGGCGCGTCGCAACGGTGTGGCCGTGCGCTCCATCATTCTGCTGCCCATCGGCGGCGTCACCCTGATGGAAGACGTGGGACAGCACAACGCCGATCCCGCGCGCGATATCCGCATCTCGGTCGCGGGCCCGCTGGTCAACCTGTTTATCGCCGCCATCTCCGGCGCGTTCATCCTGGCGTTTCTGCCGCACGTGAATCTGTGGGCACAGCCCTTGGTTCACGCCAATAACCTGCCGCGCAGCCTTGTTCTGGGGCAATGTGTTTCTGGGCGGCTTCAATCTGCTGCCTGCCTATCCCATGGATGGCGGACGCATACTGCGCGCGCTTCTGGCCGAGCGCATGGACTATGTGCGCGCCACCCGCCGCGCCGTCGCCATCGGCCAGGCCTTCGCCATGCTGTTCATCTTTCTCGGAGTGTGGAACACCTGGCTGATGCTGATTGGCTTCTTCCTCTTCGTGGGCGCGCAACTGGAAGACCGCTCAGTCGTCTTCCAGTCGGTGCTGGAGAGCGTGCGCATGGAAGATGTCATGCTGACCGGTTTTTCCACGCTTTCGCCGGCCGATACTCTGGAAGACGCGCTGCAGAAAGCGGTGCATACCTTGCAGGACGACTTCCCGGTGGTGCGCGGCAGCGACATGGTCGGGGTCATCAGCAAGCAGCGTATTGTGCGAGGCGCTGCGCGCCAGCGGCAACGGATACGTGCAGTCGGCGATGGTGCGGGCCTTCGAAATCGCGCAGCGCACGCGACTCGCTGGCGTCGGCCTTCCGCAAACTCGGCGGCCGCGGGCTCAGCATGATTCCCGTGGTCGACCAGCAGCGGCTGGTCGGCATCGTCACCATGCAGAACCTGATGCACAGCATGGCCCTGCTGGCGGAGACCCGACGGCTGCGAAAACAGCAAGAGGCGGGGAACTAGCTGCGCGAGATGGCAGGGATTTCCGGCACCGTGCGCGGCCCCGCGCTGGATTAGTTGTGATAAGGCCTGATTTCGCCAATGATCCTTGAAGTCCTCTGGTCTTGGTCGTAAAGTTCTGCTGTGACGAGGTCAATCGCGGGTATTCTGCTGTTACTGCTCCGAACAGGTAGCTGAGGAGGCTGATGACGAAGCAGGTGGTTATCCAGATCGGAATTGTGTGCCTCGCAACGGCATTTCTGGCGGCTGGGGATGAGCCGAGTGAGGCCAATTGGCAAACTTTTGTGGACGGCACGCAGAAGGTGACGCTGCGTTGTCCGGCAGACTGGAAGCCTGTTCGCCCTTATGATGTCGCACCTGCGATGCATTTCGCAAGACCGGAGTCGCGGCTTCGGGCTCAGTGCTGAGGGAGGCGAAAACAACACAGCACAGCAGTTATGTAAGGATGACGCTGAACATATTCTGAGGCCGTTTGGCACGAATCCAGCGATTCGGCCGATGAAGGTGCAGGGACAGAGTGCCTGCCTGATATGGCCATCCGCGGATCAGAAGAAGATGGGCGGGGACAATGACGCTGAACTCATTGTGAAGTATCCCGAGCCGGTCAAAATCGACGATACCGTATATAGTTTCTTGACTCTTTATGCGGACAAGAACTATATCCTGGCGCTGATCCGGAGCCTCAAGTTTCTGGCGCCCGATCCGAAGAATGCGCCGTTCGTGATGGAAATCGCGTTCGATGGTATCGACGGCAGCGATGCAGTTTTCAAAATAGGTGCGCCAGTGGTCCTCACTCTGACGCTAAGAAATAACTCTGAGCGAGTACTCCGAATTCCATTTTCCGATCGTGATGCCGACTACCGCATCATCGTGTCGGACATAGCCGATCGAACGGAGTTGATAGCAAAGTACCAGCCGCCGGAGCAGCAACACAAAGCCGCACCAGCAGCAGAGCCGGTGACGTTGAACCCACACTCCGTATACCAGACAAAAATCGACACCGGCTTGCAGTACCAGCTACTGAGTCCATTTGTCCACACTCTCCACGGCCAAATGAGGCTACCCGCCGAACTCGGCTCTGGACTCGTGAATTCCAATACCCTGCGATTGACTCTTGTCGCGGGCCAGGGAAGCGAGACGCAGCCGAACCAAAATCAACGGCAACGACCCTCCACAGCATCTCCGCGCAACTGATTTAGGATCGGCAACCTGCACCTGATTGTGACGAGTACCACTGTAACTTCTGGGCGAAGCCGGCCATTTTCGATTGAAAAAGTGCAGCATGAGCCTGAACCAGACTCCGTACCCCCCGCGATTACGGTCAAACCGTGAGGACGGCTTATTGCTGGCGTAATAGTGCGCCGTGAAAAGGCGCTGGACTTCAGCGGGTGAAACTCCCGCCCGGGAACTGGTTCGCTCCACCCGGTAGCAATCGAAGCGGCAGCGGAGGCAACAAAGCTGTCGGAGCCTTCGGTGTAAAGGGTCGCATGGCGACTCCGCGAGCGTGCAGGCCATAACGCGAGTGAACGCTGAGCAGGCCCCGAAAAAGTAGTGGCAGGAGCCGACCTGACTGTTACACAGGGAAGGCCGCTGGGGATGGAGAGAGACGAGCGAACAAGCTCCATTCGAACCTGCCGGGGTAATGGCGATGGCATGTACGCATAGGAGACCAGACGCAACACGGGAAGCCCCAGCGGTGATCGCAGTCGGGATCAACCGGCAACTCGCGAGAGACAGGCCGGGCCGTGTGGGGTGGCGGAGAGGTCCGTAGTACCGAGGAAGCCGGGTAACGCCGGCGGAGGGAAGGGGCCTCAGTTAAAGACGGACGCAACAAGCAACGAAGGACATGGGGATTGACGATGAGCCTAACAACTCCATGCAGTGTTCAGAAGTTGCAGACGGCGTTGCACGCAAAAGCGAAGGAATCGCCCAACTTTCGTTTCCACGCGCTATACGACAAGGTGTATCGGAAAGATGTTCTGGCCTATGCCTACGAACGCTGCCAAGCCAACGGCGGGGCTGCGGGAGTGGACAACCAGACATTCGAGAACATCGAAGCGTACGGCAGGGAACGATGGTTGGACGAACTGACGCAAGAGCTGAAAAGTCGAACCTATCAACCGCAGCCTGGGCGGCGGGTTTACATACCGAAGCCGGATGGGAAGCAGAGACCGTTAGGGATACCGACAATCCGGGATCGGGTTGTGCAAACGGCGGCCATGCTGGTCCTCGAACCTATCTTCGAGGCCGACCTGCAGCCGGAGCAGTATGCCTATCGGGCGGACCGCAGCGCGCTGGACGCAGTCAAGCACGTCCACACGCTGATCAACACGGGTCATAGGCAGATTGTGGATGCGGATCTCAGCAGCTACTTCGATAGCGTTCCACATGCCGAGCTTGTGAGGTCGGTGGCTCGCAGGGTCGTCGACGGAGCAATGCTGCATCTGATCAAGATGTGGCTGGAAGCTCCGGTCGAGGAAACCGACGAGCGTGGGAATAAACGTTGGAGTACGCGCAATCGGGACGAAGGTCGAGGTACCCCACAAGGGTCTCCGATCAGTCCTTTGCTCAGCAATCTGTACATGCGACGGGTCGTGCTGGGATGGAAGAAGCTCGGGCACGAGAAGCGTTGGAAAGCGTACATCGTGAACTATGCCGATGATCTCGTCATCTGCTGTCGAGTTGGAGCGGAGCAAGCTCTGGCCGAGATGCGAGTGATGATGTCGAAGCTGAAGCTGACGGTGAACGAGAGCAAGACGCAGGTCTGTTATCTGCCGGAAGAGAAGTTTGACTTTCTGGGATACACGTTCGGGCGGTGTTACTCGATGAGGAGGGGCCGAGTCTATCTGGGCACGGTACCCTCGAAGAAACGAGTGCAGCGCATCTGTCGAGCGATTAGCGACGAGACCGGGCGTGACAAAGTCTGGCAGGATTCGACGACGATCGTGGAAAGGCTCAATCGGATGATGATCGGCTGGGCCAACTACTTCTGTCTGGGGCCAGTCAGCAAAGCCTACAGTGCGGTCGATCTACACGCCCGCCGGAGGCTGCGTCGGTGGTTATGCGACAAACACGAAGAGCCGCGGCCGGGCATACAAACGTTTTCCGGAAACATCTCTTCACTCTGTGTTTGGCTTGGTCCAGTTACCCCACCGGACCGCGAACCTTCCGTGGGCGAAAGCGTGAGTCTTTTCCGAGAGCCGGATGCGGGAAATCTGCCAGTACGGTTCGATGAGCGGGAACAGGAAACAGGGCCAAGCCAAACCGGACTGAGGTGACGAGGCGAAAGCCCCCGTCAAATATCCACCGGGAGACTACAGTCACTGCGCCTGTTCTCGACTCTACTCCCCATATCACAAGTAACCGGGCTGGTGTGGGATTACTGGTGCTATGGCCTTCCATGAGAAGGCCGGTCGGAGTCAAGTTTGCCTTCCTAGATTCCACCTTCCTTTCTTAGCGGCGGTTTTTGCAGAGCGGCCCGGAGCCGTCAAGGGCGCGTTTTGTGCGGCCCAGCGAACCCTTGACGGCGAGGACCGCTCTGCGACCATGCCGCTAGAAGGAAGGTGGGCCAGGGTCGGCCTGTTGCTCGCTATTTAGCCTTGCGCGTAACCCACCAAGCCCATTGCTACCGCACTGTCGCCACCCTTCCATCCGCACTCTTGGTGAGCGATGTTCGCTCGGTGCAAGTTGGGTGTTCTCGTTTCAGCCGGTGCTGCCACCTGTTAGGCGACCTGTCTTCCATCCTCAAGATAGAAGTGGGCCAGGCCATAGACGCAGTCACCGGAACTCGGCTGTGGGCTTCTGCTGTACTTCAGCCAACTAGGCCGCTGCTACCATTGTCCGCTTCGTATTGCGCAGCGGCTCGTAGACTTCTCCACTGACCCACAACCGGTGCAGCAGCACCGCCAACTTGCGGGCAGTAGCAATGATGGCTCGTTTCTTTCCATTCTTGCCACCGCGCTCTGCCAACCGCAGCCCCCAGCGTCGCAGATCACTATCAGCTCCAAACGGGCCGAGGATGTGGTGCGCTCCCTGCACTAATAACGTTCGCAGATACGGATCGCCCTCTTTGCTGATGTGCATCTGGGGTTCGCTCTGCCCAGAGTTTCTACGTCCCGGCTGCAGTCCGGCGTAGCAACCCACGTCGCGACTCTTGCGGAAGCGATGCGGATCTTCCAAGGTCAGCATGTAGGTCAACGCGATCAGCGTGCCCACGCCCTTCACCTGTTTCAGCAGTGCGGTTTGCGGATAGCTCTGCTGTGCGATGCGCTCGATCTGCTGGTTATACTCGGCAATACGCTCGCTCAGCGATTCCAGCGCCTGCAGCAGCGGACCCAGCGCGGCTTGCAGTTCCGGGCTCAGCGTCTGAGCTTTCTCGGTATCCAGGTTGCGCGGGTTGCAGCCTCGCAGCCGCTCGCCATAGGACTTCGTCAACCCACGCGCCGTGTTCACCAGCGCCGTCCGCGCCCGTACCAGGCTGGCTCGCGCTCGAATCACCGTCAGGTCGGCCTGGGCCTGAGCACTGCGATGCTTCACCGGACTCAGCAACTGCGGGTCGATCCGCGCTAACCGCGCTAGCGTCCTGGCATCCAGCCGATCATCTTTGCGCCGGCTCTCTCCGATCAGCCGTACGTTGCGAGCGTGCGCCACGATCACTTCATGACCCAACTCGCTTAGTAGCCGACTTACCCAGGGCGAATGCATCCCCGTCTCCAGAGCCACCCGGCTGCGCGGCATGGCAGCAAAGACTTCTTTCATGGCTTTTGGAGTCGTGCCCAGCTTCTGCTCGCCGATCACTTCGCCAGATTCGTCCAGCATGCAGTACCAACTCGATCGATCACCCAAATCCAAACCGATCGTGAGCTTCTGCGCGAAATTCTTGTTGCTCGCGGCCGCCGCAGTGCTAATCTTTTTCATTGCCGGTCTCCTTTATCTGTTTGCGCTTCGAGCGCGTCGATAACTTGGGAGCCTACAGCATCCCGTCGGAGACCGGCCTTCTCATCCCATCTGTTATCAACAGTGGTCACAGACAGCCCGTTTCTGAGGGCGTAAGCTCTCAGATGCACTCGATGGAATACTCCATGCCTATGAGACAAATAGCGATCCCGATCTTGCTGTACTTCGCCTGCATACCTAGCTACGCGCAACATCCATGGTCGAATGAACGAACCGAAACATTATGGCGGCAGCGGTATGGAAACTGTGATTACGGCATGTACATTCTGCTCCCAGCAGGCGTTGTTGCCCACGGTACGCTTCCCCCATTTCCAAATCATGGTGTCGCGATCCGATTGCCCGATGTGGGCTCCACATCAGAAATCAATGTTGAAAAAGCTGACCGTTATATATGGACGAATGCGGAGTACAACATGTCCGACGATTCGTCGCGTGAAGGCACGCTACGGTGGTACAGCGGCGTCTTTTTTGAAAAAAGGCAGGGCGCCTTAGCGAAGACATCGACTAGGCTCGGATCGTTGCCAGCAACCCGACTCAAACTCATGTACAAAATCCCTAATGGAGTCGCCGTCGAAGAAGTCGTTTTCGCACAACGAGCAGACATCGTGTATGAACTTGGGCTGAGAACAACAGAAGCGACCTCCCAGCAAGACGTGGCTCACTTTGAGGAATTGCTAAAAGGTTTCCGGTTGAGCGCACTCCCGAAAGGCCCGTGTTCGAACGGATAGCTGGCGAGAAATCGCCATATCACAAGCATTCCGCGCTGGGGCCGCCGTTTGGCGATTACGTGCGAAATGGCCGGTTCGCGCCAGCTATCCCTAGCCGCCGAAAAAGCGTCTCCGCAGGTTGCTATTCGCGGGTATACTCGATTGTAACGTTCGCAGATTTTGTGAAAAGGGAAACGTAAGCGGACCAGACGCTTACGTGGTAGATCGTATGGCTGTCCACCCGTATGCCTGTAAGTTTGTCCCTGCAGATATAGAAGCTGCGCTGGGTCGCCGCTACATCATTGATTCCGAGATTGCCGCTGGCGGTCAGGGAGCAGTTTTCCGGGCGACCAGAACTTCTCAGCCCGACGGCACAGCCGCGAATGACGTTGTCGCTCTGAAGTTAAGCTTCGATCGCAGACGGGACACTCAGGTACAGCCCGAGATCACCGCGATGGAGAACTTCTCGCATCCCAACCTGGCTCGGCTGATCGAGCACGGCTATTGTGACGTGGCCGGCAGACACACGCGCTACGCCGCGTGGGAATTCATCGACGGGCAAACCCTGAGCGTTCTGTCGAAAAACGGTCCGCTGCTGGAATCCAACGTCCTGGCGATAGGGCGCGATATCTCGTCTGCAATTGCGGAAATTTGGTCGCGACGCGTGGTTCATGGTGACATCAAGCCCTCCAACATCATGCTTAGAAACTCCAACGTCAACATCATGGGTGGCTCAGCGGAAAGCGCCGTTCTCATCGACCTCGGCGCGGCCAAATATTTGGATCAAGGCAGTATTCTTACCCTCAAGCCCTTGGACCGGCGCGACCGTCGTCGTTCCGGAGGGCCGCTCGGAACGTTGGGTTACTTTTCGCCGGAGCAGATCCGAGGGACAAAGGCATTGTCGTGCGCGTCGGACGTCTTTTCCCTCGGCGTGGTAATGCTGCAATGCTTACTGGGGCGGCATCCCACGAACTATGACCAGGCCGCCTTACTAGACGGCATCCGGGCGAGCGGAGGCAGGCTTGCCGCGAAGGTCGGCTTGCTTTGCGCGTTGGATATGATGCTGTCGCCACTCCCAACCTTTAGGCCGAATCCTGCGGAGCTCACCCGCCGCTTCCAAAGCCTACGGCAAGCGATGCTGGCGGAGTATGCCGAGGGCGCTCGCGCACCTGAGAAAGCTCAGGGCTAGGCAGCGGCAGATAGCTCGGAAAGACTTCAAAGATGAAACTGCACTACCCCACGCGCCACGCTACCGTGGTGGATGGCGCGTCTGCATCCGCCGGATAAGGATGCGCTTCGACGGAGAATTCAACTTCCTCCGCGAACGGCGACGGCGTCAGCACGAAAACTCCATCCTCCACCTGCAACCGGATCGTCTTGCCGTTTGGCCCGATGCGCTGCGGAAATTCGACGCTCTCCTGCGAGCCGCAACATAGATACAGCGACAGCAGATCGCAAAATTGCAGCACGTCCGTCCAGTACTGAACTTCGCTTTCGCCACGGCTTTGCCGGCGCAGCAAGCGACAGTGGCGCTGCTCTTCGGACGCCAGGAATTCGCGCACGCGTCGCGCATCGTCTTCTGGGTAGACCGCCATGCTGATCCCAAACTTGCCCAGCCGGTAGAAGTGCCCGCTGACGATCAGGGCCGCAATAGGCGCGACCGCTTCGGCGGAATCAATCGACCCTCGCCACGCGCGTAGGAAATCACCCGCCTTGATGTCGAGGAACGACAGCGGCCTGCCCTCACGATCCACCGCAATATTCGCGCTGGAACAGCTTGCGGGAGTCGCCTGCAGCCGCTCACGGCCTTCGTCAAAGGCGGCCCACCCCTCGTCGTGCAGGCTGATGCCGCGCACGATATCGTCGTCCACCGAAGGCGCACCCGCAATCGCAAGCTGCTGCGCGATCTCGCCAGAAACCCGCGCGTGATCGGGCTGGTGCACCAGATAATACTTTGCCGAGCTTGTTTTCTCGGCGCGGGCCACGGCCTCCCAAGCGGAGACGAGCGCGTTATCGGCGGAGGCAGAGTGGGTTTCGGGCCGCAGGATCATGTAGGGCTATCTTCGTTGTGGACGTGGCCGTGCGGCGCGCCCGCGCTGGCTTGCCGCGGCGCGGATAGGGCCGGTGCCGGTGGGCGGCTTGCGGTCGCCGTCGAGCAGTTGCTTCAGCACCACGGCATTGTTGCGTTCTTCGTTCCTGGAGGCGAACAGCAACGTCAGGCGGCGACGTTTCTTCTGCAATTCGTAAAGCTGCTGCAACGCGGTGTCCGCTGCCTCGGTCGTAAGCTCCTTGAGATACTCTTCGCGAAACTTGCTCCACTGCTGCGGGTGGGCGTGAAACCACTTGGCGCAATTCATTGGAAGGAGCCAGGTCCTTCAGCCAGGCATGGAGAGCGGCGTCGGACTTGGTCAATCCGCGCGGCCACAGCCGGTCCACCAGCACGCGCGCGCCATCCTGCGGCGAGGGGGCGGCGTAAACCCGTTTGAGAGCAACTGCCATGCGAGGTGTATTCTAACTCTGCTGGAGCCGCAGTGCAGGCTTCAACGAACTCAGATTTGCCCGGACACCTGGAAGAATGCCGAGACCAAAGCGCGCGCCCTTTGCCCTTTTGACTGCAATTATTCTGATCGTGATCACGATCTTTCTGGCCTGCGATTCCGAGCCTCGCAAGACTGACGCCGAGCTGGGGCTGACTCCGCAGCAGGCACAGGGCCGGCGCGTTTACGATACCCGTTGCGCCGAATGTCATTACGCCTACAGTAAACGCGACCTGCGCGGACCCAGCCTGAACCGTCTATTCAAAAAGCAATTCATGGAAAACGGCATTCCCGCCAATGATGATCGGGTCACCGACATCATCATCCTGGGTCGCGCCAAAATGCCAGCCTTCCAGCAGAAGCTTACGCAGCAGCAATTGACGACCTGATGGCGTATTTGCATACGTTGTGAGGGTGCGCTTGGCTTCGCTAGCTTGTCTGCGTTAGCCTTACCTCCGCTGGCTGCTAGAGCAAGGCCAGCCGAACAGCGAAAGCGCTTCTCCCGCCTTGTACAATAGTTACGTCCCATGGCTACCGCCCCTGAACTGATCCAGATCGAGATTGGCCCGCGCCGTCCGGCGCCCAAGCCGGAGTGGCTGAAGGCGCGCGCGCCCATGGGCGAGAACTACCACAACCTTAAGACCCTGGCGCGCAAGCTGGAGCTGCACACGGTCTGCGAGTCGGCGCATTGCCCCAACATCGGCGAGTGCTGGAACCATCGCACCGCGACGTTCATGCTGCTGGGCAATCTGTGCACCCGCCGCTGCGGCTTTTGCGCCGTGCCCAAAGGCCGTCCGCAGCCGATCGATTTTGACGAGCCTCGCCGAGTCGCCGAAGCGGTGGAGAAGCTGGGCCTGAAGTTCGCCGTGGTCACCAGCGTCAATCGCGACGACGACAACGTCGGCGGCGCGCGCGTCTTCGCCGACACCATCCGCGAGATCCGGCAACGCGTGCCCGGACTGCCGCGTGGAAGTGCTGATCCCCGACTTTCAGGGATTGGAAGAGCCGCTGCGCATCGTGATGGACGCCAAGCCCGACATCCTGAACCACAACACCGAGACCGTGCCACGTCTGTATCGCGTCGCCCGCTCAGGCGCGCGTTACGAGCGCACCTTGCGGCTGCTGCAGCGCGCCAAGGAAATGAATCCGGCCATTCCGACCAAAACCGGCGTCATGGTCGGCCTGGGCGAGAGCACCGGCGAACTGCTCGAGGTTTTTCGCGATCTCGCCGCCCACAACGTGGACATCCTCACCATCGGCCAGTACCTGCGGCCGTCGAAGGACCACCTTCCTGTGGCGCGGTTGTACACCGCCCGACGAGTTCCGCTTCCTCAAAGAACGAATCGCTTGCAGATGGGCTTCCGCCATGTCGAGTCCGGCCCGCTGGTGCGCTCCAGCTATCACGCCGACGAGCAGGCCGATGCTGGAACGCGCATCGTGTAGTCCGCACTGCGGTAATATAACCCTATGCCCCGAGAAGTTTCTGAATTGTCGAAAAAGGCGCTTGCACTTCCTGTAGAAGCGCGTGCCGCCCTGACCAGATCCCTCGTGAAAAGTCTGGACAGGACCTTCGTCATGGGCCTCTTCATCGAAAGCATGCGTGGGAGCCTCTCTAAACAAGGCATGCCATCGAAGTTGGAGCGTGATGTGGATCGCGAGTTGGAATGAAAAGAAGGGAATGCTTGGCTTTTGGAATTGTCATTACGAGCGAAGCGAGGAATCTTCTCTCGTTTCCATCCCGACTAACGCTTGGGGAAACGGCAGATCCCTCATGGCCTGAAGGCCGTTCGTGATGACAACTCAGAAATCTGCAACAGCGGCGTTACGTATGCAGCACTCAATAGCCCATTAACCGACTTTCACTTCCACCTCACGCACAACCTGGCCGCGCGTAAGTTCGCCGACGGCTTCCAAGTATTCGCGAATGGCGTCCTGGATGTTCTGCAGCGCCTCCTGCTCGCTAGCGCCCTGTGACCAGCAACCGGGAAGCCCGGGGCAGGACACTGCAAAGCCTTCTTCCGAGGGTAACAGCACCACGCGGTAGGTCATGGAATCTATCCTACTCCAGCAATGCCAGCGGTTGGATCACTCACTCCCTGACAAAGCTCTTCATCTTGCGCAGCAGCGATTCCGGAGCTTGCACCTCGAGTTCAACGTCGCCGTCGCGATACTCACGTGCCAATATAACCGACTTGGCGTCAAGCGCAGCCAGGGCTTTGCCTTCCGACTGCGGCACGCGCAAATGCACCCGGCGCACCGGATCTTCGGCGATGAGTTCGTCGATGCGCTCCAGCAACTTTTCCAGACCAGTGCCCTTCACGGCCGAGACGTGGACCACGCTCGCCGTATCGCGCAAGCTCTCGCGCTTCTTCTCCGGCAAGCAGGTCCACTTTGTTCATCACGTAGAGCCGCGGCTTGTCCTGCGATTCCAACTCGCGCAACACTTCTTCCACCTGCGCCTGCTGTTCGGCCGCGGTGGGGCTGGTGACGTCGGACACATGCAATAGCAACGACGCACGCTGGACCTCTTCCAGGGTGGCGCGAAACGCCGAAACCAGCGTGTGCGGCAGGTTTCGGATGAATCCCACAGTGTCAGACAACAGCACCTGCCGCCGCGAAGGCAGGACCACGCTACGCAGGGTGGGATCAAGCGTGGCGAACATGCGCTGGCTCTCCAGCACCCCGGCCTGGGTGAGCGCATTGAATAAGGTCGATTTCCCCGCGTTGGTGTAGCCGACCAGCGCCACCGTCGCGATGGGGACCGACTCCCGCCGCTGGCGCTGCTGTCCCCGGATGCGGCGAACGTTTTCCAGCTGCTCTTTCACGTGGCGAATGTGCCGGTAGATCTTGCGGCGGTCGGTCTCCAACTGGGTCTCGCCGGGGCCTCGGGTGCCAATGCCGCCGCCGAGCTGCGACATCTGTACGCCGCGCCCAGCCAGTCGCGGCAGCAGGTATTGCAGTTGCGCCAGTTCCACCTGGAGCTGCCCCTCACGGGTGCGGGCGTGACGGGCAAAAATGTCGAGGATGAGTTGGGTGCGATCGATCACCCGCAGGTCGAGTTCGCGCTCCAGGTTACGCTGCTGCGATGGCGTCAGTTCATGATCGAATATGACCAGATCAGGCGAACTCGAGGCCACCGCGCCTTTCAGCTCCTCTACCTTGCCGCTGCCGATGAGGGTTGCGGGATCTGGTTTTGGGCGCCGCTGGAGGAATTCGCCGGTGACGACTGCTCCCGCGCTGGTGGCCAACTCGCGCAGCTCCGCCATCGACTCTTCGGCTGAAAATCCGCGATGTCCCTGACCTTCCCCGTGCAGGTGAGAGGAGGCGGCGCTACGCGCTACGCGGGCGCTGGGTGGAACTTTTCCAGTCGATCGCCGCCCGGAAGCCAGCGGCGTATCGGACTCCCCTTGCCGGCCCTTCGCGGAACCAGTTTGGGTATCGCGGCCCGCCGCTGACCGGGACGAGAATTCCACTCCCACCAGGAAGGCCCGCTCTGGTTGGCTCCGGCCGGTTTGCCAGGAGCGTTCATTCGCTCTGGAGTTCATTCCACCTGCGCGAGAAATAGGTTAGCCCTCGGGGGTCGTGTTCGCGGTCTCGGTGTTCGCCGGAGCCACTGGTTCCGCCGGCGCGCGGTGTTCCAGGTGACGTTCGGAATGCGCGGAATGCGCGGAACGCGATATAGCCACGGTGGAAATGGCGTGCTTAAAAATCAGCTGCTCCTGATTGTTGGTGTCCAGAACTACGGAATACTTGTCGAAGGAACGGATTCTTCCGATCAGTTTTGTCCCGCTGATCAGGTAAATCGTAACTACGAACTTGTCTTTACGGGCAGTGTTTAGAAATCCGTCTTGTATGTTCTGTGCTGCCTTGTCTTCCATAGGTTTCCTCCCCGGCAACATTGCAAAAAACAGCACAGCCCCAGACTCGCGGCCCCTTACGATTCCGGGCCTGTAGAAATCGTCCGCAGCCGATGAAATCAACCCTCCAGCAGCCGGCCGCAGAACCGATCATAAGTCACGATAAGGCGGCGGCAGCGCGATTTCAACCAAAACAAGCACAAGGCAGTGTGATGTAGAATTCCGGCACACTCAGAATCCGGAGACGTGCGTAAAATATCCGGTCGAACATAGGTGAGCAATAGATGGCTTCTTCGCTAGTGGTGCTACCCCTCGCGCCCGGGATCCAATTCCCCGGCGGCGCAGCAACCGCCCTGATGGTGCTTCGCTGGATCCACTTTGTCGCTGGTATCACCTGGGTTGGGCTGTTGTACTTCTTCAACCTGGTGGGTGTGCCCTTCCTGCAGGAACTCGACGCAAAATCGCGGGGAATTATCGTCCCCAAGCTGATGCGGCGGGCCTTATGGTGGTTTCGCTGGAGCGCGGTGGTGACCGTCCTGGCCGGACTTGCCTATTGGATGCACATCGTGGCCAGCGACGCTCGCAATGCGGTGGCCGCGGGCGAGCCGGCATCGGCTGGAATGATGTTCGGCACCTTCTTCGTGACTCTGGACCCTGGCGTTCGTCGTCGAGATGGGAGCGCTCATGTCCCCGGTCGAGGCGCTCAGGGAAGGCCCCGTGCTGGGCATCATTGTCGGGGCCGCGGTGTTGGGGGCCGCCTACGTTTTTCTGGGCTTGAACCAGCACGGCTGGGAGAGCAATCGCGCCTTGGCCATCGGAATCGGCGGCGGACTGGGCTGGTTCATGCTGCTGAACGTTTGGGGCGTGGTGTGGCGCATGCAAAAGAAGATGATCCGCTGGACCGAGGCCAACGTCAACCAGGGAACGGCGATGCCACCGGAGGCGCCCAAAGTGGCGCGAATTGCGCTCCTGTGTACCCGCCTGAATTTCTGGCTGTCGTTTCCCATGCTGTTCTTCATGGGCGCGGCCAGTCACTACATCCTGTTTGCGGGGAGGTAACCGGCTCATATCGTCATTTCTTGCCAGGACCGGTTGTGATAAGCTCTGTTCTCATTAAGTGACATTCCGGCTCGGAGGCCAGGCGCGGTTCAGCGAGTGCACGCACGTTCGTGATGGCCATCACGGCGTTCGCGTTTCTCCTGCTCAATAATGATTGCATCAATTCCGGAGGATCGTATGTCCTTTTGTGTAGCGGCTGTCGGAACACGTCGTGCCCTGACGTTGATTGCCATCGCCTGTGCCCTGAGTTCCCTGGGCACACTTGCGTCAGCGCAAAACCCTTCTCCGAGAGACGAGATCTTCGGCGGATATGCCTGGTTAGCGCCGAATGGTTGGGGTGATCTCGACTATAAGATCAACAACATCCCAAATGCCTTCGACGCTTCTAACACTTATTACTTTTGTGCCACGTGTAATCTTGGCGTCGTGATCGATGGCAGCGGCCATTTTAATGGAGCCACCACACCCAGGAATCCTCTTACTTCCAACGACAAAACTGGCGTCGGCTATGCACTGGGTGGGCTCCAGTACAAGTACCACACCAACTCCCTCTCACCCTTCTTCCGTATTTTGGTGGGAGTGGCAAATATATCTCCTGATTGCTGCCATACCCAAGATACGGAGTGGAATTTCGCGGTTGGCGGCGGCGGCGGACTCGATCTCAGGGTGAAGCCGCGGTTCTCGATTCGCCTGGTGCAGGCCGACTACATTTATTCACATTACAGTCACGTATTCCCAAGCCCCCACCCGACCCGATGGAACAGTGTCCGTTTGGCGACCGGCGTAGTCTTCAACCTTGGCAGCTGCAGCGCACCAGTACCGCTTTCCTGTACCGCGTCAGCGGCGCCCACGGAAGTTTGGGTAGGCGAGCCGGTACAGCTCAGCACTACCGGCACGAACTTCAGCCCGAAACACACACCAACCTACGGGTGGACCGCAACCGGTGGCAAGCTTTCGGGCAATAATGCCCAAACCGCCACAATTGATACCACCGGTATGGCGGCGGGCAGCTACACCGCCAACGCGACCATCGCCGATCCGAAGATGAGGAAGAACGGCTCGGCCACGTGCGCGGCGACTTTCACGGTAAAGGTGAAGCCGATGAATCCGCCGCAGGTAAGCTGTTCGCCGAATCCGGCAACGGTGCCGGCGGGCACGCCTTCCACCATCACCGCCAGCGCGACCAGCCCCGACAGCTCGGAAATCACTGGTTACTCGTACCAAGCCTCGGCTGGCACCATTAGCGGCACGGGTACGACGGCGACCTTGGACACGACTGGCTTGCAGTCCGGCCCGGTCAACGTCACCGTGACCGCGACTGACGCCCGCAACCTGACCGGCACCGGCACCTGCACATTGAACGTCGAGGTACCGCTGCCACCGCCGCAGGTGAGCGCGCGGACGCCGATTCAGTTCATAAAGCGCCCGAAACAAAATTACATCCCGTGGCGCGTGGACAACGAAGCCAAGGCGATCCTGGATGACGATGCCAGCGCGTTGAAGAGCGATCCCAACGCCAAGCTCGTGATTGTGGGTTACGCCGATGGCGAGAAGGGGCCGATGGAAGGCAAGGGCAAGAAGCGCCACGCCATGGACCTGGCGGCCCAGCGTGCGGTGAATGCCAAGGCCTACCTGGTACAGCAGCAGGGCATTGACCCGGGCCGCATTGAAGTGCGCGCGGGCACGGGCAAGGACCATGTGGCGGACATCTTCTGGGTGCCGCAGGGCGCTGCCATTAACACCGCCCCATTACTGCAAG
This sequence comes from uncultured Acidobacteriaceae bacterium, assembly GCA_963736385.1. Taxonomy (GTDB): domain Bacteria; phylum Acidobacteriota; class Terriglobia; order Terriglobales; family Acidobacteriaceae; genus Bog-257. Next base: position 242,371 of record CAVTOE010000005.1, on the reverse strand, counting down.
GCACAACCCCAGTCGATGAGTCAGTGGTGACGCCGAGCCAAAACGCCTATCCGAAACCGAAGACGGCGGCTCCCGCGCACCGTCACAAGAAGGCAGCAGCGGAAGGTGCGGCTGAAACTACGGGCAACGCCGTGGAAGAGGGCGCCGAAGCTGCAGGCAAGGCCGTGAAAAAGGGCGCCAAGAAAACCGGACACGCTGTCAAGAAGGGCGCTGAGGCGACAAAAGACGCAGTAACGCCTCATTGAGCGCGTAATTTGGCTGGAACTCTAACAGCCGGTGAGAGCGCAACGCTCTCACCGGCTTTTTATGCATACGCTTCGGCCGCCACGGTCCGAGATAAGGGCCATATGCGCTAGTGAGCGCCCGTACGGATCTGCGCGGGGGGCGACCAGCGATGGTCGTCCCTACCGCGCGACCAAGCGATCCCCGCCGGGATTCCCATTTTGGAAGGCTGGTGAAATGACCTGTTCGCGACAGTTATCGCTTGAATCCATGCAATGAGTCTTGACACCCCTCATTTCACAGCCTATGATTGCCACTCCACCATCACAGCCCAAGTTCAAAAAAAATGATAGGCAAGATCATTTCCCACTACCGTGTCTCGGACAAGCTTGGCGAGGGCGGCATGGGCGTTGTATATCGCGCCGAGGACGACCGGCTGGGTCGCACTGTTGCTTTGAAGTTCCTGGCCGACAGCTATGCTCTCGACGTCCAGGCGGTTGAGCGGTTTAAGCGCGAGGCGCGCTCTGCCTCGGCGCTCAACCATCCCAATATCTGCACCATCTACGACATTGACGAGTGCGAAGGCCAACCTTTCATGGTCATGGAGCTGCTGGAAGGCGAGACGGTGAAGCACCGCCTGGCGCTGGGGCCGTTTCCGACCGAGGAGTTGATCGAGCTGGCGATTCAACTCGCCGATGCGCTCGACGCCGCCCACAAACGCGGCATTGTTCATCGCGACATCAAGCCCGCAAACATCTTCGTTACAATTCGCGGCCAGGCAAAGATCCTCGATTTCGGCCTGGCAAAGCTGATGGAACGGACGGGGCGAGAGGCGGCCGTCGCGGTAGGCGCTGCCGCCTGGGAGAACACGGCTGTATTTGCGGAGAATCTCACCACCCCGGGTACAGCTCTGGGCACCGTCGCCTACATGTCTCCTGAGCAGGCGCGCGGTGAGGACGTGGATAGTCGAACCGATATTTTTTCCCTCGGTGTGGTCATGTACGAGATGGCAACCGGTAAGCAAGCGTTCGCGGGCAATACCTCGGCCGTGGTTTTCGACGCCATCTTGAACCGCACGCCTCCCGATCCGATCCGGCTGAACCCGAACTTACCGCCCGACTTGGCGGCCATCCTCAATCGGATGCTGGAGAAGAGTCCGCGATCTCGTTATGAGAGCGCTTCGCTGCTTAAGGCTGACTTGCAGCGGCTGAAGAGAGACAGTGATTCGGGCCGCGCCGTGGCTGCCTCCGTGCAAACGGAGAGTTCCGTCGCGGTGCTGTATTTCGAGAATCTGAGTGGCGCCAAGGAAGACGAGTATTTCCGCGATGGAATGACGGAAGATGTCATTACCGAGTTGTCGAAGATCAAGACCCTGAAGGTCCTTCCGCGGGCTGCGGTGCTTGCCTTCCGCGACCAACCGGTGACCGGGCCGCAAGTGGGACAGCAGCTCCGCGCCACCTACGTGCTCACCGGCAGCTTACGGCGGGCGGGCAACCGGCTGCGCATCACCGGGCAACTGGTGGAGACGCGTACCGGCCACGTGCTGTGGACAGAACGGTTCGACCGCGAGTTGAAGGACGTCTTCGACGTGCAGGACGAGATTGCCCGCAGCATCACCCAGGCCCTACGCATTACCCTGTCGCCCCAGGAAGAAACCGCCCTCGCCAGCAAGCCGACGGAGAACCTGCAGGCCTATGACTTCTACCTGCGTGGCCGCAGCCTGGTGCGGCGCGTCACCCGCTCTGATCTGGAATTTGCCATGCAGATGTTCGAGCGGGCCATCGAGCTGGATTCCCGCTTTGCCCTGGCGCACGCCGGTGTGGCAAACGCTTGTGGCGAGTATTACGAGTGGCACGAACACGGCGATCGCTGGCTCGAAAAGGGCACCACGGCAGCAGAAAATGCTCTGTTGCTGGAGCCCAAGCTGGCCGAGGCGCTGCTGGCACAAGGGCGCATAGCCTACGCGGTAAAACACTTTGAAGAAGGTATTCGCTTCGTGCTGCAAGCCATCAAGCGCAAAGCAGATTGCGACGGGGCCTACTTCGTGCTGGCGCGGGCCTATATCGCCTCCGGACATCCGGAGAAGGTTCTTGCCATCACCGAGGCTGCCTTGGCGGCCAACGGAGATGATTACAACGTCTATGTTCCATTGATGGTCGCGGCCGAGCGCTCTGGAGATACGGAGGGCGCACGCCGCCTGCGTCAGCGTTGCCTGGAAGCACTCGAACAGCAACTCTCGTTGGTGCCGGAAGACGTCCGTGCCCGAGTTCTGCTGGCCAGCAACCTGGCGTGGCTGGGAAAGACCGAGGAGGCAACGCAGGCGTTGCAGATCGCAATCGCATTGCGTCCCAACGACGCGAATATCCTCTATAACGCCGCCTGTACTTACGCCATCCTGCGAAACAAACAGGAGGCGTTAAGGCTGCTGAAGAAGCTGGACGAAATGGGCCATTTGAACAAGAGCTACACGCGCCAGGATTCCGACTTCGAATGCCTGTACGGAGATGCGGAGTTCGAAGCACTGCTGGCCTGAGGAATGGCCATCGAAACTTCTGGTGCGTAGGGTGGAGCAGCGCTTTCAGCGCGCTGCAAGCCCGCACCATCCGCACACCCCCCTCTCCCAAGCCAAGCTACTTCCCATTGATGGTGATGGTCTGCAAAATTGCAGCGCCCACCCGCGGCTCTTGCGAGCGCGGTGGCAGGCTGCTGTTCAAGGTGGCCAGCAGCAGGGTGTCTCCGTTGGTGAGGACCTCGATCTGCCAGTGATCGCCCTCGGGATCGCGGAAGCGCGATTGGGCGTGCGCGGGACCGCTCTTCCCGGCATCGGCTCGCCCTTTCATGGATGCGCTCTGCAGGAAGTGCTCCAGGTATCGGCGCGCATCCAGTTTCGCCCCGCCATTCTCCCGCTGAAACGCGGTCACGATCACCGAGGTCTTGCGCGACGGACTCTCCACTTCCAGATCGTCGTTGGTCTGGCACAGCATCCAGAAGGCGGGAATTCCGATGGACACGTTGCCTTTCGGGGTGACGTAGCTGCCGCCGTGAAAGCCGCCGGGCTTCTTGCGGCTGCGGGTTTTCGGGGAGGTCGACTTCTTCTTCGACGTCTTGCCGGAGCCCTTTTTGGCAGCGCTGTGGGCGGTCAAAGCGTTGCGCAATTTCTTAACAGCGCTAATGGTTTTGGCAGATGTCCTATTTTTTAGTTTGCGAGGCAAGATGGTTGTCCTGAGGTTGAAATGATAAATGATAGGGAGATACTAGGGGATTTTGCGGGCGACACTGTTTGGCGCCGCCCGTTAGCGTTGATCAGCCGTGCGCCGTCGCGCCTCCGGCTGACATCTGTCACCGCTGACCTCTGTATCGGCATGTTTCCCACAGTCTTCACTTTACGCTCCGGAGATTGCATCCCGTAACATCGCCGCCAATTCCTCCGCGCTGTCCACCGGCGGGCGGCAGGTGAAATTTGTGCATACGATCGCCACCGACTGCTTCGCCTTCAACGCGGGAAGATTGGGGATGGTTTCCGCCAGCACGGGCGGCAAATTCTGCGCAACCGCTTCGCTGTCGGTCAGGTGGACCACCGACTTGTTGACCGCGAACGGCGCGGCTGCGGCCTTCAAAAGCTCTGCCGCTTTCTGGTCTTCGCCAACGACGACTGCCTGGGTGTGCGGCCGCGACATCCAGGTCGCCGCAATTCCATAGGTCCCGGCGTAAATACCGAACTGCTCCGCCATTGCGGCAAAGACCTGGAGCGTGTCTTCAGCCTTGTCGCGATACTTGGGATCGTTGGTGTAAGCGTGCAGGCGCAACAACGCAATCGCCGCGCTGGGATTGCCGGCTGGCGTGGGCGCATCCTGAAAGGGCTTGCGTCGCGCCGACAGCGCGCCCAGCTTCAGCCGGTCTTCCAGCGTGGCTTCGGTATCGAAGAAGCCGCCCGAGGTGGCGTCGCCGAAACGGCGGACCATTTCGTCGGCAATCTGCTGCGCGAACCTGAAATAACTCATGGCACCGGTGACTTCATAGGCGTCGAGGCAGGCCAGCGCGGTGAAGGCGTAGTCGTCCAGCAGGCCGCGCACCAAGCGGGGTGCAGCCTTGACGCCGGAGTAGGCGATGACGTGCGCCAGGCCGCGTTGCGCGTCCCAGGCTTCCGACAAAATGCGGTCGAGCGAGCGCAGCGCGAACTTGCGCGGCTCCTCGAGGTCGAGGACCTGCGCGGCCAGCAAGTACGCGGAAACGCACATCGCGTTCCAGCTGACATACACGGTCTTGTCCACGAAGGGCGTTGGCCGCCCCAGGCGTGCCGCATACAGCTTGGTCTTGGCCGAGGCCAGCAGGTCGAGGGCCTGGGCGGCGTCGATGCCCATGCGGGAGGCAACTTCTTCCGGCAGGGCGCGGACCCACAACACGTTCTTCGCCGCATTGTGATGCATCTCGCCAGTTTCCTCGATGTCGAAATGCAGCGCTGCTGCCTGGAACTCTTCATCACTTAGGACCACTTTGGCTTCTTCCACGGTCCAGGTGAAGTAGTCGCCATCGTCATCGAGATTGATGTCGGCGTCCTGCGAAGCGTAGAAGCCGCCGTGCTCGCGATCGCTCAGCCATTCATCCATCCAGCGGACGATGTCGCGCGCCACATGCGCGTAGAAGTCATAGCCGAAGACCTGGTAAGCGTGGACGTAGTTCTTCAGCAGCTCGGAATTGTCGTACGACATTTTCTCGAAATGCGGCACGATCCAGCGCTCGTCCACCGAGTAGCGATGAAATCCTCCCGCGAGCTGGTCGTAAACTCCGCCTTGCGCCATCTTGGTGAGCGTGGTGGTGACGACGGTGGCCACGCGTTCTTCGCGAGTGCGCACGTACCAATCCATCAACAGATCGAGCGAGGCAGGATGGGGAAACTTCGGTGCGCTGCCAAAGCCGCCATTCTTCTCGTCGAAAATAGGCAGCGCCGATTGCACCATGATGCCGACCAGTCGCGGCGAAAGCTCGGTCTGCCGGCCGGCATAGCCTTCGGCGGCGGCCAGCATGTCCATGGTTTCGCCGGCGGACTTCAGCACCTCGTCGCGGCGCTCGCGATAGGCGTCGGCAATCGCCAGCAGTATCTTTTTGAAACTGGGACGGCCCCAACGGTCGTCGGGCGGAAAGTAGGTGCCGCCGTAAAAAGGATGGCCGTCGGGGGTGAGAAAAACGGTGAGCGGCCAGCCGCCGGTGCCGGAGATGGCCGACACCGCGAGCTGGTAGCGGCTGTCCACATCGGGGCGCTCGTCGCGATCGACCTTGACTGCGATAAATTGCTGGTTGATGATCTCCGCAGTGTCGGCGCTCTCGTAGGATTCGCGGTCCATGACATGACACCAGTGACACCAGACCGCGCCAATGTCGAGCAGGATGGGCTTGTTCTCGCGCTGCGCCGCGGCGAACGCCTCTTCGCCCCACTCGTGCCATTGGATGGGCTGGTGCATGGCCGAGCGCAGGTACGCGGACGAGGCTTGCGACAGTGAGTTGGTCGCTTCAGACATGAGTCTTGAGTCTAGCAGGGATAAAGGAAGCGCGGGGTTGAGGCAAGTTTGATGGAGGCAGCCATGAAGAGTCAGGAAGCCCTGGCAAGAATCGTCGAGGGGGTAAAGAAGTTTCATGCCGAGGTTTATCCCGCGCAACACGAGATGTTTGAGAGACTGAAAGGCCGCCAGCAGCCCATGGCGATGTTCATCACCTGCGCCGATTCCCGGGTGGTGCCCAACTTGTTTACGCAGACTGGCCCCGGCGATTTTTTCGTCGAGCGAAACCCCGGCAATCTCGTGCCTCCTTACAGCGATTTCGTTGGTGGCGTTTCCAGTGGCGTCGAATATGGCATGCTGGTGCTGAAGGTGCCGCTAGTCATCATCTGCGGCCACACCGACTGCGGGGTGATGAAAGGCCTGCTGCACTCCGAGCAAGCGAATGGCCTGCCGGCGATGCAGGAATGGATGGGGCATGCATCCGATGTCCGGCACCGCATCATGCGCGATCACAGCGACGCTACCGACGAGCAGAAGATGCGCCTGATTACGGAGTACAACGTGCTGGCGCAAATCGAGAACTTGAAGGGCCATCCCAGCGTCTATTCGCGCCTCACCAGCGGAGAGGTGGAGATTCGCGGCTGGGTCTATGACATTGGCGATGGTTCAGTCTGGGCGGCCGATCCGGAGAGCGGGAAATTCAAGAGGATCGGGGAAGGGTAAAGCGGCGCTTAGGCCGGATTATTCATGAGCGCATGTATTTTTTTTGTGTTGTCATCCCGACCGAACACCTCAAGAAATATGCGTCGTCATGAATAATGCAGCTAAAGGCCCGCTTTACCCGTACAACCCGAATACACAAACTCCGGAACAGCTCCAGGCCTAACCCTCATTTCGCCACGAAGATCGCCACGCTGCGCGCCTGCACTTTATAGCTATCCTGGGACAAGAGCGGAAACTCCAAGTGCTCTTCCGCGATGTCCTGCGGCGAGGGCAGCGCCGTATCCGCCAGCCGGAACCATTCGCGCTCGCCGATCTGCGGCAGCTCGAACTGGAGGTCGCCGGAGTAGGCATTGGCGATGAAATGCAGGCCGTCGCGCGAACCATCATCATGCAATTGCGTCAATTGCATCGCGACCGTACGCGATTCGTGGCCCCAGTCCGGCTGCATGCGCTTTGCGCCATGCCAGCTAATGTGGAAGCCGCCTTCACCGTGAAGCTGAAAGCTCGCCCGCCGCAGTAACGGAGAGCGCTTGCGGAAGGCAATCATCAATTGGAAGAAGCGCAGCAGGTCAGCATGACTCTCGGTCATGCGCCAGTCCAGCCAGCTCACTTCGTTGTCCTGGCAGTACGCATTGTTGTTGCCCTGCTGGGTGCGGGCAACCTCGTCGCCGGCGAGAAGCATGGGAACGCCGTGCGAGAACAGCAGAATGGCAGCAAGGTTCTTACGTTGACGCGCGCGCAGTTGGTTGACGGCAGCATCGTCGGTGGGGCCTTCCACGCCGCAATTCCAACTGTAGTTGGCGTCGGAGCCGTCGGTGTTGTTGTCGCCGTTAGCGAGATTGTGCTTTTCGTTATAGGAAACCAGATCATTGAGCGTGAAGCCATCGTGGCAGGTCACGAAGTTAATGCTGTGGTAAGGTTCGCGGGCGCTGGTCTCGTAGAGGTCGGGACTTCCCAGCAAACGGGTGGCCAGTGCCGAGGTCATACCGGCATCGCCCTTCACGAACTTGCGCACATCGTCGCGAAAGATGCCATTCCACTCCGCCCATCGCCCCCAGGAAGGCAACGTGCCGACCTGGTAGAGCCCGGCGGCGTCCCAGGCTTCGGCGATTAGCTTGGAGTTGGCGAGCACGGGATCGTAGGCCAGGCTCTCCAGCAGCGGTGGATTCTTCAGCACCAGGCCATCCATGCCGCGGCCGAGAATGGAAGCCAGATCGAAGCGGAAGCCGTCCACGTGCATTTCCATGACCCAGTAGTGCAGGCAATCGACGATGAAATCGCGCACCACCGGATTGTTGCAATTTACCGTGTTACCGCATTCGCTGAAGTCCACATACTTGCCGGTCACCGCGTCGAGAATGTAATAGGTGGAGTTATCGATGCCGCGGAATGACCACGTCCGGCCGGTCTCGTCGCCTTCGGCAGTGTGGTTGAACACCATATCGAGAATGACCTCGATGCCGGCCTGATGCAGGGCGCGCACCAGTTGTTTGAACTCGCGCACCTGCTCGCCATCGCCGCGCTGCGAGGAGTAGGCGGTGTTGGGCGCGCAAAACGCCGTCGGCTGATAACCCCACAGATTCAACAGATGCTCGCCGGTAAACGGGTTGACGCGGTCGGTGTCGCCTTCCTCGAACTCGTTGACCGGGAGCAGTTCGACCGCCGTCACCCCCAGTTTCTTGAGGTAGGGAATTTTTTCGATGAGCCCGGCATAGGTCCCGGGATGCGCCACCCCGGAAGCGGAGTGCACCGTGAAGCTGCGGACGTGCGCTTCGTAGATGATGCTGTCCACCAGGGGAAGGTTGAGCGGCTGATCGTCTCCCCAATCGAAATGGTTTTCCACCACCACGCTGTTGCGATAGGGCCGCTGTCCTGGCGGATACTGTCCCCACGCCCCGCCGTTGGAGAGCACCCGCGCGTAGGGATCAAGCAGCACCTGGGCGGGATTAAAGCGATGCACATTGGGATTGGGATTGGGCTGCATGTCGAAGCGGTAGCCGTACTGCATGCCAGCGTCGAGCCCTTCCACGCAGGCGTGCCACACCTGCCCGGTGCGGTTGGAGTGGGCATCGAGGGGAAACTCGACTAAGGGCTGCCTGGCTCCCGGCTGCAACAGAACCAGCGTGCAAGATGTCGCGTGTTTGGAGAAGATGGCAAAGTTGACGTCGTTGCGCCGCAAGGTCGCGCCCAGGGGAAGCGGAACTCCACGGTTGACGCGATAACCGGGGGCTGAAGTGGTGGGCGATCTCTTGGGCTGGCTACGGGTAGGCGATTTAGGTGGCATGTGGTTGTGACCCAGGACGGGCAAGAGGATGGATAGCAGAAAGCGGGAGGAACAGCAAGCAAAAGCGGCAGGGCGGGTCAGTTTGGATGATCAATCCCGTATTGTTTCCGGATTGCTTACCATCCGCCCAGAACCATCCTGATTTGGTGCGAGGGAGTAACGAGCATGTATGGCTACTTCGATCGAGCGGGTTGGTGTAAAAGGGGATTTATGAGATTGGTCCGCCGCTGAGTAACATGGTTCATCGACAACAACGTCTTCGAGGGCAATTAAGCACAGGGCGAGTCTTCACCTCCGGACTCATTTCAAGCCAAGCTCGCGATCGTACTGTTGGATGACCCCGTAGCACTCGCAGGCGGCGTCTTCAAGTTTCCTGCGGTTCACGATCTTCACCGCACCACGGGTGTACTGGATGAGCTTCTTCCTCTGCAAAACACCAGCCGCCAAGCTCACGGTAGGCCGATCCGTCCCTAGCATGGTTGCGAGAAAATCATGAGTGATGGGGAGCGACCCTGAATCCACCCTATCCTGAGTCATTAGCAACCACCGCGCAAGGCGCTGCTCAATACCGTGCAGCCGATTGCACGCGGCTGTTTGTGCAACCTGCATGCCCCGAACTGCAGCATAGCGGCCCAATATCAATTGAAGATGGGGAGCGGATTCCAGAATGTTTTGCAAAGCCCCAACCTCTACCCGAAACCCATCTCCCGTGATTTGTACCACAGCTTGAAACGGACTGCTGCTCAGGCCAACCGCCGCCAGGGTCCCCGTAAAGCCTTCTTTTCCAACTATGCCAGCTTCGGCCGTTTTTCCATCTTTCATTACGACTACAAGGGAAATCAAACCGCGATTCGGGAAGTATGCAAATTCCAGCTTTCCACCCGCCTCGTGAAGGATTAGATGGTTTGGCAAGCTGACGTATTCGAGATGAGGACGAAGTGCGCTGTAGTCGCTATCGGAGATTGATAAAAGGACTAGGTTGCTGACGGGTTTCCCAGCGGCATTAGTCCGCTCGCCGGACCGCGCGACTTGGAGGTTTTTGCGTGCCACAAACCAGAACCGAAAACCATCCCAGATGGGAAAGTGAACTAGTCGTGGCATGCGAAGCAGGAACCCTGCTCATTCGCTCCACTCGAGAAATTATACAGTGCCCTCCCCAACGCTTCTGTAGGGTGGCCTACGTTGGCTTACCGTTGGTACGCGCAAGCATCCCGACGCACGAAACGTGACCCAGACTTAAGCGATTGCGTCACTTCAAAGAAGTTCCCGAAATGGGCCGAACCAACAAGAATCTGCGTATGTAGTCTGCCCAACCGACCAGCAAAATTGGCATGTGATATTACTGTAATAGGGGGAACTGCTACGGGCCCCCGTGGTTATCGCCGGGTGATCATAACCACGGAAATCCCATTTGGTTTCAGCGCCTCCAACGGGTCTGATGTCGAAGTGCCAGCGTTGCCTTTTTTGGAGGTATGAAATGAGCACCAGAGGCATTTCAACCCGCAGCCAGGGCCGTCGAGCCGAATGGGTTGATTCGGTGCGGTCCCCAAAACTCGCCACCGGCGAAATTGCAAAGCCCTCCCGGCTTGGAACCCCCAAGCCGCAACCAACCAATGGCGATACGGTTTTCGATCCCGAGGCCTTTCTCGCGAGAGCTGGGTTGGGCAAGAAAATTGTCAATCTGAATAAGAATGAGACGGCCTTCACACAAGGTGACCCTGCTGACACGATTTTTTACGTGCAGACGGGCCGGCTGAGAGTGACTGTTATCTCCGCGAACGGAAAAGAAGCGACGATTGCCTTGGTGGGCGCCGGAGAATTCCTGGGGGAGGACTGCATGGTCTCAGCTCATCCTGTTCGACTCGCGACGGCTACCGCGATGACCGGGTGCGCACTCCTCAGGATCAGCAAAGCGGAAATGGTCCGTGCACTTCATCAAGAACCCGCATTTTCGAATGTGTTCGTGTCCTTTCTTCTTGTCCGCAACGCTCGCGTCCAGGCCGATCTGGTGGATCAGCTTTTCAATTCCAGCGAAAAGCGGCTGGCGCGGATTCTGTTACTGCTCGCCCAGTTCGGCAAGGAGAGCAAACCGGAAACGGTGGTTCCTAAGATCAGCCAGGAAATCATGGCGGAGATGATTGGGACAACCCGGTCCCGGGTGAGTTTTTTCATGAATCGCTTTAGGAAACTGGGGTTCATCGAATATAACGGCGAGATCCGGGTCCACAACTCCCTCCTCAACATCTTTCTGAATGAATAAGGGCGCTGCAGTTTTTGTGCAAGCCTCCATGCACAAACCGGAACGTATTTTTCTTTGCGCTCGCCTCCCTCAAAACTGACCCACTACTCAGCGAGGGGGAGCGGAACTCCACGGTTGACACGATAACCCGCGACTGAAGTCGTAAGAGACTTTTGTGGCTGGCTTCGAGTAAACGATTTAGGTGGCATGTCGTTGTGACCCGGGAAGGGCAAGAGGATGGATAGCAGAAAGCGGCAGGAACAGCAAGGGTATTGGCCGAAATGTGTGCTGACGGCTAGCCTTCGGAATCGATCCTGATTCTGTGGGCATGGCCAGGGCATTCGTTCTCTAGACGCTTGAGAATTAGGCCGATGTATTCGTTAATTTGATCTTGGGTTGCGTTCATTTCGGTGTAGAGGTCGTATTGGATCGGACATCCTGCAGGGCAGCCAATGACAACGGCGTGCTTCGCCAAATCCCACGATTGCTTCTCCGATTCAAACTGGTCCTCGCCTTCTTGATACGCTACAGCCCCATACAAAATCGGCATTAGATTGCCTCCTGACTGGCAAAATCTCCGAAAAGCGCGTTGAATAGCGCTGATTACTTGCTCAGCATTCTTTCGTGAGAGACCATCGATGCCCAAGACGGCATTGGCTCTGAAGCCTGCGATTAGAGCGTCCAGATTCAATAGAAACAGTACGGTTGCCAAGGGTCTTCTAGCTTGACAAGTTCTCCTCCCAGGGTAACAACCGGGACGAATACAATCTCATGGGCAGAGTGTCTATCAAATGGCTAGCCTTCATCGGGAAACTCCCCGGCGAAGCCGGCAGCCGTAGCCTCGGCTTCCGCTTCCAGTTCTGGCTCTTTCCTAAGTTCGCAGACCCTTTCCGCCACAGCCGATATGGCACTCTTGGAGATGTCGAATAGCCGGAGCGCCTCCGGCATCTCTAAAAACACTTCCGGGTGCATAAGGGCGTTGCGGTGCAAGTCTCTAACGTGGTCAAGAATGTCCATCAACTTTTCATCTTCTCCGCTAGCCCTAAGTTCATTGATGCACTGCGCCATTTCTGGTTCTCTTGTTCCTTCTGCTGGCTTCCTGACTAAGCTCCAGTACAAGCGAACCTGCCCCTCAACGGAACGCATGGTATGAAAGCCCGCGGCGGTTGGAAGCTCGAAAGCGAGACAACGCCCGGCTTGATTGAAATCCCTGATCACATCGCCTGGGAAACCGTCGCAAGCTTCTTTGCTTAATCCCTCAGTTATGGCTAACTCGGCTCGTTCGATAAGATCAGGTGTCGAATATATCCCCTTGCGGGACACATAGTACGTGTCTAATCCCGGGAGGTCATTAGAGCGTGTTTCATAAACAGTGCCTCAGCGTAATCCAGAAGCACGCGAGATAGAAGAAGGCGCGGTAGGTGGAGAGTAGATGCTCATGACGAACCAGCAACCGGCGGAATTGACCAAGCCAAGCGTTGGTTCGCTCCACAATCCAGCGGCGAACATAACGCCGCAGTTTACGTCCATCTTCGAAGCGCCGTTGCTTGTTGTTCTTGCGATAGGGCGCAATCAGTTCGATGCCTCGCTTCTTCAGTCGCTGGCGCAGCGGGTCAGAGTCGTAGCCACGGTCGGCGATTACGCGCTCGGGCTTTTGCCGCGGCCGGCCCTTGGGACGAGGCACGCGGACTGCGGCGAGCGTGGCTTCCGCAAGCGTAACTTCTGCCGGAGAGGCACTTTCCAGCCGAACTCCCAGCGGAAGACCTTGACCGTCGACCAGTACCATCCACTTCGTGCCCTTGCCCCGCTTGGTTTTACCCACCGCGAGGCCCCCTTTTTGGCCGGGGCGAAGCTGCCGTCCAGGAAGGTCTCGTCCCATTTCAGCAGGCCCTCTTCATCCAGAGCCCCCAGCAGGGCACGCCATGCCTCCAGCCAGACGCCTTCCTCTTCCCATTGCTTCAGCCGCCGCCAGCAGGTCGAGGGCGAAGGAAACTCCTCGGGCAGGAACCGCCAAGCGGCACCGGTTTGCAGAATCCACAGAATGCCTTCCAAACAGGCCCGGTTCAACGCCCACGGTCGGCCCCGGTTGTCCCGCCGACGCTTTGGTTCGGGAAGTAATGGCCCAATCAGCTCCCACTGCTCGTCCGTCAACAGCTTCTGCCGTTTCTTCATGACAGAAGCTCACCAGTTCACCTGCCTCACGCATAAGTACCTGATGTGAGGCCGAACCTATTTATGAAACACGCTGTAGCAAAGACCGTTTCCAAGTCCCTAGCCTTAGCAATTATGCTAGAAATTTGCCAGCTAATTATTGGTTTTTTCATGTCAAACTTCGCCTTACCAAAATCCTTCAGCCCTGTATCATCTAGAAGTCTCACTAGATCAATGGCCGCATGGCGGGATGATGGCGGGAATATACCCTTCTCGCCGATGTATGGGCGCAGCGCACTGGCAGCATTGTAGATCGGTATGAAAATCTTTCCGAATTCCGTATCGGTAGCAATTAAGCCGGTGAGAGGGTGAATTTTCGTTGCTAGCGAATAAAACTGGTAGGTATTGAGTTTCTTCATAGTGGGTTCCTCGACCGACAGCGTAATCCAGCCACCATCATCCGCCGCCATGCTTACTTTGTCGAGTCGGGATTCACCAAGCACATAATCAAGTCGAAACTTTTCCCGGAGTGCTGAAGCGCTCCTTCCCCCGCATGAATGCGGGGGCTCCCACCAAGATGCACTCCGGATTTTGCCCGGAGTTTTTTCCGGCCTGAGAAGACGTGTTCCAGACACCACACGATACAGCAACTCTAGATCTGCTCTAATCGAGGCCGTTTCACTTCTGCCCGAGCAGCTCGCGGGCGATGCGCGCGTACAAGTCAATGGCTTCGAGCAACTGCCGCTTCTCGATGTACTCGCCCTCGGTGTGGGCCACGTGAATGGATCCGGGGCCGATGAGCAGCGGCTGGCCCCAATTCGTCAGCGCGGGAATATCGGTGGTGAAGGCGGCAATCATGGTCTCGATTCCGGCCACGGTGGAGAACTCCATGTACGGGATCTCGAGTTTGAATTCGGCTTCGGCCTTGCCGGCAACCGCGTTCGTGATTTGCTGGCGCAATGGTTGCGCCGGACCGACGAGGCGAAAGAGCAGATGCGCGCGCGCGTAGTCGGGAATGACGTTGGGGGCGCGGCCTCCTTCGATAAGGCCGATGTTCATGGTGCACCGCCCGGCCTTGGGATTGTTAGGCAAATCGAGTTTGCGAAAATTGTCCAGGGCATCGAGCAGCTTCTCGATCGCCGACTCGCCCAGCTCGGGGTAGGCCGAGTGCGCCATCCTACCGCGCGCCACCAGTTCGACCCGCAGCGTGCCCTTCGAGGCCACCGCCAGCTTGTTCTCCGTGGGCTCGCCGTTGATGAGGAACTTCGCGCCGCGCGGCTGCTGGTTGGCAATCTGCGCGCCCTGGCTGTCGCGCTCCTCGCCGACCAGAAAAAGCAGGCCCACGTGGAGGGATTCGCCCTTCAGTTTTTCGGCGGCCGCCATCTGCGCCACCATGATGCCCTTGGCGTCGCAGGAGCCGCGTCCGTAGATGCGGTCGCCAGTCTCCGATGACGGGACGAACGGCGGCACCGTGTCCATGTGGGTCGATAGCACCAGCTCCGGCCGGGGATGGCCGGGATGGGTCGCCCAAAGGTTGCAGCGATCGCCTTCGACCTTCATGCGCTCGACGGCGTAGCCCAGCTGCGTCAGTTCGCGGGCGAGTGCTTCCGCAACCGCGGCTTCCTGTCCGGTGGTGGACTCGATGTCAATCAGCTTGCGCGTGAGGGCGAAAACGTCCATCTCCGAAGGATAACGTATTGCGGGGTGTATCCGGCCGGTACGGGTAGAGCGGGCCTTCCGGCCCGCGTAGCTCTAGTACAGTAGTGGCATGAAGCGACCTCGCACCCTGAAACAATTTCTGCAAAAGCACTCCCTGAGCCTGGCCGCGCTGGGAGTGGTGATCTTGTTGATCGTGCTCTATTGCCTGTCGAACCCAGAGACCCATCTGGGCTCGTTTTTCGGCAACGCCATCGCGGACTGGACAGGTGTGGTGGTGACGGTCGTCATGACCAAGTACCTGTACGAGAAGGGCTCCGCCGAGAGCCGGCAACCCAAAGGCATATTGCCATCGGCGACGACGGAATTCGTGCGCGAACATTCGCTGACGTTGTTTCTGCTGGTGACGGGCCTGGGCTGGGTGATCGCGTTCCGGGCCATGCGTCCCAACAGCCGCTGGGGACAAGTGGTGGGCAACATTGTTTCGGAGTGGACGCAGATCCTGGGTCTGGTGCTGATGACCAAGCGGCTGCTGGAGGTCGGCTCCAAAGAGAGTGCGCCGCCCCGTCGGTCCGGACATACGGAGAAGCAGTAAAATGCATCTTACTGGGACCAAAGGAGGATCAATGCGTCCTTTAGCTTGGATCGGAATTGTCGTGCTGGTGCTGGGAATTCTGTCATTCGTGGTGCCTATTCCCACCAGCCATACCCATGAGATCAGAATGGGGGACGCTTCCATGGGCGTCACCACTCACCACGATGAGAAGTTGCCGCCCGCCGTGGGAGTTGTGCTTTGCGGCGCCGGAGTGGTGTTGCTGATCGCGGGATCGCGGAAGGGTACTGCCTAGGCATAATCGGGACAACCACCGATTCTTCGAGGCCCAAGCCGCCACGCTACTTGCACTGGCTCCGTAGCTGGAGCCAGGCGCGCGGGCAGATCCAAGACAGAGATCAGCGACTGGTGGTGAACTCTGTGATGTTGGTGATGTAGAGTTCGTGGACCTTCTGGTTGACCTCGTCGGGCGTGAGGCCGGTTGAAACCATGTAGTTGCGCAGCTCATTCCTTTGATTCGCGTCAACCGTCACCTTGGGCACTCCATCCACAAAGACCTGTACAGCCGAGCGATCTCTCACCAGACGATAGTTGTGCATAACTCATTGTAGCGGTAATCGTCGTCGCGAGTCGCCGGGCACTGCGGCCAGCAGAAGAAGCAGGCATAACCAGGGGCAGGTACCGCCTCTAATTTCACCAGTCGAACTTGGCTTAGATTTGGGATTAGAGCGGACGCAAGTAATCACGGCTTCGAATGGCGCATGCCAGGCCCTTCGAAGCCGTTTGCTCTCGCACAAAACCGGGTAATTCACCAGACAGCTGATTGCACAAACAAAAATTGAGGCACCGTTGACCGGTGCCTCAGAAGCCAATACCCGCAAGCCGGGTTCGACCCAAGCTTTCGCGAGACCTAAGTTTCTCTACCGATTGGCCCGCAGTTTCCTGCGAATCACTCCGCCCACGGTCAGTAAACCGCTGCCCAGCAGCAGCAGGCTGGTCGGCTCGGGCGTGGTGCCGGTGGTGTTCGGCGTGACGGAAATATTGTCGAGGGCCATCCACGCCGGATCGTCTCTACCGCTGAAGGTAATGGTGTCGCTACCGGTTCCGGTCACGACAAACGAGAACTCCGTGTAATTGACCCCGGTATTGGGATCGGTCAGGCTGAGCAACGTCGTGGCATCCCACGAAGCGCTGAAATCACTAGGGCTGTCGCCAACTGAGGCGAACCAGAAGCTGAAAGTGTACTGGGCGCCAGCGGTATCGCTGAAGGTCTGGCTGATCGTTCCATCGCTGCCGATATTACCCCAAACAGAATAAAAACCGTCGGCATCCTGAGAGCCAGAATAGGCGGAAAAGGGGCCAGTAACCACTTCCTCTAAGCCGCTTTGATTCCAGCCACTGAAGTCGCCAGACTGAAAGCTGCCATTGGTAACTAGATTGGTGTCTGCGAAGGCGGCCGGTGCTCCCACAACTAGAGCTACCATGAGAATTACCGCGGCCAGCAGGGCTTTTTGTCGCATGTTTCCTCCGGGGCTTGAGTTTGAGTTTGAGATTCCCACAAACAAAGCTACGTTAAGATGCGTGCAATTTTCATTCCATTTTGGGCGCAATAGACTCATAAACTTAGCTAAGAGTAAGGGAGGGAAAGTTGCAGACTCTTGCGCTGTCTGGGGAAGCCGGCTACACAGTCAGCGCCGCTTGCAGAAATGAATTGAGGCACCGTTGACCGGTGCCTCAGAAGCCAATAACCGCAAACCGGGTTCGACCCAAGCTTTCGCGAGACCTAAGTTTATCTACCGATTGGCCCGCAGTTTCCTGCGAATCACTCCGCCCACGGTCAGCAAACCGCTGCCCAGCAACAGCAGGCTGGTCGGCTCGGGGGTGGTGCCGGTGGTGTTCGCCATGACAGAAACGTTGTCAAGGGCTATATACGCCGGACTATCCTGGAAGGCGAAGGAGATGGTGTCACTGCCAGTTCCAACCTCGTCAAACGAGAACAGCGTCCAAGCTCCCCCGGTATTGGGGTCGCTTGCGCTGTACACCGAACTGCCATCCCAGGAAGCGCTGAAGTCGCTGGGGTCGTCCCCAACGCCAGCCAGCCAGAAGCTGAAAGTGTAGTGCTGGCCGGCAACTGTGGCGAACGACTGGCTCAGGGTCCCATCGCTGCCTACCGGACCCATTGTCACGTACCAATCGCCGTCTTGGGCGCCGTTGTAAACGTAGAACGAACCACTCACCACTTGGGTAAACTCGAAATTGCCGCCTGTAGTCCAGCCAGTAAAGTCGGACGTCTCAAAGCTACCATTGTTGAGAAGATTGGTGCCAGCAAAGGCCGTCGGTGCTCCTACGAGCAGAACCGCTACGAGAGCAACCAGGGCCAGCAGAACTTTTTGTCGCATGTTTCCTCCGGGGCTTGAGTCTGGGAAATGCCTATTGCACAACGGCATTCAATCCTAACTATTGGCAATTTGAGTTCCATCCTCGGCATAGTAGATTCATCGAGTTAGGGGGAGCTCTGAGCGTAGGGTGCAGACTGTTGCGCTATTTTGGGAAACCGGTTGCTCGGCGAACCGCATCGGCGCTGCCAATCCAGCCCAAATCGGGAACGCGTCAAAATTGCGACCGCTCAGGATTTCGCGTTTAAATGCCTTTACAGCGGCGCTGTACGTTGGTAGGTACTTTGTGGCGTCCGCAGCCACAAAGGCTCGTCCACGGGCCTGCAAACGCATTTAAATGGCATTCCTGCAAGCGACCGCAATGGCCAGATAGTGGTTTATATATTTATCATGTAAGTTTTATGTTTAGCAGTCTATTTATAGCACTTAAGTCTTATACTAGAATCTCCTCTATCCAAAATCGCCCTTGGGGGAGCCCCGATCGAGCATCCGTTAATCCCGCCCAGCCTATGGCCGATATGTCAGCTAAGGTTACCTGGAATGACCATGGACTGTCCGGCCCCGGTTTGCTGCCGCGAAAGCGGAACCGCCATGGCCAGAAAACCCCAAATCCTTCACCTCGAAGACAACCCCGACGATCGCGAACTGGTGCGGGCCTTGCTGGCCAAAGGGGGCTTGGCTTGCCGCTTTGGCTATGCCCAGACGAAGGAAGAGTTTGTGGACGCGCTCGCGGCGGAAACCTGGGACATCATCCTTGGGGATTATGCCCTGCCCGCCTTTGACGGCTATGCCGCCCTGGAGATTGCCCGGAAAATGGCCCCGCTGGTCCCCTTCATATTCGTGACCGGAGTCATGGGCGAGGAAGTCGCGGTGGAAACCCTGAAGTGCGGCGCCACCGATTACGTGGTCAAGCAGAGGATGGAGCGGCTGGCTCCGGCGGTGACGCGGGCGTTGGAGGAGGCGGGGGCCAAGCTTCGCTTCAAGCAGGTGCAGGAGAAACTGAGCCGGACGGAACAACGCTTCCGCCTCCTGATCGAGAGCATCCGGGAATATGCCATCTACATGGTGGATGTCGGCGGCGCCGTCATCAGCTGGAACTTGGGGGCAAAACGGATTTTTGGGTATTCCGAAGAGGAAATGCTGGGTACCTCAATCCTGCCGGTCTTCTCCCACGACGGCAGCGGCGAGGAAATCTATGCCCGGCTGGTGGATACGGCGCAACGCTGCGGCCACGCCGAAGAAGACCTTGGGCTGATCCGCAAGGATGGCACCTCGTTTTGTGGCACCGTCCTGGTCACCACGGTTTACGAGGCCAAGCCCGGACTGAAGGCCTTCGCCGTCATCACCCGGGACATAACCGAGCGCAAGCGGGCCGCCCAGGAACTGGAAGAGAGCCGGCAGGAACGGGCGAGAATGCAGGAGCGCTTTCTGTCCCACATCTCGCACGAACTGCGCACTCCGCTTACCTCCATCGTGGATTTTGCCTCGTTGATGTTGGAAGGAATGGCGGGAACGGTGTCGGCCGAGCAAAAGACCTATCTGGGCATTGTGCTGCAGGCAGCTAATCGGCTGGCCGTAATGGTGAACAGCCTGCTGGACCTGTCCCGGTCGGAATGGCACCGGTTTCCGGTCATCCCGGAATGTGTCATTCTGCAAGATCTGATTGCGCAGGCGTGTACTTCCTTCCAGGCTGCCGCCGCCGCCAAATGGATCAGCTTGCAGTATCACGTACCCGCCCAATTTCCTCCCGCCTTCGCCGATCCGGCTCGCATCCTTTAGGTCCTGGCAAATCTCATTGATAACGCCATAAAGTACGGTAGAAGCGGAGGCTCGGTGGAGGTGACAGCGCACTGTAGCGACGACGAACCCGACTTCCTTCGGGTTGATGTCCAGGGTGATGGACCCGGCATCCCTCCGCCGCACATCCAGCGCATCTTCGAGCGCTTTTACCGCGTTTCCGATGGCCCGGACACCAACCCTGGGGGGCTGGGGCTGGGATTGCATATCACCCGGGAACTGGTGCGGGCGCATGGCGGCGAACTGCGAGTGGACAGCAGCCTGGGCGAGAGGACCACATTCCACTTCACCCTGCCGGTCTTCAGCCTGGGTCGGGTGCTCAGGCCGGTAATGTGCGGGAAGAACCTGGAGTCAGGCGAGCTTACCTTGATCACTATCGCCATACCGGCCATGCCCAATTGCTCCGCCGTGGACATGGGACGTTACTTGCGGTCGGTGCGAGAGGTTTTGCAAGGCTGCATCCATGGCAACGAAGACACGATTCTGCCGCACGTGAATCTTCCCGCGCTGGAAGGGAAACTTCACGTGGTGGCTTTTGTAGAACCCGAAGGTGCGCGCGCAATGGTGACGCGGTTCCAAGAACATCTGGGCCGCTCCATTGAACTGCTGCCCCTGGAGGGAGAGTTCGAGGTCTCCAGCGAGATGGTGGACTTTTCATCGTGGAACCTGGACGACCCGGAAGAGACTGGCGCACGGCTGGCCGATGAGCTGGGCCGTTTGCTTGGACTTAGTGGCAAGACGGGAGAGGCTCATGAGCGAGGAGCGGAACAAAATCCTGGTGATCGAGGACAACCAGGAACACCTGATGGCGCTGGCGATAAAGTTGCGAGCGCACGGCTTTGATATTGTCTCGGCCGGCGACGGGGCCACGGCCATGACCGTGGTGAATCGGGAAAGACCGGATGCCGTCATTCTGGATCTGGGTCTGCCCGGAGGCGACGGATTTGTGGTGCTGCAACGGCTGCGGTCTTTGGCGAGCACGGTGGCCTCGCCGGTGGTGGTGGTAACCGCGCGTCCGGCCCAGACCAACCGGGCCCTGGCCCTGGAGCACGGGGTGGTCGCGTTCTTACAGAAACCGGTGAAAACCTCGGAATTGTTGACTGCGCTACGCAAGGCGCTGCAGCATCCCCAGGTAGTCGAGTGTCTTTCCGGTGAACCATTGGCGTCAACTCTGTTCTGAGGCGGAGGACACCCGGTACCGCTAGCGCCAGTGCTAATCCGCTGGTGGAAAATCGCGGATGCTGAATAATCGCGGGGCAAGAGTATGGGCACTTGGCGTGGGCGCCGCCGGCGTGATACTCGCCTTGGAGGCGGCGAAGCAGGCGTTCCAGCACGCCACCGGAATCCAGCCCTCACCCGTCGTGACCATCACGTTCATGACGATGATTGCGATAGCGCTCAGTTTCGTTCTCCAGCGCCGGGAAGAACGCTCGCGTCGAGAGTTAAGCGCCGAGTCCAAAGGGCGCCAGTGCGCCGAGGAGAAATTCTGCTCCGAAGCTCTGGCGCGGGGACAGATGGAGGCCCAGCTTCAGCGAGATGAAGAAAGAATGCGCCTGGCCTTTGACGCCGCCAAGATTGGATTCTGGGACTGGAATATCGCGACCGGCGAGATCGTGTGGTCAGCCTTCGAGGGTGGACAACTGGGGCTGCCAGAGGACTCTCCGACGAGCTTTGCAGTATTTATGAACGCCGTGCATCCCGAGGACCGCAAGGCGGTGCAAGAGTCAATCGAGGCTGCCGTCAAGGACAACAAGGACTACGCCATTGAATATCGCGTGCTCTGGCCGGACGGTAGCCTGCATTGGCGGTTTGCCAGGGGTAGCGCCTTTTATGACCAGACCGGGCACGCGGTACGCATGGTCGGGATAGCAGTAGATATCGATGAACGTAAGGGTGCGGACGAACGTCTGCTATTACAGGCTGCGGCGCTGCAAGCAGCCGCGAACACCATCGTGATTACCGACAACCAGGGCACAATCCTGCGGACCAACCAGGCATTTTCACGACTAACCGGGTACAGTGGGGAAGAAGTTCTGGGAAAAAATCCCCGGCTCCTGAAGTCGGGTGAGCAGGACAGTGCGTTCTATACCAACCTGTGGGCCACCATCGCGTCGGGCCATGTCTGGCATGGGGAGCTGGTTAACCGGTGCAAAGATGGAAGCCGCTATACCGAGGAAATGACGATCACGCCCGTCCGCTCCGCTGCGGGCGGCATCAGCCACTACATCGCCATCAAGCAGGACATTACCCAGCGGAAACTGGCCGAGCAGGCGCTACAGAACGCAGAACAGAAGTACCGCGGCATCTTCGAAAACGCGGTTTTGGGCATCTTTCAAACCACGGCGGAGGGAGAATTTCTCAATGTGAACCCCGCCCTGGCCCGAATGGCGGGTTATGACTCTCCCAAAGATTTTCTTAGCAACGTGCATTCCTCTGGCGAGATCTATCTCGACCTAAAACGGCGTGACGAACTGCGCGAGCTGATCAGGGCGCACAAAGTGGTGCGCGATTTCGAGGTTGAGTTCAAGACCAAGGCGGGCGGAACGCGAACCACCTCCATCAATGTGGGTGCCGTGGCGGACAGCGAGGGGAAGAATTTCTATCTCGAAGGCACGGTGCAGGACATCACCGAACACAAGGCGGCCGAGGCGCGAGTCCACTTCCTGGCATACCACGATGCCCTAACCGGGCTGCCTAATCGGGCCCTTTTCGAAGACCGGTTGGCCAAGGCGCTGGCCAATGCTCAGCGGCGGGGGGAACGGGTCGCCGTACTGTGGCTCGATCTGGATAACTTCAAGAGCATCAACGATTCGCTGGGACACTCGCTGGGCGACCTTCTGCTGAAGCAAGTTGGAGAACGTTTGCAGAAGTACATGCGCGCCCAAGACACCGTGGCCAAGGTGGCAGGAGACGAGTTTGTATTCGCGTTGATTAACCCAGGTCATATGTCCCATGCGGCGGCAGCGGCAGAGCGGATCAGGCGGGTGGTGGTGGGTGAGTTCGAGGTCCAGGGCCATGTGCTGAATGTTACCTGCAGCATCGGTATCAGCCTGTCCCCCGACCATGGCACCGACAGCGAGACCCTGATCAAGAATGCAGATGCAGCCATGTATAGCGCCAAGGAAAACGGGCGGAATAACTCTCGCTTCTTCACGCAAGAGTTGAACGCCAAGGCGGAGGAACGCCTGGCTTTGGAAAACAACCTGCGAGTAGCGCTCGACCGAGGAGAATTCTCTCTGGTGTATCAACCGCAACTGGAGATCGCCAGCGGCAGAATAATCGGAGTGGAAGCGCTTCTCCGTTGGCACCATCCGAAGTTAGGTCTGGTCCCGCCCGATAAGTTCATACCCATTGCGGAGAATAGTGGCCTGATCGTTCCCATCGGGGAATGGGTGCTGGTGACGGCCTGCACTCAGGCCCGCCGCTGGCAAGATATGGGTCTTCCCCTTCTGCCGATGGCAGTCAACGTGTCCGCGGTCCAGCTTCACCAGGAGCGCTTCGTCCAGGTGGTTCGCCGGGTACTGGACGAAACCGGTCTCGCCCCGCAGTACCTCGAACTGGAGATCACAGAGCGGGTGCTGCTCTCAAACACCCAGAAGACGCTTGCCATGCTGCAAGAACTGGCCCGCATGGGGTTGCAGTTGTCCATCGACGACTTCGGTGCGGGATATTCCAGCCTTAGTTATTTGCAGGATCTTCCCGTCGGCAGGTTGAAGGTCGATCGTTCGTTTATACAGGCCATGACGGTCAATCCCCGCGACACCGCGATCGTAACCGCAGTGATCGGCATGGCACACAGCTTCAGTCTGAAAGTGCTGGCCGAAGGCGTGGAGACTGAGGAACAGATGTCTTTCCTGAGGGCCCACAATTGCGACGAAATTCAAGGGTTCTACTTTAGCAGGCCCCTGGCTGCCGACGCTTTTGCGGAAAAGGTACGAGCTACTTCATTGCTGCAGCCGAATTCACCGTACGTTTCGCAAGGACTCTTGCCCGCCACCGCGTCGAGAACTTGGGACGGGGCAGGCCCGCTCCCTTCTTCCCCCCAAGATTCTGCCTAGAGAAGATTCTGAGTTGTTTGGGTCTCCGTTACTGGCTCTTGGCCGGTATCGAAAGCAGTTCGACCTCAAAAATGAGGGTGGCGTTAGGGCCAATTTCGGGGCCGGCGCCGCGGTCGCCATAGGCAAGGTTGGACGGAACAAAGAGTTGCCACTTCGATCCCACCGGCATCAGTTGTAGGGCCTCGGTCCAGCCCTTGATGACACCACTCACCGGAAAGGTCGCCGGTTCGCCGCGTTTGTAGGAGCTGTCAAATTCGGGGCCATTGATGAGGGTGCCGCGATAGTTGCAGACAACAGAATCATTGGCTGTGGGCTTGGGTCCTGTACCTGCTTTTAAGATTTTGTATTGCAGACCGCTGGGCAAGGTAACCACGCCTTCCTTGGTTTTGTTGGCCGCCAGAAATGCTTCGCCTTCCGTCTTATTGGCGGTACCCGTTTGTTGCGCCTTCTCCGCCTGCTTCTTGCGCATGTCTGCCTGTAATTGCGTAAGCAGGGTCCGAGCTTCCTCTTCGGTCAGCAGTGGCTTGCTACCGGCAAGCGCGTCCTGTAAACCTCGCGTCAGGAGCGTAGGGTCAACGTCCAGCGCGTCCCGGCGCAGGTTCGTCCCAACGTTCATCCCGATGGCATAGCTGATTTTGTCTTTCTGCGTCTTGAGGACTGAGTCGGGGCTGGTTGCCGCAGAGGTTTGTGGTTGAGGAGGCGCGGTCGCAGCCCCCTGCCCCCATGCGTTGGCAAGCAGCATCATTCCCGCTGCTAATGTAGTGATTGCCGTGGTAAATGATTTCTTCATGTAGGTATTGTCACATTGGCATGGAGTTTCCGCAAAGCCGCGGGTGGGCGCGGAGTCGAAGAACCCTATAGCTGCGAGGAACTACAGTGTGGCTGCGTGGCGCAGCACCAAGTTTGAGATTGCTGGCGGCCATAGGGGTCCTTCGACTCCTCGGTCGCCGCGGCGACCTCGCTTGATTTCATAACAACGACGGCTCGCAACCGTGCCGAGTAAACTTGTTCTCGCAAAAGGCCAAGACTCGGACGAAAGGAGCCGTCATGAAGATTATAGGCTGTGATTTCCATCCGAGTTTCCAACAAATTGCCATGGTCGACACGGAAACAGGCGAGTATACGGAACGGAAGCTGACCGCGGCCGAGGCGCGACCGTTTTACGCTGCGCTGCAAGGGCCGGTGATCGTGGGCATGGAGGCTTGCGGCAACACGCTGTGGTTTGAGCGCCTGCTGGCCGAACTGGGCCAGGAGTTGCGCCTGGGCGACGCCGCCCAGATCCGGGCCCGGGAAGTGCGCAAGCAAAAGACCGACCGGCGCGATGCCGCTCTGCTGTTGCGGCTGTTGCTGGAAGGCCAGTTTCCCGAGCTGTGGGTGCCGAGCCTGGAGCAGCGCGACCTGCGGCAACTGCTGTTGCATCGCCACAAATTGGTGGCCATGCGGCGACAGGTGAAAAACCAGTTGCAGCATCTGGCGCTGAATCAGGGAGTGCAGCAAAAGCGCAAGCTGTGGAGCGCGGCGGGACGCCAGTTGCTGGAAGCCCTGCCGCTGAGCGGGTGGACGGCAAAGCGACGCGACGATTCGCTGCAGTTGCTGGATGAGTTGGATCGCCGCATCGCCGAGTTGGACCTCGCCGCTCAGCAGGAGGCGAAGAAGAATTCCGTGGCGCGGCTGTTGCAGACCCATCCCGGAGTCGGTCCCATTACCAGCCTGGCCTTCGCGCTGACGCTGGGCCGGATCGAGCGCTTCGCCCACAGCCGCCAGGTGGTCAGCTATCTGGGGCTGAATCCGGCCGAGCATTCCAGTGGCGGGCGGCAGCGGTTGGGCCGCATCAGCAAGCAAGGCAATCCCCTGGTACGCAGTTTGTTGGTGGAAGCGGGACAGAGCGCGGCGCGCCTGGTCCCAGAATTGAAGCGCGCTTATCAGCGGCTGAAGCACCGCAAGCATTCGGCCGTGGCCAAGGTCATGGTGGCGCGCAAATTGGCGGTGCGGTTGTACTGGATGTGGCGCAGCCAACAACCCTACGCCGCCGCTCGCACGCAGGGCAGCCCGAGTCATCCTGTGGTGTCGGAATAAGACCGGTCACTTGAGTGGGCCCCCTGCCTCCCAGAAGGGTCTGGGAGTTCGAAGACAAGAATCATGGTTGGTGAAACAAACCGAATAGATGGTTGGTGGAGCAACAGGCTCCATCGATGATTCCCGAAGCGCGCGAGTCTTGGTCCTATGCAGAGATGGTGTTTTCCACTAGAGCGAAATGGCGCTACTTTAAAACCGTGGGCGTCGCCGCTTTCGTGCGCCCTTGACACCGCCGTCGTTGTTATAGACAGGATGACACCAAAAAACTACGTGGCTCATGAATAATCCAGGTGAAGGCCCGCTCTACCCGTACAGGCGGATACACCAACTCTGGAGCCGATCAGGCACAGGAACGACTGGCCGCAGACGTGTCTATTCTTCCGGCGGAGTTTGATCGGCCTTTTCCTTTGCGTCCTTCTCCGCGGCTTCGGCTCCGGGCATGATATTCATCAGCGGCGCCTTGCGCTGCTCTTCCAGTTCCGGATGCGGTAATGGCTTGCGCGGCAGCATCTGGTCGCGCATGGCGGTGTTGTACACAAAAATGGCTTCCACCACCGCCGCCTGCGCCAGGTCCTCGGGTTGCAGGCGTTCGTAGGTATCCATGTTCGAGTGGTGAGTGCGGGAGCCGTAATCAAGCGGGTCCTGAATGAACTGGAACCCCGGAATACCGATGGCATCGAAGGCTTCGTGGTCGGTGCCTCCGGTATTGCGCATGGTCAGCGTGGTGACGCCAAGGTCCTGGAGCGGCTCAATCCACTGCGCGAAGATGGGCGCGATCGCCCCATTCTCCTGCAAGTAAACGCCGCGGATCTTTCCCGTGCCGTTGTCCACGTTGAAATAGCCGGAGATCTTCTGCTGATCGGGCTTGAGCTGCACCGGGCCGGCGGGCTTGCGTATCCACTCCGGCAGCTTGAGCTGGTCGGGAGCGGTGGACAGCGGCACGTTGCCGAAATGCTGCTTGACGTAGCCGTAGGAACCGAACTCACCTTCTTCCTCGCCGGTCCACAAGGCGACGCGGATGGTGCGGCGTGGCTTCACCTGGAGAGTGTTGAGGATGCGCATCACTTCCATGGCAACAACCGTGCCTGCGCCATTGTCGGTTGCGCCCGTGCCGGAAGCCCACGAATCCAGATGCCCGCCAACCATCACCACTTCGTCCTTCAGCTTGGGATCGGTGCCGGGGATTTCGGCGACGGTGTCGTAGCCGTGCTGGTGATCGCCGGTAAATTTGGTGTCCACGTTCATCTCGATGGTGACCGGGACGTGGGCCTTCAGCAGCCGGTACACGCGCCCATAATTCTCAATCGCCATCGCCACAACGGGAAGTGGATCGGCATGCTCACGCTTGTACGCCTCCCAGCCAAAGCCGGCGCCACTGTCGTCGAAGATGGTGCCGCCAGAGCCTCCACCATTACGGCCGTCGCGGCTGGGGGTGACCACGGCCAGCGCGTGCTCATCCGCCAGGAACTGTCCGACCTTACGGCGCCGCTCCAGACGCTTCATGAACTGCTCGATGAAGTCGCGGCCACGCGGCTTGAGCGGATACTCGGTGAGCTTCTTCAGCTCGGCGTCATCCAGGCGCACGGAGAAGGGTTTATCGACGGGAGGCACATCGCGCATGGGGCCATACAGCACGATCTTTCCGGCCAGTTTGCCCTTGAACTGGTCGAGGTCTTTGGCAGTTTTTATGTCGATCCAGACCGCAGGCGCGTTGATCGCGCCATTCGTCGCCGGAGACCACGGAGCCGCCTGGGCGATGAATACCGCGGCGTCGGGCGCCGTCATGCGAACCCAGGTGTTGAGTTGCTGCCAGCCCATGCCGAACTCGCCCCAGTCCTCCAGGTGAGCGTTGCTGCAGCCCATTGCCATGAACTGATCGCGCGTCCACTCATTGGCGTGTTTCAGGTTTTGCGAGCCGGTCAAGCGCGGCCCGATGTCGTCGTCCAGCGCAGAGGCATACTCCATCACATGGGAGTGGCCGAGGCCTTCGTCGCGAATTCGCTGGTACATGTCGTAATCGAGCGTCTCACGCTGCGGTTGGGGCAGGGAATAGGATGGCTGATTGGCATCCCCGGCCGCTGTTTTCGATTTGTTGGCTGCGGCGGCGGAGAAAGTAAGGGTGAAACCGATCAGGAGAGAGAAGCAGGCACGCAAGTATCGATATGACATCGGGCGAAGTGCTCCATTCGAAAGTAACAATTTCTAACGTTGCAGAGTATCAGATGAGAAAACGGCGTGCGACCGCGGCTTTTTGGTGGATCGACGGCAATGTTGGTGCATATTGGTGCAATCCGGTGTAAACTAGGTCCATGGCAATTGCAAAGCAAAAGACGGTGCGCCGCAGTATTTCGCTGCCGCGTGAACTGGATAGCAAGGTCCAAAGATTGGCGCAGCGCCAGAACCGTAGCGCCAACCGTGTTCTGGAGAACCTGATTGGAGCCGGGTTGGACGCCAAGGAAGCGGAGAAGCGGCGGTTTTTCGAACTTGCGGAGTGTCTTCGCGATACCAGCGATCCGGCCGAACTGGAACGCGTTAAGAACGAGATGGCCCGCATGACGTTCGGCGTAGAGCGCCTACCTTCTCCGGGGTCGGCGTGATCTGGAGGTAAAGGAAGCTTGGGTAGGGTACCCGGCGGGTCTCGATCTTATTTTCGAGAAGGTGCTTACAAGGAAAGGACGCTCAGGCCGGGGATTCTTTGGAAGTGCCGCACATTGAGCGTGACCACATCGAAGCCGAGATGGAGGGCTGTGGCTCCGATCAGCGGATCCTGGAAAGCGATACTGATACCCTGCACCATCTGCTCGCCCTCGACGCGCCCGGCAAGCTGTGCGATTTCGAAACTCACCGGGTGCACGATCATGTCACGGTAGATTTCGTCGGCGAAAACTCGGTGCCGGACACGGTCAGCATCCGTCTTGGCCCGGTAGATGCCGTGGGTCAGCTCCACGACCGTCACCGCCGAAAGCGCGGCTTCGGCTTCTCCGTGCTTGGCTTTTACCTGCCGAAGAACCTGGCGAATACTGTGGCCGCGCCGTTCGCCGGCGATCAGCGCGCTGGAGTCGAGGATCAGTCCCATTCCGACAGGTCGCGCGGCTTACGGTTGTTGATGATCTCTTCCAGGTCGGCGGCGAACTCAGGGTCCATCGTCGGCTCATAGCCGAGTTCCCTGGCATGGGCTTCAGCCAAGGCAATCGATTCAGAGAGCAGTCGGCCACGCGGTTCGGCTGCAGGCCGTAACACTGCTACGGCACGCGCATCGGATTCGATGACGACTTCAATACCTGCGCGTACACGCGCCATCAGTCCGGCGAAGTCGCGGGCCGCCTCGGCCTCCGAGATGTGGATCACTGGTGCCATGGCGTGATTATACCGTCATTCTTGAAGAGCCATAAAACCTTTACGCCGCGCCGCTGTTCTTGGGGGCGACGCGCAGGATTTGACTGAGGGTTTCCGGCCAGCGCTCGAACAGTTGTTGTGCAATGCGGCTGCCGGTTTTGCGAGTGTGTTGTTGTAGCAGGTCGCGCACCAACGCCTGCTCTTTGCCGGTGCAATCCTCCAGCAAATCGGGCTCGACAAACTCGGGATGAAACTTGCGTTCAGTTTCGAAGGTATGATCGGGGTCCCAAACGTAAGCTACGCCACCGGTCATGCCCGCTCCGAAGTTTCGGCCGGTCGCTCCCAGAATGATGACGACCCCGCCGGTCATGTACTCGCAGGCGTGTTCACCCACGCCTTCGACGACCGCCGTCGCTCCTGAATTGCGAATGGCAAAGCGTTCCCCCGCGCTGCCCGCTGCGAACAAGAAGCCAGCCGTCGCTCCGTACAGGGCGACGTTCCCCAGGATGACCTGCGGCTCGCGCGCTTGCGCCAGTTTGCCGACGGGACGAAGAATGAGTTCGCCGCCCGAGAGCCCTTTGCCGACGTAGTCGTTGGCCGCGCCCTCCAGGGTCAAAGCCATGCCGTCGGTGGCAAAGGCGCCGAAGGATTGTCCCGCGGTACCGCGCAGGCGCAGGCGGATGTCCGGCTTGAGTTCGGGTTGGCGGCGGCGCAGCAGCGCCAACTCGCCCGCCATGCGCGCGCCCAGGCTGCGATCTTCGTTCTTCACCACGGTGTCGAACGCGAACGGCTCGCCCGCGATGGCCGCCGTGAGTGCAGGTTGCACCCAGGCATCGTCGAGTGGGGGATGCTCTTCGGGACGCGCATTGCGTTGCCCTTGCCAATGCAGCGGCCCATCGCCGGCGGAGGCGAGCATGGGCCGTAAATCGAGATTCCCGTCGGAGCGCACCTGATGCAACAGATCGGTGCGCCCGATGGCTGACTCCAGCGAAGGCAGTCCCAATGCAGCCAGCAGTCGCTGGAGATCTTCGGCAATATTAAGGAAGTAGCGGACCACGTTTTCCGGCTTGCCGCGAAATTTGGCCCGCAGGTCGGGACGCTGCGTGGCAATTCCCGTAGGACAAGTGTTGAGATGACATTGCCGCGCCATGTCGCAGCCTAATGAGACCAGCACCGCCGTGCCGAAGGCGAATTCGTCGGCGCCGAGCAGCGCCGCTATGAGAACGTCGCGCGCGGTGGAGAGACCACCATCCACCCGCAGCCGCACGCGGCCGCGCAGACCGTTGTGCCGCAGCACCTGTTGCGCCTCGGCCAAGCCCATCTCCCACGGACTGCCGGCGTGCTTGATGCTGCTCAAGGGCGACGCGCCGGTGCCACCACTGTGGCCGGAGATCATGATGTAGTCGGCATAAGCTTTGGCGACGCCGGCGGCGACCGTCCCCACGCCGAGTTGCGAGACCAGCTTCACTCCCACGGCGGCGCGCGGATTGATGCGCTTCAGGTCGTAAATCAGTTGCGCCAAATCTTCAATGCTGTAGATGTCGTGATGCGGCGGCGGGCTGATCAGCGAGATTCCCGGCTGTGCGTGCCGCAAACGCGCGATCAGCTCACTCACTTTGTGGCCGGGAAGCTGGCCGCCTTCGCCGGGCTTTGAACCCTGCGCGATTTTGATCTCCAGTTCCTCGGCGTGGGCCAGATATTCGGCGGTAACGCCGAAGCGGCCGGAAGCAACCTGCTTGATCTTGTTGTTGCGCGGCAGAAAATTGTGCGGAGCGTCAGGCTCGGCGCGGTAGGCATTGGGATCTTCACCACCTTCGCCGGTATTGGAGCGGGCGCCCAACTGGTTCATGGCGAGGGTGATGGTTTCGTGCGCCTCGGGACTGATGGAGCCCAGCGACATGGCGCCGGAGACGAAACGCCGCGCCAGGCTGTGCTTCTGCTCGACTTGATAGACCGACAACTGCGGGCCGGCGGAATGGAAGTCGAGCAAATCCCGCAGCACGGCCGGCTCACGCTCATTGCCGGCCCCCGCGAAAGCGGACCAGGCTTCAGCGTGGGAAGGCGCAGTGGCCGCGGCTTGGACGGTTGCCTTGGCGGCGCCCACAGCCATTTGAAGCTGCCGCGTCCGTTGCGGCTCCCAACTGTGCGATTCAGCTCCCTCGTCGCGACGGAACCGCACCCAGCCGTAATCGGGCAGCTCGGAGTTGTGGAGTTCGCCGGTCCACGAAGCGCGAATAGCGGCTTCGATTTCGAAGAACCCGCGTCCTCCCAGCGGCGACGGAGTTCCGGGGAAACAGCGGTCGATCAAGTCGGCGTCGAGTCCGAGAATGTCAAACAGTTGCGCAACACGATAACTGTCGAGGACCGAGATTCCCATCTTCGACATCACTTTGGCCAGGCCGGCCCGCAAGGCCTTGAGCAGACCGGCCTCGCCATCCTCGCCGGCCAGTGCGCGCGCCGTCTGCAATGCCAGCCAGGGACAGACCGCGCCCGCGCCATATCCAATGAGCACGGCGGCGTGGTGCAGGTCGCGACAGTCGCCGGCGTCCAGGGCCAGACCGACTTTGCTGCGCAACCCAGCCTTGACCAGCGCGTGATGGACAGCCCCAGTAGCCATAGCCATCGGAATGGGCAGCGCCTGGGCAGAAGCCGCGCGGTCGGTCATCAGGAGAATACGAGCTCCGGCCCGCACCAAGCTGATGGCGGTGGCCCCCAATTCAGCAACCGCGCTCTCCAGGCTGCGGACCGGCGCGAAGGTGCAATACATGCGAGCCAGCGGCAAATCGTCACGCAACGGATAAGTGCCTTCGCGCAGCGCTTCCATCTGGCCTAAGGACAGAAACGGCGATGGCAGCACCAAGCCGGGCAGAGGAGCATGCTTGTCGAGTAGATGCGGCCATGGTCCAAGGCGAGTACGCAGCGAAACTACGCAGGATTCGCGCAGAGAATCGATGGCGGGGTTGGTAACCTGCGCGAACCGCTGGCGGAAGAATCCATACAAAGGACGCGGGGTGTGCGCCAGCGG
Organism: uncultured Acidobacteriaceae bacterium; assembly: GCA_963736385.1. GTDB lineage: Bacteria > Acidobacteriota > Terriglobia > Terriglobales > Acidobacteriaceae > Bog-257. The sequence goes on along the minus strand of CAVTOE010000005.1, from coordinate 210,360 downwards.
CGCAAGCGGGGTGTCATCGCCCATCGACCAAGTGGCATCCTTGCTGTCCAGGGCCATGGGCGCCACCACCATCTTGACCTCTTCGCGGGTGTAGCCGAAGCCGTGCTGTAGCCGGCTGATTTCATCTTTGGATAAAACTGGTACTGGCTGAGGCGCCGCCTCCAGTGGAATGTTGTAGATCAGCCCATCGTAAGCCGAGAGCCGGTCGATGTAGCGATCGATGGTTTCGCCTTCCAATAACTGTCCGCGTTCGAGATCGAGCAGCAGCATCTGCCCAGGCCCAAGGCGTCCGCTGCGAATTATGGAATCGGAATCGACATCGGCGAGCCCGACCTCCGAGCCGGCGACGATCAAGCCGGTGTCGGTGATGACGTAACGGCATGGCCGCAGACCATTGCGATCGAGTGCTGCCCCCAGCAGGCGGCCATCGCTGAACACCAGAGCTGACGGGCCGTCCCAGGGCTCCATGCAATCGGAGTGATAGCGGTGGAAGGCGCTCTCTTTCCCATCGGAGGCGGGCGGCAGCAGCATACGGACGGCCTCGGCCAAATTGCGCCCATGGTTTGCCAGCAATTCGGCAACTTCGTCCAGGCTCATCGAATCGGAGACATCGCCGCTGAGGATAGGTTCGCATTCGGGAGGAAGAGTCGCTCGCCGGGCTTCCATCTGGGCGCGATTGCCCCAGATGGTATTGATCTCGCCGTTGTGCGCCAACATGCGCAACGGCTGGGCACGGTCCCACGAGGGCAGCACGTTGGTTGCGTAGCGCTGATGAAAGACCGCGAACGGCGTGACAAATTCCTGACTCTGCAAATCGGGATAGAACTCGTGCAGCAGTCGCCCCGCGCACATTGCCTTGTACACAAGGGTGCGCGTCGAGAGCGAGCACACATAGCTTCCCTCGGAACAGCGCTCGAAGGCTTTGCGGGCCAGGTAGAGGCGATGCTCGACTTCAGCCTCGGTCCACTCTGTTGAATCGGGAACGGTAATCAGCGCCTGGCGGATGACGGGAAGCGACGCGAGCGCAAGCTCGCCCAACACTTCGCGGCGGATGGGGACCTCGCGCCAGGCGAGCCATCGCAAACCCTGGGCGGAGATGCACTGCTCGAAGCGCAGAGCATCTCGGCTGGTTACTCCTTCCAGTGGCAGGAACAACATTCCCACGGCGAGCGGCCGTTCCGGCGGCAACACGATGGCAGTCTGGTTGAGCAGGAAAGCGCGAGGAACGGCGGTCAGGACACCGACGCCATCGCTACTTTTGCGGTCGGCGGCAACGGCACCACGGTGGGCCAGGCGTCCCAGCGCAGTGAGAGTGAGCCGCAAAATGTCGTGATTGGGAGCGCCGTGCAGGGCCGCAACAAAGCCTACGCCGCACGAGTCATGATCAAAACGGGGATTGAGGAGAGTTTGGCCGCGGGAGCCAATCGAGCTAGTTCCCATAAGCGAATATAGAGCAATTCGCGGGAGGATGGGAAGGAGAAATTTTTCCCAAAGTGGGCAATTTGCGGGAGCAATGTTGTGACTGAAATGCGGCGAACAACCCGAGCAGAATCAACGAAATGAGCGGGCGGTCCACTCACTCGAAATCACAGCTCCGATACCTCGAAGCATTAGGCAGCAAGCTGTGGGACGTCGCAATCTCACGTTTTCTTCTTTGTGTTCCGTCGCACCCACTCGCTCCACGCATGTTCCGTGATCCCGCCGGCAGCGGCCCTCAGAAGCGTCGCCGTTTCTTCGGCCTCGCTGCAGTTGAGCTCCCAGCCGTTTAGCTCAAGAAAAACAACCATCGCCGCCAGCGCAGTGCGCTTGTTTCCGTCAGCGAATGGATGGTTTCGCAGCAGCCCCCAAGCATAAGCGGCCGCCAGGCTGGCCACCGATGGGTTTCGTCCATATGCCGCCAGGTTCTGAGGCCTGGCCACGGCGGATTCAAGCAGTCGGCCGTCGCGCAGGCCAGGGACTCCACCATAACGCGCAATCAGTTCCTCATGGATGGCGTGCACGGCTTTCGCGGTCAGCCACTTGAGGCGTTTCACTTCGCCAGTTTTCGATAGCTGTTACGGTGCCGCGCCTCGGTCCGGCGGAAGGCCTCGACCTGCTCGGAGAAATTGGCGTCAAAGGGCGACAGCTCAATCCCGGCACTGGTTTCGGTGAGATTCAAGACACCGCCCTCGGTCAGGCGAAGGCGTTCGATGACCTGCTTGGGCAGCAGGACCCCGTAACCGTTACCGATTTTGCGTAGCTTGGTCTGCATGACAGAATTATAACATTAGTTATAATAGTTGGCGCGGTCGCTTATTTCTTCCGTGATCACTGTCCCTCCCGCGACGATTTTCGCCCAATAGCATCTACATAAACAGATCTCTATGGAAACCCAAGTCCAGGAACGCACCACTGTCGAGCGGCAGATGTTTACGGCCCGCTTGAGCCGATCGATTCTGCTGTCGCCACAGACCAAGCATCTCGAGCTTAGCGTCGAAGGGGTGGAAGAATTCCGCTTCGTTCCTGGGCAATTTGTCTCGATTAAGCATCCGCGGCCCGATGGCAAAGAGCACACCCGCGCGTACTCCCTGGCTTCGCCGCCGCGGCAGAATGCGACCTTCGATCTGTGCCTGAACCGGGTGGGGGAAGGCTTCCTTTCGAACTGGCTCTGCGATCTGCCGGAAGGCGCGAGCGTCCAGTTTCATGGCCCGCACGGCTTTTTCACCTTGCGCGAGCCGAGCAAGGACGCAGTTTTCATCGCCACTGGGACCGGCATTGCGCCCATCCGCGGCATGGTCCATTGGCTCTTCGAAGAACCGGAACGCAATCGCGGCCACGAATATTGGCTGGTGTTTGGGACCCGCTACGAGCACAGCATCTACTATCGCGACGAGTTCGAGCGCATCGCACGCGACAACCCAAACTTCCACTACGTGCCGACGCTCAGCCGCTGTGGCGACCTTTGGGCGGGCTGCCGCGGCTACGTGCAGGACCACGTGCGCGAAATCGTCGCCGGCCGCAGCGACATGCAGGCGTATGTCTGCGGCCTGCATCAGATGGTGGATGCAACTCGCAAGCTGCTGAAAGAAGAGCTGAGCTGGGACAGGAAGCAGATCGTGTTTGAGCGGTATGACTAGGGCAGCAATTAGCAATTAGCAGTTAGCAATTAGCAAACGCCTACACTTCTGGTCGTCACAGCAAGCTTGGCACTTGCCTGGTTGGTATCTCTGCGGCATCATCATCTGTCATGCGTCTCTATGCCGTCATCGTCATCTGTTGCCTGGGGTGTTCGACAATCGCCTTTGCGCAGGACTGGAAACAGGTGCGCAAGGCCGACGAGGCGAAGTGGGCGAAGACAACCGGCCTTGATCCCGGAACCATACATAAGCTGTGGCGCCAGGCCTCGCGCGCAGCCAATGAGAGAGACGATGACTCGCGTATCGCCGACATGGACGTCGAGGGTCTCGCCGAGCGGAATCAGGTCCTGCTCGTTACCTACACGGGAGAGAAGAACTGCCTCATTCTCACCGTCTTCCGGCAATACTCGGCGACGGCATTTTCCAAGCTGTGGTCAGTCGAGCAAGGTCCCGATGGTCAAGGATTCTGCGATACCCCGTTCGGCAACGCCAGTGCCAATGTGGTGAAGAGCGTGATCGAGGTGCGCGTGCCGCAGGCCCCAGATAGCTCAGATGGCCACTCCAACTACTTAGTTTACGATTACGAATGGAACGGCATCGCGTATCGGTTCACGGGCAAGCGAGCCGTGCAGGGGCGGTAGCTGCCTTTCACCCTTTCGTGAAAATCCCCACCCAAGCAAAACCGGCTTGGGTGGGGCACCCGGCGATGTTTGATTCACAGGCCGGGGCAAGGCGTTAGGCAGCGCGCTCCGATTCTTCCTCTGGCTCGCGTGGCCCATTGACCAATCGGTCTGATGCCTTATCACTCCACCGTGGCCCATTGACCACCCGGTCGGATTCTTTATCTTCCGTGCGTGGCCCATTGACCAATCGGTCCGATGTATTGCGTGTTCCAATAAATGTATTTGGCATGGTCTTCTCCTTTCTTCAAGTTTGCAAGTTTGCGTGAACAGCGGAGTTTGCACTTTCGCGGTGCTCTCATAAGCACCGCCATGGCACAAAACCGCCACGAGAGCAAATTGCTTCGTATAAATGCCTCTATTTATTAGATGTCTTCGGAGAGGGCAGGTTTCAATATGAGCACCACGCAGTGCTCAGTTCTTCTACTACGACTACTATGGTCTGTAGTAGGTCATCCCCAAAACGCTATGCAACGATACAAATCGCCGACAGCGATCGGCGGCTTGTGGATACTGACCGGCAAGTCCGCAGTGGACCGTCATCAAGGGGAAAAGCACATGGTATGGACACATCCGGCCTGGCAGCCCAGGTTCGCGTCCGCCTTCTGGCAGAGGAAGCTCCGGGCCGGCCCACCGAACATTTTGCAGGTCACTCGTCGCCTCTGTCGGCCTTGCGGCGCTCGCGCTCGGCTTGCGAAGCCTCACGACGGCGGAGAGCGCCTTCGTAGCGCCGTTTTTCCTCTTCGGTTTCAGGAATCACGGGCGCTATCTTCAGCCTCCTGCCGTGCCGGTCCACGGCAACGAAGGTCAGATACGCGGTGGCGACCTTCTGGTGCGAGCCGGAGATGTAGTTTTCCACCAGGACCCGGACACCAACTTCCATCGAAGTATTGAACACGCGATTGACCGCCGATTGCAGGATCACCATGTCGCCCACATGCACCGGAACCAGAAAGTCGATGTGGTCCATGGAAGCGGTGACGGCGTAGGAGTGGGAGTGGCGATGCGCCGCCAGCGCCCCGGCAAGATCGATCCAGTGCATCAGGCGGCCGCCCAACAGCGCGCCCAGCGGGTTGGTGTCATTGGGCAACACCAGTTCAATGGCTTCTGATTTCGAGTCGCTCACCGGTCTGGGTCGCAGCTTGTCGTCGTTGTGTTCCATGATGTTCCTCGTCGCTTGCGATTAATGATCAAATGTCTTTTCACCACGGAGGCACAGAGATCACGGAGAGAATTCGATAGAAGCCAAAACTCCGTGCCCTCCGTGGTGAATGATTCTCGACGGAGCGAGCCGCCCCGCTTGGGGACACGAGTCGAGAACGCTGCGGTTCGTCACAATATGCAATTCCCGCGGCGCGCTCTTTGCGCCTGCACGTAACACTCGGCCATGCGTTGCACGCGGGGCTCGGGATGCGGCTGGAGCCACAAGGCGGTCGCCGTCGCGTACAGCAACTCTCCGTGGTCCGCCGGCAGGTAATCGCGCTCGCAGACGAAGAGCACGCGCAGAATGCCGTCGCGCTCCTCACCCAGCGCGAATCGCACGGCGTCGGCATGGCGCTCGACGGGAAGCCGGCGACAGGCGTTGGCGTAACCAAGATTGCAGCCCGACTTCAGTTCTTCGTTACTCGGCCGTGCGCCCTGGTGACCGGGAGCGGTGCAGGTGCCCGTCCATCCTGCGCCCAGGGGAAGGCGCTGGGGAAACGGCCAGTCGGAATCGAATCGCTGTTCGGGCATGAAGAAGGGGCAGGCCACAAAATCCTCGTGAGTACGGATAAGAGTTAAACGCCATTGTACTGGCAGGGCGAAACGGCTTCCAGCTTAGTCCACGGAGCCAATCAAATTTGAGCACTTCCGCGCTCCTCTAGTAACATGCGTTCGAGATCGGAGATCGCATCATGCCCGACGAGAGCCGCGTGGCGGCGCTGAAAGAGATACTGGACGCAAATCCCGACGACGCTTTTGCACGCTACGCGCTGGGGTTGGAGTACTCGGGCGCGGGCGAGACTGACGCTGCGCTGGGGGAGTTCCAACGCTTGCTCGCCAGCCACCCGGACTATACCAACGGATACTTTATGGCGGCGCAGACCCTGGCGCGCGCGGAGCGCAAAGAGGAGGCGCAGTCGCGGTTGCAGCAGGGTATCGAATGCGCGCGGCGCACCCGAAATCAGCACGCCCTGGCGGAGATGGAAGCCATGCTGGAGGAGTTGGAGCGGGGGGAGTGATTGGCGCAAAAAGGGCGCCGAACCGGCGCCCTTCGTCTGGTGTGCCGAGCATGTTTGACAGCTTGGAGGTGAAAGTCCTCTTCCCATCCTGATGGAGGAGAAGGGATAGCGAAGCGCAAGGGCGACGTTGTGAGGCGTGGTCTGAAAGAAGCGCGGAGCAAAGACGCGAGCCGATGAACAAGAACCAGATATGAGGCATACGGTGCCGGACGAGCGGGCTAGTGATCGCGAAGTCCATATCCATCAAAGGCGCTGGTTGTAAATCTGGCGGTTGTGCGTGGAAGGCGGTCGAACTTACCTCGGGAGGTCTGCTGCATGTTCCGGAATCGGGACTGAGAGTGGAGCAATTCATTCTGACCGTGCGGCAGAAGTCAGCAGCGGGCATAGTAGCTGCGCAAGTGGCGAAGGCCCAAACGGAAGGAAGCGGCAAGTAAGCGGCGCGACTCGATGAGCGACAAGCGGCAGAATAACCAGCTTCGGCTGGCCTTTAGCGAGGAGAACAGGAGTGAAGCTCCGAAGTCTGCTAGCAGAGGGTCCGAATCGCCCACGGCGAAGCGCGGGACTGAAAGCTCGGCTATAGAGGAACAAGTGATGGAAGAAGTTTGCGAGCGGGAGAACTGCTTGCAGGCTTGGAAGCGAGTGAAGTCCAACAAGGGAAGTCCGGGTATCGACGGCATGACGGTCGAGGAGTTGTCCGGACACTTGCGGGAGCACTGGCCAGCCATCCGGGAACACTTGCTCAACGGGACTTACAAGCCGCAGCCGGTGAAGCGGGTAGAGATACCCAAACCGGACGGAGGGGTGCGTCAGCTGGGCATCCCGACGGTGCTGGACCGCATGGTGCAGCAGGCGGTGATGCAGGTTTTGCAGCGCAGATGGGACCCGGAGTTTTCCGAACACAGTCACGGGTTCCGGCCCGGGCGTTCGGCGCATCAGGCGGTTGCCAAGGCCCAAGGGTACGTGGCTGAGGGACGCCGCTGGGTGGTGGATCTCGATTTGGAGAAGTTTTTCGATCGGGTCAACCACGACAAGCTGATGGCGGCGGTAGCGCGCCGGGTCGCCGACAAGAGGGTGCTCAAGTTGGTGCGGGCATTCCTCACGGCGGGCGTGATGGAGAATGGGCTGGTGGGTCCGGTGGAGGAGGGAACGCCGCAAGGTGGGCCGCTCTCGCCACTCCTGTCGAACCTGGTGCTCGATGAACTAGACCGAGAGCTGGAACGGCGCAAGCATTGCTTCGTGCGGTATGCCGACGACTGCAACATCTACGTCAGCAGCCAACGGGCAGGCGAGCGGGTGAAGCGGAGTATCACGGGCTTCATCACACGCCGGCTCAAGCTCAAGGTCAACGAGCAGAAGAGTGCGGTAGCGCGGTCGGCAGAACGTAAGTTCCTCGGCTTCAGCTTCACGAAGGCACGCGAGCCCAAGCGGCGTATCGCCGCCAAGGCTGTGGTGCGTTTCAAGCAGAAGGTGCGAGAGCTTACGGGACGGACGCGAGGCATCAGTCTGGAACGGATGACGAAGGAGCTGGCCAGCTATTTACGGGGTTGGCGGGGCTACTTCGGCTTCTGTGAGACGCCCTCAGTGCTGCAGGCACTAGATCAATGGATACGGCGTAGGCTGCGATCCGTGATCTGGAAGCAATGGAAGGGCGGCAGGCTGCGGTTCAGAAAGCTATGTGAGCGGGGAGTGAGCAAGACCTTGGCCGCACAAACGGCTGGGAGCGCTCACGGTCCATTCCGCATAGCCAATAGCCCAGCCATGAGCTACGCATTTCCTATCGCCTACTTTGATTCGCTCGGACTTCCACGCTTGTTCGCTGGTACGTAGCTCAATCCACCGAACCGCCGGATGCGGACCCGCATGTCCGGTGGTGTGGCAGGGGCGGACGGGTGACCGTCCCCCCTATGCCGATTATCTCCAGTGAGTTTTTCTACGGCACTTCGATCAGCTCGATCTTGCCGTCCTTGCGGCGATGCAAGACCTTCACCTGGCCTTTGGGATCGCGGAAGACGAATACGGCGCGATCGCGGAACTCGCATTCCTTGACCGCTTCCTCGATGGTCATGGGCCGCATGGCGATGGAGTCGGTGGAGTGCACCAGGTGCGCCTCGGTGGTGCGGGCGATGGAGGGAAACTTGTGCACCACCACCGGGACCGCGGTGGCCGGGTTGGCGCCCACGGAGATCTGCATCTTCGCTTTCCGCCGCCACCGGGGCCGTCCAACTCTTGTCTTTCGGTTTGCGGCCAATGTTGCGGCGGCGGCCGTTGTGCGCAGCACCTGGGTCTCGATATGTTCCAGGGCCTGGTTGACGGCGGCGACCATGTCGGTGGCCTCGGCCAGTCCCACCAGATGGCCGCGTCGCCGCTTCACCGTGATTTCGGCGATGTTGCGGTGCTTCTCCACCGTCAGGATGACTTTGCTTTTGATGTTTTCGCCCAGGATTTTGGTGAGTTTGGTGAGGCCCGATTCGACCTCCTCACGAACGGCGGGAGTAATTTCGTACTGCTTGCCGAAATATTCTACTGTCATGATTGAGCTCCCTCCTCGCCGCAGCCTGGTTAGGATAATTGCAGTCGTAGCCGCGGCACTTTCCTCACAACGGCGTCCCGTCAAGTCAGACGCGCCCGGGACAAAAACCGCGCGTTGCCGGAATTGGATGAGGCGCCGGTACAGCCGCTAATTCTTTACTCTGCGCTGGTGGGTGCTCGGGATGCGCATGTCTTCCCGGTACTTCGCAACCGTGCGGCGAGTGACCTGGATGCCCTGCGACTGGAGGATGCGGGTGATCTGCTCGTCGGTCAACGGCCTGGTGGGATCTTCTTCTTCGATGAGCTTCTTGACCCGGCGCTTGAGGATCAGCAGCGAGGTGCCGCTGCCCTCAGGCCCGTTGACGCTCTCGCTGAAGAAGTATCGGAGTTCGAAAACGCCTTGCGGGGTGTGAGCGTACTTGTTGGCTACGGCGCGGCTGACGGTGGAAGGATGGACCCCGATCTCCTCCGCCACTTCCTTGATCATCATCGGCTTCAGGAAGTCAATGCCATGGTCGAGGAAGTCGCGCTGGCGCTCCAGAATGGAATAGCACACACGCAAAATGGTCTGCTTGCGCTGCTCGATGTTCTTGATGAGCTGGATGGCCGACTTGTAGCGCTCTTTGACGTAATTGCGCACGTCCTTCTCCGCCACATCGCGGCTCAACAGCCGGCGATAGGTCGGATTCAGACGCAACTGCGGGACCTCTTCGTCGTTCATCAGGACGAGGTACTCCTCGCCTTGCTTGACGAAGGCCACGTCCGGCTCGATCAGGCGGGTCTCGGCCTTGTTGTAGCGCAGGCCGGGACGCGGATCGAGAGTGCGAATGAAGTCCATGCCGCGCATCACCGCTTCCAGGGGCCGGCCCATGGCCTTGGCGACTTCCTTGTAATGCTTGTTCTGCGAGCGCGTGGAGATGCTGGTCCACCAGCACGATGGCATCGTCGAGCGCCTCCAGTTCGGCGGCATGACTGTCCGTTGCCGTTCTTGCGATCGACGCGCTTCAAGCCCTGTAACTGCGCCAACAGGCATTCCCGCAGATCGCGCGCGCCAACTCCGATCGGATCCATCTGCCGCACCAGGTCAATCGCTTCGCGCAGTGCATCACGGCTAAAAGGCACACGCGCGCGGCACGGTCCGCGGGGGTACGAGGGTCGGACGCGCGAATCTCGGACTCGTGTTCCTGGCGCCTGGGCTTCACTCGCCACGGCGACCGCCTCAGCTACAGCTACGCTGGATTCGGAAATCTCCGGCTCGCAAGTCATTCTCGGGCAGTGCAGGCCGCCGCGGCTGCTCAGCCGGTACGTCCGCGCTGGTGGCCGGACGATTCCGGGGCCTGCGCATCGAAGCTGCTCGCCTGCTCCTCATCGGCCAGCCCCAGCAGCTCATCGTCGGTCGCGGTCAGGTAGCCTTCCTCGTTCAGGTTGCCGATCACCAGCTCCGCCGCTCGATACACGTCTTCGTTGACGTGCAGCGAGCCAAGCTGCCACATCAGGTGGTCGGTGAGCGTGGTGGGCTTGGAGAGGAAATTCTCGAACGAGGGCTTCTCGCTCTCCTCCATCTCGATCGAGGTGCGCAGACCGGGATCGAGATACTCGGAGAAGAACGAGCCGAAATCGATTTCGTCGAAGGGATCTTTTTCCTCGGCGGTTACCGGCTGCTCTTCCTGGCGGTGATGGAGCTGTCGCGCTCCATCTTCTCTTCGCGGGCCGAAACTTCGTCGAGCAAGGGGACTGAATCTTCCAGTTCCTCAAGTACGGGATTCTCCGTCAGCTCGGCCGTGATCATGTCCGCCAGCTCAAGCTTGTTGAGCGCCAGGACGCTGACCATCTGCACCAGCCCAGGAGTCAGTATCTGCTTCTGGGAAACCTTGAGGTTTAACTTGGGCTGCAACAATACCATGCAACGGGTCCCTAAGGGGCGTCGGCCCCTGATACGAATTCTAAACCAACGAAAAGCTCTCGCCTAAGTAAACACGTTTCACTTCAGGATCATTTCCGAGTTGCTCCGGCGTGCCCGTCCGGAAGATACGCCCCTCGTTAATAATGTAAGCACGATCGGTGACCGAGAGCGTCTCACGTACATTATGATCCGTAACCAGCACTCCGATGCCGCTGGCCTTCAAATCGAAGATGATTTTTTGCAAATCGAGTACCGCGATGGGATCGATTCCGGAAAAGGGTTCATCCAGCAGAATGAAGGCCGGTGAGATGCAAAGACAGCGGGCAATCTCGACCCGCCGGCGTTCGCCGCCCGACATCGCGTAACCCCGGTTCTTGCGGATGACACCCAAGCCCAACTGGTCGATCAGCTTCTCCATCCGCTCCCGGCGCTCGTGCCACGAAATCGGCTGCGCCTCCAGTACTGCCAGGATATTGTCCTCGACCGTCAGCTTGCGGAAGATGGATGGTTCCTGCGGCAGGTAACCGATCCCATAATTGCGGGCCCGCAGGTACATGGGCTCGTGGGTAATGTCCTGCCCATTGATCAGGACGCGGCCCGTCTCGGCCGGAATGAGCCCCACGATAATGTAGAAAATGGTGGTCTTGCCGGCGCCGTTCGGCCCCAACAGGCCGACCACTTCACCTTGTTTTACATGCAGGCTGACCGCGTTGACGACCCTTCGGCCGCGGTAGCTTTTGCCGATCTCATCCGCCGATAACGTCTGCATTTACTTTGTGGTACGCGCGCGAGTAATGGTGGGAGAAGAACGTTTACTCTCTACCAAAACCCTATCATCGTGACTGTAGAAAGTCAACGAATCGCCCCATACAGTACCGCGTTCGGCATCAAAAATGCTAGGGGATTTGCCGGTCAGGAAGTATTTGCCATCGTCGACCGTATAAACCAGCCGATCTCCCACCGCGCGCCGGTTGGGGGCGGTTGCCACGACTCTTCCCACCGCAACCATGTGATCGATCTGGCTTGGCCCATCCGAACCGGGAATGATCGATTTCTTCTGCGCGGCTGGGGTGGTGGCCTTCGCATCTTTATTTTTTGAATCCGGGTCCGCGGGTTTGAGATAGACGTCAATCAGCTCCGCATTGATGGTGTTGGTTGCAGTCTTGGCGAAGACGTTGCCGGTGTAACGAGCTCGACGTTGTTCATCCGTGTAGGTCAGCCGGTCGGAGGTCACATCCACCGGCGTAAGCTTTCCGTCCTGCCCGCGCTGCATGAATAGGCTCAAGACTTTCTGCGATGCATCGGAGGCAGCGACAATGCTGCGTTTCTGATCGTCGAAGTCGATGCTGGGCGCGCGCACCACGTTGGCCGTCTGCCACAGCCGCGCATTGCCGGTATAGTGCGCCACGCCCGGCTGCCGGTGCGCGGTCATGTGCTGAGCGGTCACGTGCACCGGATCGGAACTGGCTAGTAACGCTCCATCAGGTTGCGGCTTGAGATCGCTGTAGGTCGTCTTCACATTGTCGTCGGCGAAGCCGTCACCCGTCTGGCGATTGATGCGCACCGTCGTCGCTGTCGTGGTCACCCCGCCGTCGATCACGCGCGGCGAACCCGTCAACAACAGCATGGAATCGCCCGGCGTATAGGTGGAGACGTCGGCGAAAGCCTCGCGGCCCCCGGTGTCAGGCTTGGCAGAAGCCTCGTGATATTGGAAATCGCCGGTCTGCACCAGCTTCTGCACCCCGCCATCGGAAGCGAAGCTGACATCCAGATTGCGCGCCGTGCTGACCTTGTCCGGCTGTCCCGGCGAGGTGGAGACGATCCGCGAGTCGGGCGCGCCGTGCAGCGTCTGAATGCGATTGTTGCTGTCGAAAATGGCGTGAAACTTGCCGGCGGTAGCAACGGTTGTGGAATTCCCTCCCGTTTGCTTACTGCCATTGCTGGCGGCTTTTTGTCTTCCTGGGCCCGGGGCAGGAAAGATGGTGATCGAGGCTTTGCCGACGGTGTCACCGGTCTTGAGCTGGTTCCCATTCTCGAGTAGGAAATCGAGCTGGTCGGCAGCAATTTCCATGGGCTGTCCACTGCTCTGCCCCTTGGCACCGGGTTTACCCGGCTTGGGGTCCTGCATCATGCGCGCGTTCTTCACCAGGTGAAGCCGCAAGGGCTGGTTCTGGTTGTCGAAGTCAAGAACGAAAGTGTCCGCCGAACCATGCGCAACGCTGGCGCCATGCGACTCAAATGTAGCGCCGCCGGAGAGGACCGCCTGCTGGACGGAATTGTTCGGCCCCATGTTTACGTCCCCCCGAGGTCCCGTTATGTCGGCGATGGATGGCCCGCGGCTCTGGATGTGGACATTGCCTTCCATCACTATGTGCTGCACGGTGTTGTCCGCTTCGAATAGCATGGTGCCTTTGTCGGCGGTCAGTGTCCGGTCCGGCTGTTCGAGGCGGGCGTTCTGCAGCGTGGCCTGCCGGGGTGTCTTCTGAATCGTGCCACTGCTTCCGGTGATGGTCGCCGGATGCTGGCCGGTGGTGACGATGTGAACATCGGACTTCAACAGAAGTTCATTGCTGTTGGAATCGTAGTACGCCCCTTTGGCGGATCCACTGGCCTGGACGGTGCGAAACTCCACAACTTCGTCGGTGTGCGCGAGTCCGGTCTTCTGGTTGAAGGTGAGGGAGCGGGTGGTTAGGTGAATCGGATTCTTCAGTTCGTCGGGCGGCGCCTGGTCAGGTTTCTGCGGACCCTGGGTGTTCCCCTGGAGATCGATATTCACTTCACCCACGGCGTTGATGTCGCCCGTCTGCGGATCGTAGGTGAACTGGTCACCATAAATCTGGTCATAACGGTCATGCTGGTGCCCGTACACGACAATATGAACATTGCGCAGATCGGCGTGGCCGCCAGCCTTGAACTGCACCGTCTTGGAGGCCCGAATGGTGAAGAGAGTGCGGCCACCTTCGGACTTGGAAAGCGAGAAACCCTCGCTGGTCTGCTGGATGTCAATACCCAATTGCGCGGGCACATTATGCAGAGTGGGACCGACGCGGGAGCGGGCGATCCAGTACGACACAGTAACGGCCGCCACCAGCAGCAGCAGGCTTCCCACCAGCCACTTGCGTACGTGAGCTACGGATTGGAACATCTATGTTCGATATTACGCTAGCCGGCACGGTCGGCGAAAACCTGGAACCGGGCGCGCAAGAGGCTGCTGGACTAAGCGCCTCCCACCCTTTCGCCAAAGGCGGGCGACAAGTGTGGGGCACCCGGCGGAAGGATGCGTTGCCTTCTTCGTCAGTGTCGAACCACTGTCAAAGTGATGGGTGTGGTGTGCTGGATCCAGTGGGCGTAGCCGGTGACCGTGATGGTATAAGTCCCCTCTGGGGTCCTGTTATCCACGCTGAGCGTCAGTGTTGAGCTGCCCGCACCCAAAATCGTGCTGGGATTAAAGCTGGCGGTTGTGCGCGAAGGCAACCCAGAGGCTGACAGCGTGCAACCGTTGTATTGGATGCCGAAGAAACCGGTGTTGGTGATGGTGATCGTCGAGGTTGCTTGCCGGCCTTGCCGGATCGTAAGCGACGATGGCGAAGCGGAAATCGTGTAATCCGGTTCGTAGAACAAGGTGTACTGGTACTGGTTGTTCGCCCATTGTCCGTTGATCTCTGTCCACAACGTGACATAGACATCTTTGATTTCGTCGTGATTGATGGGCAGGCCAGTGACCGTCTGCGACAGCGTGGTCGTCGGCAGGGTCCCCGATTGGTAGTAGTCGTTGCCGCCCCACGTGCTACCTACATCAATCCGGTAAGCCGTCGCCGTGCTGCTGCCATTCCACTGAAAGGTCACTGAGCTGCTGGACAACATCGTGTTATTCCCCGGACTAGAAATCGTTGCCAGTTGTCCCACTCTGGTATGGACGAAGACGGTATTGCCACTGCTAACGGTAAGATAGGTGTTGCCGGGCCCCACTGCGGTGACTATGCCCTGGCCATCGACGGTGACGACCTGCGGATTATTGGTCCAGTAAATCATTTGGACGGAGTGGGTGATATCGAGTTGCGACCCGTCTGGGAGTGTCCCGATCACGTGCAGCGGAATCGTTTCTCCCGGCGCGGAGAACCGCAGCACCGAAGGCTCCGTCTGTATCGTGAACCCCGTATTCGGGGTATCGACCTGAAGCGAAATTGGCGCGGAGGCCACAAGAGAGCCGCCCGCCGCGATTCCTACCGCGCTCACGTCATACGGGCCGATGGTGGTATTCGATGGAATGGTCAGTTGAAATTGCAATGGCTGCCCATTGGTTGTTTGCGAGTACCCAAGCGGGTCTTCTGCCATAATAGCAACATTGGAAACCGACGGGTCCGCAGTCACCGAGATTACGACCATTTGTCCGGGATAGACGATCGTTCCGCTCGCTGGAGATGTTATCTGCAACAGGTTCTGTGCAAAGCACGGCAGAGCCACGAATGCAAAGACTATCCACATGAATTTACTGGTCATAAGCACCCTCCTGAGGTCGTAGCTGGACCATAGCCGGGCCGATCATCGTTGCCGTTGCCCCACTCTCGTAGAGACGAGGTAAGAGTAAGTCCCATTGTTAACCACAATGCGAGTGCTGCCGGGCGCCACCGCGGTCACTATGCCCTGGTCATCGACGGTTGCGATCTGCGAATTTTGGGACGAATAACTCATCTGATTCGAGTGGGTCATGTCCACTCGGGAGCCATTCGCGAAGGTCCCAATTACGTGTAAGGGCACAGTTTCCCCGGGGGCTGAGAACCGCAGCACCGACGGCTCCGTTTGTATCCGGAACCGCGACTTCGCAATAATCGACCTGGAGCGAAATTGGCGCCGAAGCCACCAGAGAACGGTCCGCACTTCCCATGGCGGTCACGTTGTACGAGCCGATGGTGGTATTGGATGGAATGGTTAATTGAAAGTGCAAGGGCTGCCCGTTCGTCGTTTGGGAAAAGCCGAGCGGGTCCTCTCCCATAATAGCCACGTGGGAAACCGATGGGTCTGCACTCACCGAAATTACTACTACTTGGCCGGGATGAACCACCGTGCCGCTGGCAGGAGATGTAATCTGCAGCAAATTGCTCTGGGCCAGGCATGGAAGGGCTGCAAAGGCTAAGATCATGATCACCGCTTTATTAGCCATAGTCATTCTCCTGAGAACGTGAGGCCTTCGAGGCCTCCGATTGCGAAACGGAATCTATCTACATCGGAGGTGGTTAACCTTGGTTAAGAAATCGTTTTTCCGTTCAGCCCACGGCGGCACGGGACGCAGCAGCAATTGGATGTAATCGCTCCAGCTAAATTGATCTCGAGGGTCGAGGTTGGCGTCTAGCAGGGTTTGCTCCGTGTAGCCAAGCTGTTGCATAATGGGGGCCAACTCGTCGTTGGACATACTTAACCCTGCCCCCTCCAGGTCACGCCGGGAGTTCTTGACAGAATCAAGGCAATAGGCCTCGTTGAAACCACTACCATCAAGCAGCAATCCATCGTTAATCCAGTCCGCCCTTATCGGCTTCACCTGGCTACAGAGCTTGGTGTCATGTGTCTCAATCGCAGTTGAAAAAAAGCAATTCGAACGCAATGAGTCCACCTCGAATCCCTTGGGAGCATCAAAACCTGCCCCTCTCTCCGCTTCAATGGGGATCCTCTCGCACCAGTCCGGCCTAGTGAAGCCAATAGCAACGCCTGCGGTGAACCTTTCGCATGAAGTGGCGACTCTGCCAGTGGGATACCGATGGACACATAGCCACACAGCCACAGCGGCAAGTGCAAGAATAATGGTTGCAATGGGTGCCCTATTCGCGATGTCTGCCATGCTACTCAATCCGTTCGCGGCTGCTAGAGCTCGCCTACTGAAAATCAGGCCCATCACGCCGTTCGTTAAGTAAGTTGATCAAACCAGTCGGGATACTATTTGCAGGATCCGATGCCAATTCGATTGGTCCGTAGAAACCCAATTTCTCAAGGCCCAATGAGTGAATCACACCGTCAGCGGTGACACCTAATGAGCCTCCGTTCAGTTGACTGCTTAGCGGCACAACCGCATCGTTGGGCTGTCCGAAGAAGATTCCCGGCCATCCCGTAGGGGTCAGGGCGAACGCCAACGGCTCTCCCGCGATTAACCCGCAGGCATAGTCCACTGCACCTGCCCAGGTGAAGTAGCGCTGCAGGCCGTTCAAATTGCTCGAATTCTCTGTTGCGCTTACGCGCGCCATGACGAACGGAATCGGTGGCGCATAGTAGAGCGCCTGGAGTGCCGGGCTCAACCCCCCACCAGAACCATCGCCCTGAAGGTCTGCCATCCCACCGCTGATAAGACCGCTGTTTGTGGTTACGCTACGGAATGACATCTTCCCCACTAACGATAAGGCGAACCGGAGACACGCATTCGCGTCGTCCTGTACTAAGTCGGTTGCCAGAGGGGTGCCAAGATGGGGCGTCCCAATCGTAATTAGCTTGTCAATCGGACCGTGCCCGTAGGTATCGTTGGCCGCGAACCACGGCGCAAGCGCATCGTGCGCACAATATTGCCGCCCATGCTGTGCGCGACTACGTCGGCTGTCACAGCGGCTGCATTCTTAGAGTGCCTGAAATCGGCAATACGTTGCCGGATCCGGTCGTTCACGTAAGGCGAGTTGTAACTAAATCCTACAGCGCTCTTGCGAACGTCCAATGGCAGGTAGAGCGGGTCGCTGACGATCACTCCCGGAACTGGGTCATTGTAGTCCACCCTCTTCACGAAGAAGCGCGAATCGTTGATGAGTGGCGTGAAATTCTTCCAGTCATCCGGATTACCCCAAAGACCGTGCACAAGTACTACCGGAGGTCGGAGGATATTGGCATTTGCCGTCAAAATATAGTCCGGGTTGTTATTCGAGATCACCTGAAAAGTGACGGTCCTCGTTCCTAGAGTGGAATCATTCGGGTAATATTGCGGGGGGCGCGCGAAATTTGTCGGAGACAGATAGATGACAAAAGCCATGGGCGGCGTACCAACGGCAGTCACACTCAAGGTTTGCCGCTCTAACCCTGGGCTCTCACCCAGTAAGAACAAACCGCCGCTAGTGTCGTTGCTTTGAATACCCATGTCGTCCCGCACAGTCACACTCAGGGATTCCCCCTCCTGATTCGCTGGAATCCGTACCACCGCCTGCGTGACCCCGTCGGCGGCAACGCCCTGGACGACGACGCCGCCTTGCGACAAAATAGTCGTGTTCGTCGTAACTTGTGGTCCGCCGATCACGAACCCCGACTCCACCGGGTCCAGCAAGACTGGCCCGACGGCCGGAACTGCACGTTATCTATCCCATAACACCCAGACCCCGAAATAGTCACCCGGCTAATGTTGTTGTCGGGCAGAGAAGCCGTGCGGGCGTCGTTAAACTGCTGATACGGCGACAATGTAATTTGCTGTTGCCCCCCTTGGTCGTCACTGATCGTGAAAGTTGCGGCTTGATAGTTACCATTCAGCAGCAGGACGCTGAAGTTCGAAACCTTCTGATTGAAGTTAATCGTAATCGTGGGTAAACAGCCATCGCAGGCGGAGGTTGTAACGTACACGGTGCTGTCATCGTAGACCCCACGATCCATCCAGCACTAACACGCCGCCCGAGAAGCTAGCCGATAGAATTTGCAATGTTGGCAACGCACGAGAGGGCCAGGACGCTGGCGAAAAATCCTCAAAATCGATCAGCTCCATCGGCTGCTGTGCCTGTGCGAAACTCAGCAGCGTGGAACAGAACAAGACAAAGATAAAGTTACCCAAGAGTGTCTGTAGGATGCGGCTGCTGCGGGGTTTACGCGTTTCCATAGGTGCCCTCCTCGTGTTCCAGAAGGGCCATCCCCGCCCGTGACATCGACTACCAAGCTGATTCCTGCTGGCGGAAGGAGTTTACGTACAATCCCGCGAGCGTGTCAGTGTCGTCTATCACTTATGGAGGTGACAGCTCGGGTGGCCCACCCTAACGCTGGTTCCCGATACGCACGGGGTGCCCCGTTCTAGCCCGGTTTTGGCTAGGGCGGGGCAATCATGGATCGGCTGCCCACTTGTCAGCGAGCAGAAATGCCGGACAGGGGTGCAGCCTCGCTGACTTCCGCACGTGTCCGCAGTGCTGCCGCCACGCGCGACAGCAGGATATTTATGGTGAAGGGCTTCTGAATGTAGTTGGTCATGCCGTCCTGCAGCACCTTGTGCAGCACTTCGCGATGGGCATAACCGGACATGAAAACCGTAACCAGGCTGGGCTGCAAACTTTGCAAGCGCAGCGCCAGTTCATGGCCGTTCATTCTTGGCATGACCACATCCGACAGTAGCAGCCCAATGTGGCCGCGATGCTCGCTCCCCACGCGGAGCGCTTCTTCCGGACCGTCGCACTCAAGCACTCGATACCCAGCATGCTCTAGTACTGCACGCGTTACTTGGCGAACCACAGCTTCGTCCTCCACCAGAAGAATAGTCGGTTCGGGTTTTTCTGTTTGGCGGGAAGAAGTCTTCGGGTTAACCGGAGGTGTGTCCATAATCCCATCGCCTTGAGGCTGGCCGCGTAGCGGCGAACCACGGCTTTTACTAATGCAGGTTCGCTGCCAGTTGGCGAGGAGAGCCGGGGGTCGGAGTAACCTTCGGCGGGCTAATAAGATACGAAAGAAAAGCGAAACGGGACGCTGGGGGGCAAGTTTGACCAGATTGGAATAATTCCTGTTTTGAAGTTCGGATTCAGGAACAGCCTTCCTGCGCAGATAATTGCGGTTGAGGCATCTCGCCATGCAATGCGACTTCCAGTGCGGCCATTGCGGAGAGTGGAACTCCACCGACGTCGACGAGTCCGCGGGCCCGCTTCAGAAGTATGTGGAAGATTGCGAGGTCTGCTGCCAGCCCAACCTGCTCTCTGTCCGCTTCGACCCAAGACACGAGCAGTTCATAATCTCTGCGGAACGCGAGAGTTGAGGGAGGACTCCGAACCAGATGATGTTCGCGTAAGAGCCGGACTGCAAGGCGGTGTTACCATGGTCGTCCTGCTATGAAGCACAAGGTCGTTCCGAGGAACGTGGACGAATATCTCGCAGGAGTCCCGGAGCCTGCCCGCAGCACCCTGGAGCGGGTTCGCGCGGTGATTCGTTCCGCTGCGCCAGCGGAGGCGACGGAGGTCATCAGCTATGGGATTCCGATGTTCAAGTACAAAGGGATGCTGATGGGGTTCGCCGCGTTTTCAAAGCATTGCAGTTTGTTCCCTGGAAGTCTGTCCGCGATGAAAGGGCTCAAGAACGAACTCAAGGGTTTCGAAACATCCAAAGGCACCATTCGCTTCCCGATGGACAAGCCTCCGTCGGCCACTCTGCTGAAAAAACTGGTGAAGGCGCGGCTCGCCGAGAACGAACGCAAGCGACAGCGCTGATTAGGTGACTTCGCCTGCTGGGGTTTTTGATTACGTGTCCACTCAGCACGGCCCCTAGCTTTCGAAGATCTTCTCCAGGCTCTCGTAAACGATCGGGATGGTGCACAGTTCCGGCAACATTTGCCAGTAGCGATGCACGTCGGGATCGACTTGCGCTTCGCTGCGCATCTCCGGCGAAGTCCAGTGCCGCAAGTGCAGAAAGCGGCCAGGGCTGGATGAATCGCGGTGCAGTGTGTCGCGGCTGTAGCCCTTGGCATGCATCATGGTGTACAGCTCTCGTAACGTCGCCAGCAGTTCTTCTTGCTTGCCGGGCAGCGCTTCCAGGACCGCGATTGACAAAATTTCTTGCGCCATAGTGTTGTCGCCTCTCAACCCTCTCTTTAGGGCGGTTCCAGATTTGTATCCGCTGGAACGCTGGCAGGGTTTACTGCCCGATGTTAACCAGGTTTTGATTGGGCACCCGCGATTCAGCCGGTTTGCGCATCTTGGTGGCCTCCGACTTCGCCGACTCGGTTGTCGAGAACATCTCGTAGGCCTCGAATTCATCGGCCACGACGGGCGTCAATGCCAGATCACTGTAGAGGCGAGCATTCGGGTCCCGTTTCAAATGCTGCCGGAACATGCCCAGGCGCCAGATCTGCCGCAACAGCTTCAGGTGTTTGGCCACCAAATCGACGGCATAACGCGGATAAAAAACAAGCGGGCGCTCCATCGGCAGACGTCGGGCGGCGCTCCCTGCGATACTTGCGCCGCAGATATCCACCCTGCAGGGGATGGACCCTTTCCAGCGCGATGCAGCCCCAGTACCAGCTCAGCAAGAACAGCATGTTGCCCGGGTTGCTATTGGTCGCAACGGCGCCGGCGCATCACCGTCTTCATGTGCTCGGGCGTGTAGTAGGTCTTCCAGGCATCCTCATACACCTGTTCCCATTGCGGTCCGCGACATGGTGCAGTGCTCCGCGGTCACATGCTCCAAGTCGTACTTGTTCAGGTCCGGATCCAGGTAGGCGCCGGCCTTATACAGGCGCTTGTGGTCCTCGGAGCCGGGCAGCGGCGTCAGGCAATGGAACTCCAGCAGGTCGATGGGCAGCTCGCGCTGGATGATCTTGATGTCGCGGATGATCGATTCCGGCGTGTCGTTGGGGAAGCCGAGGATGTATCCCGCAAACACGGTCACGCCGGCGTGCTTCCACGCCAGCAGCATTTTGCGATATTCGGTGATCTTGTTCTGCTTCTTGCGGGCGCCGAGCAGGCTGTCGGGATTGATGCTCTCCAGGCCGATGAAAACGCGCGCCACGCCGGCCCGGCCCGCTTTCTCGATGAAATGCGGCAAGCGGTGGCACATGGTGTCCACCTGGATGATGAACTTGATGTTGAGCTTCTCCTGCTCGCGCATCTGGATCAGGCGGTCGAAGATGCTTTCCCAGTCGGTGTTGCGGGCAAAATTGTCGTCGGTGATGAAGAAGCGGTTGATCCCCTGCGCCAGATTGCGACGGACGATCTGCTCGACATCGTCGGCCGAGCGGCGCCGCGATTTCCGCCCTTGCACATTGATGATGGTGCAGAACGAGCATAGAAACGGGCAGCCGCGGCCGGCGTCGAAGCTGGTCATGCGGCCGCCGGTTCGCTTGATGCGTGACGCCGGCAGTATGGGCATGCGTGGCTCCGGCCAGCGACGGCAGATCGTCCATGTAGTTGTAAATGGGCTTGAGAGTGCCTTGCCATGCGTCGCGCAGAACGGCGTCGAAACGACCTTCGGCTTCGCCGGCAAAGAGCGAGACGCCGAGATCCAGGGCCGCTTGGAGTTCGGGGGTCAGCTCCGGCAGCATGGACAAGCAGCCGGAAACGTGAAAACCGCCCAGGCACACCTGGATGCCTTGGGCACGAAAGATGCGCGCCATGTCCAGGGCGCGGGGATACTGGTTGGATTGCACGCCGACCAGCGCGACCATGCCCGCGTTTGCCGCGAAGCCGTTTGGCAATCTGGTGCGGCTTGACGCGCGAATTCGTCTCGTCCACGGCCGAGATCTCGATGTCGACGCCATCGCCGAGAACGCGACGTTCTTTGCACTCCAGCGCCAGGCCGTTCATCACCGCCAGCGTGTTTGACGGAATGGCAGAGCGCAGCCACTGGATAAGGTAGCCGTTGTCGTCGTAGTGCGACGGCTTGACCAAAACCAGCGAGAAACGTTTCGATGCTTGCTGCGCAGCCATTAAGTCAAATGCTCCCAATCAAAAGGAAACGCCCCAGAGTGTAATCATTATAGGGTTCTGAGCAGGAATCTGAACAGCCCCTGATTTCATGCGGGATTTTGATTTTAACGACCTCTGGGTACACTCAGCGGGGTGCGAGAGAACGACTGGAGCAAACTGCTGGGCTGGCCTGGCTACCGGGTTTACCAGCATGAAATCGATGAGCACGGCAAGACCCTGAAGTTGTGGGTGCGGCGCAAGCGCGGGAACCGGAAGCTGGTGTGTTCTGGCTGCGGGCGAAAGTTGACCGAAGCCTGCGACATCTATCAGCGGGAAGTGCGCGATCTGCCCTGGTCAGAGTATCGGGCGACAGTGGTGATTGAGTTGTATCGGGTGCGTTGCCCAGACTGCGGGGTCAAGACGGAAAAGGTAGCACAGTTGCCCAGCAAGGCACCGTTCAGCGAGCGCTTCGAAGAGGCGGTAGGGTTGGCCTGCGAGAGTGCGGCGGTGCGGCGGGTGGCGCAGCAGTTTGGGCTGGCGGCTAGCACGGTACGCGCCATCGATCTGCGGTATCTGGAGCGCTGGGCGGCGGCACGCAGGAAGCCGGCCTTACGGCAGATGGGGGTGGACGAGATTCATCTGGGGAAGAAACAGAAGTTCCTCACCGTGGTAAGCAACCTGGAGACCGGAGAGCCGTTGTGGTTCGGGCGGGAACGGAGGAAAGAGACGCTGGACGAGTTCTTCGAGAAGCAGTTGAGCCGCTTCCAACGCAGTGCGATCCGAGCGGCCTGTGTGGATATGTGGGAACCGTTCCGACAGAGCATCGAGCAATGGTTGCCGCAGTGCCGGATCGTGTATGACAAGTTCCATATCATGCAGCACGCGGGAGCGGCGGTGGATGAAGTACGGCGGGCGGAGTTCTTTCGCAAAGGGGGCGCAACGCGGGAGGTGGTGAAGGGCAAGCGCTGGTTGCTGCTGTCACGCTGGGTGCATCTGAACACCCACAAGAAACGGCAACTCAATGAACTGTTCGCGCTGAACCGGCGAGTGATGAAGGCGTATCTCCTGAAAGAAAGTCTGGACCGGCTGTGGACCTATACCTATGAGGGAGCGATGCTGCGCTACCTGCAGAGCTGGATCGACCAGTTGCGCTGGCAGCGGCTCAAACCCATGGAGAAGCTGGCGCGGATGTTGCTGGATCACCTGGACGGAATCCTAAACTACTGCCGGATCAAGATACCGCTGGGCGTGGTGGAAGCGGTCAATGGCAACATCAAGGCGCTGTTACGGCGTGGCCGGGGTTACCGCGATCTAAACTATCTGCTGCTGAAGGCTCAGCGGTTGGCCGCCACCAAGACCGAATTCGTTGCTTTTCGGAAAGCCGCTTAAAATGCGCCTTTCGTCAGATTGTTGTGCAGAGCCCATTATCGTGGGGCGGCGATCATGGTTCTAAGGAATTCGCGGTTGCAGGCCCGCGGCTGCAAGCCGGAGAAGTCTCTGCGCCCGCGAGTTGTCATCCTTCGTGTCAGGAAATCTGGACCCGTGGCTCCTCGGAAGCGATGGCGGAGTGAGCTCCAAAGAGGAAACGGGGATAGCGCAGAGCGTTGAATTCGGCGCCGATGAGGACCACCATGGAAACGATATACAGCCAGATGAGCAAGGCGATCGCGGTGGTCACGGAGCCATAAATGACATCGTAGTTGGCGAAGTGGCGAAGATAGACGCCAAACAATATGGTGGAGACGAACCACATTACGGTGGCCAGCGCCGCGCCCGGCAGCACGCGATGCCAGGGCTGGGTGCGGGGCACGCCATGATGGTAAATGAGTCCGATTACGGCAATGCTGGTGAGCGCTGCAATGATCCAACGCAAGGCTGTCCACAGACCCACAATATAAGGTCCAAACTCGTGGCCGACGTGGTACCCGATCCAGGTCTCGATCTGGTTGCCGAACACCAACAGGAAGGAAGAGAAGGCCATGGGGACCCCGGCCAGCACCACCAGCAGGAAGGCGATCATCCTCTCCTTCACCAGCCCCCAGACCTTGGGCATCTGGTAGGCATTGCGAAAGCCCTCCATCCAGGAAATCATGGTGCCCGATCCGGTCCACAGGGTGATGACGGCCAGGGTGATCAGCGTCCTGACACTGGCTGGTTGGGTGCCGCTGAAGTATTGCAGGACGGCGGTGCTTGTCCCTTCCGGCAGAATCCGCCCTACGGCACGAGCGATCTCGCGAATGAATGCCTCTGTGGTATGCGACTCCGAGAGGATGGAGGCCGCCAGAAGCACCGCTGGGAACAAGGTAAACATCGCGGAGAAGGCCGCTCCCTTGGCCACAGCGAACGCGTCGTGCTGAAAGGCACGCCACAGCGCCACCCGAAAGTGTTTAAAGAACCGCCGCATAGTATGAAACGCCGACATTTGACTGGAAAGGGAAGTTTACACACCCGGACAAACAGTTGTCAGTGTCGGTCGGCCTGTTGTGAGTTGTATGTGCGGGTGACCCACTCATTCGCGCTTTTCGAAGGAGTAGGGGGCGGGGCGCCTATCTTACTCAGCCTGTCACCCTGAGGCAGGGTAGTGCGGCGCTAGCAGTGTCAGAAGCGGTGCAGCACCAAGCCTGTGATCAGCGCAATTCTGGAGAAGTCTTGGTCCAGGGTGAAAACGCTGGCCTTATGTTCCAGAGCAACGGCGGCGATCAGGGTGTCAATGGTGGTGAGCGATATGCCTTTTCCGCGCGCGGTGCGGTAGATCGCAGCCGCTGTCCGATAGGTTTCAAAGCCTCTGGGCTCCAGCATGTCCCACTGCGCCAGAAACTGCGCAATCGCACCGGCATCCCGGGTGAGGCCTTGCAAGACCTCGGCTACTACCACTCCAGTTAGTGCTAAGGGTTCGCTGTCCTCGATCATCCGCCGTAGTTCGCCACCGGCTCGGCCAGGAGAGGAACTGAAAAAGTCAACCCAGACGGAGCTGTCCACTAGAATCAAACCCGATTTCTCCGGGAGATTTTAAGGTCGCCCTTCCAGATGCCGCTTCCGTAGTAGCGAAGGATCCCTTTGCGGCTCTCCGAGCGGACGAGCAACTCGAGCGCTTTGTCCACAATCTGGCGCTTGGTCTTGAGGCGGGTGAGCTTGCGCGCCTTTCTAATCAAGCTCTCGTCGATGTCGATGTTGGTGCGGGCCATAAGAACAGCATACACCAATTCTGTCTAAAATTGTGCATCGGGAAGGTCCCGTCCCCGAAGGGGACAGCATATCTCAGCCCAGCGTTTCAACGCTGGGTAACGGGTTAGAATCTTTTGGGCCGACCTCTAGGCCCATCGCTTTGGCGCGGGTTTTGAGGCTCTCCTCGAGCGCTGCGCCGATCAGAACTGCGGCAGCTCGGCAATATCCCTTCGCCAGCAGATAGTCTGCCTCATCGAGTATGCCATCGAAAACGGCAGCCGATACAGAAAGGTGATATTCCACAGCAAGACCCAGCGAATATTCAACCCTGGCCGACTTCAATACACCCAATGCCGCCTCGAGGATCGTGCGCCCCGAACTTGGCGTCGCGTAACGTTCGAACTCTCGCACGAATCGATTGCTGGAGATTGACAGCTTGTCAAGGAGATTCAGGCAGCTAGTGATCCACTGAGCGCAACGAACGGGGTTCTTCACAATTCCCTTTTCAGTAACGCCCTCCTCACAAATGCGCTCACCCTCTCCGATAAGGTCGTCCAGACGCTGCAGGATCACTGAGTTGCCCATTGACATGAGACGCTGTGCCCTTTCCTACGGAGTCTAGCAGTACCGATTGCAGCTACGCACGAAAAAGGGAACGGCCACCGAGATTTCTCCCGATGGCCGTTATTTGTGTGGCCGGCGACCTCTATCGGAGCTACTCCGTCGTCAGTTCCTCGGCCTCGTTTTCGCCTTCGTGGCGGAGCAGTTCCAGCGCGCGTTCGGCTTCTTCGTACGCGGCCGTGACCTCCTCCTGCACCTTGGCGGCAGCCTCTTCCATTTCCTGCGAGAGCCGGACGTTGCGGTAGTACTCCATGCCGGTACCCGCGGGGATGAGACGGCCCACGATGACGTTTTCCTTCAAGCCGCGCAGGTGATCGACGGCGCCCTGAATGGAGGCTTCCGTGAGCACGCGCGTGGTTTCCTGGAATGACGCCGCCGAGATGAACGAATCGGTGGAGAGCGACGCCTTGGTGATGCCCAGCAGCAGCGGACGGCCGGTGGCCGGTTTGCCGCCATTGGCGATCGTCTTCTCGTTCTCTTCGCGGAAGCGGAACTTGTCGATCTGCTGTTCCAGCAGGAACGAGGTATCGCCCACGTCTTCCACTTTTACCCAGCGCATCATCTGGCGAACGATCACCTCGATGTGCTTGTCGCTGATGTTGACACCCTGCAAGCGGTAAACTTCCTGGATTTCGTTCACCAGGTAGGCTTGCAATTCCTTCTCGCCCAGCACGGCCAGAATGTCGTGCGGGTTGAGCGGGCCGTCCATCAGCGGCTCGCCAGCGCGGATGCGCTCGCCTTCCTGCACATTGATGTGAACGCCGCGCGGCACCTGGTACTCCTTCTCGGTGCCGTTGTCGGCCACCACGTAGATCTTGCGCTGGCCTTTGGCAACGTCGCCAAACTTCACCACGCCATCGATCTCACTGATGACCGCGGTTTCACGCGGCTTGCGGGCTTCGAACAATTCCACCACGCGCGGCAGACCACCCGTGATGTCCTTGGTCTTGGTGGTTTCGCGCGGGATCTTGGCCAGCACGTCGCCCGGAGTTACCGTGTCACCGTCCTGAATCATCAAGTGAGCACGGGAAGGCATCAGGTAGCGCTTGCTGGTCTTGCCTCCCTTGATGATGATGGTCGGCTGCCGCTTCTCGTCCGGTGAGTCAACCACGACATGGCGCGACAGGCCGGTGACCTCGTCCACTTCTTCATGCAGGGTCATGCCTTCCTGTAGGTCCTTGAACTGCACCGTCCCGCCAATTTCGGTCAGGATGGCGAACGTGTATGGGTCCCACTCGACCAGGACATCGCCCAAGCTGACCTGTTGCCCATCTTCCACCTTGACCTTGGCGCCGTAAACCACCGCGTAGCGTTCTTTTTCGCGGCCCTTGTCGTCCAGGATGGCGATGGAGCCGTTGCGGTTCATCACCACCAGGTGGCCTTCCTTGGCGCGCACGGTCACCAGGTTGATGAAGCGCACGCTGCCGTTGTTCTTGGCATCGAGGCGCGACTGTTCGCTGACTCGCGAAGCCGTACCGCCGATGTGGAAGGTACGCATGGTGAGCTGGGTCCCAGGCTCGCCGATGGACTGCGCCGCGATGACGCCCGTGGCCTCGCCCAACTCGACCAGGCGGCCGGAAGCCAGGTTGCGTCCGTAACACATCACGCAGACGCCGCGCTTGGACTCGCAGGTGAGCACCGAGCGAATCTTGACCTTCTCGATACCGGCTGCCTGTACCGCACCCGCCAGGTCTTCGGTGACCTCCTGATTGATGTCAACGATGATGTTGCCTTCGTAGTCCTTGATCTTCTCCAGCGAGACGCGGCCCACGATGCGGTCGCGCAACGGCTCGATGATTTCGCCGGACTCCACGATGGAGGTGACGTAAATGCCATCGACCGTGCCGCAATCGTATTCGCTGATGATCACGTCCTGGGCCACGTCCACCAAACGCCGGGTCAGATAGCCAGAATCCGCCGTCTTGAGAGCGGTATCGGCCAGGCCCTTGCGGGCGCCGTGGGTGGAGATGAAGTACTCCAACACCGTCAGGCCTTCGCGGAAGTTGGCGGTGATCGGGGTCTCGATGATTTCGCCCGAAGGCTTGGCCATCAAGCCGCGCATGCCGGAGAGCTGGCGAATCTGCTGCTTGGAACCGCGCGCGCCGGAGTCAGCCATGACGTAAATGGGATTGATGTCGCCTTTCTTGTCGTCTTCCTGCATGGTGCCGAACATCTCGTCCGCGACCTTTTCGGTGATCGCCGACCAGATTTCGACCACCTTGTTGTAGCGTTCGCCGTTGGTGATGGCGCCGTCCAGATACTGCTGCTGCACAGCGATCGCCTGCTTTTCGGCGTCGCGCACCAGGCCCGCCTTGCCCGGAGGAATGACCATGTCGTCAATTCCGATGGAGAGGCCCGCCATAGTGGCGTAGTGGAAGCCGAGCTGCTTGATGCCGTCGAGCATGCGCACCGTGGTCTCCAGCCCGAAGCGCAGGTAGCAATAATTCACCAGGTTGCCCACGCCCTTCTTCTTCATCAAGCCATTGATGTAGGGCATGTCAGCGGCGCCGCGCTTGAGGTGGTCGTTCATGATGGCGCGGCCCACCGTGGTGGAGATGAACTGCCGCTCGAAGGTGGTCGGCTCGGTGTGGATCACGTCCTGATCGTCATACGCGGTGGTAAGGTCGATCACCTCGCCCGAGTAACGCAAACGAATCGGGGTCAGGGTTTCCACTTCGCCCGCTTCCTTAGCCAGCAGCACCTCGTCGATGTTGGCGAATGCCCGCCCCTCGCCCTTGGCGCCCGGCTTGGCTTTGGTCAGATAGTAAATGCCCAGTACCATGTCCTGGGTGGGCACGGTGATCGGCTGTCCCGACGCCGGCGACAGAATGTTATGCGAGGCCAGCATCAACACGCTGGCTTCCACCTGCGCTTCCGGTGACAACGGAATGTGCACCGCCATCTGGTCGCCGTCGAAGTCGGCGTTGAATGCGGTGCAGACCAGGGGGTGGATCTTGATGGCCTTGCCTTCCACCAGCACCGGCTCAAAAGCCTGAATGCCGAGGCGGTGAAGAGTGGGAGCGCGATTCAACAGGACGGGATGGTCCTTGATCACCTCTTCCAGGATGTCCCATACGATGGGCTCCTGTTGCTCCACCATTTCCTTGGCCTGCTTGATGGTGGTGCAGTGCCCGGTCTGCTCCAGACGGTGATAGATGAACGGCTTGAACAGCTCCAGCGCCATCTTCTTGGGCAGGCCGCACTGGTGCAGCTTGAGGTCGGGACCAACCACAATGACGGAGCGGCCGGAATAATCCACGCGCTTGCCCAGCAGGTTCTGGCGGAAGCGGCCCTGCTTGCCCTTCAACGTGTCGGACAGCGACTTGAGCGGGCGATTGTTGGCGCCACGCAGTACGCGGCCACGGCGTCCGTTGTCGAACAGCGCGTCCACGGCCTCCTGCAACATGCGCTTCTCATTGCGCACGATCACTTCGGGCGCGTGCAGGTCCATGAGCTTCTTCAAGCGGTTGTTGCGGTTGATGACGCGACGATACAGGTCGTTCAGGTCAGAAGTCGCAAAGCGGCCGCCATCCAGAGGAACCAGGGGACGCAGCTCCGGCGGGATCACCGGAATCACGTCCAGGATCATCCACTGCGGCTTGTTGCCGCTCTTGCGGAATGCCTCGACCACCTTCAGGCGTTTGGCATACTTCAGGCGCTTCTGCACAGAAGTTTCGCTGCGCATTTTCTCGCGCAATTCGGCGGAAAGACTCTCCACCTCAACCCGCTTCAGCAGTTCCTTGATGGCTTCGGCGCCCATCATGGCCTTGAAGCCGCTGGCGCGATGCGCCTGGTCGAGCTCGCGGTACTTGGTTTCGTCCTTGATGACTTCGCGCTCTTTGACCGGCGCTTCGCCGGCCTCGATCACGACGTAGGCCTCGAAATACAGCACCGATTCCAGCTCGCGCAGCGAAATGTCGAGAATGTGCCCAATGCGGCTGGGCAGTCCCTTGAAGAACCACACATGCGAGCAGGGCGAAGCCAGCTCAATGTGGCCGAGGCGCTCACGGCGGACTTTGGAGAGCGTTACCTCCACGCCGCACTTGTCGCAGATCACGCCGCGGTGCTTCATGCGCTTGTATTTGCCGCAGAGACACTCCCAGTCGGTTACCGGCCCGAAAATGCGGGCGCAGAACAGGCCATCGCGCTCCGGCTTGAAGGTGCGGTAGTTGATGGTCTCCGGCTTGGTGACTTCGCCGTGGGACCAACTGCGGATCTTTTCGGGCGAAGCCAGGCTGATGCGGATAGCGTCGAAGTCGGCGATGGCATTTCCGAGATCAAATGGACTCGAACGGTACAAAACGTCCTCCTCCCCTGCGGGACCCACCGCGGCAGGCTGCAGGGACCTGCGGCCCTTGCGCGGCCGCTGGCGGCTCCCGGTATTTCCGGTTTCCCTGGGTGCTGCCTCCCGCGGGAGCGCAGAAGGCAGTTTCCCCAATCTTCAAGCGAACGTCGGGCCTAGTCGGCCGCTAGCGGAGCTGCCGGAAGCGCTCTGCGCTCATTGGTCTTGATCAGCTCCACGTCGAGGCACAACGACTGCAACTCACGAATCAGAACGTTGAACGACTCCGGCACACCCGGCTCAATGGCCGCTTCGCCTTTGACGATGGCCTCGTAAATCTTGGTGCGGCCATAGACGTCATCGGACTTCGCGGTGAGCAGTTCCTGCAGGATGTAGGCTGCGCCGTAGGCTTCCAGGGCCCACACTTCCATTTCGCCGAAGCGCTGACCGCCGAACTGCGCCTTGCCGCCCAGTGGTTGCTGGGTGATGAGCGAGTACGGCCCGATCGAACGCGCGTGGATCTTGTCGTCCACCAGATGCGAGAGCTTGAGCATGTAGATGTAGCCCACGGTTACCGGCTGCTCGAAGCGCTCTCCCGTCATGCCGTCGTAGAGAGAGGTCTTGCCCGACTCGGGCAGGCCACCCTGCGCCAGCAACGACTTGATCTCTCCTTCTTTCGATCCGTCGAACACCGGCGAACCGAAGTACACGGCTTCCTTCATGCCATCGGCCACATGCTCCAGGGTGTCGTCGTCGAGGTTGACCAGCTTGTCCACGAACGGCGTGTCCTTGAACATGACCTTGAGTTCCTTGCGCAGACGTTCCGCCTTGGAGTTCTCTTTCAACAGCTCGCCAATTTTTTGCCCCAGCGCGTAACCCGCCCAGCCCAGATGGGTCTCCAGGATCTGGCCCACGTTCATACGGCTGGGCACACCCAGCGGATTCAGGACGATTTCCACCGGCGTGCCGTCCTCCAGGTAAGGCATGTCCTCTTCCGGCAGGATGCGCGCGATGACGCCCTTGTTACCGTGGCGGCCGGCCATCTTGTCGCCCACGCTCAGCTTGCGCTTCATGGCGACATAAACCTTCACCAGCTTGATCACGCCCGGGGGAAGTTCATCGCCCTTCTGCAGCTTCTCGACTTTCTCGCGGACGATCTTGCGCAGAACGTCGATCTGGCGCGAGGTCATTTCCTCGATTTCATCGATCTGCTCGTTGATGCGCGGGTCCTTGTCGGGGAACTTGACGCGCTTCAGGTTGCGGGTCGAGATCCGCTCGATGGTGTCGCGGTCCAGAATCACGCCCTTGGTCAACAGGCGCTTGTTGGTGCGCTCATCGTGCAGGTCGGCGAGAACTTCCTTGCCGCCCAGCAACGCTTCCAGGCGCTTCAAACGCTCGTCGGTGAGAATTCGGATCTCGTCGGCCAGGTTCTTCTCCAGCTTTGCCACCTGCTCGGACTCGATGAACTTGGCGCGCTCGTCCTTCTCCTGCCCTTTGCGGGAGAAGATCTTCACGTCCACCACCGTGCCCTCGATGCCGGGAGGACAGGTGAGCGAGGCGTCGCGAACATCGCCGGCCTTCTCGCCGAAGATGGCGCGCAGCAGCTTCTCTTCCGGAGTAAGCTGGGTCTCGCCTTTCGGCGTGACCTTGCCCACCAGGATGTCGCCGGCCTTTACCGTGGCGCCGATGCGGATGATGCCGCTCTCATCGAGATCGCGCAACGCCGACTCGCTGACGTTGGGAATATCGCGCGTGACTTCTTCCGGCCCCAGCTTGGTGTCGCGCGATTCGATCTCGAACTCCTCGATGTGGACCGAGGTGTAATAGTCCTCCTTCACCATCTTCTCGGAGACCAGGATGGCGTCCTCGAAGTTGTAGCCGCGCCAGGGCATGAAGGCGACCAGCACGTTGCGGCCGAGCGCCAGCTCGCCCATGTCGGTGCAAGGACCGTCGGCGATGACCTGCCCCTTGGCCACACGCTGCCCCTTCATCACGATGGGGCGCTGGTTGATGCAAGTGTTCTGGTTGGAACGCTTGAACTTGGTGAGCTGATAGATGTCGCTGCCCACCTCGCGCGAGAGCTGCATGGGATGATGCTCGCCCTCGACGCGCACGATGATGCGCTCGGAGTCGACGGAATCGATGATGCCGCCGCGGCGTGCCAGCACCACCGCGCCGGAATCGCGCGCGGTGACGCCTTCCATCCCGGTGCCGACGATGGGCGCTTGCGCGCGCAGCAGGGGAACGGACTGGCGCTGCATGTTGGCGCCCATGAGAGCGCGGTTGGCGTCGTCGTGCTCCAGGAAGGGAACCAGCGAGGCCGCCACCGACACCAGCTGCTTCGGGCTGACGTCGATGTAGTCCACTTCATCGCGGCTGACCAGCACAAAGTTGCCGGCCTTGCGGGCGTTGACCAGTTCGGCGACGATGCGGCCTTTGTCGTCGATCTCGGCGTTGGCCTGCGCAATTACGTGGCGGTCTTCCTCCCACGCCGACAGGTAGAACGAGAACGGCTCGAACGTCGATGAGCTTCTTGCGACGCTCCCGCAGATCGTTGTTGGCCTTGATCGCCTCGGACTTCTCCATGTGATCGCCCACGCGGTAATCGCTGTCGCCGGCATTGACCACGGTGACGAAGTCCAGCACGCGGCCGCTCTTCACCTTGCGATAGGGCGACTCGATGAAGCCGTAGTCGTTGATGCGCGCATAGCAGCTCAACGACGAGATGAGGCCGATGTTCGGGCCTTCCGGCGTCTCAATCGGGCAGATACGGCCGTAGTGCGTCGGGTGTACGTCGCGGACTTCGAATCCCGCGCGCTCCCGCGACAGGCCGCCCGGCCCAAGTGCCGACAGACGGCGCTTGTGCGTGATCTCCGACAGCGGGTTGGTCTGGTCCATGAACTGCGACAACTGCGACGAACCAAAAAACTCGCGAATGGCGGCCATCACCGGCTTGGCGTTCACCAGGTCGTGCGGCATGGCCGTGGACATCTCCTGGTACACGCTCATCTTTTCCTTGATGGCGCGTTCCATGCGGACCAGGCCGATGCGGAACTGGTTCTCCAGCAGTTCACCGACCGCGCGCACGCGGCGGTTGCCCAGGTGATCGATGTCGTCCACCGAACCGATGTTCTTGCGCAGCTTGAGCAGGTAGCGGATGGTGCCGTAGAAATCGTCCGGCTCCAGCGTGCGGTGGTCGAGTTGGGTGGCGTCTTCGCTCTCGAACAGCTTGATGTTGAACTTCAGGCGGCCCACGCGCGAGAAGTCATACTTGCGCGGGTCGAAGAACATGCCGTGAAACAGCGAGGTCGCCGTGTCGAGGGTCGGCGGATCGCCGGGACGCAACTTGCGGTAGATCTCGATCAGGGCTTCCTGCGGGGTCTTCACCGAATCGCGGCGCAGAGTGGCGCTGATCACCGTGCCCACATCGTCGCGCTCGGGGAAGAAGACATGCAGTTCGGCAATGCCCGCGTCCAGCAGCTTCGCCAGCTTCTCGGCGGTAAGCTCTAGAGTTGGCTTCCAGCAGGATTTCCCCGGTGTTGGTGTCCACCACGTCGGCGGCAACGTATGCGCCTTCCAAGTCGCTCAGGTCAACTTCGATCTCGGAAATCTTGTGCTTCTGGATTTCCTTCATCACCGCCGGCGTAACCTTGCGGCCGGAGTGAGCGATCTCTTCGCCACCCTTGGTCGCGATCCGGTGCGCCAGCTTCATGCCGACCAAGTTGGTGGGCCGCTCGACCCCGGGCTCCAGCGTCCAGTACAGCTTCTTGTCCTTCAGCGCGATGCGATCCACGGTGTAGAAAGTGCGCAGGATGTCCTCATCGGAGCGCAGGCCCAGCGCCCGCAGGAAGATGCTTCCCAGGAACTTGCGCTTGCGATCGATGCGCACGTACAAAATGTTCTTCTGGTCGTACTCGAACTCCACCCACGAGCCGCGGTAGGGAATGATCTTGCCCAGGAAATAAGTGCGGTTGTTGGCGGTCTCGAAGAACACGCCCGGCGAACGGTGCAACTGGCTGACGATGACGCGCTCGGTGCCGTTGATGATGAAGGTGCCGTTGGCCGTCATCAACGGGATGTCGCCGAAGAAGACTTCCTGCTCCTTCATGTCGCGGATGGAGCGGTTGCCGGTTTCCGGGTCCTTATCGTAGATGGTGAGGCGCATGGTGACCTTCAGCGGGGCGGAATAGGTCATGCCGCGCTCTTCGCATTCGGCCACGTCGTACTTCAACTGCAATCCCACCGGGTCGCCGCACTTGTTACAGAAATCGGGGGTGTTGGCGTTGTAGGTGCCGCACTTGGTGCACAGCACGTCGCCCAGATGGAAGGGATCGGTCTTCACCGTGGCGCCGCAATTACGGCACGTGGTGCGCAGGTGATTCAGCCCTTTGAGGTGGCCGCACTTGCACTCCCAGTTGCCGATGGCGTACTCGACAAAGTCCAGTTGCGAAACGTTGCGGAAGTCGGTGATGGGAAATACCGACTGGAACACCGCCTGCAAACCAGCATCGTCGCGCTCGCTCGGCAGCGCATCCATCTGCAGGAAGCGGTCGTAAGAACGCTTCTGCACCTCAATCAGGTTGGGGATCTGGATGGTAGCCGGAATTTTGGAGAAATCGAATCGATTTCGATTGGCAGTCTTCTGTTGTGCCATGTATAAAGCTCCTATATCAGCGCCCGGCCCGCTCGCTCATGCGTGGCCATGCCCGCCGCGCGGCTAATGCGGATGTGCGACGGGCAGGAATGCCGTCCCACGGTGACAGGAAAGCGGAAGAAGAACGGGCGGTTGGAAGTACGGGCAAAAACGCAAGCGCGCCGCACGGAGACAGAAATCCCCGTCAGCGCCGAGTCAGGCGTTTTGCAATCCCATGACCATTCGGTCCGGGATTTCGGCACCAAACGTGCCGCGATGTTTTTCGCTTCCCGCGCCAGTATCTTCAGGCCTTGTCCTCGGCTAGCCCACCGTCGCGTCTGAGCTGACGCGACTCCGGTTAAGCTTGCCGCCTGCCACTTACCTGTTTGATGCTCCGGACTCCCGAAAGAATCCGGCTCAACGATGCCCGGGAATTCCGCAGCCCCTGCTGAGCAGGACTGCTCTACTTCCTCGGCTTCATCGCGCCTCTCCACGACCGCTCCGACGTGAAGAGGAACGTAGCCGCCGCCCCATTTAACCGCAGGCGGCAGCAGCCTTAACTCCGGTCAGCGTGCCCGGAGTAATGGTCCCGTTCCATTACCGTCCGGCTGGCAAGCGCAATGGGCACTTGTCAGGCCAGGGCGAAACGGGACGGAACCTTACTTCACCTCGACGGTCGCGCCTGCCTCGGTGAACTTCTTCTTGATGGTCTCGGCCTCGTCCTTGGAGACGCCTTCCTTCACGGTCTTGGGAGCGCCATCGACCAGGTCCTTGGCTTCCTTCAGACCCAGGCTGGTAACTTCACGGACGGCCTTGATCACGTTGATCTTGTTAGCGCCCACCGCGGTGAGGACGACCGCAAACTCGGTCTTCTCTTCCGCCGGGGCCGCAGCCGCGGCACCCGCGCCGGCTCCGCCTGCCATCATGACGGGGGCCGCAGCCGCCGCCGAGACGCCAAGACGCTCTTCCAATTTCTTTACCAGGGCCGCCGCATCCAGAAGCGAAAGCCCTACGATTGTTTCTTCCAACTGCTGCAAATCCGCCATGTGTTTATCCACCTATTGGTTATTCGTTGTGTTGATTTCGTTATCGGTCTTCGAGGCTTCCAATGTGCCGTCGCATGCCAGACTCACGCAGGCTGCACGCCTCACAACGGATAACGCAAACCCTAAAGGAAGCGCTTTCGCCCTCCCAAACTCGTGCACGGTCCAGGCCTAAGCCTGAGCTTCTGCCACCGCAGGTTCAGCCGGCCGGAACTGCCGGCGCCGCTTCCTCTGCGCCGCCAAACTTGTTCTTTTCCACGCCCTGGTTGATCACGACCGCCAGGTCGCGCCCAATGGCATTCATCACCGTTACCAGCCGCTGCGCCGGAGCGTTCATCAGGAACAGCAGCTTGGAGTGGATCTCTTCCTTGGACGGCATGCTGGCCAGCGCGTCGATGTCCTTAATCGCGATGACGCGGCCGTCCACGATGCCGGCCTTGAAGGTGTACTCCGGATTGTCCTTGGCATACTTGCTGAGCGCCTTGGCCAGGGCCACCGGATCGCCGCCGGTGTAGGCGATGGAGGTAACTCCAGCGAGGCCCTTCATCGCCTCCTCCACCTTGGTTCCCTGGGCGGCGCGCTCCGCCAGCGTGTTCTTCACCACGCGATAATGCCCGCCCGCGGTGCGCACAGCCTTACGCAGTTCAAAATCCTTCTGCACGGTCAGCTTGCTGAACGTGCCCACGATGGCGTGACTGGCGCTCTGCAATTCATGCTTGAGCTGCTCGACCTGCTCGATCTTTCTTGCTCTTGTGACAGCCATCTTCGAATCCTTTTTCCGGGCGCCCGAAACGCGCCTCTTTGCGCGTTACTCTAGGCCCGCGCCGCTGCTTCCACCGCCGCGGTGTCAATGGCGACACCCGGACCCATGGTGGAGCTGAGATAGCAACCCTTGATGTACTTGCCCTTGGCTACCGTGGGCTTTGCCTTGATCACGCTGGTAATTACGGTGGCCGCATTCTCCACCAGCTTTTCCGGCGGAAACGAAATCTTGCCCACCGGCACGTGCACCAGCGCGGTCTTGTCGGTGCGGAACTCCACTTTGCCGGCCTTGGTTTCCTTCACCGCCGAGGCCACATCGAAGGTCACAGTTCCGGTCTTCGGATTAGGCATCAGCCCGCGCGGGCCCAGCACCTTGCCCAGCCGGCCCACCGATTTCATCATGTCGGGCGTGGCGATCACGGCGTCGAAGTCCGTCCAGTTTTCCTTCTGGATCTTCTCCACCATGTCGTCGCCGCCGACAAAGTCAGCGCCCGCCGCTTCGGCCTCGCGCACTTTTTCGCCACTGGCGATGACCAGGACCTTCTTGGTCTTGCCCAGCCCGTGCGGCAGAACCACCGTGCCGCGGACCATCTGGTCGGCATGCTTGGGATCGACTCCCAGGCGCATCGTCAAGTCCACCGTCTCGTCGAACTTGGCGTACTTCACTTTCTGCAAAAGGGGCACCGCGTCCTGAAGCGTGTACGAACGAGCTTCGACGGCGGCGCGCGCCTTCCCGATATTCTTTCCGAATTTCCTCATTGCTCTCCTCGTCTCCCACCGCCATCCTTTGCTGCCGGAGGGCCGTGGTATCTACGACTGCGGGGTGCCCCACTCATTCGCGGTTTTCGAATGAGTGGGATTCCCGCTATGCTGTGACTTCGATACCCATGGAGCGCGCCGTACCCTTCACGCTCTTGACCGCCGCTTCCACCGAAGCCGCGTTCAGGTCGGGCATCTTCTGCCGGGCAATCTCCAGGACCTGCTTCTCCGTCACCTTGCCGACCTTGTCCTTGTTCGGCGTACCCGAACCCTTGGCCACGCCGGCGGCGCGCTTCAACAGAATCGAGGCCGGCGGCGTCTTGGTGATGAAGGTAAACGTGCGGTCGCTGTACACCGACACCACCACCGGGATGATCAGGCCGTCGAGTTCCTTGGCGCTGGTCCTGGCATTGAACTGCTTGCAGAACTCCATGATGTTGATCTGCGCCTGGCCGAGCGCCGGGCCCACCGGAGGGGCCGGAGTGGCCTTGCCCGCCGCAATCTGCAACTTCACCGAACCGGTAATCTTCTTTGCCATTTGATTTCCTACGCTACTTTCGCTCTTCGCTCTTCGCCTTTCACTGTTCGCCAGAGTTTCCCATCACACCACGTGCGAATGGCGAAAAGCGAAGGGCGACATTTCTACGTAACGACTTTTTCCACCTGGCCAAATCCCAGTTCCACCGGAGTGGAGCGCCCGAAGATGGTGACCATTACTTTCAGGGTCTCGCGGTCTTCGTTGACCTCGTCAATATCGCCGGTAAAGCTGGCGAAGGGACCTTCGGTGATACGCACTTTCTCGTTCTTCTCGAACTTGACCTTGAGCTTCGGTTTTTCCTTGCTGTCGGCGACCCGGTACACGATCTGATTGACTTCTTCTTCCGACAACGGGGTGGGCTGCTGGCCGGTGCCGACAAATCCCGTGACGCGCGGCGTTCCTTTGACCACGTGCCACACGTTGTCGTCCATGTCCATCTCGACCAGCACGTAGCCGGGATAGAACATGCGCTCGCTGGTGTACTTTTTGCCGCCGCGCACCTCGGTGACCGACTCGGTGGGAATCAGCACCCGGCCAATCCGGTGCTCCAACTCAGGGTAAGCCCGCACGCGCGACTCCAGCGATTCCTTCACCTTGCGCTCGAATCCCGAATAGGTGTGGATGATGTACCACTTCATATTCGGGTTCTGCGGATTCGGCTGGTCGGCGGAAAGCGGAGCTGCGGCTTCCTCCCCGCTGGTCTGCGGCTCGGCACCGTTCTTTTCCGTTTTGATTTCTTCTTCAGTCATGGGTCCGCGCATTAGCGGTGGGTCAACGCTTTCAGTAACTTATCGAGAGACAGGCCCAGGATCTTGTCAACCACGGCAAAGTACAGGCCAAACAGAAACACGGTGATAATCACCACCGTCGTGGTGCCTTGCACTTCCTTGCGCGACGGCGTGGTGACCTTCTTCATCTCCGTGCGCACATCGTTGTAAAAACTCTTGACGCGCTGCGGCCACGCCTTGATCGTGCTCAGCTTATTGTCGCCCGCTACTTCGATCGCTGTTGACTTCGCCATCTGATACCTGTCTTCCGGCGCCCTGCGGCGCCTTACTGCATTCATCCCCGGAGCCTGGCAACGCCTGCGCAGCGCTTCCAAATACTGGCAGGGGCGGAGGGATTCGAACCCCCAAGTCCGGTTTTGGAGACCGGCAGTTTAACCGTTGAGCTTACGCCCCTGTAATGCCGCTATTCGCTTTTCGCCATTCGCTGTACACGGAAAGCGAACAGCGAATGGCGGCCTTACTTCACTTCCTTGTGCGACGTGTGCTTGCGGCACTTACGGCAAAACTTGTTGAACTCCAACCGGGCCGTCGTGGTCTTCTTGTTCTTGGTGGTGGAATAGTTGCGATCTTTGCACTCTCCACACTGCAATGTCACGATTTCGCGAGGCATTGATCTGTTCCTTTTTCATTTACCTCGCGGCTTAATACCGCGAAGCCTTGTCCGCATCGAAGTGCGGAAATCAGCGGAGCGTCCACCACTCCACCGAGAAACTTTGGGTGCCCCACTCATTCCAGCTTTAGGAATGAGTGGGGCCAAACTACGCAATAATCTCGGTGATGGTGCCGGCGCCCACGGTGCGTCCGCCTTCGCGAATCGCGAACCGCAAGCCCTTCTCCATCGCCACCGGCGTGATCAGCTCAATCTCCAGGCTCACGTTGTCGCCCGGCATCACCATCTCCGTGCCCGCCGGCAAGCTCGCCACTCCCGTCACGTCCGTCGTCCGGAAGTAGAACTGCGGCCGGTAGCCCTTGAAGAACGGCGTGTGCCGTCCGCCTTCATCCTTCGACAGCACGTACACCTCGCCCTTGAACTTGGTGTGCGGCGTGATCGAGCCCGGCTTGGCCAGCACCATGCCGCGCTCCACGTCTTCCTTCGCCGTGCCGCGCAGCAGCAGCCCGGCATTGTCGCCCGCCAGTCCTTCGTCCAACTGCTTCTTGAACATCTCCACGCCCGTCACCACCGTCTTGCGGGTCTCGCGGAAGCCCACGATCTCGACGTCCTCGCCCACCTTCACCTTGCCGCGCTCGATGCGGCCGGTCACCACCGTGCCCCGACCCTGAATCGAGAAGATGTCTTCGATCGGCATCAGGAACGGCTTGTCGATGTCGCGCGCCGGCAGCGGTACGTTCTTGTCCACCGCCTCCATCAGCTCGTCGATCTTGGCTTCCCACTGCGCCTCGCCGTTCAACGCGCCCAGCGCCGAGCCGCGCACCACCGGCAGATCGTCGCCCGGGAAGTTGTACTTGGTCAGCAGCTCGCGCACTTCCATCTCCACCAGGTCGATCAGCTCGGGATCTTCCACCGCATCGCACTTGTTCAGGAACACCACCACGTACGGCACGCCAACCTGGCGCGCCAGCAGCACGTGCTCCTTGGTCTGCGGCATCGGTCCGTCGGTGGCCGCGACCACCAGAATCGCGCCGTCCATCTGGGCCGCGCCGGTGATCATGTTCTTGATGTAGTCGGCGTGCCCGGGACAATCCACGTGGGCATAGTGCCGGTTGGCGGTCTCGTACTCCACGTGCGCCGTGGCAATGGTGATGCCGCGCTCGCGCTCTTCCGGCGCGTTGTCGATCGAGTCGAAGGAGCGGAACACGATCTTGGGATTGTGCTTCTGCAATACCTTGGTGATGGCCGCCGTCAACGTGGTCTTGCCATGATCGATGTGCCCGATCGTGCCCACGTTCACATGCGGCTTGCTGCGGTCAAATTTCTCTTTCGCCATTTTTCCTATGCCCTAGTAGTACCGGTAAAGTTTGTTGAACTTCTCGCGCAGAGGCAAATCCACCGCCTCCAACGCCGTCAAATAAAATTCGCGCATCTGCGCCTGATCGCTCACCGGCAGCGCGCCATACAACTGCTGCGCCGATTTGCCGTCCTGCGCCAGCTCCGGGTCCGCGCGCTCCAGCAACTTCTCGCGCAACACGCGATCGAAATCGCGGATTGGAACTCCTTTGCGCTGCAACAGCCGAAGGAAATCTTCCACCGCGTCCGCCGCGAAAATCCTCGCCAGCGCGGAGCGAAACTGCTCAAAT
The DNA here is from genome assembly GCA_963736385.1 of uncultured Acidobacteriaceae bacterium. Classification (GTDB taxonomy): domain Bacteria; phylum Acidobacteriota; class Terriglobia; order Terriglobales; family Acidobacteriaceae; genus Bog-257. The sequence continues at coordinate 169,460 of CAVTOE010000005.1, read as the reverse complement.
TCATCCAGCTTCTCGATGCGAAGCGCGGCCTGCTGAAACGGTATTCGCGAGCCCGACTGTTCCATCGAAGTATTCACTGGACCAGAAATCCTTAGCTCAAAATGCTGGAGCTGATGATCGGGATTGAACCGATGACCTCTCCCTTACCAAGGGAGTGCTCTACCAACTGAGCTACATCAGCGCCGTCTCTAAAAGGGCCCGCAACGCTTCGCTGCTTCGCCCTCGCCTGCGGCGCTCGCGGTACAGCGAGCGTCCTCGGCTTCACCCAACCCAACTGCACACCATGCGACCAAACTTCTGGAGCGGGAGACGGGAATCGAACCCGCGACCAACAGCTTGGAAGGCTGTGACTCTACCACTGAGTTACTCCCGCACATTCCAGCCAAAATCTCTGCCGTCCCTACGGGACTCAATTCTGTTTTCCGCTCTTCCCAGGGCTTACGCCCTGGGCTAACTTCACTTCCGCCCCTGCGGGGCTTGACTCTCGACTCACACGCTCCGTTGACAACACCAGATTTGGTTGTCAACAGGTTTTACGCCAGCCATACCTCAATCCTCATCGTGGCGGCCGCGCTCTTCGCGCTCTTGTTTGCGGCTCCACGTCCAGGTGCGAAGGGCAAACATCGCCAGCACCGCCACAGTCGCCAGCTTGAACTTCTGGTCGCTGATGGTGGTCCACGCCAGCACCGCCAGCACCGCGAACAAAGCCAACGCCGCCCATAACCGCTTCATTTCAACCACCCCAACGCCCGCAACAGCGGCACGCGCCGGGGGCCCCGGAAAACCTGGTGCACAGGGGAGGATTCGAACCTCCGTAGCTCGCAAGGAGCGGCAGATTTACAGTCTGCTGCCATTAACCACTCGGCCACCTGTGCACATTCGACCGAGAGCATCCCGCTCTCCTCGACTTCCTGAGAGCCCGGCGTCGAGGTTGGCCCGGAAATCGCCAGTCTCTGCTGTCAAAGAACACCGCGTGCCAAGCGCCGCTCAGCAATCCCGGCAAAACTCCGCGTCAGTCGCGCGGCCCTACTTCCGCGCGGGTTCTGCGATTTAGGAAGCTGCTGCTGGAATCAGTTCTCTAGGAGAGCTGCGCGTCTCGTTTGGCTTGCTCCTGCTACGCCTTGCGGCGCGCTCACGGTTACGATCCTGGAGCTGGCGAAGGGATTTGAACCCCCGACCCTCTGATTACAAATCAGATGCTCTACCAGCTGAGCTACGCCAGCACTGCAGCGTGGCTCGACACGTAGGCGCCGAACCAAGCATGATTCTTCCTGCCAGCCGGGACAAACAATAAAGTTACCACAACGGCAACCCGCGTGCAAACAGACTACTCGCCGCGGGAAGCTCGTCGATTGTGCAAACGATCAGAGACCCACAACTCGCCACTCCCGCGGGCCTCGTGGCTGGGGATTCTGCGGAGCGCGCTGGCCCTCGCCAACGCTGAAATGCGGTCAATTCATTGTAACCAATTTCCACCAGGTTGGCCACCGCACCGACTTTTCTCGTATCATCAGACTCTCACCCATGCGAACACGACGAAAACGGTTGTGGGTTGCCTTAGCGGTTGTCCTCGTCATCGCCGGTGGCATCGTTACCGCCATTCTGCTGCGAAAACGCGCTGCCCCGGACGCCGTCCGACTCTTGCCCGATTCCGACGCTGTCCTCTACATCAACTTCGAACCTATCCGCCTGTTCACCGATCTCGGCAAGCATCCTGTCAAAGACCGCGATCCGCAGTACGAAGACTTCGTTCGCCAGACCGGCTTTGAGTTCGAACGCGATCTGGACAAGGCAGCTTTGGCCATTCACTACGGTACTTCCATTGGCGGCAAATCTACGGAAACGCGCTACAGCGAAATTCTGCAGGGACACTTCGACAATGGACGGGTGGAGGGCTACCTGCGCAAGCTGGCAGCCAGCGTGGAGCACTACGGCAATTTCGATATCTACATCATCCCGCTGGAAGGCCGGACCGTTCGCGTGGCGCTGCTGGGAGTGGACGTGGCCGCCGCGTCGAACACCGAAGGCCCCGACGCCATCCACGGCATGATCGATCGTTACCGGCAAGCGGCCCTGCCCTTCGCTGGTCCGCCGCTGGTGAGCCAATATTACCGGCTGGTGCCGCTGGGCAGCATCATCTGGACGATTGCGCGTCCGCCCGCCGCCAGTTCTTCGGAAAACCATGCCGAACTGCTCTTGCCCGGAGGCTGGAGCGGACTGCTGCCGCCAGGCATCACCGTGATTGCATCGGCGCGACCGCTCAACGAAGTCCGCCTGCGGGCACAAGTCCTCACTCATAGCGAAGCCGAGGCGCGCGGTTTCACCGATCGCGTGAACACCTTTCTCGCGCTCTTCAAGTCGCTCAATATCTCCATGGACGGCGGTGGTCCCGATCCGGACGTGAAGGCCGCCTTCGACAGCCTGGAAATCCATCAGGACAAAGACCAGGCAGTGCTGACCGCCAAGGTCCCGTATGCCTTCTTCAAAAAGGTGCTCAGCGAGCCGCCGGTGGAGTTCGGCCCGGAAACACAAAAGCCGCCCCAGCAGGACGCTCCGGCGGCCGAAAAACCACACAAGTGATTCGTCTATCCGGCGGGAACGCCTCCCGCCCTGATGGTCGTGCTGCGCAGGAATTTGTGGGGATTCACCGGCGTGTCGTGGATGCGCACTTCATAGTGCAGGTGAGGCCCGGTGCTGCGTCCGCTGAGGCCGACGTAGCCAATGACCTGTCCCCGGCGCACCGACTGGCCGTCGGCCACCGCGAAGCCGGACAAGTGTCCGTAGCGAGTGGTGACGCCATTGCCGTGATCCATCTGAATCATCCGGCCATAGCCGTTGTAGGGCCCGGCGTAGGTCACCACGCCGTCCGAGGGCGCCAGCACCGGCTGCCCGTAGTGGCAGGAGATGTCGACACCGGAGTGGAACGCGCCTTCACCGTTGAACGGATCAATACGCTCGCCGAACGCGCCTGTAATCGGACCCATCACCGGCCAGAGGGTTGGCGCGGTGGTTGCCCTGACCCAGTCGGTTAGAGAGGCTTGGTGCGTCAGACCCAACCCCAATCCAGCCGTAGCCGCGCCGGTCAGGGCTGAGTTGCGCAAGGCATAAAGCTGGTCCAGGGAAGAAGTCACCTGCTCCGCCTTCATGGTTCCGTCGCTCGCATTCAACAGCTTGGGATTGGGCTTGAGGCCGTAGATCATGGAGACTTCGTTGGCCAGCGAGCCCAACGAAGCTACCTGGATGTCCTTCTCGTGGTTGACTTGCTCCAACTGCTTGTAGCGGGTCTGCAGCGAATTCTTCTCGGAGCGCAACTGGTTAAAGCTGCCCACCTTCCACAGCATGCGCGTGTAAGAGCCGGCCATGCCGGTGATGCTGAACATGCCGATCAGGGCGCCAGCCATGAAGACGTAAAGATAATGAATGGGGATGGGGATCTTTCGTAGCTGGCCTTCTGCATCGCGAGCTACGAAGAGAATATAAAAGCGTTTTCGCAAAACTATGACCCTCAGTTAGAAATTGTTCCGGATCGCGAAACAATGAATTATAAAAATCCGGAACTTAAGGCCTTTGCCGGTCCGAACTGTCCGCTTACGGATACCTGGACAACCGTGGGTTAACGGTTCTCCTCCCAACCGTCAGCCGATTGGCTAACGAACTGGGCGCATGGCTGGTGTAATGTAATGACATCAAACCGTAACAGAGCCTTAACAAGCTGTCAACGAATAAGGGACAAGTGACTGATACTAAAGTAGTAGATGCCGGGCTACGCCTGGCCTGGGGTATATTGGGCTGGCTGCTGTAAGAAGGAGAGCTGTGCCGCTGAACGAAAAGTTGCTGGTTGAACGAATTCGTCGCGCGGCAGGGGAGCGTGGATTACACGTCGGCCAGGGCATCGGGGACGACTGCGCGGTACTGCCGCTTCCTCGCGGGCACGAAGCGCTGGTCACCACCGACTTCAGCCTGGAGGACGTACACTTCCGGCGCGAGTGGCATCCGCCCGATTCCGTTGGCCATCGCTGCCTGGCTCGCGGCCTTAGCGACATTGCCGCCATGGGAGGAATCCCGCGTGCGGCGTTTCTTTCGCTGGCGCTCCCGGCTGAACTGCCGCAGAGCTGGGTGGACAAGTTTGTTGCAGGGTTGTTGAAACTCGCAGCGCGCTTTTCAGTTCCCCTCGCTGGAGGCGACACGGCGCAGTCGCCCGCTGGCATCCTGGCTGACATCGTCGTGCTCGGCTCGGTTCCAGCAGGAAAGGCGGTTCTGCGCTCGGGCGCGCGGCCCGGGGATTTTCTCTATGTCACCGGCTCGCTCGGCGCGGCAGTCGCTGCGCTGAACCAACTCCGCGGCGGAAAAAAGCTGCGGCCAAGGTCGCACCCGAAGCATTTCTATCCGGAGCCACGCGTCGCGGTCGGGCAGTTCCTGCGCGAGAAGAAGCTGGCCTCCGCCATGATCGACATCAGCGACGGACTCTCCACCGATCTCGGCCACATCTGCGAAGAGAGTGGCGTCGGCGCGGTGGTGTACGCCGAAGCTCTGCCTGCCGAAGGTGGCAAGAATGGTCTGGTGCTGGCGCTGCATGGCGGCGACGAATACGAGTTGCTCTTCACTGCGCCGCCAAACCGCCGGGTCCCGAAGCAGATTGCCGGCGTTCCCATCACCCGCATCGGCGAGATCCTGAGCGGTAAACAGATGAGACTGGCCACCGCCGACGGAAAAACACAGCCCCTGAAGCCCGCCGGATGGGAACACTTCGGGGAATGAAGTCGCAAAGACAGAGCCCGGAGAGCGGAACAATGATAGCCCAGCGCCTAACACACTGGGTACACGCGCTAAGGGCGCGAGTCCCGTAGGGACGGCACGCTTTCGGTAAGTTGTGTAATCGCCTTCCATGAGAAGGCCGGTCGGAGTCAAGTTCTGTTTTGCCTTCCTAGATTCCACCTTCCTTTCTTAGCGGCGGGTTTTTCAGAGCGGCCCGGAGCCGTCAAGGGCGCGTCCTGTGCGGCGCAGCGAACCCTTGACGGCGAGGACCGCTCTGCGACCATGCCGCTAGAAAGGAAGGTGGGCCAGGGTCGGCCTGTTCCTCGCGATTTAGCCTTGCGCGTAACCCACCAAGCCCATTGCTACCGCTGCACTGTCGCCACCCTTCCATCCGCACTCTTGGTGAGCGATTGTCGCTCGGTGCAAGTTGGGTGTTCTCGTTTCAGCCGGTGCTGCCACCTGTTTAGCGACCTGTCTTCCATCCTCAAGATAGAAGTTGGGGCCAGGCGATTAACGCAGTCACCGGAACTCGGCTTTGGGCTTGTGCGGTACTTCAGTCAACTAAGCTGCTGTCGACATTGTCCGATTCGCATTACGCAGCGGTTCGTAAACTTCCCCGCTGACCCACAGCCGATGCAGTAGCACCGCCAGCTTGCGGGCGGTCGCAATGACGGCTCGCTTCTTTCCGTTCTTGCCACCACGCTCCGCCAGTTTTAGACCCCAGCGTCGCAAATCGCTGTCGGCTCCAAACGGCCCGAGAATGTGGTGCGCTCCCTGCACCAGCAAGGTTCGCAGATACGGGTCGCCCTCTTTGCTGATGTGCATCTGCGGTTCGCTCTGCCCCGAGTTTCTGCGTCCCGGTTGCAATCCGGCGTAGCAACCCACGTCGCGACTCTTGCGAAAACGATGCGGATCTTCCAGCGTCAGCATGTAGGTCAACGCGATCAGCGTGCCCACGCCCTTCACCTGCTTCAGCAGCGCCGTCTGCGGATAGCTCTGCTGCGCTATGGCTTCGATCTGCTGGTTGTACTCGGCAATGCGCTGGCTCAGCGATTCCAGCGCCTGCAGCAGCGGACCCAGCGCGGCTTGCAGTTCCGGGCTCAGCGCCTGAGCTTTCTCGGTACCCAGGTTGCGCGGGTTGCAGCCTCGCAGCCGCTCGCCATACGACTTCGTTAGTCCACGCGCTGTGTTCACCAGCGCCGTCCGCGCCCGCACCAGGCTGGCTCGGGCTCGAATCACCGTCAGGTCGGCCTGGGCCTGAGCACTGCGATGCTTCACCGGAGACAACAGCTGCGGGTCGATTCGCGCCAGCCGGGCCAGCGTCCTGGCATCCAGCCGATCATCCTTTCGCCGGCTCTCTCCGATCAGACGCACGTTGCGAGCGTGCGCCACGATCACTTCATGGCCCAACTCGCTTAGCAGCCGGCTCACCCAGGGCGAGTGCATCCCCGTCTCCAGAGCCACCCGGCTGCGTGCCATGGCCGCGAAGACCTCCCTCATCGCCTTTGGAGTCGTGCTCAGCTTCTGCTCCCCAATTACTTCTCCCGCTTCATCCAGCATGCAGTACCAACTCGACCGATCTCCCAAATCCAAACCGATCGTGAGCTTCGGCTCGAAATTCTTGTTGCTCGCGGCCCTTGCGGTGCTACTCTTTTTCATTGCCGGTCTCCTTTATCTGTTTGCGCTTCGAGCGCGTCGATAACTTGGGAGCCTACAGCATCCCGTCGGAGACCGGCCTTCTCATCCCATCTGTTTTCGCCAACTAGGGGGCCGATGTCTTGGTAGAATCCTTCTCAACATAGCCGCCGGAAACTTTGTCCCAAGAAAACCAAGTTTTCTTTTCCTCAGACGGGCAGCAGTGTGCGTCGGAACTCTTCCAGACCGGAGAGCTAACCTGCACAATATCCGATGTGGCAGAAACCAGCATTAAACCCTCGCCTTCCTGTTCAAAGATGTTCTTCACGTTGCCGTCTGCACACTGAAAACCCAGGACGTAGTTGCGGTTTCCAGTTCCTCTGAGATGGTCACCGGAAATTTGTATGAAGCGGATGTTGTACGACGAGCACGTCAGATCTGAGATTTGGAGCGCCACTCCACAGCCCCGCCGCCCGCAGCTCCTTTTCATCAAGACACCATTCCTGAACCGAATTCGTCTAAGACTTTCTAAGACGATCGGATTTCGATAACTCCGTTTCGGAAATCAACGCACTTATCTGTGACAGGTTGGCTGCAACGTCAGCAGCGACAAGAAGAACGCAGCAAGAACGTAAATGGTATTCATCTGCCTGTATGTACGCGAACGACACTCTCAATTCATTGTGCGCCGTGAAAGGCGCTGGACTTCAGCGGGTGTAACTCCCGCCCGGGAACTGGTTCGCTCCACCCGGTAGCAATCGAAACAGCAGTGGAGGCAACGAAGCTGCTGGAGCTTTCGATGTAAAGGGTCGCTTGGCGACTCGGCGAGCGTGCAGGCCGTAACGTGAGTGAACGCTGAGCAGGCCCCGAAAAAACAGTTGCAGGAGCCGACCTGACTGTTACACAGGGAAGGCCGCTGACGATGGAGAGGGACGAGCGAACATGCTCCATCGAACCTGCCGGGGTAATGGCGATGGCATGTACGCATAGGAGACCAGACGCAACACGGGAAGCCCCAGCGGTGATCGCGGTACGGATCAACTGGCAACTCGTGAGAGACAGGCCAGGCCGTCTGGGGTGGCGGAGAGGTCCGTACTACCGATGAAGCCGGGTAATGCCGGTGGAGGGAAGGGGCCTCAGTTAAAGACGAACGCAAGAAGCAACGAAGACATGAGGGATTGGTGATGAACCTAACAACCCCAACCAGTGTTCAGAAGTTGCAGACGGCGTTACACGCAAAAGCGAAAGAATCGCCCAACTTTCGTTTCCACGCGCTATACGACAAGGTGTATCGGAAAGACGTTCTGGCCTATCGCCTACGAACGCTGCCAAGCCAACGGCGGCGCTGCGGGCGTGGACAACCAGACATTCGAGAACATCGAAGCGTACGGCAGGGAACGATGGTTGGACGAACTGACGCAAGAGCTGAAAAGTCGAACCTATCAACCGCAGCCTGGGCGGCGGGTTTACATACCGAAGCCGGATGGGAAGCAGAGACCGTTGCAGCCTCGCAGCCGCTCGCCATACGACTTCGTCAAACCACGGGCCGTGTTCACCAGCGCCGTCCGCGCTCGCACCAGGCTGGCGCGGGCTCGAATCACCGTCAGGTCGGCTTGGGCCTGGGCACTGCGATGCTTCACCGGAGACAACGGCTGCGGGTCGATTCGCGCCAGCCGGGCCAGCGTCCTGGCATCCAGCCGATCATCCTTTCGCCGGCTCTCTCCGATCAGACGCACGTTGCGAGCGTGCGCCACGATCACTTCATGGCCCAACTCGCTTAGCAGCCGGCTCACCCAGGGCGAGTGCATCCCCGTCTCCAGAGCCACCCGGCTGCGTGGCATGGCCGCGAAAACCTCCCTCATCGCCTTTCGGAGTCGTGCTCAGCTTCTGCTCCCCAATTACTTCTCCCGCTTCATCCAGCATGCAGTACCAACTCGACCGATCTCCCAAATCCAAACCGATGGTCAGCTTCTGCGCCGAAATTCTTGTTGCTCGCTGGCCCTTGCGGTGCTACTCTTTTTCATTGCCGGTCTCCTTTTTATCTGTTGCGCTTCGAGCGCGTCGATAACTTGGGAGCCTACAGCATCCCGTCGGAGACCGGCCTTCTCATCCCATCTGTTCACGACAATAATGGTTGGGCGTCGCTGAAAATGAGAGTCTGAGCTTACGGGGTCACGCCCACGACGATTGCATATTCTGTCTTCTGCCACTTGCCGTTGGTGCCGAGTACTCCCAGAATTTCCAAGCCGCTCATGTTCTCCTTCCACCTTGCAGGATAGGTACCATCTTGGAAAGACAGGCAACCGGGCGAGGATAGAGTGCAGGAAATCTCCGATCTCGTTCTTTCGCGCCTTGCCACCATCGACAATTCTTGCCTTGTAGGTAATGGTGGTAGCAGAGCCTTCGCCACGGAAGCTACTGGCACTCAGATGCACAATGAGAGGATAATACTTCGACGTTTTGACATCGGGAAAGAGAGGCGAACAGTTGAGCCCGGGCTCTCTGGGTTGGGCAAAAGCTGAAACAAGCGGAAATTCACCTCGACTTTGATCATCACGGGCACTGGTTGGCCGTTCCTCGTGCCGGGTTGGAATTTCCATTGCCTAACCGCTGCGATGGCCGCTTCATCTAGCCCCATGCCCAAGGGACGTTGCACCTTGATTTGCTGTGGCATGCCATCCGCAGTCACAACCAGCCACAAAATGACGGTGCCCTGTATCCGAGCGTGGCGGGCTTCGTCGGAATATTGCCAGGATCGGGCGTATAGACCGCCTTGGGAGACTCAACGCCTCCGCCTACGCGATAGGCACCTCCGCTGACACCTCCGACGCAGCCGGGCCCAACGCCAGGGTGCGGACAGGGCGGGTTTTCCTGGGCCACCGCTATCGGAATCGCGCTTGTTGACAGCAAGATGAACCGCAACTACAAAATGAACCTATGTGTTGGCATCGGTGGCTACCTCGAAAGCAAATGAAACGGGCGACGCAAGGATTTTACTTGGTGCCCACGCGATTTCGGCTGCACGGAAGCTAATCCTCGGATAGGTTGTGTAACAGTGCGCCGTGAAAAGGCGCTGGACTTCAGCGGGTGAATCTCCCGCCCGGGAACTCGTTCGTTCCACCCGGTAGCAATCGAAGCGGCAGCGGAGGCAACGAAGCTGTCGGAGCCTTCGATGTAGAGGGTCGCGTGGCGACTCGGCGAGCGTGCAGGCCATAACGTGAGTGAACGCTGAGCAGGCCCCGAAACAACAGTTGCAGAAGCCGACCTGACTGTTACACAGGGAAGGCCGCTGGGGATGGAGAGAGACGAGCGAACAAGCTCCATTCAATCTGCCGGGGTAATGGCGATGGCATGTAGGCATAGGAGACCAGACGCAACACGGGAAGCCCCAGCGGTGATTCGCAGTAAGGATCAACTGGCAACTCGCGAGAGACAGGCCGGGCCGTGTGGGGTGGCGGAGAGGTCCGTAGTACCGAGGAAGCCGGGTAACTCCGGCAGAGGGAAGGGGCCTCAGTTAAAGACGGACGCAAGAAGCAACGAAGGACATGGGGATTGACGATGCGTCTAGCCACCCCGAGTTGTGTTCAGAAGTTGCAGGCGGCGTCACACGTTGAACTTTATCGTGTGTCTTTTCCGAGAGCCGGATGCGGGAAATCTGCCTGTCCGGTTCGATGAGCGGGAACAGGAAACAGAGTTACGCCAAACCGGATTGAGGCGGGTCATGCGAAAGCACCCCCAACGGCCACCGGGAGGCTAATGCCACTGCGCCTGTTCTCGACTCTCACTCGCCATATCGCAAGTGATCGGGTCGGGCGGTCTAATGCTGTTATGAAGACGATCAAATTCATCGTTTGGGCAGTGCTCGGCTCGGTCTTCGTGGCGCTGATCGTACCATTGTTATGGTTCATCCGCTCTCTCCGAACCGCGAATGACGTTGCCGGGGCTGCTGCCATAGGGGCGATCTGGCAACTGATCCTGTTGCTGGTGACCCTGCTTTGCGCAGTCGCGGGATTGTTCCTTGCTCGGATGCTCAAGGGCCGCTCCAAAGCCGTAGCCGACCCTCATTGTTGACGTAATAGTGCGCCGTGAAAAGGCGCTGGACTTCAGCGGGTGAAACTCCCGCCCGGGAACTGGTTCGTTCCACCCGGTAGCAATCGAAGCGGCAGCGGAGGCAACGAAGCTGTCGGAGCCTTCGATGTAGAGGGTCGCGTGGCGACTCGGCGAGCGTGCAGGCCATAACGTGAGTGAACGCTGAGCAGGCCCCGAAACAACAGTTGCAGAAGCCGACCTGACTGTTACACAGGGAAGGCCGCTGGGGATGGAGAGAGACGAGCGAACAAGCTCCATTCAATCTGCCGGGGTAATGGCGATGGCATGTAGGCATAGGAGACCAGACGCAACACGGGAAGCCCCAGCGGTGATTCGCAGTAAGGATCAACTGGCAACTCGCGAGAGACAGGCCGGGCCGTGTGGGGTGGCGGAGAGGTCCGTAGTACCGAGGAAGCCGGGTAACTCCGGCAGAGGGAAGGGGCCTCAGTTAAAGACGGACGCAAGAAGCAACGAAGGACATGGGGATTGACGATGCGTCTAGCCACCCCGAGTTGTGTTCAGAAGTTGCAGGCGGCGTCACACGGAACATCGTGTGTCTTTTCCGAGAGCCGGATGCGGGAAATCTGCCTGTCCGGTTGTGTGTCCAGCAAAGGCTGGCATGTTCAGCAGGAGATAAACCTGCCGGGGCAAAAGTCAGAGGCCCCGTAGCTTGGATAGCAGGGAAGAGGGAAACCGAATTTCTGAAGCCTATCGACGATCGTCTCCTTGGGAGACGTGCGAGTTATCGGGCCGTAATGAAGATGAACGTGGATGTGGCCTCGAAAATGAGAATCTCCGAAGGCCGAGCCCGCAACCGAGAGGGCGAAGGCAGCATGGACAGCCGAAATCTGACCAATGCGGCTGGCTCACTTCGGCGGGGTGGAAGCGACGGCACGATGACAAGGACATGCTAAGCAACTGGAGAAGCCCTCCTCGCCCCAGTGCGAAATCGCTGGAGCAAGGTAGGCCCTATAACCGGCGAACCCGGGAAGGGGGCTGAAGGCGAGAGGGTGGCGGATGGGTCCGCAGTAGCGATGAAGCCGGGTAATGCCGGTGGAGCGAAGGGGCCCTGCTGTTTGCAATGGTTCCAACAAGACGGGAGGCAAGGGTGGATGATAAACACACCCAGTAGTTTGCAGGACCTGAGGAGGAACCTATACGTCAAGGCGAAGGCTGAACCGTCGTGGCGTTTCTGGGGTTTGTACGTCCATATTTGCAAGATGGAGACGCTACGCGAGGCGTATACGTTGGCCAGGAAGAACAACGGCGCTCCGGGAGTTGACGGGGTGACGTTCGAGGTCATCGAGGCGCAAGGCGTGGAGAAGTACCTTGAGCAGATACAGGGCGAACTGATGGATCGTACTTATGTGCCGCTACGGTCACGGCGGCGGGAGATACCGAAGGACGGAGGAAAAGTTCGCGTCCTGTCGATCCCCGCTATCCGGGACAGAGTGGTGCAAGGTGCGCTCAAGCTCATAATGGAGCCGGTGTTCGAAGCGGACTTTCAACCAGGGTCGTATGGCTATCGTCCCAAACGCACCGCACATGAGGCGGTGCATCGAGTAGCAACGGCAATCGTTCAGTGGAAGACCCGCGTGATAGATCTGGATTTACGAGCATACTTCGACACAGTCAGACATCATCTGCTGCTGGAAAAAGTTGCGCGCCGGATCAATGACGACGAGGTGATGCGTCTGCTGAAGTTGATGTTGACGGTATCGGGCAAACAAGGCGTCCCGCAAGGCGGGGTGATTTCGCCGCTGCTCAGTAACATCTATCTCACCGAGGTGGATCGAATGCTGGAGCGAGCGAAAGAAACCACGCGTAACGGAAAGTACACCTACGTCGAGTATGCCCGCTTCGCTGACGATCTTGTCGTGCTCATCGATGCTCACCCGCGCAATGCGTGGCTGCTGGGGGCGGTGAACAAGCGACTTCGGGAAGAGTTTGCCAAACTACAAGTCGAGATCAATGAAGAGAAGAGTCGCATCGTGAACTTGGACCGCGCAGAAAGCTTCGGCTTTCTGGGGTTCGATTTCCGGCGCCTGCGCAGTATGGAACGGCAGGTGTGGCGAGCGCACTACACGCCGAAGATGAAGAAACGCACGGCGCTATTGCGTAAGCTCAAGGATGTGTTCCGGCGATACCAGTCCCAGCCGGTGGATCGGGTAGTCCAACTGATCAACCCGGTGCTGCGGGGCTGGGTGAACTACTTCGCCGTCGGACACTCCAGCGAATGCTTCAGCTTCATCAAAGACTGGGTAGAAAAGAAAACTCGGCGTCACATGGGGCGATCCCGGAATCGGCGCGGCTTCGGTTGGAAGAGGTGGAGTAGGCGCTGGCTGTACGAGGAACTCAAATTGTTTAATGGTTACCGGGTTCGTCGTGCAATTGTGCCGAAAGCGCTCCCAGCGTGATAGGTCTCATAACCCCTGGCATGAAGCAAACAGGAAAGCGCAGTGCGGGAAAACCGCACGCTGCGTTTGACGTGGCGGGAGCTGGAAACGTGACCATGGTTGCCGGACTGCGGTCCATAGCGAAAGCGATGGAATTACCACCGACGCCTACCGTGCGCGCGCCTGCTCCCGACCCTACCGATGAGCGGGAACAGGAAACAGAGTTACGCCAAACCGGATTGAGGCGGGTCATGCGAAAGCACCCCCAACGGCCACCGGGAGGCTAATGCCACTGCGCCTGTTCTCGACTCTACTCGCCTTATCACAAGTAGCCGTCTCCGGCACGCTGTCTTGCCCCATCTGGAACTCTGGCCCGAGCGGGGCGGCAGCAAGTACATTCGTCACATTGCCGGGTGGGCCTGTAATTGCAAACTCTAGCCGCTCCGCGGCTCCTCGCTGTTTATAATCCCTCCCATGGATCTGGAACAGAAATTGACCGAACTGAAGCGTCGTGACTCGCTTGCCGAAGCCGGCGGAGGCGAAGAACGCCGCGCGCGCGAACACAAGCAGGGCAAAATGTCGGCGCGCGAGCGCATCGAGTTTCTGCTCGACGAGGGCACCTTCGAGGAGACCGACAAACTGGTCACTCACCGCTGCACCGACTTCGGCATGGAAGAGCAGAAGTATTTCGGCGACGGCTTCCTCACCGGCTATGGCCGCATCGAAGGCCGGCTGGTGTTCGTCTTCGCGCAGGACTTTACCGTCTTCGGCGGCTCGCTGTCGGAAACCAATGCGGCCAAGATCGTCAAGATCATGGAAATGGCCATGCGGGTGGGCGCGCCGGTCATCGGCCTGAACGATTCCGGGGGCGCGCGCATTCAGGAAGGCGTGATGTCGCTGGCGGGCTACGCCGACATTTTCCTGCGCAACGTGCTGGCTTCCGGCGTGGTGCCGCAGATCTCGGCGATCATGGGCCCGTGCGCCGGCGGCGCCGTCTACTCCCCAGCAATTACCGATTTCATCCTGATGGTGAACAACACTTCCTACATGTTCATTACCGGGCCGGACGTCATCAGGGCGGTGACCCACGAGGAAGTCACCAAGGATGAACTCGGCGGCGCGATGACGCATAACGAGAAATCGGGCGTGGCGCACTTCATGGCGCACGACGACGCCGAGTGTCTCAGCATGATCCGCGAGATGCTCAGCTTCATTCCCTCGAACAATCTGGAGGACCCGCCGCGCAAGGCTTGCACCGATCCCATCGACCGCGCCGACGAGCATCTCGACACTATCGTTCCCACCGAATCGAACATGCCCTACGACATCAAGGACGTGATCAACGCCGTGGTGGACGACAGCTACTTCTTCGAGGTACAGGAGCACTACGCGAAGAACATCGTCATCGGATTCGCCCGGCTGAACGGCAAGCCGGTGGGCATCGCCGCCAACCAGCCCGCGTTTCTGGCGGGCGTGCTCGACATCAGCGCCAGCATCAAGGGCGCGCGCTTTGTGCGCTTCTGCGACTGCTTCAACATTCCGCTTATCACCTTCGAAGATGTTCCGGGATTTCTCCCCGGCACGCAGCAGGAGTACGGCGGCATCATCACCCATGGCGCGAAGTTGCTGTACGCCTTCTCGGAGGCGACTGTGCCGAAGATTACCGTGATCACGCGCAAAGCTTACGGCGGAGCTTATTGCGTCATGGCGTCCAAGCACATCCGCACCGACGTGAACTACGCGTGGCCAACCGCGGAGATCGCGGTCATGGGGCCGGAGGGCGCGGTGAACATTGTCTATCGGCGCGAGCTGGAGAAGTCGGAGAACCCCGAGGCCGATCGTGCTGCGAAGATCGAAGAGTTCCGCGAGCGCTTCGCCAATCCTTATGTAGCGGCCGAGCGCGGCTACATCGATGCGGTGATTCGTCCCCGCGATACGCGCCGCAAGCTGATCCAGGCGCTCGACATGCTGGAGAACAAGCGCGCCAAAAACCCGCCCAAGAAGCACGGGAACATACCGCTGTGAGAGGCGGCAACTAGCTATCAGCCGTCAGCCTTCAGCTATCAGTCTGGAGCATGTGTTCCCCATGCCCTGCCGATGACTTGGCTTTCGCCTTGCGCTTATTTCTAGTCTTGCTGTTATCACTTGCCGCTGCCCCATACATCACTGACAAACCGCCCGTCGCGGGAGTGAAATTGTGTTGGGTGTCTCGGGAGAGGATTGCCGGTCCTTTTTCCCACCCACTCAGGCCGAGTCTGCGAGAAACAGGACCCCTGAGCTTCCTTCTCCCCGGCGTCCCAGTGCGCGCCCGTCTTCGTTTGGTTCATTGCAACTCGACGAGCCAACTGGCAGGGAGGAGAATCCAATGCATCACAAGGGGCGATTTCCCAATGTGTTTTTCGGCGCGAGCCTGCGACCCGACAGTGCGGCGCTCGCCATCATGGTCCTGCTCCTGTTCCTCATCCTGGTGCTATTGTTTATGACCCTCACCGCGCAACCGGTACAGGCCCAGACCCTAGTCGCCGTCTATTCCCCCGCCACGGTCATGCCGTCGATTCTCAGCGTGGGGGAGGCAACGGCGCCGCGGAATTCGAGGTCGTTGCCGATCTCCGCGATGTTGAAGAACATGTCTTTCAAGTTGCCGGCGACGGTGATTTCTTCCACCGGATAAGTAAGCTCGCCGTTCTCGATCCACAGGCCGCTGGCGCCGCGCGAGAAGTCGCCGGTCACCAGGTTCACGCCGAAGCCAAGAAACTCGGTGACGAACAGACCTTCCTTGATGTCGCCGATGATCTCTTGCAGGCCCCTCGCGCCAGGCTGAAGAAAGAAGTTGCCCGGCCCGATGCCCGGCGTTCCCGCCAGACCGCGCGAAGCGTTGCCGGTGGTCTGCATGTCCAGCTTTTTCGCGGTGTAGGTATTCAGCAGGTACGATTTGAGCACGCCGTTTTCGACCACGACGGTCTTGCGGCTGGGCACGCCTTCGGAGTCGAACGGGCTGGTGCCAAAGCCGCCGCGCATGGTGCCGTCGTCGACCACGTTGATGTTGTCGCCCGCAATCTTCTGGTCCAACTTGCCGGCGAGGAACGACGCGCCGCGATAGATCGAGTCGCCATTGACCGCCTCGAAAATGTGGCCCACCAGCGCGCGGGCTATGGTGTTTTCAAACACGATGGGAACTTTTGCGGTCTTGACCTTGCGCGCTCCGATGCGCCGCAAGGTGCGCTGCGCGGCAATCTTGCCGACTTCTTCCGGCGATTCCAGCTTCTTCAGCGTCATCGCGACCGAGTACCAGTAGTCGCGCTGCATGGACGAACCTTCCACCTGCGCGATGGGCACCGCCGCAACCGAGCAATAGGAGCGCTGGTAGTCGCCCACGAACCCGTGCGAGTTGGCCAGCACCTTGTAGTCAATGGCCGCGTCGAAGGTGCCGCCCTCGGAGTTGACGATGCGAGGGTCGGCGTCAAGGGCCGCTTTCTCGGCGCGGCGCGCATAGTCGATGCGATCGGCGGTGGAAAGCGAATAGACATCGTCGTAATAAAGGTCGAGATCGCCCTCCAGTTTCCCGAGCTGCGCCGGCTCGGGAATACCGGCAAACGGGTCCTCGCTGGTGATCTTGGCCAGCGCCAGCGCCGAGTCCACCAACTGCTTCACACCTTCCGAGGTCAGGTCGCTGGAGTAGGTGCTGGCGGCGCGCTGTCCGAAGAAGACGCGGACGCCGATGGCCTTGGAGCCGGATTCCTTCAAGGTCTCGACTTCGCCGAGACGGACAACCGTGGAGAATTCGCTGCCGTCCATGGCGACGGCTTCGGCCGCGGTGGCCCCGCCTTGCATGGCGTGGCGGACCACATCGGTCGCAATTTCCTTCAGATCGGGGGAGGCGGCCTGGGCCGCGTCGGGGCTTTCTTGAGCAGAAACAGTCATAAGGTTCAGCCTGGTCCTTGATAGTCCCACATTGCGGGACATCAAAAAAACAAATTAACCTCGGATTTTCACGGATGAACACGGATCGGAATTGAATAGTTAAGAAAAACGCTAATTGCGATCGAAGTACTGTTTCTGCAAGACGCCGCAGATTCCAATTTTAAGTCTTATCCGCGTTCATCCGTGTAAATCCGCGGTTGCTCTTGCTTTATCCGCCGGTTCCGCCGACCGTCAGGCGGTCCACCTTCAGGGTGGGAATGCCTACGCCGACGGGCACCGACTGGCCATCCTTACCGCAGGTCCCGACGCCCTCGTCGAGTTGCAGGTCGCTGCCGACCATCGAGACTCTGGTCAGCACATCCGGTCCGTTGCCGATGAGGGTGGCGTTTTTCAGCGGCGAGGTAATGATGCCATTCTCGATCAGGTAGGCTTCCGAAGCGGAGAAGACGAACTTGCCGTTGGTGATGTCCACCTGGCCGCCACCGAAGTTCGCCGCGTACACGCCATACTTCACCGACTTGATGATGTCTTCCGGCGAGTCCTGCCCGGCCAGCATGTAGGTGTTGGTCATGCGCGGCATGGGAATGTGCTGATAGCTCTCGCGACGGCCATTGCCGGTGTTGGGAATGCCCATCAGGCGCGACGACAGCTTGTCGGAGAGATAGCCCTTGAGGATGCCGTTCTCGATGAGCACGGTGTTCTCGGTCTGGTTGCCTTCGTCGTCCACATTGAGTGAGCCGCGGCGGCCGGGCATGGTGCCGTTGTCCACCACGGTGCATTTGTCGCTGGCGACACGGCGGCCCAGCATTCCCGAGAACGCCGAAGTCTTCTTGCGATTGAAGTCGGCTTCGAGGCCGTGTCCGATGGCTTCGTGCAGCAGGATGCCGGGCCATCCCGGACCGAGCACCACTTCCATCTCACCGGCCGGCGCCTCGCGCGCGTCGAGCTGAATGATCGCCTGCCGCGCCGCTTCCTTGGCGAAGTGCTCGGGCGAGGCTTCCCCTTGGAAATAATCGAGGGCCACGCGGCCGCCGCCGCCGGCCGTGCCGCGTGCCGAACCGGCAGTCGCATCCTTGGCGATGCAGAAGACACTCATGCGCGCCAGCGGCTGGGCATCCTCGGCAAAACTGCCGTCGGAACCAATCACCAGGATGTGCCGCAGTTCGTCGGCGTAGCTCACGCGCACTTCATGAATGCGCGGATCGTAGGCGCGCGCCGCCTTATCGGCGCGCTGCACCAGGTCAACCTTGGCCAGCACCTCGGCTTCCACCGAGGGCAACGGCACCGGATAAAGATTGTGCGCGGGCTTGTTGGTCAGGCCCACCACTGGCTGCTTCGCCGGACCGCTGGCGATAAGGGCCGCAGTGCGGGCGGCATGCAGCAGACGCTGCGGCGAGAGGTCGTCGGTGTAGGCATAACCGGTGCGTTCCCCCGACAAGACCCGCACCCCGCAGCCCACCGAAATGCCCTCAGTGGCCGACTTCACCATGCTCTCGTCGAGCGAAACCGACGTGGAGGTTTGATATTCAAAATAGAGGTCGGCAAAGTCGCCGCCAGCGGAGAGCGCCGCGGCCAGGTAGCGTTCAACATCGGCTTGCGTCATTCCGTAGCGTTCGAAGAAGAACTTTTTGTCCATAGTCACACCTATTGGATGTTCGGCTGCCGAAGAAGACGCGGGTGACGGCCCAGACCCGAATCTTGATTATCACATAGGGTTGTGCGGTGTGAGGGTGCAGCCTACTCAGGGATGAATTACGCTTTCCGTGAATCTCTGCGTTCGTCATGCAAAACAGCGCCATCACTCCCAAGTATCTGGCTAAACTGCTGGAGCAATTTCTGGCGGACGCTCCCGAGGCTGTGGCCATCGAAGACGGAGAGGTGCTGTTCGAATTCGCCACCGCCAAGTATTCCGTGTCCGGCGAAGGCAAGTGCATCCTGCATCTGTGGTCGGAGCGGCGCAACGCCGTGCGCCGGGTGCTCGACGCGGAAGTGAAGGGCCGCAGCCTCCGCCTTAGCGTGATGCGATTTGGGCGGTCACAGGCAAAGGTGCTGGAAATCTGCGCTGACCCTGACCGGCGCAAGGGCGCCGCCAAGCACGCTGCACGCATCCAGTATCAACGCCTGCTGGAACGGGTCTTGCTGCGCGAGTATCCCGGTATGAAAGTCGAGCACCTGAGCAGCAACCCCGATCTGGAACATTCGTTCAGCCCGGTGTACACCCGCGCCGTGTTGCGGGCGGGCCAATCGGCGTTTGCGGTCCTCGGGGTTAATGCCGAGGAGACGCAGTCGTCGGTGGATGCGGTGCTCACCTTCGGCATTCTCTGGATGGATCACCAGCGACAGCAACTCGCCGGGCGAGCTCACGTGGAAGGGTTGAAGCTTTTCCTGCCGCCGGGACGAGCGGAAATCGTGCGCCAGCGCGCGGCGCATCTTCATCCCGAAGCAGCCAAGTGGCAGCTGTATGAACTCGACGAACGCTCCGAAATATGCGAATCCCTCGATCTCTCCGACACCGGCAACATCGTCACCCGCCTGACACACGCGGTGGACCTGGAAGGTGCGCGCCAGCGTTTCGCTGCTTCTATTGCACGCATTCACGCCTTGGCGCCAGCGGCGGAGATCACGGTGGAGTCCACCTCCGAGATCGTCTTCCGGCTGTTCGGGCTGGAATTCGCGCGCGCTTGCCTGACCCCGGTTTCCGGATCGTTCCGCAATGCCGAGTCGATTCTGTTCGGCATCGGCTCGGCGGAGTACGTCCTCGACGAGAGCACCGAGGCGCTGTTCCGCGAACTGGTGCAGGGCATCCTCGATCAGCGCCAGCCCGACGGCTCGCCTACCAACCTGTTTTTCCGGCTGGCCCCCGAGCGCTGGCTGGAAACCCTGATCACGCGCGAGGTCCGCGTGATCGACGAGCGCCTCGATGGCCGCTTCGTGTACTCGCAGGTGCCGGCGTTTGCGGCCTCCGATCGCGCCATGCTTGACGTGCTCACCTGCACGCTCGAGGGTAGGCTGGCCATTCTGGAGCTGAAGGCCAACGAGGATATTCACTTGCCGCTGCAAGGGCTCGACTACTGGGCGCGGGTGTGCTGGCATCAGCAGCGCGGCGAATTCGCGCGCCACGGCTACTTCGCCGGACGCGAACTCTCCAGCGCCCCTCCGCTGTTGTTTCTCGTCGCCCCGGCGTTGCGCGTGCATCCCGCCAGCGATGTTCTGCTGCGGTATCTCTCGCCGCGCATCGAGTGGACTCTGGTGCAGGTGGATGAGCGCTGGCGCAAGGCCGTGCGGGTGGTGGATCGGAAACACCCAAAGAAAGTCTGAACCGCGGATTAACATTTATTAACCACGGATCTCCACGGATGAACACGGATTAGTGAGGAATTTTACGATGAACCCGACCGCCGCAGATCCTTTGGATACTTCCAAGGGAAGCACTAAGCTAAAACACGCGGAGATTACCGATGCCATTATCGGCGCCTTCTACGACGTGTACAACGAACTGGGGCATGGATTTCTGGAATCGGTATATCGCGACGCACTCAGTCTCGCCTTGCAGGGCAAAGGCATCCCCGTTGATAGAGAAAAAGCGGTGCAGGTGAAATTCCGCGGGCAGGTGGTGGGAGTTTTCCGTACTGATCTGGTGGTGCAGAATTCAGTGATAGTAGAACTTAAATGCGCCCGGACAATTGACCGCACGCACGAAGCTCAGTTGCTGAACTATCTGAAGGCCACCGAATTTGAGGTCGGGTTGTTGCTCAACTTCGGCGTGCGTCCTCAGTTTCGACGAATGCTTCTGGACAATGATCAAAAGAAAATCCGTGAGAATCCGTGCCCATCTGTGGTTGATTAGATTTTCCTGCGATCCGTGCAGGTGGCGATCTAAGAAGCACGTTGACCACGGATTGACACCGATAAACACGGATTCATTCGAGGAATTGATTATGAATTCGGCGACCTGCGCCAGGCTGAAACACTTACACAGCAATCTTTAGCGCTTTCCGCAAATCAAAAGAAAATCCGTGGTAATCCGTGTCAATCCGTGGTTGATTAGATTTCGTGGTTGACTAGCCTTCCGTCAGCCCGGCTTCGTGGGCCCTGAATTTCCAGTAGTCTCCCGCGGTCTCGCTCAGGTCGCCGGCGGGCTTCTCGCCGCGGAAGACGCGCGACACGCCCCGCACTACGCGCCGCATCGGCAGTTCGCCGCCGTCGGCAAGAAACAATTCCCCGACTTTGGTGGTGCGGTAGTACCAACGCTTCAGCAGCGCGAGGTGCTCCATCCACTCCAGCGCGGAGCGCAGCTTGGGGGCGTCGACCACCCCAAGCGCTTCGGTGATTCGCGACTCCATGGATTGCGGCTTCGAAGTAAGGTGCCCGGCACTGACCAGTTGGCCGACGTTGAGTATGACCGCGGGGCAGATGCGCCCGCCGGCAATCCTGAATAGCGTTACCGATTCGCGCTCCGCCGACGGCTGCACCATCACGCCGTTTAGTTCGTCGAGACGGCACACGATGTCCGGCAACTGTGCGGTCGCGGTCTTCACCTTCTCCAGCCGGGTATGCAGGCCAGCGGCGGCCTCGAAGTCGAGACTGGTGGAGGCGTCGTCGCGATGCCGCTCGATTTCCCGCACCAGCGACTGCCCGCCGCTTTCGAAAAACTGTTGCACGCGTCCCACTTCAGCCGTGTACTCCTCGTCGCTGCATCCTTTGAAGCAGGGCGCCAGGCACATCTTCATTTCGGAATAAATGCAGCCGGGAAACGCCGGGTCAGGATTAAGGTCGAAGGTGCAGCGTCGCATCTTGAACAGGTCGAGCGCATCGTTGGCAAACTTCTCGGCGGCGACGCGGGTGGCGAACGGTCCAAAATATTGCGCCTTGCCCTTCACCCCGCTGATGCGCGTGGTGACCGTCGCCCGCGGGTAAGGATTGTCGAGAATCAGCTTGACCAGGGGCGCAAAACGCAGCCGCAGGCGTTTGTCGTAGGTCTTGGAGAACTCGCGGCGCAGCGCCTGATAGAGCAGGAACGAAGCTTCGAAGTCGGAGCCGGTGGCGGTCCACTCGACCCAGCGCACGCGCTCGCGCAGGTTCAGCTTGCGGGTCTGGCCGTCGAGGGTGCCGAGCAGACGTTGCAAGCGACGGCGCAGGTTCGAAGTCTTGCTGACGTATGGCTCGCTGGCCTCGTCCTCTCCACGCAGCACAAACACCGTCGCACTCGCCGGCACGGCGGCGAACAGATCAGCGGCGCGGTCAGGGACGAATTCGATGCGGTGCACCAAGACATTCTATCTACCACAGAGACACAGAGGCTTTTCAACCACGGATTGACACGGATCTTCACGGATCAAAAAGGAAGTGAGGTTCGTGAATGACTCTTGATCTGTGCGAACCAAATACGAGCCCACACAGAGGAACGGAAGCAAGCAACAACGCCTGCCACTCTGAGCGAGCCCGCCGCGGCGGGCGAGTCGAAGGGTCCCTATGCAACGCTCATGTCTGGGGTCGAATAGGGGTGCTTCGACTCCGCCGGCCCAAAAGCGGGGCAGGCTGCGCTCAGCATGACACGGGAAAAAGTAGTCCATCACAGAGACACAGAGGCACAGTGGCTTTTTTAACCACGGATTGACACGGATCTTCACGGATCAAAAAGGAAGTGAGGTCCGTGAATGACTCTTGATCTGTGCGAACCAAATTCGAGTCCACACAGAGGAACGGAAGCAAGCAACAACGCCTGTCACCCTGAGCGAGCCCACCGCGGCGGGCGAGTCGAAGGGCCCCTGTGCAACGCTCATGTCTGGGGTCGAATAGGGGTGCTTCGACTCCGCCGGCCCAAAAGCGGGGCAGACTCCGCTCAGCATGACACGGGGAAAAGTAGACCACCACAGAGGCACAGAGACACAGAGGCTTTCTTAACCACGGATTGACACGGATCTTCACGGATCAAAAAGGAATTATTTTGAGAGCGATTCTTGATCCAACTATGTTGCAGTGGCCGAAGCCCGAAATACGCTCCACATAAGTTAAAAAAATCCGTGAAAATCCGTGTTAATCCGTGGCTAACGCTTTTCAATCCGTGGTTGACGGTTTTGCTTTGCTGCGCAGCGCCAGCCGGGTTGGTGCTCTGACGGCGGGACTATGCCTTCTTTTTCGTTTGGCGATGGTCCTCCCCTTTTATGTTCACGATCTTGCACATCTCATGCAGGCGGGAACGCATCCGCTCGCCAATTCGGTCACCTAGAGTTTCGCGTCGTGCTGCGCGTTCAGCGACTGATGGGCTGCGCAGATTGTCGATATCGACGTCTTTCTGCTCTGCTCCGTCGGGAAAGTTAGTGGTGATGATGGTGGTCTTGTTGTCGTTGTAGCGGCTGTTGAGAACGTAGTTGACGGTGTCGAAGACCCACTCCGTGCTGCGCACTGCGCCCAGTTCGTCGAGCACCAGCACCTCAGCGTCGAAAACCGGACGAAGAATCTCCATCTCGGTTGCCTGCACCGACGGGTTGTAGGAATTCTGGATGGACTTCAGCAGCTCGCGATAATCGCAGAATAGGCAGTGGATGCCCTTCTCGTGGATCAGGTCCTTCATGATGCCGACGGAGAGGTGGGTCTTGCCGACGCCGACGGTACCCACGAACAGTAGGCCTGTCCTTGTCCAGGGGATACTCCTCGACAAAACGGCCGGCGAGCCACCGTGCATGACCCGGGCTCTTCTCATACCTGATATGGTCCGGGTCGTATTGAAAGTTGCCGAGCTCGCAATGCTGGTAGCGCGGCCGGAATTGCGCCGCCGCCAGCAGGCGCTCGCCGCGGTCGCGCACGCGGCATTCGCAGCGCACCGCTTCGCGCTCTTTGCCGCGTTCGACGGTCTGCCATCCGGTGCCGCCGCAAATGGGGCATGTCTCGCTCGGGGTGGTCACGAATTTGAATCTACTGCCGGGCGGGGCGATGCGCAACGGGAAGAGACGGGTGGACCGAATGAAAGGGCAGGAAAAGCTGTGTGGGTCTGTGTAAATCGAGGAAAGAAAAACCTTAACCGCGGATTTCACGGATTGACGCGGATTTTCTTGAAGCTCTTCCGTTGAGAGGTTTATCCGTGAGAATCGGTGTCAATCCGTGGTTCAACAGGTTCCTGAAAAATCCGAAAAGCAGATCCCTCGCGGGCTGAAGCCCGCTCGTGATGACAAAATAGAGGGCTTAACGGCGCACCTAAAGGTGCGCCCCTTCAAAGCGAGATGCAGTCAAGTTTTCCGCAGCCAGTGATGCCGTCTCGAAATGTCATGGCATGGCGACGAGATGCTCTTTCGCCGCCGGAAAAATGTCATACACATAATCATGAACGGCCAGCGCGGCAGGTTTCATGGTACCCGCCTGCACCCGCTTCAGGATTTCTTCGCGCGAAAGGTCGAAGATGGCTGCCAGGATTTGCTCGCTCTCCTCACCCGTGGCCTGCCCCAACAAGAACAGCACGCGCGCGCTGTGCTGTATGTATTTCGGCGAAAGCAACTGCCGTTTCAGCAGGTCCATGATGACCGGTGCTTTCGCCCGGTCAAAGCGTCCCGGATCGCCACGCCGGTCCAGTTCGGCGAAGAACTCCGCCGTCCATTCGTTGTGATAATCCCACACCTTCTGGAACAGTTCTTTGGTGAAGCGCGTCCCCGCCTTGACCTGCTCGGCGCTCGGCGCCAGCACCACGCCGTCTTCGGTGAGCGCCCACCGCTGAAAATATCCATCTTTGCTGATGACCGCCTGATGAGCAAGCAGCGTCCACAGCCACGAAACGTCGATGCGGTAAGTGGCCAAATCGTTCATGAAGCGCTGCTTGAGTTCGTAGTCATCGATGGCGGCGGCAAAGTTACCGTTCAGAATCTGGAAACCGTAGTTGGCGGCCATGTAGAACGCGTGCTGGATGTGCTCGATGGTGACGTCGCCTTTCGGCACGCTGTAGATGTCATCCCACCGTTCCTGCGACAAGAGCTTCTGCGGGGTGTCCAAGGCGCCCTTGTTAAGGATGCCGGGTGTGATCTTGCCCTGCGGGTTCAGCAAGCCGCGGGATTCGAGCAGCGCCCGTTCCGAGTCCACCAGGCCGCTGGCCACGGTGGGCACGGCTTTGCCGTTTGCGTCCACTGTCTCGCGCGGCGCATCCAGCACCGCCTGCAATTCCGCTATCGGCACGCGCAGCGGCGCATTTCCCGCAGCCACGTATGCGGTCTCCGGACTGGCAACCCAGCTTTGGCGATAGGCGTCGTAAAGCTTGCCGTTGACGCGTCCGGCAAGGATATCGTCGAGCGTAACCTGCCGGCCTGTGGGTATGGGCTCGTCGGGCACGAACATCAGTCCCAGCAGTCGCTCGCGCAGCTTGTCGATGGCGACCGCGCGCAGCGCCACCGGGTTATAGCGCGAGCGGCCATAGACATCGCTGGGGTGATAGATCATCACCGCCGCCATCCCGCCAATCGGCCCACCCTGCGTGAGTTCGCCATTCTTCATGCCCGCCATGAGCATCATGAGCGCGTTGTAGCGCTGGTAGGCGATCATGTTCGGCGAAGCCATGCCGATGGTTTGCGGATCGGGAAACACGCCCTTGGGATCGTCTTTCCACATCTCGATGAGGCTGCCGAGATAGTCCCAGCGGCCGACATTGGTGCCCAGCAGCCGCCTCCGGAAGACCCAGGCGATCGCCGGCAGATAACGGCCACCATTGCCTTCCTCGTAGAGAATCTTGATCTTGAACGTGCCCGCCGGGACCCCGATGATTCCTTCCACCCGCGCCAGCAACTTCTCGACGATGAGCGCTTCGCGGGGCGTCTGCATTTTCGGGATGTAGAAATACACGCCCGTGCCAGCGCTCTTCAGAGCGTCGTAGTTGTTCAACACCCAGAGAACGACCACCGCAATCAGGCCGGGTGCCGGTTCGCCATCGACAGTGACATGATCATAGAGCACGTGAATGCTGGGCGGACGAACCAGGCGCGTGGGCCACTTCTGGGGCGGCGTATTGATTTTGTAAGAGCGCTTGTTGTCCTTCTTCACCACTTCGTACGCTTTGCTGGCCCAGCGGCCTTGGAAAATGTCTTTAGCGTTCTGCAGGGCCGCAAACGTTCCTACCGGCTGGCCCTTGGGTGTGCCCTGGGTCTGGAAGTGCGCGGGTGAGGCGTCTTCAAAATCCGGCATGTTCATGGGCGCGGCGCTATTCAAAGCGTTGAACGCCATATCCAGCGGATGCCAGGGACCGGTAAGCTCCAATCCGGGGTTGTTCAACGGATGCACGTCGCTCGGGATGGGTACTTCGTCGTTGAGCCGCCAGCGCCATTGGCTCTCGTGGCCCAGGAAGTTGTCGATCATGCCTTGTACAATCTGGCGAAATGTCCAGGCACGTCCCGTGAGCGGATCGTCGAACGCCTCCTCCCACGCTGGCCAGTTGTATTTGCCTCGCACCGGCTCGGCACTCTCTAGCAGTGCTCGCCGGGCGCTTAGGGCCTCGGCAATGGCCGGACGCAGTTCGCGAGTGAGCGTCGCAATCGTTTCTTCGACGTTGACCTCTCGGCCATTGATGTTCTTGGTTCCGAATAACTCGGGAAATTGCTGCAGAATATCTTCACGGATCATGGGGCCGCCTCCCGCGTGGTTACAGCCAGTGTAGTGCGCGCCTTTTAGCCTGGTCAAAGGATTGGAAGGTATCGTGACAAAGAAGGGAGAATTCGACCCATTCTGGGAAAAAGCAACCGCGGATTTCACGGATGAACACGGATGAATCCTAAACAACTTCTAGATAAAGCGTCAGATCCGTGCTCATCCGTGTTGCGTCAAGGCGATAATCGTGACTTACGTCCGAGGCTGCTATTGTTTCGCCCTTCGGGCTGATTTTGGGCGCTGGGTTGGCACAATTCCTTTTCAATTCCATGCAGAACTCCTTCAACCTGGAACCTTGACTGGCGGGTCGCCCCGCAGAAAAACCGCGTATTTTCACGGTTTTTCTTGACATAGGACCGGTTTCGCAAGTAAATACTGGCGCCACAGGTTCTGACCTGGCGAGGAGCGAGCATGAACAAAGGGGATCTGATTGAGAAAATCGCAGCCGCCCAAGGGATCAGCAAAACCGCCTCAGGGGGCGCGATCGACACAATAATTGGTGCGGTCACCTCCGCCCTGAAAAAAGGCGATCGGGTGACCTTGGTGGGATTCGGTACCTTCTCCGTCTCGCAGCGTAAGGCGCGCAACGGACGCAACCCGCAGACGGGCGGCGTCATTAAAATTGCGGCCCGGAAAGTTGCCAAGTTTACTCCCGGCGTGGAGTTGAAGAAGGCCGTTAACAAGAAGTAACTGCACGCATGCAATAGCATGTGCGATTCAGCGGCAGGACGAAAGCTCTGCCGCGATATTTTTGCCGCGAGTTCGAGCGGGAACGCGGGCTTAGGAGCAAAAGCCAGGTGCGCCTCGCCGAATCGTTTTGTCCTGGCCCGAATCAAACCCTGGAGACATTGGCCGCCGCTGAAACCGCGCGGCAATTGCCGGTACCGGTCAATTTCCGATAGAATAAAAGTTTGCCACCAGCGAGTCAGGAGTTCTTATGAAAGCAGCCATCCATCCGGCTTATGACGAAGTGCGCGTGCATTGCGCATGCGGCAACACCTTTAACACCCGTTCGACTCACAAGGGCGACATCAACGTGGAAATTTGTTCCGCCTGCCACCCGTTCTTCACCGGCAAACAGAAACTGGTGGACACCGCGGGCCGGGTCGAGCGCTTCCGCCGCAAGTACGCCAAGAGCGACGCGGGCAAGGCAGAAGCGGCGAAGGCCGAGGCGGCGAAAGTGGAAGCCGCGAAGAACTAACGTCTGCAAGGGTTTGAGCGAGAGCCTCCGCTGCGGCGGGGGCTTTGCTTTTGTCAACCTTTTGCAGTTCAGCGTTCGATTACAATCGTACTGTGCACAAGTATTTCGACAATCCGGCCCAGCGTAGCGCGCCGGCTGATGCCCGCGTGCCCGCATCGCTGTCGTTGGGGGAGTCGAAATACGGCCCGCGACCGTGCTGGCACCGATGGCCGGCATCACCGACACGGTGTTTCGGCGCTTCATCCGCAACCTGGGCGGCTGCGGCCTGATGATGACTGAGTTCACCTCGGCCGACGGCATCATCCGCCACAAGGACAAGAAGGCCAAGCAGTACCTCACGTTTTACGGGAATGAGCACCCGATTTCGGCGCAACTGTTCGGCAGCGATCCGGCGACGCTGGCCGAGGCGGGGCGAGTGGTCGAGGCCCTGGGCTTCGATTTGGTGGACCTCAACCTCGGCTGCCCGGCCAAGAAAGTGGTGAAGTGCAATGGCGGCTCGGGATTGCTGCGCGACCTGCCGCTCATCAAGAACATCTTCGAGTCGGTGCGCGCAGCGGTGAAGATTCCCTTCACGGTGAAATTCCGCGCGGGATGGAGCGACAAGGAAATCGTCCACATCAACCTGGCGAAGATGGCCGAAGACTGTGGACTGGCCGCGGTGGCGCTGCACGCTCGCACGCGGGAGCAGGGTTATAGCGGGCAGGCGCAGTGGGAGTGGATTGCCGCAGTGAAGAACGCAGTCAAGATTCCGGTCATCGGCAACGGCGACGTGCGCTCGCCGGAGGACGCCGCCGCCATGGTGGCGCAGACGGGATGCGACGCGGTGATGATTGGGCGCAGCGCGGCGTCGAATCCATGGATCTTCCGCCAAATCGAACAATTTACCCGCACCGGCTCATACGAACTGCCCAGCGATGCGGACCGCTACCAGATGATCCGCACCTACTTCAGCATGCTGGTGGAAGAGAAGACTGGCGGCGCTGAAGGCAAGATGAAGCAGTTCGCGGCGTGGTTCACCCATGGCGTGCCGCATGGCGCTCAGTTGCGCAAGGCGGTGTACGAGTCGAAGCGCGCCATCGAGATCCTCGACGAAGTGGACCGGTTCTTCGAAGCGCTGCTCAGCGGAAAAATTCCAAACGCGCCGCAAAATGTTGCGGATGAGGTAAGCTCCGCGGCGCTTCCAGCGTAAGCGGTTTGATCCACCAGTTCGGCCGCGATTCTGTACAATTCCGGAACCTCATTCGACACGCGAACGTACTACCTCGTGATTCCAGGAGGACATTCTGCGCAATAAATGGAAAGAGGTGGGCCTCGGCCTGCTGAACCTGGTGGCCGTTGTTGCGGTCATAGCACTGTTCCAACTGGTCCAGCCTTTCGTGCGGAAGCACATGGGGTCCGCGGGAGCGGCCGTGCTGGCAGTGCTCTGCCTCGCCACCTACATTCTGGCATCGAGACTGATCGAGCGGCGCATCCCCACGGAGCTGGCTGCCAATCGCGCTTTGCCGGAAGGCGTGGCCGGCATCGCCATTGGCTTTTTGCTGTTCACTGTTGTGATGGCAATCCTGTTCGCCGCAGGCGTCTATCATCCCGCCGGATGGGGCACGACCAGCGGGATCGCCAAAGGACTCTTCTTCGCGGTAATGGCGGGGATCATGGAAGAGATCCTGTTTCGCGGGCTGCTCTTCCGCTTGAGTTCGAAGATCGTCGGGACTTGGGGCGCCCTGATCTTTACGTCGGGACTATTCGGCCTGGCACACAGGCTCAATCCCGGAGCGACGATGGGCAGTTCCGTGGCGGTTGCGCTGGAAGCCGGCGTCCTGCTGGGGGCGGCCTACGCCGCGACGCAACGGCTGTGGCTGCCGATCGGGCTGCACATCG
Organism: uncultured Acidobacteriaceae bacterium; assembly: GCA_963736385.1. Classification (GTDB taxonomy): domain Bacteria; phylum Acidobacteriota; class Terriglobia; order Terriglobales; family Acidobacteriaceae; genus Bog-257. Next base: position 139,967 of record CAVTOE010000005.1, on the reverse strand, counting down.
GCTGGAACTTCACCGAAGGCTCGCTGTTCGGCATGACGCTCTCCGGCAACGCGATGGCCGAGGGCGCGCTGCGCGGATCGTTGAGCGGGCCGGGGATACTGACGGGTGGCGCGTTCGGCCCAGAAGCGTCGATTGTGGCGGTCATGGTCTGCCTGGTGGCGGCAATTTTCTTTCTGTGGAGGATCGTGAAGTTGCATCGCGCCGAGCCCGCAATGTGGCAGAAGCCGGCGGGGCAAGGAAGCTAGGGGTTCCATTGCGGAGGTGTCGCGATGAAAAGAAGCAGCAGGTCCGTTCGTGATATGGTGCCTTCGACCGAAGCATCGACCTGAACCATGAGAACCGCCGCCGTTCTAACCGTGAGTGACTCCTCCGCGCAAGGCAAACGCGCCGACCGATCAGGGCCGGCCACCGCCGAACTGCTTCGCCAGGAGGGGTTCGAGGTCACCCATCAGGAGATTGTTCCCGACGATCAGCCGATCATCGAAGCGGCGCTGGTTCGCTTGAGTGACCAGGCCCAACTGATTGTGACCACGGGTGGAACCGGCATTGCCGCCCGCGATGTCACGCCCGAGGCGACACGCGCCGTGTGCTCCAAACTGATCGAAGGCATTCCGGAGAAAATGCGCTCTGAGGGTACTGCCAATACTTCCTACGCCCTCCTGAGCCGGGGGGTTTGCGGCGTGCGTGGGCGCACACTCATTCTCAACCTGCCGGGCAGCCCGACTGGTGCATCGGAGTCGCTGCTGGCCGTGATCGAGATTCTGCCCCATGCGCTCGACCTGCTGGCGGGTAAAACCGTGCATGACGATGCGCATCCGCCGCGCGACGAGTAGGCCCTCGAATTCATTCCAGCTCGCGCCTGCGTACAATAGTTTTCTTGCCGTGCCAAGAACCACCTGAGGAAAGATTTGGATCCTGTCACCCATTTTCTGACTGGCGCGTGTATGGGCCGCGCGGGCTTCAATCGAAAGAGCGCCCTCACGACGTTGACGATGGTGCTGGCCGCTGAGGCTGCTGACATCGACGTGGTTTGGGCACTCAAGAACGCCACCGCAGGACTGCAACATCATCGCGGAATCACGCACAGCTTCGTGGGTGTGCCGCTCATTGCGGCTGCGGTGCTGGGCGTGGTGTATCTCGGCCATCGGCTGCGAATGCGACTGCGGCCGCCTCGTGCGCGTTCGCCCGAGTCTCCGCCGCTGTTGCCCATCCGTTGGGGATATCTTTGCTTCTGTGCGGTGGTGGCCGCACTCAGTCATTTGCTGCTTGACTACACCACGGCATACGGCATTCGCCTGTTCGAACCGTTCAACTTCCGCTGGTACTCCTGGGACATCGTCGCCATCGTCGAGCCGGTCATGCTGCTCGCGCTCATCGCCGGACTGGTTCTGCCTTCGCTCTTCGGGTTGATCAATCAGGAAATCGGCGCGCGCAGCAAGGGCCCGCGGGGGAGGGCGGGAGCCATCTTTGCCCTGGTGTGTCTGGTGCTGGTGTGGGGCGTCCGCGACTACCAGCATCGCCGCGCCGTCACTGCCATGAATTCGTTTCTCTACCGCGGGGCCGCACCGCTGCGAGTGGCGGCGTATCCCTACATGATCGACCCATTCCGCTGGCACGGCGTGGTGGAGACTTCTGATTTTTTCGAAACCGTTCCGGTGAATTCGCTGGCGCCGGATGTCGATGACTCGCGCGGGCAGGTTTTTTACAAGCCGCCGGAAACCGATGCCAGCCGGGCGGCAAAGTCTTCGTACTTTGGGCAGGTGTACCTGGATTGGGCGGTATTCCCTTATGTGGAGGTAGAGAAGTTTCAGGGTGAGACCAGCGGCTACCTTGCCGAGTTCAAGGACCTGCGCTACACCTTTCCGGAGAGTCGCGGCAGAAGGACGTTGGGCGGCTACGTCGTGCTCAATCCCGAGCTGCGCGTGCTGGAGCAGGGAATGAACTCCAGCCGATCACCCTCGGTGGACAGCCTGGAGCACGGCCCTGACCGGCCGTGATTCGGTTTCTTTCACCGTCAATAATTTGTCATCGACCGCTGGCTCCTCTTGACGAACGGCGACGCGACGTACAGAATCAAGAGGCGTTCCTGTAGTGAGGTAAACATGCTGGCATATCTCTTCGTACTTGTGGCCGTGGCCGTGCACCTGCGGTTTTTCGCGATGCCTTTCAGCTTTACGCCGGTGGCCGCTGCCCTGCTGTTCTTCGGGGCGCGCATGCCCCGCAAGCAGATGTGGATTCCGGTGGCGTTGCTGGTCGCTTCCGACGTGTACCTGACGCGCGTTACCTACGCCTATCCGCTTACGGCCGATCATTTCGTCACCTGGGCCTGGTATGCGGCCATACTGCTGCTGGGTGGAGTGATGATCGGTGGAAAGGGCTTCTCGGCGCTACGCATTGGCGCGGCGTCCTTGACCGCCTCGGTTTCGTTTTTCCTGATCAGCAACTTCGCGGTGTGGATGGTCTGGCGCGAGATGTATCCCAAGAGCTTCAGCGGTCTGATGACGTGCTACGTTGCCGGCTTGCCGTTCTTCCGCGCGGGAGTTGCATCCGACCTGCTGTTTTGCGCAGCTTTCTTCGGAATCGGGTACCTGCTGAGCCAGCACAGCGCAGAGCCTGTCGCGGTTCCGGTTAGCCGCAACCCTCGCTAAGGTCCCCGTGAGTACGAGAAACAGCCGGACAAATCGTCCGGCTTTGTCTTTGGCCCTTTCTACGTTGAGCTTTCCCCAGAGCGCTGAAGCCGCCCCTTGCGCCGTATAGATGTGAGAATTCCTACCGTCCCGGGTTTGCTAAATGCTAATTGCTAAATGCTAGTTGCTAATTGCTAGTGGCTATTTGCGAGTTGCTATATGCTAAGGACTTCCATGACCGAAAAGCGCAAAGTTCTTGGCCGCGGCCTGGAGACCCTACTTCCACCGCGACAAGTGCCTCATGCTCCGACCACGGTTGCGGCCGCGGCGTCCACCCCGGCGCCGAGCGATCGCCCCGGCGAGGCGCTGCACCAGATCCCGCTCGACCATCTCGACCGCAACCCTTACCAGACGCGCACCGTGTCCTTCGACCCGGCCGCGCTTAACGAGCTGGCGGCTTCCATCCAAGCCGTAGGCATACTGCAGCCCATCGTGGTGCGGCCAGTGGCAGGCGGACGCTATCAGGTCATTGCCGGCGAGCGCCGCTGCGAAGCTGCGCGCTTGCTCCACCATCAAACCATCCCCGCCGTGGTGCGCCCGGTTTCCAACCAGCAGGCCATGGAGATGACCATCGTCGAGAACCTGCAGCGCCTCGACCTGACTCCCATGGAGGAGGCCCGCGGCTACGACCGGCTGTCGCGCGAGTTCGGCCTCACCCAGGAGCAGATGGCGCAGCGCACCGGCAAGGAGCGTTCCTCGGTGGCTAACTTCTTGCGTCTGTTGAAGTTGCCGTCCAGTGTGCAGGCCATGCTCGACCAGGGCCAGCTCAGCTTCGGCCATGCCAAGGTGCTGATGGCGCTGGAATCGCCCGAAGCCATTGAGAAGCTGGCCCAACGCATTGCTACACATTCGCTTTCGGTTCGCCAGACCGAGCAGGCAGTTACTAATCTGGTTCACCCCCCCGAAACGGCGGAAAAGGTCCGCATAGTGGACCCAAACGTCAAAGAAGCCGAGCAAGAGCTGCAACGGGCGCTGGGCGTGCGGGTCACCATTAACGACCGCAACGGCAAAGGCAAGATCCAGATCGAGTACTCGTCCCTGGAGGATTTTGACCGGATTCTCGAGGTGATGAAAGGGAAGTGACGCCCTGGCGGGCGGGGGCTCGGGTGTAAATTTGCCAGCTTTCCCACCGCTTCCGCAGTTTAGTTGGGCTAATCAGTTTCGCCTCTGCGAGGCTCGATTTCGTGCTAAAAGCTGAAAGCTGACGGCTGAAAGCCGCCTAGAACTTTGACTTCAGTCGTTGATAGGTGGTTTCCAGCGACTCCGGCAACACGCGCGTCTCGCCGATTACGGTCATGAAGTTGGCGTCGGCTACCCAGCGTGGCAGAACGTGCATGTGAATATGCTCCGCGATGCCGGCACCGGCCGCTTTGCCGATATTCATTCCGACATTCACTCCATCCGGGCGATAGAGTTCGATGAGGGCCACTTCCAGGCGCTGCGACAGGGCCATCATTTCAGTTGCCGCCGGAGAGGGAAGCCTATGCAGACGGTTGAGATGCTCGTAGGGCACGATCATGGCGTGGCCAGAGGTGTAGGGAAAGGCATTCAGGATGATGAAATTATGTTTACCGCGGTACACGATCAGAGACTTCTGGTCGTCGCCGGAGTGCAGCAATTCGCAGAAGATGCAAGCGGGCGGCTCGCCGGCAGTGATGTAGGTATAACGCCACGGGGTCCACAGATAATCCATACCATGAGCAGAGTACCAAACCGTCACTGCGTCCCCTAACGGTCCGCGAACCGCCGTCACAGTGGCTGGTGTCGGACGAACTTGACAGGAGGTTAATAATCCTGAAAAAGCTTGTAAAATCAGCGCGAATCTTCAACTTACAAGTTTGACACTGCTGGGCACGGTTGTTATATTCGAAGCAGTTCCATGGAAGCGGAGTTCGCTCCTGAGGATCCGGCCGCTGGGTTGTCCAAACCCGCTACTGGCGGGTAATCACACCTGAAGATTCAGACCAGCAGTCCGTTCTTATTTCTTATTAAGGCTCTCTGCGTGTTTTCAAGACGCGCGAGTGTATATACGCAACCACATGATTTTCGAAGAAACTCCCAACGCTCCGACCACCCAAACCGAAGACTCCGGCGCTTCCGAGCAGCCGCAAACCCAGCAGGCAACCGAGCCCAGCGCCGCTTTCGAGCAGCCGAACCTCGAGCAAACCGCTGAGCCCAGCCCCATTGCCGAGCAGGCCCACATCGAGCCAGCCTCTGAGCCCAGTCCCCAGCCTCCCGCGACGACCGCTCCTCGCTCCGAAAAAGAACCGACTATGGAAGATTTCGCCACCGCCCTTGAAACGTTCGAGCAAGAACAGGCCCAGACCGAAGCCGCGTTGAACGAAGAACAGATCGTTACCGGCACGGTGCTGAAGGTCACGGCGCAGTATGTGGTCGTGGACATTGGCTACAAGTCCGAGGGCGTGGTTCCGGTTGCGGAATTTACGGACCATGAAGGCAACGTTACCGTTAAACGCGGGGACGAGATCGCGGTCATCCGCCAGCCCGGCCACACCGAAGAAGGCTACATCCACCTTTCTCACGAGAAGGCACAGCGTTTGCACGCGTGGGACGAGATTGAGAAGGCCTACACCGACAAGGCTTCGGTCAAGGCACTGGTCATCGATCGCATCAAGGGAGGCCTGACGGTCGATATTCTGGGGGCTCGGGCCTTCCTCCCGGGTTCGCAGGTTGATCTGCGGCCGGTGCGCAACCTCGATGGCCTGAAGGGCCATGAGATCGAGGTCCGCATCATCAAGCTGAACAAGAAGCGCGGCAACATCGTCGCCTCCCGCAAACAGTTGCTGGAAGAAGAGCAGTCGGAGAAGCGGACCAAGACCCTGGAACAGTTGCACGAAGACGGTATTCTCACCGGCACCGTCAAGAACCTGACCGACTACGGCGCCTTCGTTGACCTGGGAGGCATTGACGGACTGCTGCACATCACCGATATGTCGTGGGGCCGTCTGACCCATCCGCACGACCTGGTGCAGGTGGGCGACCAGATCCAGGTGAAGGTGCTGAAGTTCGACCGCGACAAGCAGCGCGTGTCGCTGGGCTTCAAACAGCTCACGCCGGACCCCTGGCTGGACGCAGCCGAGCGTTATCCCATCGGTGCCCATGTACACGGCCGGGTTATCAGTGTGACCGACTACGGCGCCTTCGTCGAGTTGGAACAGGGCATCGAAGGGCTGGTGCATGTCAGCGAGATGACCTGGTCCAAGCGCATGAAACACCCCTCAAAGCTGGTCAATATTAACGACCAGGTTGAGGCCGTGGTACTGAACGTAAATCCGCAGGAGCGCCGCATCAGCCTCGGCCTGAAGCAACTGGAATCGAATCCCTGGGAGAGTCTGCACGAGAAGTTCCCGGTGGGCGCCGTGGTGGAAGGCAAAGTACGCAACTTGACCGACTTCGGCGCATTCATTGAAATCGAAGACGGAATCGATGGACTGGTCCACGTCAGCAACCTAAGTTGGACCAAGCGGGTGAAGCATCCTTCCGAGGTGCTGAAGAAGGGCGACAAGGTAAAGGCCATCGTATTGGCAATCGAGCCGAATCAGCGCCGCCTGTCCCTGGGCGTGAAGCAGCTGCAACCCGATGTGTGGGACATCTTCTGCGAGCAGCACCGTGTGGGTGATGTCATTCACGGCAAGGTGCTGCGCCTGGCCAGCTTCGGCGCGTTCGTTGAGATTGCCGAGGGAGTCGAAGGTCTATGCCACAACTCCGAAGCGGCGGACGCTAATGGCCAGCCTATCAAGCTGGAGCCCGGCCAGGAGTTCGAGTTCAAGATCATTAAGATGAACCCTGCCGAAAAGAAAGTGGGACTCAGCATCCGTGCCGTGGGTGGCGAAGAAGCCACGCGCAAAGATGTCGAGACTTACAAGGCCCCCGCTGCCGCCTCTTCTTCTGGCAGTGGCTCCACGATTGGCGAGTTCATGTCGTGGAAGCGCGCCAGCAACGAAAACAACTAAGCCTGATTGCATTGAAAAGTGCGAAGGCCGCCAGCCATGGCGGCCTTTTCACACCCAGCGTAACCGCAGATCCTTCGACTCCGGCGGCGCAAACCCGGCTCCGCCTCCGCTCAGGATGACAAACAAAATCTAGTGCATTGTTTAGCGAAGGGCGCAGGGCGAAAAGCGAAGAGCGCAGGGCGGAAAGCGAAGAGCGCAGGGCGGAAAGCGAAGAGCGAAAAGCGAAAAGCGAAGAGCGAATCGAGACGCTCAACTGATAGCCGACGGCTGATAGCTGACGGCTGACAGCTACTTGATCCGCAAAACGATGTTGGCCTTCTGGCGGTCGTCGAACTGGCTCAAGGTTTTCGTGGCGCTCTTTTTGCCCTCGCGCTGCGCATAGACCTCGTAATCAACATTGGGCGAGAGCGCAGGGAAGTTATAACTGCCGTCATTGCCAGCGATGACGGTCTTCACCACCAGCGACTTCATGTTTTTTAGATAGACCACGGCATTGGTCACGGGAGCGTCACTCTTGCTGAGAACTACGCCGGTGAGAGTGCGCGAGGTAACGCGAGTGGCCTTACGCCCGTCCGACGAAGAGGACGACGATCCCCCAGGGGCAGCGTCAATTGCCAGGCAAGACAGTTCAGTGCAACCAGTAGAACCGCGATCGTGCCGAGTGTCCTCTTCATACGGTTTCCCTTTCGGCCACAATTTTGCCAGAGTCTCTACCGGCTTAGATGCAGGCTAACGTCTTTCCGCTCATTATCGTCGATATGGAGTTTAAGCGCGCCGCGAGGCTGCTCAGTAGTCGCCATCGTCCTCTTCTTCCTCGTCCTCTTCTTCCTCCTCGTCTTCCTCCTCGACGCGAGTCAGCTCCAGAGGCTCCACGGCCACGACCTCAAAATCGGTCCCGCATTCCGGACACGAAACGATTTCCCCCTCGTCAACCTCATCTTCTTCGATATCCAGATCGCTCTCGCATTCAGGACAAATGACCATGATTGCCTCCCCCCTTTCTCGATGTCGCCGCGCCGTCAGAATTACGCCCGCATATCCCCGCATTTCTATTTAGAATCTCTTTACAGCAGCGTCAAGTGATAGACGCCTCAGCTTTCCTAATGTTCCTGGAGTTCCGATGCCTATTCCGAATTCAATGCTAAACGGAATCGCGGTTTTGATGCTGACTATTGTCCTCGCGGTTGCTCTTTTTTCTCAGCCGCCGGACGGCATCTCCCCCGCAACGCCGGACCCGCAGATCACCGCGGCCCTGCACGATGTCTCTCCCCAGCGCATCCAACGAACCGTCGAGAAACTGGTCAGCTTCGGCACCCGGCAGACGCTTTCGTCTGACATGCCGGCCTCCGGCGGAAAAGGCGCGACCGCTGCAGCGGAATGGATCCGAAGCGAATTCGAACGCTATGCCAGGGAGTGTGGGGGCTGCCTGGAGGTGAAGACTGACGAGTTTACTCAAGAGCCGGGGCCGCGCGTTCCGACACCCACGAAGATCACCAACGTTTACGCGGTGCTGCGCGGAACCGATCCGGCAAGCGCCGGCCGCATGTACGTGGTGACGGGCCACTACGATTCCCGCAACAGCGATAGCGATGACGCGAAGGGGGCCGCTCCGGGCGCCAATGACGACGGCAGCGGTACAGCGGTGAGCTTGGAATGCGCCCGCGTGCTGAGCAAGCATCGTTTTCCCGCCACCATCATCTTTCTCACCGTGGCCGGAGAGGAACAAGGGCTATACGGCAGTGCCCACTTTGCCAAGATGGCCAAGGCGGCCGGCTGGGACCTTGAGGCAGTACTGAGCAACGATATTGTGGGCGGAGACCGCACCCCGGGAGGCACCTTGCAGAATCCGCATGTCGTGCGGGTCTTTTCCGAAGGCATTCCCAGCACCGCCGACACGAAGCAACTTAAGACCATCCGCGCTCTGGGCGGTGAGAGCGACGGCCCTTCGCGGCAACTCGCGCGCTATGTCGCATCGGTCGCCAAAGAGTATTTTGGACCCAATACGCTGAGTCCCTTGCTGGTCTACCGGCACGATCGTTATCTGCGCGGTGGAGATCATTTCTCGTTCAACGAGCAGGGATACGCGGCGGTGCGCTTTACCGAATTTCGCGAGAACTACAACCATCAGCACCAGAACGTGCGCACCGAGAATGGCATCGAATACGGTGATCTGCCGAAATTCGTGGACTACGATTACGCCGCGAATGTGACGCGCTTGAATGCGGCGACCCTGGCATCGCTGGCGTCGGCTCCGGCGCCGCCGGCCAAAGTGCGCCTGTTGACCAAAGAGCTGCAAAACGATTCCACGCTGGCATGGGAGCCTTCCGCCGGCGGCCTCCACCCAGACGAGCGCAAAGCCGGCGCTCGTTCGGGGTCCGGACAGGCTACCGGCTATGAAGTGCTGTGGCGCGACACCGCCGCGGCGGACTGGCAACATGTTAAACCGGTGGGTAATGTCACCAAGGCCACTTTGCCGCTATCCAAGGACAATGTAGTCTTTGCTGTGCGCGCCCTCGATGCCAAGGGACACCGCAGTTTGGCGATCGTACCGCTGCCGGAACGTTGAGGCCGGCGATGCAGAGAACGGAGTAAGCGATGCCACGCGGCTCGACCATGTCCATGAGTTTTCCGCCGTTCACCCGGGCGGTGAAGCAGTTGCTCATTGCGAACGGAACTGTGTTCCTACTGACCGCTTTGGTTGGTGTTTTCACTTCGGTGCATGCTGCAGATCGCTGGATGCAAATGCATTTTGGTCTTGTTCCTACACTCGGTTGTATTCCGCGGGTGGATCTGGCAGTTGGGGACGTATGCGTTCCTGCACGCAAACCTATGGCACATCCTGTTCAATATGCTGGCACTCTGGATGTTTGGCGCGCAGTTGGAAACTGACTGGGGCTACAGCCTGTTCCTGCAGTTCTACTTTTTCTGCACGGTTGGGGCTGCACTCACCACGATTGCCGTTGCCTTCCCTCGAATACTCGGCGCCGACCCTACCGTACCAACGGTCGGCGCGTCTGGGGCATCTTTGGCCTCCTGCTCGCGTTTGGAATTCTCCATGCTAATTCGGAGATAATGCTGTTTCCGTTACCGTTTCTCATCAAAGCCAAGTACTTCATAATCGGACTGATCCTTATCGAGGTTTACCTCACGCTCTCTTCCTCTCAACAGGTCGGCCAGTCAACGGCTTACATGGCCCATTTGGGGGGCCTGCTTTTCGGCTACATCTGGCTGAAGTTCATTCCCCGGCGAGGTTTCGGCTATGCTGCCTCGGAGCGCGCATTTGGACTGCGCAACTCCTATTACCGCTGGAAGCGCAAGCGCGCAGCGCGCAAGTTCGAGGTCTATATGCGCAAGCACGATCGCAACGATTACCGGCACGATGACTACTTCGACGAACACGGCAACTTCCGCGATCCCAGCACGCGCGATGTGCGTAAGAAAAATGGCGACTCCACCCCGCCATGGGTGAACTGAAAGCGTTCGCCGCACCTCGCGTCCGACAAGAGCGCACCAACCACGATGGAGGCGCTGCGCTGTAAGTGAGCGGCGGTCCCCGTCCGGCAGGTTCGACTCTCTGCCGCACGGCAGCGCGTAAAATCATCGCCATGGCGACACGCCAGGAAGCCGCCTCGCTCGCAGTGCTGAAACGCGTTCCCATTTTCTCCAGTTTGGAGGAACAGGAGTTTGCTTTCCTGACCTCGCACCTTGTGCAGCGGAATTACAGCGCTGGCGAACTGATCTTCAGCGAAGGCGAGCCGTGCGCTGGGCTTTATGTGGTGCAGCTGGGGAACGTGCGCATCTTCAAGAGCTCGGCTGGGGGGCGCGAGCAAGTCCTTTCGATCGACGGTCCCGGTAGTTCAATTGCCGAACTGCCGGTCTTCGATGGCGGAAACTATCCTGCTTCAGCGCAGGCGGTCAGCGATAGCACGCTGCTCTTCTTCAGCCGTCAGGATTTTCAGGCCCTTTGTTTGCAGCATCCGCAGGTCGCGCTGAAAGTCTTGCGGGTGATTGGCGGGCGGCTGCGCCGGTTAGTGGGCATCATCGAAGAACTTTCGTTCACCACGGTTCGGCACAGGCTCATCGCGCTGCTGGTGCGGCTGGGCAAGACCGACGGTGTACGCAGCGGCGATGTCATCACGCTGACCCTGCCGGCGAACAATACCGAACTGGCGGCACAGATCGGTACCGTGCGCGAACTGGTGTCGCGCAACCTCAGCCGGCTGCAGGCCGAAGGACTGATTCAGATTGACAATCGCGCACTGGAAATTCCTTCGCTGAAGCGCCTCGAAGCGGAACTTCGGGCTTCCGGCGGCTGAGGCCGCGAGCTTCGCTTCACAGCACTCACAATTTTTCAGCACCGTGACAGAAGTCATAGCTGCGGCGCGGCAGGGCCGGTAGTCTGCAATTGAAGGCGAGAAGCGGTGCACCGCTCCGCAACCCGCAGGAGGAAAACAGAAATGACAATCACAACCACCAAAACCGTAGGCGAGATTGCAGCCGAAACGCCCAACGCGACGCGCGAATTCGAAAAGCTCGGGATCGACTACTGCTGTGGCGGAACCCGCACCCTGGGCGAGGCATGCGCCGAGGCCAAGATCTCCGTTGACGAGGCCATCGCACGCCTGGAGAAAGGCGGGGCATCTACGCAGCCCGCGGCCAGCCAGGATTGGCAAAAGCAACTACTCGCCGACCTGATTGCCCATATCAAGACCACTCATCACGTGTTTGTTCGCGAAGAAAGCTCGCGCATCGCAGCGCTCACCAACAAGGTGGTTGGCGTGCACGCCAAGAATCATCCGGAACTTCTCCAGGTACAGGAAATCTTCTCGGCACTGGCTGCGGAACTGAGTGTTCACCTGATGAAGGAAGAGCAAGTCCTCTTTCCCTACCTGCTGCGCATGGAAGAAAGCGCCCTGGCCGGAGAACCCGCGCCACCGGCGACGTTCGGTACGGTGGCGAACCCGGTGCGCATGATGATGCAGGAGCACGACGGCGCGGGCGTTGCACTTCGTTCGTTGCGTACGATTACCAGGAATTACAGGGTCCCGGGAGACGCCTGCATCAGCTATCGCACGCTGTATGAGGCGCTGCAGGGCTTTGAAGCCGACCTGCATCAGCACATTCATCTGGAAAACAACATCCTCTTCCCGCGCGCCGTTGCCATGGAAGCCAAACGATAACCGATGGCACACAGCTGAGAAGGTAACTCTTTAGCGGAGGCAGGGTCTGGGAAGCCGCCCCCACCGCTCTTCTCCCCCTAGCTCACAGCCATCTGTGACCGCAGTCACGGAAGCAAGTTCATCCGCCGAGCAGAATGGCGTCAGAGGTGTGGTATGCCAGTGCTTGTGATTGCCGTCGTTTTCTTCCTGATTTTTCTGGTGATGGGCGTGATGGGCATTTCGGCGATGGTCGCCGAGCATCGCGGCAAGCTGTTCAGCTGGAAGTGGAGCGATCTGCCAAAACCGGCGAAGCGATAAACACCGGCGCGACCGTGTGGGGCCGCGCTATACCGCCTGCAAAGCCCGCGAGAGGCAGTCTTCGCAGAAGCCGCTATCTTTGATGTCGATCCACTCTACCGCATGGGCGGCGGCCATGGCACAGCGATAGTCCTGGCAATGGGTAAGGCTTAACGTGTGTCCTAGTTCGTGGACGGTCTCGATCAAGAGCCGGTTGGCGAGAACGTCCGCATCCGGTGGCAGACCGTAGAATTCCTGCCGCAAGCGATGATAGGAAACTAGCGCTGCGGTCCCGCCCAGTTGGGCTTCCCCAAAAACGAAAGTCAGAATTGGAATGTAGAGGTCCAGTTCCGTGATTCCGACGAGGCGCCAGGTGCTGCCGTTGACGTATTTTTGCATCCTGGCCAGGATTTCGGACGAGTGGTGTTGCTGGCGTTCAGCGTGCCGCGCAAACGCGGGATCGATCCCTGGCCCCAGGACTTCGGTGGGCACACGAAACTTCTCATAGAGCTCATGCTGCAACCATTCGAGCAGCCGAGCGTCCACGGTTCCCACCGGCAGCAGTTGTAGTTTCCTCACCTTTAGCCTTTAGCTTTTAGCTCTTAGCCTTTAGCAATCAGGGTCACCGGCGCACCTTAGCCCCCACTAAGGACTTCTGGTTTCTAAGAGCTAAGAGCTAAGAGCTAAGAGCTAAGAGCTAAGAGCTAAGAGCTAAGAGCTAAGAGCTAAGAGCTAAGAGCTAAGAGCTAAGAGCTAAGAGCTAAGAGCTAAGAGCTAAGAGCTAAGAGCTAAGAGCTAAGAGCTAAGAGCTAAGAGCTAAGAGCTAACCGCTAACTGCCAATTGCTCTTTTTCTTTTCTATTCCAGCCGTACTTCTTCAGCTTGTGGTGCAAGGTGACGCGATCGATATTGAGAACTTCAGCCGCCCGCGTTTGATTGCCGCTGCACTCTTCCAGCACCCGCAAGATATGCGCGCGTTCCACGTCGTCAAGGCTACGGACATCGCCTATTCCCGGGCCAGCGCCGTTCCTCGACTTCAGAACAAAGTCCTGTTCGCGCAGTTCCGGCTCCTGCGCCACCACCATGGCCCGCTCGACCGCGTTTTCCAATTCGCGGACGTTGCCCGGCCAATTGTATTGTTGCAATTCATTCATCGCCGCCGGCGAGACCCGCGTGATCTTCTTGCTCATTTCGCGCGAGAACTTGCGGGTGAAGTGGTCCACCATCAGCGGAATGTCCTCACGGCGTTCGCGCAGCGGCGGAATCTCGATATGAAAAACGTTTAGACGATAGAAAAGGTCGGGACGGAACTTGCCCTCCTCGATCAGTTGTTCCAGGTCCTTGTTGGTGGCGGCGACCACGCGGAAATCAACGTGGATCGTCTGATTGCCGCCTACGCGCACGATCTCGCGCTCCTGCAGCACGCGCAGCAGATCGGTTTGGGTCTTCAAGCTGATGTCGCCGATCTCGTCGAGGAACACGGTGCCGCCTTCGGCGATTTCGAACTTGCCTTTCTTGCGATACTGCGCACCGGTGAACGCGCCTTTCTCGTGGCCGAAGAGCTCGCTCTCCAGCAGGGTTTCGGTGAGTGCGCCGCAATGAATGACCACCAGGGGATGAAAACGTCGCGGGCTTCCGGCATGAATGGCGCGCGCCACCAGTTCCTTTCCGGTGCCGCTCTCGCCGGTGACCAGCACCGTGGCATCGGTGGGCGCAACCGTTTCGATGGCGTCGAAGACATGCTTCATCGCGGCGCTCTGCCCAATGATGTCGGAGGGATGCGTAATTTCGGCGACCGTCTCCTTCAGCCGGGTATTCTCCTGCTGGGTGCGGCGATGAGACATTGCCTTGGCGATCAGGTGCGCGATTTCGTCGGGATCGAGCGGCTTGTTGACATAGTCATAGGCGCCGTTCTTGAGCGCGGTTACGGCAGTTTCCACCGAAGCATAGCCCGTCATGATGATGACCAGCATGTCGGGACAAATCTCGTGCAACCGCCGCTGCAATTCAATACCGTCGGTGCCGCGCATCTTGATGTCCACCAGCGCGACATCGAAGGTCTGCTCGGCTACACGCGTCAGCGCCTCGTTGGCGTTCTCGGCGGTGGCCACTTCATAGCCCTCTTCGGTGAACCATTTGGCCAGCGAGTCGCGCACGCTGAGTTCATCATCCACGATCAGCAATTTGCCTTGCGTCATTCTTCTACCTCGTTTCCACCGCTGCGCGGTCACGGTCGCCAGCCATGGCGGGGTTCTGGCTGTCCACCGGCAGCACAATTCTGAAAGTCGTTCCTTGTCCCACGACCGAGTTCACTTCGATCTGGCCGCCATGGCGTTCCACGATGTTCTGGCTGATGGCCAGGCCGAGCCCCGAGCCCCCGGATTCCTTGGTGGTGTAGAAGGGCTCGAAGATGTGCGCGAGATGCTCGGCGGGAATTCCGATGCCGTCGTCGCGAATGATAAGTTCGATCCACTCCGCACTGGCATGGGTACCGATCCACAAGTTGCCTTCCTGTGGCATGGCGTCGATGGAATTGATCACCATGGCCAGCACCACCTGCTCGATCTGGGCGGGATCGCAATGCACCATGGGAAGATCGGCCGCCAGATCAAGGTTGAGCTGGATGCCGGCCATTTCCATCTTGTGCTGCACTAGGCGCAGGCAACGATCGATGACCTGGTTAAGATCGCACCATTCGAGGTTCATCGGCGACACCCGCGAGAAACTCAGCAGGTTCTTCACCAGCTCGCCGCAGCGTTTACTCTCGCTGGCCACCAGATCGAGAGATCCCTTCATCTCTTCTTTCTTGGGTGAGCTGGCAGCGTTCTTGTCGATCCAGCGCTTGACCAGCTTGGAGTAGGTGAGTATGCCGGAGAGCGGGTTGTTGATTTCGTGGGCGACCACCGCCGCCATCTTGCCAATGGTGGCCATCTTTTCCACATGCAACATGCGCTGGTGGGCTTGTTTCAACTCGCGTGTCTTCTCCTCGACGCGCTCTTCCAGGGTGTGGGCCCAGGCAGTGATTTCCGCCTGCGCCACCTGCAACCGGTTGCTCATCTCGTTGAACGATTGCGCCAGTTCCCCCACTTCATCCGGCGAGTGCACCGGAATCTGATAGCCGAGTTCGCCAGTGGCCACGCGCTCGGTCCCGGTTTTCAATTCGCGCAGCGGGTTGCGGACCACGATCCACACGAACAGCCCGCTGAGACAGACGACCGCGAGCAAGGCGACCGCAGTTCCGGCCAGCATCTCTCGGCGCTCCCGGCGCAGGCTTTCATCCACCTTGGCGAGAGAAAGATTGGTGTCGAGTACGCCCAGAATCCGCGTACTTGCGGGATGAGCATGGCAGGCCGCGTTGGCGCAGGCGGGCTGGTTCTCAATGGGCGTGATCACTCCCAGCACGCGAGTGTTGGCTGAGGGATAGACGCGAAACCGGTCGGAACGGTTCAGGCGGCTGAGCGGCTGCGATTGCACGTGGCAGCCGTAGCAGGCCTCGGCGCCCTTGTCCACCATGGTGCCAACCTCAGACGGGGCCGTCGAATAGCTGATCACGCCCTGCGGGTTCAGGATACGAACGCGTACCACCCCGGGCTGGTCGGCCATGTTCAGCATCATCTCGTACAGGCCACTGCGATCGTTGTTCAGCATGTAATGGGAAGCGCTGCGGCGCAGAACTTCGCTCTGTTGCTCGGCGCTGACCAGGGCCGCGGCTTCCAGATGCTTGCGATGAAGGTGGGTGCTGAAATATCCCAGCAGGGCGAAGATGATGATCATGACCACGAAAATCGAGACCATCAGCTTCGCGCTTACGCTGCGTCCCAGCCGCTGCAGCCAGAAGGGACGAGAAGAAACCGGGCTCTCCCCGGTGGTTTTGGGTGAGAGCCGGTTCGAGTTGTTAGTCTCCAGCATGCACGGGCACCGTAACATCTGCGAACCTGCCTGCCGGTTCGCGGAGTGCCGGGATATGGGCCTTCTCTTCGGGGAAGATCGGCAGGTACTTCGCCGCCAGCCCGAAGATGGCAAAACCGAGCGCGACAAACATCGCGGTGATGACGACCTCGGTCCATTTGGGGGTGTAACGGCCGCCGACGGCGTTCTCGACTCCGGTGATGGTCACGTTCAGACGATTGGTGACAAATCCGAGCAGGGTCAGCACCGCCGCCAGGTACAGGCCTTGCGCGCTTTCTCGAATTTTCGGTATCAGCAGGAGTCCCAGCGGCGCGACCAGTGAGAGGAACATTTCCAGCAGGAAGAAGCGCTGTTCGTATCCCGAGACGAAAACCAGTTTCAGGACGCCGCGGTGATACAAATCCTCGAAGCGCAGAATTCCGTATAGCGCCAGCACCACCACCAGCACCCGTCCCAGGTCGCGCAGGATGGGCAGCTCCAGCTCACGGCCAAAGTACTTCGAACTCATCGAGGATTCGAAGATGGTCATGGCCAGTCCAACCGCGATCGCCGACAGAAAGAAAAACACCGGCAGCAGCGGGCTATACCAGAACGGATGCAGCTTGTTGGGCATAATGAGATAAAGGGTGCCGAGCGAGGACTGGTGCAACGTCGAGAGCAGCACACCGAGGATGACAAACACCACCATGACGCTGCGAATGATCTTCAGCGCGCGCTTCAGTTTGAAGTGCTCCAGCACAATGGGCGAGAACTCCATGGCCAGCACCGCGGTATAGAACATGACGCAGTAGGCCACCTCGAACATCACCGAGTGCGGATTGCGCATGATCAGCGGATGCCAGATGTTCCACGGCAACCCAAGGTCGTACATCAGCGCGGCACAAACCAGCAGGTAGCCTAAAAATGCGGTAAGAACCGTGGGCCTTACGATGGAATGGAAGCGTTTGATGTTGAAGATCTCGACCGCTGCGGTCAGCGTGAAACCGCCCGCTGCCAGCATGACGCCGCACATCACGTCGAAGCCGATCCACAGCCCCCAGGGAAACTGATCGCTCAGGTTCGTGGAAGCGCCCAGCCCGCGGAAAAAGCGGAGGAAGGTGCAGTACACGCCCGCTGCCATGATCGCAAGGAAGATCGCTTTCCAGAATGTGAAGCGGATTCTTGGGACCGTCATCGCCCACCTCCGATTTGTTCTTTTTCTTTGGCCTCGGCTTCGGCAACGTCCTCGCGGCGATGGGTGATCCAGTAAACGCCGCCCAGCAGGGTGCCGAACAGGGGAACGAAGTCGGGTATCCGCGACAGCACCTGGTAGGTATAGAGCGGGAGCGCCCGTTCCGTGAGGTCTGTCCGGAAACCGAAGAGGTTGAACGGAAGGGAAGACAGCAGCATTACCGATGTGCCGCCGACTTCGGTCTCGCCGAAGATGTGCGGCAGATACTTTCCCGGCTCATCGTGGATGCGTTTCTTGGCTTCTTCCAGCAATTGGTCGCGGTCGCCGAACTTGGTGGCGCCGGTGGGACAGATTTCCGCGCAAGCTGTCTGTTTTCCTTCGGCTACTCGCTTGCTGCACATGATGCATTTGCGCACGCCGGGGACCGCTTTCTCCCATTCGTACTTAGGCACGCCGAAAGGACAGGCCGCCATGCAATAGCGGCATCCCATGCAACGGCTCTTGTCGTAGGTGACGGGCCCGAGCGCGGTCTTCTTCAGGGCGCCCACTGGACAAACCGAGGCGCAGGCCGGGTCGTCGCAGTTCATGCATAACTTGCGCATAAACTTGTCGTCCTTGGTCAGGACGGCGGTGTACTTGTGCGCCGATGTGATCTCCTGGGCGGCAATGCGGTCATCGTACGGCAGGCCATTCTCGGTGGCGCAGGCCTGCTCACACTGCTTGCAGCCGATGCACAGGGTCGCATCGTAAAGGATTCCCTTGCTCATGCTTTCCTCCACATCGCCCTGGCGGCGCATCCACCCCAAAACTCCCGCCGCGGCGGGGCGGGTTTTGGGACTTTGGCCTGGTCGGACCTTGGCAGGTCAGGCGGCGCCAACGCGAGGGCGCCGTCGGGCGACTTCGGAACTTCGGGGATGTTCCGCTCCAGACCGACTCATAAGCTGGAGCCGGCTCGGAGAGGAAGCCAGCGTGAAGTGGGCCTTACTTCAGGCTCTTCACGTAAGTAGCCAGCTTGGTAGCGTCGACCGGGCTGACGCCCTTGTTGGCGAACGCGTGCATGGCCTTCTTCTGCGGCCCGCCATTCTCAATGTAATCAACCAGATCGGCGTTCGAAGCCTTCTGCACCGCCGGGGATGAAAACTCCGGAGATCCCATCTTCTTGCCGGCGGCGGTACCTTTCCCATCCGCACCGTGGCAAGCGGCGCATTTTGCCTTGTAGAGGTCTTCCTGTGCCCACGACAGGCTGGGAAGGATCAGGAACAGCGCGAAGGCGGTAAGTAGGACAGCTAAGATGATCTTCTTCATGACTTCTCCGTATAAAAGATTATGAATACTGGGTCCGGTTCGGCCTTGGAGCGATTACCGCTGTCCAAGAGGGGTGCTTCTTTTCAGACCCGCACACATGAAACCGCCATGAGTACGATTTCATTGTGGAAGATAGACTTAGGGGACGCTGTGATGGGGGTCACCCGCCGACGTGATGGATTTCGCAACAGTCCGAACGAGCGTTCGAACGCGGTGGTGGCGGTTTACCACAGTTGGCGGCGAATAGTGCGGGGAGAAGTGCGAACAATCGCCGCAGTCATCCAGTATTTCCGATGAGGTTCTCAGCGGAAATTTGAGATGTGTGGCGATTTTCAGCTAACGCCGAACGCCTGCGTTTTCAACAGCGGTTTTCTTCCTGCCTTTGGCCGGGGCCCGAGCCGGATCAACCAAACCTCGGAACGACTCTAGTCCCCACTTGCCGTAGGCGCCAAGGCTGGCGTGCTGGATGGTTTGTTCTGGGTAGGGCTGGGGTGAAATAGGTTCAATAGTCCGCAAATTACCCAATATCCCATTGCAACTCCGAAGACAAATGCCGCAACAATGGTGAACTAGGAGTAGGGTGGAGAGCAGAAACGGCGTCATATCGTTCTCTTCTTTCGATGCACCGGGACCGCGGGGGTGTTTCCCGGGATTTCCCGGAACCTGTTTATCGGCGCAACTGGGTTCGAGTGGAATCCAGTACGCCGAAACAACCATCGACTACTCTTCACTTTACCTTGCATTGACGTCTCTCGCTGTTGGCAACTAAGATACCTAAGTAGAATTGGGTTTCCCCTCTCGCGGACTTTCCAGAGCAGTGCATCACGCAGAAACTGCCGTTCCCGGGCCGGAGCCAGATTTCTGACGTGGTGTATCTGGGGAGGAGGGGTTACAACTCAACCGTAAGTCAGGTTCGAACCGGAGTCCATGGGTATCAGCAGCATCACAGTCCGCGGGGCACGGCAGCACAACCTCAAGAACATCAGCGTCCAGATTCCGCGCAACACTCTGACCGTCATCACCGGCCTCAGCGGCTCGGGCAAATCGTCGCTCGCCTTCGACACCATTTATGCCGAGGGCCAGCGGCGCTATGTGGAAACGTTGTCGGCTTATGCGCGCCAGTTCCTCGACCAAATGGAGCGGCCCGACGTGGACAGTATTGACGGCTTGAGCCCGTCCATCGCCATCGAGCAGAAGACCACCAGCCGCAGCCCGCGTTCCACCGTAGGCACCATCACCGAGATCTATGACTACTTGCGCCTGCTGTATTCCTCCATCGGCATACCGCATTGTCCGCAGTGCGGCCGCGCCATTTCGCGGCAGTCAGCCGACCAGATCGTGCAGCGCGTGATGGACCTGAAGCCCGAGGATCGGGTGATGATCATGGCGCCCATTGTTCGCGGGCGTAAAGGCGAGTTCAGGAAAGAGCTGGACAAGTTGGCGCAGCAAGGCTTCACTCGCGCCCGCATTGACAACGAGCTGCGCAACATTGCCGACGACGAGATCAAGCTGGACAAGCGCAAGAACCACACTATCGAACTGGTGGTTGACCGGCTGCTGGTGAAACCGGGAATCGAGCACCGCCTGGCGCAGTCGGTCGAGCTGGCGATGAAGTTGGCGAACGGACTGGTGCAGGTCGCCGTGGTCGGCGGCGAGGAGCACCTGTACTCATCCAAGCTGGCCTGTCCGGAGTGCGGCATCAACGTCCCGGTGCTGGAGCCGCGTTCGTTTTCGTTCAACAGCATGTACGGCGCCTGCCCGGAGTGCAACGGGCTGGGCAGCAAGTACGATTTCGATCCGGCCAAGGTCATTGCGGACTGGTCGAAGCCGCTGCTGGAGGGCGCTCTGGGACCAGGCTCGGCGTCGCAGAACCTCATCCACATATTGCAGTTGGCCGCAGAAGCTTACGGATTCAGCCTGACCACGCCGTTCGAGCAGTTGCCGCGCAAGACGCAGAACCTGATTCTCTACGGACCGGAGCAAGGCGAGAAAAAGAAGGGCGGATTCCTCGGCGTATTCGCCTATCTGCGGCAGGCGATGGAGGACAGTTCCTCCGAAACCTACCGCGACTGGCTGCTGGACCACATGTCCGCGACCACTTGCCCCGCGTGTCACGGCCAGCGGCTGCGCCCTGAGAGCCTGGCCGTGAAGGTGAACGGCATGTCCATTGCCGAATTCACTGCGCTGCCGGTGTCGCGCGCCGTGGGAGCGGCGGCGAAGATCAAACTCTCCGAGCGCGAGGAGCGCATTGCGGGACGAATTCGCAAAGAGATCGCCGAGCGATTGGGTTTTCTCAACGCAGTCGGGCTGGGCTACATCTCGCTCAACCGTTCGGCTGCGACCTTGAGCGGGGGGGAGGGGCAGCGCATCCGGCTGGCCACGCAGATCGGATCGAGGCTGCGCGGCGTGTTGTATGTGCTCGACGAACCTTCCATCGGACTGCATCATCGCGACAACGACCGCCTCCTGCATGCGCTGGAATCGTTGCGCGATCTGGGCAACACCGTGCTGGTGGTCGAGCATGACGAAGACACCATACGGCGCGCCGATTACGTCATCGATCTCGGGCCGGGCGCCGGCCGTCACGGTGGGGAAGTAGTAGCCAGCGGGACTCCCGCGCAGATTGAGGAGGCGCCAGGTTCGCTGACCGGACAGTACATTTCCGGGCAGAAGCAGATCACCTATCGTTATGAACGACGGCAGGCGAACGGCAAGGCCATCACCATTCTCGGTGCGCGCGCGAACAACCTGAAGAATCTCGACATCAGTTTTCCGTTGGGCGTTATGACGGTGGTGACGGGCGTGTCGGGCTCGGGCAAGTCCACTCTGGTCAACGACATTCTTTTCCGCGCGCTGGCCAGGTCGCTGTACGGCTCACGCGAAGAAGCCGGCGCCCACAAGGCAATCGCCGGAACCGAATTCATCGACAAGGTCATTCGCATCGACCAATCGCCCATCGGCCGCACGCCGCGTTCGAATCCCGCGACCTACACCGGCGTTTTCACCCTGATTCGCGATCTCTACGCCATGCTGCCGGAATCGCGCGAGCGCGGCTACAAGGCAGGACGCTTCTCGTTCAACGTTGCCGGCGGGCGCTGCGAAGCCTGTCAGGGGGACGGACAGCGCCGTATCGCCATGAACTTTCTGCCCGACGTGTACGTGCTGTGCGAGGTGTGCGGCGGCAAGCGGTACAATCATGAGACCCTGGCGGTGAAGTACAAAGGCTACTCGATCGCCGACCTGCTGGAGACACCGGTAGCGGACGCGCTGCCCATCCTGGAGAACATCCCGCAGATCAAGCAGAAGCTGCAGACGCTGGTGGATGTCGGTTTGGGGTACATTCACCTCGGCCAATCGGCGGTTACACTGTCAGGGGGAGAAGCGCAGCGCATCAAGCTGGCGCGCGAGCTCAGCAAGCGCCAGACGGGCAGGACGCTGTACCTTCTGGATGAACCGACGACTGGTTTGCACTTCGATGATGTCAGCAAGCTGCTGGAAGTTCTGCATCGGCTGACCGACCTGGGGAACAGCATCGTCATCATCGAGCACAACATGGACGTGGTCCGCAATGCTGACTGGATCATTGACCTGGGGCCGGAGGGCGGCGAGGACGGCGGGCGTTTGGTGGCGCAAGGTACACCGGAGCAGGTGGCGCGGGTGAAAAAATCCTACACCGGACAGACGTTAGCCAAACTGCTGCCGCGTTCGTCCAATGCGAGGGGCAATGGGTAGCCGTGCTTGCAGCGGTTATGAGAGGCGTGCCGTGAAATCTAATGTTTGACCCAAACGAAAATCCGCTTGCCGCAGAAGCTCCCGGCGATCTGCCTGGCTCGAATCCAACCACGCCGTTGGAGCCGGCTATCGAGCTTCCCGAGCAACCGCCTTTCCCCGTCCGGTCTTTCCCTGCCTGGTCAGGTTGGGATGTGATGGCGGTGCTGGTGGTCACGGCGGTTGCCGTGTTCGGCTTCAGCCTGGCCGCGCTGTTCATCGCACGCACCGTCCCGGGATACCAGAACGCGTCGCTGGCTGAACTGGCTACCAACGCGCGCGTGGTGATAGGAGCGCAGACAGCTGCCTACCCGATCATCCTTTTGTTTATGTTTGTTCTGGTGCGCTCGCGGAGCCATGAACCCTTCGGGAAAGCAATCCACTGGAATTGGCCGGGAGCTTCGGCGCCGGGATTTTTTGCTCTGGGGACAATCGTGGCGGTGCTCGTTGATGGCTTGTCACGCTTTCTTCCCATCCCTAAGTCGCTGCCTATGGACAAGTACTTCCATGATGCAGCCAGCGCCTACTTGCTGGCCGCCTTTGGCATGACCCTGGCGCCGTTGCTGGAAGAACTGTTTTTCCGTGGACTGTTGTACCCCGTGCTGCGGCGGGCGTTCGGCCTGACCATAGCCGTGGTGCTCACCGCAGCCGCCTTCGCCTCCATTCACGGGACCCAGTTAGGCTATGCCTGGGCGCCTATCCTGAGTATCTTCGTGGTCGGGGTAGTCTTCACCGTGGCCCGCGCGCGCACCAACTCCGTGGCCGCTTCGTTTCTCATGCATTGTGGGTATAACTTCGCGCTGTTTGCGCTGTTGTGGCTGGCCAGCGATCACTACCGCCATCTGGAGAAGGTGGCCAATTGAAATGGTATGGTTAACAGCATGGCAAACCCGCGCGAACAACTCCTAGCCATGCTGGCGGAGAAGTCGTTTCGTCTGGGCGAATTTAAGCTTTCCAGCGGCGGGACTAGCGACTACTACATCGATTGCCGTCTAACCACGCTTGACGCGAGCGGTGCGCTGCTAACCGGGCAAGCCGTATTCGAAGAGATTCGCGCGCGTGGCTGGCATGCCGATGCCATTGGCGGGTTGACCATGGGCGCCGATCCGATCGTGTCGGCGACTTCCGTCATCAGCGCGCAGCAGGGAAAGCCAGTGCACGGTTTTCTTGTCCGCAAAGCGGAGAAAGCGCACGGCATGGGCCAGCGCATTGAAGGCTTTCGGCAGAAGCCGGCGCGGGTGGTCATCGTGGATGACGTCTGCACCACCGGAGGCTCGACCATCCAGGCCATTGAGGCTGCGCGCGAGTTTGGATTTGAGATCGCCGGTGTGCTGTGCCTGGTGGAGCGCGAAGAAGCGGGAGGTCGCGCCAATGTTGAGAAGGCAGCTGCCCCGGCGAAGTTTGTGGCGCTGTTCACTGCAAACGACGTTCGTGCCCAACATTTGAAACGCGACACCCCTACGATATTTGCAGTCAGTGCCAAGTGCGACCTGTGTGACCGGCCGGCGGTGACCAATTCGCCGGGAAACCGCTGCGAAGTTCATCGGCCGTAAGATTGAAACGACGAGATGATTAAGACCCTGGAATGGACGGACGCGGGTGTGCGCTTGATTGACCAGACCAAGCTGCCCACGGAAGAAACCTACGTCACCTGCAAGAGCTACGAAGAAGTTGCCAACGCGATCCGCAGCATGATCGTGCGCGGTGCGCCGGCAATTGGTGTGGCCGCGGCCATGGGAGTGGCGCTGGGCGTTCGCAACTCGCAGGCCAAGGACCATGCCGAACTGAAGCGCGACTTCGACCATGTCTGCGAGGTCCTCGCTGCCACTCGCCCGACCGCGGTCAATCTCTTCTGGGCGATTCGCCGCATGCGCGACAAATTTGAACAACTCAGCCCTCAGCCAATCCCGCGGATTCAACAGGAACTGGTGACCGAAGCGCAACGCATGCTGGTGGAAGACATTGCCGCCAACCAAGCCATGGGAAGGCACGGGGCAGTGCTGCTGCCCTCCAGCGGGGGAGTATTGACCCACTGCAACGCGGGTGCGCTGGCGAGCTGCGGTTACGGTATGGCGCTGGGCGTGATTCGCGCCGCGGTGGATTCGGGCAAGAAGCTGCACGTCTTTGCCGACGAGACCCGCCCGCTTCTGCAAGGCTCACGTCTGACAGCGTGGGAGTTAATGCAAGACCACATTCCGACCACGCTGATCTCCGACAACATGGCGGGCGCCATGATGCAGCAAGGGAAGATCGATGCGGTGATTGTGGGCGCCGATCGTATCGCCGCCAATGGCGATATTGCCAACAAGATTGGGACGTACTCGGTCGCGGTGCTGGCCAAGGCGCACGGCATTCCGTTCTACGTCGCGGCCCCGCTTTCGACGGTGGATTTGGCAACGCCCGATGGCAGCCGCATCCCTATTGAGCAGCGCTCTTCGCGGGAAGTGACCCACCTGGCAGGCAAGCAAATCGCGCCCGATGGTGTGGCGGTTGAGAATCCCGCGTTCGATGTCACCCCAAACGCCTACGTCACCGCGATCATCACGGAACGTGGTGTCGCACGCCAGCCCTACACAGAATCGCTGCGCGAACTCTCCGCGGTGAGCGTTACAGGTTAGGCCAAAGCCCCTCATCAGTTGAAAGACAAAGAGCGTCCCAGTGGGACGCTCTTCCTGTAGGGGCCACATTTTATTGCGGTGGCGGCTGCTCCCCGGTGTTGGCGGGATTCAACTGCTGCTGGTAGCGCTGCTGTTGTTCTTGCATATTTTGCAACTCCAACAGCAACTGCTCCGGGGTCTTCCCGCCGTTGAACTGGTTGCCACTGTCCGTTACGGGCGCGGGGCCGGTGTCAGGCGAAGGTATGGGAACCTGCCCCGGGCGGAATCGCCCCGGCCTCTGCACCGCCTGGGGATATTGCGGGGGATTGTCCGCCTCCGCTTCGGCGGGCGGAATCTCTTCATCCTGCGGCTCGTCGGATGGCGGCTGGTACTGTGGTCGACCTTGTCCGGGGCCATTGTTTTGCGCGGTATTCACGGTGGAAGGCGCGTTTTGCCGGGAAGTCAGAATTACCTTCTGAACGCCACCCGGATTGTCGGTCATACCCAGGATGATGTAGTTAAACTTGGATCCGTTCAACAGGGTATTCAGTACATCCCGTGGTCGTCCGGGACCCAGTTGCATCATGACGCGCTCGTTGGCTGCGCTGGACGGCATCTCGATGGACGCGCCCGTCTGGGCCTGCACCGTGCGCAGCACCTGGGATAACGTCGAATTCCTGGCGTCGATAGTGAGCAATCCATTCTGATAGGTGACCTGCGGCGGCGCGGGAGCCATTTGCTCCGGCGTCAGCGGTACCGGCAGCGGTTGCGGGGTCGCGGCAGCGGCAACGGCTTTCTTGCCGCGAGCATGCGCCTTGTGCCGATGCGCACCGGTCGCCAGTGGCGCGCTGGACGGGGCAGCCGTCTGAGCTGGCGATTCCCCGAACCCAAGGCCCAGTCCGGTTGCCAGCAATAAGGTCAATCCTAAGTTGTGCCGAAGGCGTAGCATAGTATGTTCGACGGCCGAAGGGCGGTGTCGTTTCTCGACGCTCACCACTGTGCCTATTCTAAACCCGGCCGAGGCGCATCTGTTGCCGATTCGCGACGCGCCGCAGATTTCCGGCGAGGAGGGCCGGCAGAACAGCTGACAAAAGGCATCTTAAAAATGTTGGAGAGCAACCAACCATGCGGCACATTCGGCGGACCGCAAAGGCATTCACGCGGCGTTAAGGCCATGAACATGATTCGACTATCGTTCACTTATCGCTCGACCTGCCACTTATTCCTTCGCATGGGCCTCCTGCTGCTTGCCGTGACCATCACGGCGCCCGCGGTGATGGCCCAGCGTTGCACCAGCGGTGCCGATTTGGACGTCCCGACCAGGAACGCAATCGAAGCGGCGGCACGCCAATATCTCGACATGTCCAAGCGCGGA
Source organism: uncultured Acidobacteriaceae bacterium (assembly GCA_963736385.1). Classification (GTDB taxonomy): domain Bacteria; phylum Acidobacteriota; class Terriglobia; order Terriglobales; family Acidobacteriaceae; genus Bog-257. The sequence goes on along the minus strand of CAVTOE010000005.1, from coordinate 113,726 downwards.
GATGTCGCCGGGCTCAAAGCCAATTCCATTTCCGCAATTGCGGGGGATTTCGGCGCCATCGAGCAGGCCGTGGTCACCAACGAACAATACTTTTCCCAAGGCCCGGCGACAGTCGGCGGAACGTACCTGCTGGACGCCTCGCAGGCCAAGGGGGCACTGCCGCGGGCGGATTTCTATTGCGGCATCTATAACTCGCCCGATCGCCTGGTCTTCTCGATTAGCAATTTGCCGGCGGGACGTTACGCGCTCGTGATGCAGAAACTTGCCGGCAAAGATCCGATTACGCTGACCCTGATTCTGCAAGACGTGAATGGCTCGTGGAAGCTGGCAGGTTATTACCCGCGATTGGACGCAATCGGCGGCCACGATGGGCAGTGGTACCTGACGAAAGCACGCGACTTCAAGTCCCTAGGGCAATTGCACAATGCCTGGTTCTACTATCTGACAGCGTGGGACTTGATGGCGCCGGTGAACTTCATGAGCACACCGCAACTCGACAAGGTTGCCGGAGAAATGCAGAGCGCGCGGCCCAGCGACCTGCCGGGCAACGGAAATCCGCTGAACCTTGCGGCCAACGGCAAGACCTTCAAGGTGACGGAGATGGTGGCCGTGCCGGTGGAAAACAATCTCGACCTACGAGTGAGTTACGAGAGTGCCGATGCCTCCAACACCAGAGTGGCGTTCCAGGACAACATGGCGGTCAGTAAAGCGATCGTGGCCAAGTATCCTGAGGTCCGCGAGGCCTTTAGTGCGGTGATTGCGCACGCGGTCGACACCAGCGGCCACGATTATGGGTCGGTGCTGCCGATGAAGGATGTGAAATAAGGCAATTCATGCGTGCCATCAAATTTCTTCTGAAGAACATTACCTTGGCTCTGATGCAGCCTACCCTGCGTCGCCCGCTTCGGCCTTCTTGACCTCGGCTGATGCGCTGGCCGCAGGCTCGAACTTGCACTCCTCCGGCTTCTTGTCGAAGCGCAGCCCCTGAAATACGGGAGCGCGCATCTTGATCCCGCCGCTCTGCCCCTCATGCGTCCACTCGGAGAACTTGATTTCGGCAACCAATTCGGGCTTCACAAAGTGGACCGCGCCGCGGGCTTTCCACCTTGCCGAAGAACGGGCTGCGCTTGGTCTCCAGCGCGTGCAGCCGCTTCCACATGGCCGCGTGTGACTCCTCGGTAAAGCCGCTGCCCGCCTGGCCGACGGGAATCAGTCGGCCCTGATCGTCGTAAAGGCCGAGCACGATGGAGCCGAAGTTTTCGCGCGAGCCGCGCGGATCGGTGTAACCGCCAATGACGCATTCCTGCCGTCTAACGATTTTGATCTTCAGCCAGTCGCTGCTGCGCTTTTGCACATAAGGACTGCTGCGGCGCTTGGCGACGATGCCTTCCAGTTCGCGCTGGGCCGCCGCTTCAAACAGGGCTATGCCGTTTCCAACGTAATGGTCGGAGTAGCGGATGAGATCGCCCGGCGCCAGGATGGACGCCAGCAGCTGCTTGCGTTGCTCCAACGGTCGGCCTGCATCAAGTTGTAGCCATCGAGGTAGAGCAGATCGAAGACGTAATACATCACGGGAATATCGTCGCGGGTGCGACGAATGCGACGGCCGCCATCGCCAACTCCCGTCCGCTGCTGCATCAGGCTAAACGAAGGCCGTCCCTGCTCATCCAGCGCCACGATCTCACCATCCAGAATTGCGGTGCGCGCTTTGACGGAATCGGGGATCGAGTGAAGTTCGGGATAAGCGGCGGTCATGTCGTTCTGGTTGCGCGAGACCAGGCGTACCGAGCCACCTTCCAGGAAGGCGATTGCGCGATAGCCGTCCCACTTCACCTCGAAGAGCCAATCCTGGCCGTCAAACGGCTTGTCCACAAGAGTTGCAAGCATGGGATGGATAGCCTGCGGCATCGGCGTTTTGCGGCCAAGGCGCACCGCTTTGGGCTGCAACGCTTCACTATGTTCGTCGCGGCTTAGGAGTTTTTTTTTACGCCGCCTGAGGAGGCGCCAGTGGAGCGAGTGGTTTTGCCTGGCGTGCGCTTCGCAGCGTCTGGACGCCCCGCCCGAGCTTCTTTCTCCTGGGTGGCATCTGTCCGCGCGCGTTTCGTGGCAGCCGTCTTCGCTGTAGCAGACGACGACTTGGAGGCTGCCGATTTCTTCCCGGCTTTGGCCCTCTTGGCGTCGGCCTTCGCGATCGATTCGGCCAGCCAGTCGTTCTTTTTGCTGGCGCCACCGGCCGACGTCTTTCGACTGCTCTTCCACTCCGCCGAGCCTTGATCGCCTGCGATCTGGTTCATCGTACGCTTGGTCAGCACCGAGTAGTCATACTTGTCGATGTCGTAGCCTTCCTGCACGTAAGCATCGCGGTGCTTGATAAGCAGCCATTCATTTCCCTTGCTGCCCGGCCGTCGCGCCTTGATGTGTACCAGGGCGAAGTCGCCCTTCAGTTTCTCGCCGTTGAGTCGAAACTTCAAGTCGCCCTTGCGCAGCATCTCCGCTGCATCGCCCTGCGGCTCCCAGGTGCCCATGTCCCACACCATGACGGTGCCCGCTCCATAATTGCCGGAAGGAATGAGGCCCTCAAAATCGAAGTACGAAACGGGATGATCTTCCACCTGCATGGCGAGGCGCTTGTCGGCCGGGTCAAGCGACGGCCCTTTGGGGACGGCCCAGGATTTCAGCACGCCTTCCATTTCGAGCCGGAAATCGTAGTGCAGGCGGGTGGCGCGGTGCTTCTGCACCACGAAGCGGCGGCGCTCGCCGCGTTCCACCTTCGCAGGAGGTTCGGGTGTCTGCTGGAAATCGCGTTTGCGCTTGTACTCTTCCAGTGCCATAAGCCCCTGGTGTCTCCCAAATGTTCATTGCGGATACTTCAGTTGTGCTGCTTGCAAGGCATCCTCATACTCTTTCTGACAGTCTGCCTCTGCTTTATCCTGCTTGGCGTGGGCCTGCTTGATGGCTTCAGGAGCCGCTTCATACAATTCCGTCCTCCCCGGAACCCGAGTTCCGTTAACGCGCACCCAATTGTTAAATTCCCATTCCGCCGCAGCCTTGCAATCCTCTCTACGTTTAGCTGCGTCGGCTAGGGCTTTCTCCAGAAGAGGTTTATTTTTGTCCTTGGCAGCAGTAGCAAGAGTCCTTTGAGTCTCTATTTGCTCCAGGGTTGTCAATCTGGCGTTTACGTCCGCTAATCGTTTACTAAGGTCATCTACACTCTTCTGACTGGCGCATCCGACGCTGGCCAGCAAAAGCAGAGTGAGAATCCCCAGACCTGCCGCTGTGCGAATTGCGTTATTCATCGCACCCCCCATAACACCTCTCTTGTTGCCCATGAGAGCGTTCCTTGCCCTTGTCCCTCACAGAGCGTTGGCACACTTCAGCAAGCGATAAACGCTGGTTGCCTACCCCTGCTGTCCCGAACGCGGCTTAATCCCTAGCGTTCAGTGTCTCAGCTATTTTATCCACTGCCGCTCCCTGCTGCCGTAACAATTTCATGCGTTCGATAACCTCAGCCTCACCTCGCTTGGTGCAAGCGATTCCGTTCCCAAACGTTCCCAGCAATTGACGGAAACGGCTGTGACTGGTTGAATGAAAACAGTGGGGCGCTTAACTCAGCGGTAGAGTGCCATCTTCACACGGTGGAAGTCACAGGTTCGAATCCTGTAGCGCCCACCACCGTCATCTGCCTACTGCACCGCCGCTTACGGGTGGCTGTTGTTTTTGGCCATCAAAATCCCGGCCCGACGCCGGGCCGACTGAGGACAGTTGCCGCGGTCCCCCACTAGCGCGACCCGTGAGCGGGCCGGTATTTCACTAACCCTCACATCGATCTGTGACGCAGATCACCGCTTTTGTGTGACGCACTGAATAACTGTGATTGGCAATAAACCACGTCTACAACGGGTGCCGTTTGCGGAGTGAACGGAACCTGGATAAGGGGCTGGGAGAACATGTTGTCTGGCATTTCATCTCAGGATTTGGCCACGGTGCTCTGCCGTCAGGTGCGAGCGCAGGTAAGCGCATTTCCTCAAAACCTAGCGATGGCATCTGGACTCGGATCGTGAGGCTGGAACTATGAGAAAGCTAGTAAGTTCGATGTTGTGGCCAATCCCAGTGCTTGTTTTTGCGCCCATGATTGTGCTTTTTGCAATAGGGGTTAGGGCGAAAAAGAAGAAACGTACATGATTACAACAGAGCGGCTGACGGCGTAACGGCTGGAGGAACTGCTGCCTATTTGGTGACAGGGAACCCCAAGGTGTCCCCCGTGTCGCGCAGCGCAAGGGGTTCTGTTCGATCCGAATGAGCACCCCTCCCGGCGGGGCTTTTGGCCGAAGAATGGGTGCCCCTGGTGAAATCGACGAAAGTGCGCAACCGGCGCCTTTACGCTACCGTCGAGCTGCTCCCGTTTTCCGTGTCCGTGCTTCAGCCGCAGCGGCAGATTTCTTTCCAACTATTTCGGCCTCTGCCTGGAGCCAATCTTCTAGGTCGTGACCGTTTTCACAGCCCCGTTCCTCGTAAAACTGATACGCACGTACCCGAATTAGCTCCTCGGTCAATTCAAGCGAGCCTTGCTCGGGCTTCGCGTTTGAAACACTCGCAGTTTTATGTCGCATGATAGACCTCCTGCACTGGTGACGTAGCAATGCAAGGTTGAAAAATGGGAGGCCGACTCTGGAGAGGTGCGCGATGTACAGATTCAAATCCGTACCCATTTATGTTCTCACTATTTTTCTCGCAAGTCAGTGACAATTGTCGCGGCCACAGGGCAACGCACCTCGTTGTGGCGCTCGTCAGGTCAGCCCGGCGACCAGCCCGATGAAACTTCGATCGGGTCTACGTAAGCTACTGAAACTAAAAGTTGTTACATCTTCACACAGTGAAAGCCACAGGTCCGAACCCTGTGGCGCGCGTCATTTAACTCATTGACGCAATGTAGGTTGAGGAATCCAGTTTTTTCCAGCCGCTCAAAGGAGGCCCTTCGCCGCCGATTCGTGACGACTTTTTGGATCCACCTCTCCCAAAGTGACGCCCTACCAAACGCTTGCATTGCCTCCCGTATAATCCCAGTACAACTGGCAGCTTACGTATGAAGCCCATGGTCACCCCCGACTATAAAAGCTTCCTGCAGCTCAGCCGCGACGCGACGCTGGTTCCGGTAGCGAAGACCCTGAACGCGGATTTGCTGACTCCGGTCGGGGCTTTCTTGAGCATCGCTGCGAGGCAGAAGTATGCTTTCCTGCTGGAGTCGGTCGAAGGCGGGGAGAAGATCGGGCGCTATACCTTTCTGGGTGCACAACCGCGCAGGGTGATCACCGCGCGAGGCAGAGAGCTGGACGATCCGCGAAGGCGTCGCTCAGTTGAACGCCGCCAGGGCAGCGTGATCGATTTGTTGCGGGAGCGTTGCGGCAATATCGTCCCGCGACTCTTCCCGGCCTGCCGCCGTTCACTTCCGGCGGCGTCGGATACTTCGCCTACGACATGGTGCGGCAGTTCGAACGCCTGCCGGAACGCGCCAAGGACGACGTGGGGCTGCCGGATTGCGTATTCACCTTTTACGACCGGCTGCTGGCGTTCGACCACCTGCGCCACCAGCTGCACATCATTGCCGCCGCCGACGTCCGCGCGAATCGCCGCGCAAAGCGTATGATCGCGCTCTCGCCGACATTGCCGCCATCGAGGCAAAGCTGGCCCGCGGAGTGCGCGCACAGCAACATTGACTGGTCTACGCAACGACGAAAAGAAAACGATCAAGGTCCACCACGCACCTCGCACGATGAGTTCGTGGCCAGCGTGCGCCGTGCCAAGGAATACATCGCCGCCGGCGATATCTTCCAGGTCGTGCTTTCGCAGCGACTGGACTTCAAGCCGCCCGCCGAGCCCTTCCAGATTTATCGCGCGCTGCGCACTGTGAATCCTTCGCCGTATATGTTCTTCCTGAAGCTTGACGACATGCATGTCCTGGGCGCGTCGCCGGAGATGTTGGTGCGCGTGTCCGGGCGAAAGCTGGAATATCGCCCGATTGCCGGAACGCACAAGCGAGGGGCAGATGCCGGCCGAAGACGAACGGCTGATTGCGAAGTTGCGCACCGACGAAAAGGAGCGCGCCGAGCACGTCATGCTGGTCGATCTGGGTCGCAACGATCTTGGGCCGGGTCAGCGAATACGGCACGGTGAAGGTGCGCGACCTGATGTACGTGGAGAAGTACTCGCACGTGATGCACCTGGTTTCGGCGCTGGAGGGAGAGCTGCGGGGCGATCTCGACGCGCTGGACGCGCTTGGCAGCCTGCTTCCCTGCGGGCACGCTGAGCGGCGCGCCCAAGGTTCGCGCCATGGAGATCATCGAGGAGCTGGAGCCGGTGCGTCGCGGCGTGTACGGCGGCTCGGTGCTCTACGCGGATTATGCGGGCAATCTGGATTCCTGCATCGCCATTCGCACCATGGTCCTGCATCGCGACCGCGCTTATCGTGCAGGCGGGAGCAGGCATCGTCGCCGACTCCGATCCCGGAGAGCGAATACCAGGAGTGCATGAACAAAGCGAGTGCGCTGTTGAGGGCGTGCGAGAATGCGTAGAAGCAAGTGTCCGAGTCAGGGGCTGAAACGATTCGAAACTCGAAACTTGAAACTCGAAATTGACTTATGGTCTTTGTCCTCGACAACTACGACTCGTTCACTTACAACCTGGTGCAATACTTCGGCGAACTGGGCGAGGAAGTAGTAGTGCGCCGCAACGACCAGATCACGGTCAGCGGAATCGAGGAGCTTCATCCCGACCGCATCGTCATCTCTCCCGGCCCGTGCACGCCGCAGGAAGCCGGCATCAGCATCGAACTGATCCGCCATTTTGCGGGGAAGCGTGCCTCTGCTGGGCGTGTGCCTCGGGCATCAGGCGATCGGCGAAGCCTTCGGCGGCAAGGTCGTGCGCGCCGCCACGCTGATGCACGGCAAGACCAGCTCCATCGAACATGATGGCAAATCAATTTTCCGCGGCATCCCTTCGCCCATGACGGCCACCCGCTATCACTCGCTGATCGTCCAGGAGAAAGACCTGCCGGATGAGCTGGAAATTTCAGCCACCTGCGCAGACCGCAGGGGGCCAGCGCGTGATCATGGGACTGCGGCACCGCAAGTTCGCGGTGGAAGGCGTGCAATTTCATCCTGAGAGCGTGCTTACCGAGCATGGCCGGCAAATCGTTCGCAATTTTATACTTCTGTGAACGGCCTCGGAACCGCTGGCTAAGGTACCGCAGGTTAGAATTCTGGCGTGCCCGATCCAACCAGCGCAGCCGCCGAGCCGAGCCTCACCCGCTCCGCCTCACGCTCGCTGCAGCGGATACAGCTCGCGCTGGTTTCGTGGATCGCGTCTGCGGTGGTGGGGCTCATCGGCCGCACGCTGCGCATGACCATCACCTACGAAGAAGGCTCCATTCGCGGCCTCGACGAGCATTGCTCCCGGCATTTATCCCTTCTGGCATCGCTGCGTGCTGCCGGCGACCTGGCTGTTTCGCAATCGCGATATCGGAGTGCTGACCAGCCTCAGCCGCGATGGCGAATACATCGCGCGCGTGATTCGCCGCTTCGGATTTGTGCCGGTGCGCGGCTCCAGTTCGCGCGGAGGCCAGCGCGGCCTGCTGGAAATGGAGACCATGGTCGAAAGCCGGAGGCGCTGTAGCTTTCACCATCGATGGCCCGCGCGGGCCGCGCTATGTCGCCAAGAAGGGCCCGGTGATGCTGGCGCGCCTGACCGGCATCCCGATCACTGCGTTCTATGTCGCCGTCGAAAAGGCCTGGGTCCTGAAGACTTGGGACGCGATGCTCATTCCCAAACCGTTTTCGCGCGCCTATGTGCGCGTGGCGAAGAACATCTTCGTTCCGCCCGACGCCGACGACGCGGCGCTGGACCGCTATCACGCCGAGATGCAGGCCGCGCTGGAGCGCGTCACCGCGTTCGCCGAAGCGCAGTTTTCCGCACACCGCGATTGACACCTGCTCGCCCCTGCCAGTACAGTCGTAAGTCTCATCCTGAGCCGATGCTGGGTCTCAGGATTGTTCCTTGCCAATCGATGTTCGCGCGTTCCGCCATCGGGCGGAACTGGGAAGCGGGTGTGAAGCCCGCGCTGCCGCGCAACTGTAAGCGAGTCTCTGGCGGAAAGGCCACTGTGCAAACGGGAAGGCCCCGCCGCTGTCCGCGATGCCAATCGCAACTCGCAAGCCAGGAGACCGGCGCGAACTACGTCACCAACCCCTTTCGCGTGCAAAGGAGGAGTGTCATGTCTTCGCGTTCGTCTCTCGCCATGTCCGTGGTTCTCGTCGCCTGCTGTGTTCGCACAGCAGCTCTCGCCGGCCGATCTCAAAGTATCGGTGCAAAGTCCCTCCGGCGAGCGCGTCTCCGGCGTGCAGGTCAGCCTGTTCCGCGCCAGCGACAACGCCGGAGTCGGAGTGCAAACCACCGCCGGCGATGGCACCGCAACGTTCCCCATCTTGCCGACGGGCAATATCGCGCTGGTGGTGCTCGCGCCGGGATTCGCCGAGCAGTCGCAGCAAGTTTCCATTCCGGCAGACGGCAGACCCTCACCGTTCAACTGAAGCTTGCGACCACGCCGCAGACGGTCGTCGTCTCCGCCACCGCAACTCCCGCGACGGCCGAGCAGACGGGCACCTCGGTCGGCGTGCTGACCAGCTGAGCAGCTGAACGCGATCAATCCCGTCTCCGCCCCCGATGCCTTGCTCTACATTCCCGGAGCGATCGTCAGCAGCACCGGGCGGCGCGGCAATCTCGCGCAGCTTGTTCGTGCGCGGCGGCGAATCCAATTACAACAAGGTGCTGGTGGATGGCGTGCCGGTGAACGATCCCGGCGGCATCTTTGACTTCGGCGTGGTTCCCATGAACAACGTCGACCGGCTGGAGGTGGAACGCGGTCCCGAGAGCACGGTGTACGGATCGGACGCCATGACCAGCGTGGTGCAGCTTTGGACCGCGACCGGCAGCACCCGCACGCCGGAGATTCAGTTCGGCGCCGATGGCGGAAATTTCTCCACCGCCAACGGCTATGCTTCGCTGGCGGGAGCGCGCGGCATCTTCGACTACAACGTCTTTGCCAACCAGTTCAACACCCAAGGCCAGGGAGTCAACGACGCCTATTCGAACTCGCTGCAAGGCGGAAACGTTGGCGTGCGACATCTCCGATCGCGTGGCATTTCGCCTGCGCGCCCGCCACTACAACAGTTGGACAGGCATTCAGTCGAACTGGTGGTTCAACGGCAATCCCGAGCTTCCGCCCGATCCGAACCAGTACGCGCACCAGAACAACTTCCTCGCCAGCGGCGATCTCACGGTCAGCGGGCCGGGCGCCTGGCAGCACCAGTTCAGCGGCTTCGAGTACCACCACGTCGCGCTTAACGTGAATCCGGTCGACGACTCTGACCGGCCATTCGATAGCGCTTTCAACAGCCTGACCAAGTACAACCTCGCCGGCTTTGCCTACCAGGGAATCTACACGCCGCGGCCCTGGGCGCAGACCACGCTGGGCTACAACTTTGAAGACGAGAACGGGTACATCAACAACAATTCGGACTTTGGAATCAGCACTACTCACGGCCTGCGCTTCAACAACTATCTGTTCGCGCAGCAGACCATCGTGTGGCGGCGGCTGTCGGTGCTGGCCGGGCGTCGGCTACGTCAACAACAGCAGCTTCGGCGGCAAAGTCAGCCCGCGTGTTTCCGGCGACGTTCCTGGCGCTGGCGCGGAAACACCGTCTTCAGCGGCACCCGCCTGCACTTTGGCTATTCGCGAAGGCATCAAGGAGCCCAGCTTCGAGCAAACCTTCGGCATCACCGGCACGTTTCCCACGCTGCCCAATCCCAACCTGCAACCGGAACAGAACCGCGCTATCGAAGCCGGCGTGCTAGCAGTCGCTGTTCAACAACCGCGCTGTCGCTCAGCGCCGTGTACTATCCACAATCAGTTTCGCGACCAGATCGAATACGTGTACAACTCCGATCACCAGCACCAGCCAGTACGTGAACTTCAATCGCGCGATGGCGCAGGGCGCCGAAGTCGTGCTGAGCGGCCGTGTCGCCAGCCATCTGTCGCTGACCGCCGCTTATACCTACACCTCCACCCAGATTCAGCAGGCGCCGCCTTGCGATCCCGATGGCCGGTTGCGATCCGCGGATCTACGGCATGGGCGCGCCGCTGCTGCGACGTCCCAAGCAAGCTGGCATGTTGCTGCTGACCTATACCCGACAGCGCTGGGGCGCGATTCCTCGGCGTGACCGCCATCGGGCCAGCGGCCGGATTCCGACTTTCTGTTCGGATACATTCCGCCCATCTACTATGCTGCGGGTTATGCGCGCGTCGATCTCGGCGGCTGGTACGCCATCAATCACCACGTGACGGCTTATGCGAACGTGAATAACGCTGCTGAACAATCACTACAACGAGGTGCTGGGATATCCGGCGCTGCGGGCAAATTTCCGCGCGGGATTGCGGTTCAGCTTTGGAGGAGAATGAGGCGGACGATCAGATCTTTCTGCCTGGCGCTCGCAGTCCCACATGATTGTGGTTGCGATACTTTCACTCGGATTTCGCGCAGCTTGTCCACGTGCTGATCGCTCAGCGGTTGCTGCTTGCCCAGCAAATGAGTCACCAGCGCGATCTTGGCGAAGTGCTCGACCGTCTCCATGTTCATGTAGGCGGTGAGCAGGTCCGCGCCGCACGTCACCACGCCGTGGTTCGCCATCAGGATGGCATCGTGCTCGGCGACCAGGGGCGCCAACGCTTCCGCCAGCTCCGGCGTGCCGGGAGTTTCATAGTTGGCCAGCGGCACCGAACCCAGGGTCACGATGATCTCCGAGCACAACGCGCTGTCCAGCGCAATCCCGGCAGCCGCATAGCCGGTCGCGGTGGGCGGATGAGCATGCACCACCGCGCCCACATCCGGACGCAGGCGATAAATCAACAGGTGCATGGCGATTTCGCTGGACACGTCGCGCGAGCCGCTCACCTTCTTGCCGCGCGGGTCCACGATCACCAGGTCGTCCGGCTTCCATCAGACCTTTGCTCATCAGCGTCGGCGTGCAAAGGATATTTCCGTTTTCCAGGCGCACGGAAAGATTGCCGTCGGTGGCAGCCACCAGGCCAGTCTGGTGCAGCAATCTTGCCGAAGCGGACAATTTCGTCCCGGTGCTGTTGCTCCGTCTTCATGAATTTGGGCACCGGATGCGCCCTCGACAAGGCTTAGATTGTCTATTCGTACCGCAGGACTCGGCTGCCGCGAAAAGGACTGCACAAACATGCGGGTGTGATGCGCGTCCGGTCAGGCATAATCGGTTTGTGCTGGTCTCCGACTTCGATTACCACCTTCCCGAGGAACTGATCGCCCAGGAGCCGCTGGCCGACCGGGCGGCGGCGCGGCTGCTGCACCTCGGCCGCAGTCGGACGACTGCTCGAAGACCGTGGCGTTTCGCGACTTTCCCGAGTTGCTGCGGCCCGACGATTTGCTGGTTTTTAACAATACCAAGGTCTTGCCGGCGCGGCTCTTCGGACATCGCAGCGGCTCGCGCGCGCAGCGGCTCTCGGCCGAGAATCCCGCCGCGAAAGACTTCCTGCGCGGCCGGGTCGAGGTGCTGCTGACCAAACAGCTCTCCGCCGATCCGCTGGAGTGGGAGGCGCTGGTGCATCCCGGCCGCAAACTCGGATTGGGCGAGCGGATTTATTTCGGCGGGGATGCCGACCGAATCGTCGCATGAACTCGCGGCTGAGATCGTCGGGCGCGGAACGTTCGGCGAGCGCCATCTGCGCTTCGATCCGGTGGACGATTTCTTCGGCGTGCTCAATCGCATCGGGCACATTCCGCTGCCGCCCTACATCGATCGCCCCGACACGCCCTGCCGATCGCGAGCAGTACCAGACGGTCTACGCCAAGCCGCCGGGCTCGGTCGCCGCGCCGACGGCGGGCCTGCACTTCACGCCGGAAATTCTTGAGCGCATTCGTGCAGCGCGGAATCGAAACCGCCGAGATCACGCTGCACGTGGGGCTGGGCACGTTTCAGCCGGTGCGCGAGGAAGTCGTGGAGGAGCACAAGCTGCATCGCGAGTGGTACGAAATCTCAGAGGATGCCGCGGAACGAATCCAGAGCGCGCGCGATGCCGGGCGGCGAATCGTGGCCGTGGGAACCACGACCGTTCGTACGCTGGAGTTTGCGTGCGACGCCAAAACGCCGATGGGCCGCATCACGAGCGCAGAGTGGCGAAGCCGACATCTTTATCTATCCGGGATTCGAGTTTCGCGTGGTTGGCGCCATGCTGACCAACTTCCACCTGCCGAAATCAACGCTGCTGATGCTGGTCGCGGCCTTCGCCGGACGCGAGCGAATCTTGCAGGCCTACGAACACGCGGTCCAGAGAGCATTACCGGTTCTACTCGTATGGGGATTGCATGTTTGTGGAGTGAGGACCGACTTCCGGCGACTGGAATATGACCGATCAGTCCTTCTCGCCGTAGAATAGTGAGGAGGCATCGCGATGGCTAACCCTACGATCACGATTCCGCTTGATCCACAAACGGCGCGCGCGTATGAGTCCGCCCCGCCCGAGGAGAAGCGAAAGATTGAAGCCCTTCTGAGTCTTTGGCTGCGCGAATTCGCCGCCGGCGAGTATCCTTCGCTTCAGCAAGTGCTCGATGAGGTAGGGAACAAGGCGAAGGCCCGCGGGCTCACACCGGAGATGTTGGATTCTCTGCTGAAGGGCGCCTAGTTGCGCTGCGTTTTCGACACTAACGTCTTGGTTAGTGCATTGCTCCTGCCTGATTCAAAGCCTCGTCAGGCCCTTGATCTGGCGCTTCGAACGGGGAACGAGTCTTGCTTTCCTTTGCGGTGCTCGCCGAACTCTACGAAGTTCTCGGCAGAAAGCAGTTCGCACCGGTACGTCGATGAGGACAGATATTCGCAGATTTGTCTAGCGACTCTGACGCGCGAGACGCAATGGGTTGAAGTGGATGTAGAGATCGCAGCCTGCCGCGACTCAAAGGACAACAAGTTTCTCGAACTCGCGGTGAGCGGGCATGCGACCCACATCGTCACGTGGCGATTCTGACCTGCTTGTGCACTCAATCCTTTCCAGGGCATTCAAATTCGTTCCGCCACAGCTCGTTCCTGGAATTGCCGTCACTCGGCACATGAAGAGCGGCTAGGCCGGAAGCTTGTTAGAATTCCTTCTTGCCCTCCACGCGAAAAACCGCAAAATCCGCCACCGTCTCCAGCGCCGCCAAGCCGGCAGCGCCGCGAGACGCACCGCCACCAAAGCCACCAGTCGCCGCGCCTCGCTGAGCCCACCGGCTCGAAGGGCCGCATCTACCTGATCGACACGATGTCGTTCATCTTCCGCGCCTATCACGCCATGGCGCGGCAGCGGCCCATGTCCACCAAGACCGGCATCCCCACCAGCGCGACCTTCGTCTTCGTCAACATGTTGCGCAAGTTGCGGGCTGACTTCGCGCCGCAATACCTGGCGGCCGTCTTCGACGTGGCCGCGCCGACCTTTCGCGATGAGCAGGCCACCGCCATGACCAGCCTGCGCAAGTTCGACAGCAAGACGCAGACCTACGTGGACGTGGCCTACGACGGCTACAAGGCCAATCGCACAGCCATGCCGGACGATCTGGCGCAGCAGATACCCTACATCCGGCGCGCGCTGGAGGCCTATCGCATCCCCATGCTCGAGGCTTCCGGCTTCGAGGCCGACGACGTCATCGGCACCCTGGCGCACAAGCCGTGGACGCGGGCTATTCGGTGTTTGTCGTCTCCAGCGACAAGGACATGATGCAGCTGGTCAGCGAGCGCATCTGCGTGCTCAATCCGCCCAAGGACAATCTCATCTGCGACGCCGCCAAAGTGGAAGAGATCCTGGGCGTGCCGCCGGACAAAGTGGTGGACGTGATGGCGCTGCGCGGCGATGCCATCGACAATATTCCCGGCGCGCCCGGCATCGGCGACAAAGGTTCGGTGGAACTGATCCAGCGCTTTGGCAGCGTGGAGAATGCGCTGGAGCACGCCGCGGAAGTCGAGCGCAAAACCTATCGCGAGTCGCTGCAGAACAATCGCGACGTGATCCTGCTGAGCAAAGAGCTGGTAACCATCAAGACCGACGTTGCTGTCGAGTTCGAGCCGGAGGAGATGCGCGCGCAGGAGCCCGACCCGGCCGCCGCGCGCGCGCTGTTTACGGAGCTGGAATTCACCACGCTGGTGCAGGACTTCCTGCATGAAAGCGTCGAACTGGGCGAGACCGACTATCGCGACGCGAAATCCGCCGCTGAGGTCGAAGCGGTTGTGGCGCTCGCAAGAAAGCCCGGGGCAGTGCTTGCCATCGCGCTGGAATCGGCGGCGCAGCAATCCAGCGGTGCCGCCGAAGAAGAAAGCGAAGAAGAGCAAGACAACGAACAGCTCTCGCTGTCAGCGGCGCCGCAGGTCTGCGTCCGCTCCGGCAACTCTGCGGGTCGCGATTTCGGCCGAGCCGGGCAAGGCGCTGACGCTGGCGCTGGATGACTCGGAAGTTGCCCAGCCCCTGAAGCGCGCGCTTGCCGACGAGTCGATCCCCAAGACCATCCACGACTACAAGTCGGCGATGCATGTTTTCGGCCAGCATGGCGCTGACGCTCGCGGGCGTGCAGCACGATCCCTTGCTGTACGGCTATCTGCTCGATCCCACGTACTCGAACCTACGGACTGCCGCAGATCGCCCTGCGCCAGTTCAATCTGAAATTGGGCCCTTCGCCGGCCGAAGCCGCCGATATCACGTTGCGGCTCACCGAGAAGTTGCGCGGCGAGATCGAGAACACCGGACTGCGCAAGGTTTACGACGAGATCGATCTGCCGCTGGTGCCGGTGCTGGCGCGCATGGAAGATGCCGGCGTCAAGCTCGACTGCGATGTTCTGGCCGAAATGTCACAGCGTCTGGAGCGCGAGATCAACGCGAAGGCGCGCGAAATCTACGACAAGTCGGGCTTCGAGTTCAACATCAATTCGCCCAAGCAACTCGGCGACGTGCTGTTCAACAAGCTCAACCTGCCGAAGCCATTCAAGTACGGCAAGGGCAAGACCATCTCGACAGCGGTGGACGTGCTGGAAGGACTGGCGGGCGAGCACGAGGTCCCGCGCCTGGTGCTGGACTACCGCCAGCTTTCCAAGCTGAAGTCCACCTACGTGGACGCGCTGCCGGTGCTGCTCAACTCGTGCACCAGGCGGTTGCACACCACGTTCAACATGGCCGGCTCGGCCACCGGGCGGCTGTCGTCCGTCAATCCGAACCTGCAGAACATTCCCATTCGCACCGAGCTGGGCCGCGAAATCCGCGCCGCCTTCATCGCCGAGCCCGGACACGTACTGCTGGCCGCCGACTACTCGCAGATCGAGTTGCGCCTGCTGGCGCACTTCTCCGGCGACAAGCTGCTGGTCGAGGCCTATCGCGCCGGCGAGGACATCCACACCCTCACCGCCTCGCAGGTGTTTGGCGTGCCGCCGCTGATGGTCAATGCCGAACATCGCCGCCGCGCCAAGGCGGTGAACTTCGGCATCGTCTATGGGCTGTCGGCGTTCGGGCTCTCGCAGCAGATCGGCATCGACACCAAGGAAGCCAAGCAATTCATCGATGCCTACTTCGAGAAGTACAGCGGCGTGCGCGAGCTTCATCGACGCAACCCTGGAGCAGGCGCGCCGCGACCAGAAAGTCACGACGCTGTTTGGGCGGGTGCGGCCCATTCCCGACATCCACAGCAAGAACTTCAACCTGCGCGGCTTTGCCGAGCGCACCGCGGTGAACACTCCGCTACAGGGCACGGCGGCCGACCTCATCAAGATCGCCATGATTCGCATTGACGCCGAGCTGCGCGAGCGCAAGCTGCGCTCGCGAATGCTGCTCCAAGTCCACGACGAGCTGGTCTTCGAGGTTCCTGAGGACGAAGTGGACACCATGAGGCGGCTGGTCACCGAGCGCATGGAGAATGTGCACGCGCTCAAAGTGCCGCTGAAGGTGGAGGTTGGCGTGGGACCGAATTGGCGGGACCTGGAATAGGTAGCTCTCAGCCGTCAGCCATCGGCTGTCACGGCGCATCTGACCGGTGGTCAATCACACCCCAATCGCCTGCTGGATGGCATTTGCGATGGCATCGGTGTGGCGGCGCATGACTTCGTCCGTTTCCGCTTCGATCATCACCCGCGCCAGCTTTTCGGTGCCCGAGTAGCGAACCACCACGCGGCCGTTGCCGTCGAGATCGCGCTCGGCGGCGCGAATGGCGTCCATCACTGCAGGGATCTGTTCCAGCGGCAGCTTCTCGCGCACAGGAACATTCTTGATTTCCTGCGGGAAGACTTTCATGTCGGCGACCAATTCCGCCAGCGACTTGCCGGTGCGCGCGATCACTTCCAACACCCGCAGCGCGGTCAGTATTCCATCGCCCGTCGTGGTGTCCATATCGCGGAACAAAATGTGTCCCGACTGCTCGCCGCCCAGCGTCGCGCCGGTCTTCAGCATCTCTTCCAGCACGTACTTGTCGCCCACGGGCGCGCGCAGCATGCGAATGCCGCTGCGCTTGAGCGCCGCTTCCAGTCCCATGTTCGACATGGTGGTCGCGACCACCGTGTCGTTGTGCAAGCGAACATGCGTCTTCATGTCGCGCGCGGTCAGCAGCAGGACGCCGTCGCCGTTCACCACTCGTCCGGCTGCATCCGAGAACATGGCGCGATCGGCATCGCCGTCGAAGGTGATGCCCAAGTCGTACTTGCCGTTCGCAGCGGCGACGGCCTGGGCCACATTCTCCGGATGCAGCGCGCCGCACCCGGCGTTGATGTTGCGTCCATTCGGCTCGATGTGGATGAAGTCGGCGCTAAGACCCACATCGCGAAAGACCAGCGGAGCCATCGAACTGGCCGCGCCGTTGGCGCAATCCACCAGCACCCGCAGCCGGCTAAGTCGGTCGCACAAACCAAGTCCGCCAGCCACTCGGCATACTGCTGACGCAGCCTTGCTCACCGGGCAGCATGCCCGAGTCCAACACCACCGCATCCGCAACCCCGGCAGTCAACTGCTCCAGATGGGCGAAGATGTCGGCTTCAATCCCATGCTCCAGTTGGTCGGAGAGCTTATAGCCGTCAGCGCCGAAGACCTTGATGCCGTTGTCCTGCCAGGGATTGTGCGAGGCCGAAATGACAATGCCCGCCGAAAATCGGTTGGCGCGGGTCAGGTAGGCAACCCCGGCGTAGTGATAACGCCGGCGCTCACCACCTGCACTCGGGTCGCTTCCAGTCCCGCCGCGAGGACCGAGCCGATCCAGGCGCTCGACTCGCGCGTGTCCTGTCCGATGACGACGCGGGCGCTGCTTCACGTGCGGCAAGCCGCTGCCCCAGCGCGCGTCCGATGGCGTACACCGTTCGCCGATCCAGCGGATACTCGCCCGCGACGCCCCGAATTCCGTCGGTCCCGAATAGTTGTCGCATCGTTGCCATCACGGCGCTAAAGGCGGCGCTTCCCTTCGGGAGATTTGCCGGTCGTCACCGTTACATGGATGGGTCCCGGTTTCTGCACGCGCACCAGTGGATCGGTCACGTAGGCGTGGGTAGTGAATGTCGCTTTGCCCACCACGCCGGTCGCATCCACGGGATCGGTCAGAGCATTCTCAACGGCGTCCACTCTCCTCTCCGGACCGACGATCATGATTTGCGAGGGATCGGCCTTCACATCGGTTATGTCATATCCGCTCAACAAGCTGCCAATGACGCGGGGCTGCACTTCCACCGACCGCGTGGCACTGCGATCGAAGCTGATGTGAAACTGTGCCGGCACCACCTGCACGACTTCGACGTTGCGGGGCACATGGATTTCGTTTCGGCGTGAGATCGAAGGTCCGCTCGCCGGGACCTGCGCCCTGCAGGTCGAGGACGGCGTGCACTTCGGAGGGATTGATCTGGCGCAACAAACGCTCGGGCCCGCGCATCGTGATCTCGCGCCTGCAACGGATAGTCGGAGTTCATCTCCAGGTTGTCGGGCGCGTGCTGAAACTCCAGCGGAACGGTCATGGGAATTTCGATGGTGGGATCGCGCCCCACCGCCCACCACAACAATCACGGCGACCGCCAGCGAGACCGTCTTGAAGAGCAAGTTCTTCAGGACATACTTGCGGAAGAAGTTGCTTAGCCAGTCGAGCATGCTTATCGCTCCGTTCCATCGGCAAGGTCCTTGTCGTGCCCAGACGCTCGACCGGGTGCTCGTCGGAAGACAGTTCGCGGTCGGTAATGGTGGTGGGCAACGTGGCCGCCGGCACATATCGCCGCAGCACTTCGCTCAGTCGCTCGCGCAAATACTCGACAGTAATGTCGCGCTCGATTTGTCCCGCCCACCGCGATGCTGATGGAACCCGTCTCTTCCGACACCACCACCGAGACGGCGTCGGTCTCTTCCGTGATCCCGATGGCCGCGCGATGGCGAGTGCCAAACTGCGTGGAGAGCACGCGGATTCATGGAGAGCGGCAGGAAGCAGGCAGCCGCGGCAATACGTCCCTTCTGCACAATGACGGCGCCGTCGTGCAAAGGCGCGCTGGGACGGAAGATTGTGACCAGTAAATCGAAGGAGAGATTGGCGTCGAGTGGCACTCCACTTTCGATAAACGTCCGCAAGCCAATCTCGCGCTCAATGACAATCAGCGCGCCGGTGAGGGTCTGGGAAAAGTGATTGGCCGCGAGCACGATGTCTTCATAGCTGTCGGCGCCACTGAACACGCCGCCGCGGGCGGCTGACAGCCTCCGTCCCAGGCGCGCCAGGGCATGCCGGATTTCCGCGCCGAAGACGACGATGAGCGCGAAGATGGCATAGGGCAACAGCGTGGTGATACAGCCAGTCCACCGTCTTCAATGCTTCCACGTGCGCAACCCAAAAGGCGACGGCCAGAATCACCACAGCCACCAGCATCGGGAATCGCACGCGTGCCCTTGATGAGCTTAAGGAACTCGTAGACGAGAAACGCCACCACCAGAATGTCGAAGACCGCAGTCATCGGCACTCGCGGAATGTAGCTGAAGTTTGGCATTTTCGCGGTTGCCCGTTCGCGGCCAGAGTCCGCGCTAGGTGCCCTCATTCTAATGCAGAGCAGGAGGTTCTTGGAGTGTCATCCTGTCTATAACAACGACGGCGGTGTCAAGGGCGCACGAAAGCGGCGACGCCCACGGTTTTAAAGTAGCGCCATTTCGCTCTAGTGGAAAACACCATCTCTGCATAGGACCAAGACTCGCGCGCTACGAGAATCACTGATGGCAGCCTTCGCTCCACCAACCATCTATTCGGTTTGTTTCACCAACCATGATTCTTGTCTTCGAACTCCCAGACCCTTCTGGGAGGCAGGGGGCCCACTCAAGTGACCGGTCTTATTCCGACACCACAGGATGACTCGGGCTGCCCTGCGTGCGAGCGGCGGCGTAGGGTTGTTGGCTGCGCCACATCCAGTACAACCGCACCGCCAATTTGCGCGCCACCATGACCTTGGCCACGGCCGAATGCTTGCGGTGCTTCAGCCGCTGATAAGCGCGCTTCAATTCTGGGACCAGGCGCGCCGCGCTCTGTCCCGCTTCCACCAACAAACTGCGTACCAGGGGATTGCCTTGCTTGCTGATGCGGCCCAACCGCTGCCGCCCGCCACTGGAATGCTCGGCCGGATTCAGCCCCAGATAGCTGACCACCTGGCGGCTGTGGGCGAAGCGCTCGATCCGGCCCAGCGTCAGCGCGAAGGCCAGGCTGGTAATGGGACCGACTCCGGGATGGGTCTGCAACAGCCGCGCCACGGAATTCTTCTTCGCCTCCTGCTGAGCGGCGAGGTCCAACTCGGCGATGCGGCGATCCAACTCATCCAGCAACTGCAGCGAATCGTCGCGTCGCTTTGCCGTCCACCCGCTCAGCGGCAGGGCTTCCAGCAACTGGCGTCCCGCCGCGCTCCACAGCTTGCGCTTTTGCTGCACTCCCTGATTCAGCGCCAGATGCTGCAACTGGTTTTTCACCTGTCGCCGCATGGCCACCAATTTGTGGCGATGCAACAGCAGTTGCCGCAGGTCGCGCTGCTCCAGGCTCGGCACCCACAGCTCGGGAAACTGGCCTTCCAGCAACAGCCGCAACAGCAGAGCGGCATCGCGCCGGTCGGTCTTTTGCTTGCGCACTTCCCGGGCCCGGATCTGGGCGGCGTCGCCCAGGCGCAACTCGTGGCCCAGCTCGGCCAGCAAGCGCTCAAACCACAAGGTGTTGCCGCAAGCCTCCATGCCCACGATCACCGGGCCTTGCAGCCCAGCGTAGAACGGTCGCGCCTCGGCCGCGGTCAGCTTCCGTTCCGTGTACTCGCCTGTTTCCGTGTCGACCATGGCAATTTGTTGGAAACTCGGATGGAAATCACAGCCTATAATCTTCATGACGGCTCCTTTCGTCCGAGTCTTGGCCTTTTGCGAGAACAAGTTTACTCGGCACGGTTGCGAGCCGTCGTTGTTATGAAATCAAGCGACGAGCGCAGCGAGGAGTCGAAGCAACCCTATTGCCGCTCAAATCTACCCTGGAAACGTGCTTCGCACTGGCTTTTCATACCACCCGTGGCTCAAGTCCTTCCACTGCGGGTTGCTCTTCTCGATCAGCGCAATCTTTCTCTCCCGCTACCAACCCTTCAACTGTTTTTCGCGAGCGATGGCTGTCGAAACCTCGCCCTAGGTCTCGTAATGGAGCAAGCGCGCAACCTCATATTTGGCGGTGAACCCGCGAAAAGTGTGCTCTTTGTGCTGACGCACCCGAAAGGGCAAGTTGCTGGTGATCCCGATGTGCAGTGTGCCGCTGAGGCTGCCGAGAATGTAAACCGAATAGCAATGCAGACGCGAACTACTCATGCTTCTTGCCAGCCATAGGGGCCCTTCGCTGCGCTCAGGATGACACGTCGCCTTCCTTCGAATACACCAATAGCGAAATCGATCTCGTTCTCCACCACTATCCATCTTCCGCTGGCTCATCCTTGACCTGATCAACTTTCGCGGTGAACTCGCCACGGCTGAGCTGGGCGCGGACCCGGCTACCGGGCTTGAGCTGCGCAGCGTGTTTCACCAGGCGGCCTTGGTCGTCGAAAACCAGCGCATATCCGCGGGCCAGGATCGCCTTGGGCGAAAGCGCCTCCAAGCTGCTATACAACTGCTGCCAGTGGGCCCGCCGGCGTAACAGGACTGTCTCGCCAGCCCGACCCAAGGCTACCGTCAGCCCATCGAGTTCGTTTCGTCGCGCCACCAACCGCCGCAGGATGGAAGAATGTAGCGCGGCAGTTTGTCCATCGAGCTGGCGGCGCATCACGGCTAAGAGCACCCGAGGATCGTGGCGGCGGAGAGGGGCCTCGACATTCCCGAGGCGTCGCGACAGGGCCTTCAGCACCTCCGATTGCGACTGCGCCATGCGGAAAACCAGATCATCCACCCGCTGCTGGCGGCGCGCGATGCTGTCTTGCATGCGCGCGAACACGGCGTGCTGGGCCAGACGCGAAAGCCCATTGTGTGCACGCAACAGTTTGTAGTTCACGGCCTGGGTCATGCGTTGCCGCAGCGAAACCAGCTTCTCCGCCAGTCCCTGCTTCGACTCGATGACCAGTTCCGCAGCCGCCGACGGAGTCGGTGCGCGCAGGTCGGCGACGAAGTCGCAGATGGTGAAGTCGGTCTCGTGGCCGACGGCAGAGATCACGGGAACATGCGCGGCTGCAATTGTGCGCGCCAGGGCTTCATCGTTGAAAGCGAAAAGGTCTTCGAACGAACCTCCGCCGCGCGCCACCACGATCACATCCACCCTGCCGTGGCGATTGAAGTAGCGCACGCCCGCACTCACTTCCGCAGCGGCACTCTCGCCCTGCACCTGCGCGGGGTAGATGAGCACGCTAACCGACTCGTGCCGGCGGCGCAGAATGTTCAGGATGTCCTGGATAGCGGCGCCCCGCGGGGAGGTCACTACCCCGATGCGCCGGGGCAACGCTGGGATCGGCCGCTTACGGCTGGGATCGAACAGACCCTCGGCGGCCAGCTTGGCCTTCAACTGCTCGAAGGCAAGCTGGAGCGCGCCCGCGCCCTTGGGTTCCAGGTATTCCGCCTGAAACTGCAGATCGCCGCGCT
Source organism: uncultured Acidobacteriaceae bacterium (assembly GCA_963736385.1). Classification (GTDB taxonomy): domain Bacteria; phylum Acidobacteriota; class Terriglobia; order Terriglobales; family Acidobacteriaceae; genus Bog-257. The sequence continues at coordinate 91,573 of CAVTOE010000005.1, read as the reverse complement.
CGTCGTAAATGGTGACTCGGCCACGAGCGATGATCTGGAGCCCGTTCTCCGGACGAAAGCGCAACAGTCGCGCCTGGGTCCGCCACATCACCACCCGCAATTGCGCCGAGCCATCCTTCAGCGTGAAGTAAACATGTCCAGACTCGGCAGGCCGGTAGTTGGAGATCTCGCCTTCGACGTAAATGTCGGTGAAGGCGCGTTCCACCTGGGTACGGACCGCCGCGACCAGCTCGCGAACCGGATAGATCTTGCGCGACGGCGCTTGGAAGGCCAGCCCGAGTTGTTGCGTGTCGGCCATGGGAAGAGCGTCTGGAGAGCAGTGTATCGCAAGGGCGGACGCGGTTCGCTGTTCGCTTTTCGCTTTTCGCCAGTCGCTCTTCGTACCTTGCGCGTGGTTCTTTGTTTCACACACTGACTACCCGGAACGGCGGCATTGGATTGGTGGATCCCGTAGGTCAATATTCAACACTTGAAGGCAACAGCGAAGAGCGAAGAGCAAACGAAGAGCGAAGAGCGAAGAGCGAAGAGCGAAGAGCGAACAGCGCCTCACCGCCGCATCCGGTTCACTACATACAGCACCAGCGATAGGATCACGCTCAGCAGGATGGAGGTGACCAGGGGGAAATAAAACGTCGTGTTCTTGCCGCGATAGACGATGTCTCCCGGCAAGCGCCCAATGGGCAGGTTCACTTTGCCCGCGAGGATGAGAATAATCCCAAAGACGAGCAGCAGCCCACCCACAAAAATCAGCATGCGGCCAAGATCGCCCATGGCACTAGATTAAATCAGGCTACAGTGGAATAGCAGACGACGGATCGGACACAACAACAACGCCCCAGTTTCGGTTGGCGGTTTTTTACGACGCCGGTTCGACCTGCTTGAAGAGTTCGTTCAAAACCAGGCGGATGGGCGTGCCGGGAACGGTTAAAACGCCGCTCTCCGGTTCCTGAAAACCGGTCGGGCTGCAGACGTAAGCGCATCGGGTGGCGGGATCGAGAATCCAGACATGCTGCACGCCAAAGTTCAGATAGTCATCAACCCGCTCCCTCATGCTGCGGAGGGTGTCGTCCTTCGAAAGAACTTCGATCAGGATCAGCGGAGGTGTAGTCACGATCGGCTGGCGTGGTTGATCCGAGCGCAGGAGGGTCACATCGGGAACTCGAAAGCGAGTTGGCGCTACCTGGACCCGCTGCGCAACAAGCGGCAAAGCTTTCCATTCTTTTCGCCTTGTCCAAAACCAGGCTAGGATGGCAGTTTGCAAGAAGCTATGTTCGAATTCCCCCAGGTTCCTCTCGCACAAGGCGCCGTCAAGGAACTCCCGGTCAGGCCGGTAACTGGTCGCAAGATATTCCTGCGCCGAAATGAGGGTCGTACTCGACATAGACAATCTCACCCTCTCGTTTTATGCGCCCTTTGGCCAGCGAATATTCCGCTAAATCACTTCGACGCGCGCGTGATGGCCAGGTGCGAGGGCAAGTTTGCCGTCGCGGGTAAGGAGCGTCGCGTGGAGCGCCTCCGCCAACGCAACATAGAGGGCGTCGTAGGCAGTCAGGTTGTCGCGTAACTCCCAAACGCGCCGCAAAAACAAGACGTGCGGATGGCGTCTAACCCGAAGATCCAGCAGGTCCTGTAAAGCCTCCTCGGCTCGAGACGCCGCGATAACTCCTTGCGCCACCTGACGTTGGAAGACTTGCGTTACCTCGACGTCGAGCAGATGCGGAGCGTGCAAGGTTTCTCGCGACGACAGGATCCGATGCGCGACCCGCGCTCCCTTCGATGTTTGCAGTAACCACTCGACAGCGGCTGAGGCGTCAAGCACGATCACCGCGCATCACGCACGGCGCGTACCGTGACTGCGGCCGATTCCGGCAAGGTTACGGGTTGGCGCCGCTGCATGCGCTGCTGCAACTCGGCCAGGGTTGGACGTTCTGCGATCTCGCGGATTTCGGCCAGCAGGTAGTCCGAAAGCGACATGCCAGCCATGGCCGCCCGGGCCTTAAGGGTGCGATGCAAGGCGTCAGGAACATTACGCAACTGAATCATTCGCGACATGTGCTTAGCATACTTGCATGTGTGCCACATGTCAAGCTCGATGACGGCCTGATTGAGCCCTCTCGATAGCGCTTCACCGCCCTTCTGGTATGCTTTTTTGGTTTGCCTGACGGCAACCGTGACATCGCGACGAAAGGTCCTGATTTGGCAGTCAACCCTGTAATGCTGGTCCACGGCGGAGCCTGGGCGATTCCAGACGACGCGCTGGAGGCGCACTTGCATGGGGTGAAAGCCGCGGCCGCCCAAGGCTGGCAGGTGCTGCATCGCGGCGGAAGCTGCCTTGACGCGGTTGAGGCGGCGGTCGTCGCCATGGAAGAGGACGAAACCTTCGACGCCGGTCGGGGATCGTTCCTCAACATGGATGGCCGGGTGCAACTGGATGCGCTGATGATGGAGGGAGCGACCCTGCGCGCCGGGGGTGTGGGCTGCGTGGAGCACATCCGCAACCCGATCCGTGCCGCCAGGAAGGTGCTGACCGAGAGCCCGCATGTGTACTTCGTCGGAACCGGAGCAGAGAGTTTCGCTCAGCAGCATGGCATCGAGTTATGTTCCAACGACGAACTGATTCTCGAGCGTGAGGTAGTTCGCCTGCGCGAAGCCAAAAAACAGAGCTATCTCGAAATGCCCGACGAGTTCGGCCCCATGCGTTCGAGCGACACGGTCGGGGCTGTGGCCCTCGATTGCGACGGCAACATCGCGGCAGCCACTTCGACCGGCGGCACGTTGAACAAAGCTCCCGGCCGCGTGGGTGATTCGTCCTTGATCGGCTGTGGCTGTTATGCCGACAACCGCAGCGCCGCGGTTTCCACGACCGGGTGGGGCGAGCCCATGATGAAGTTGGTCCTCAGCAAATGGGCGGCGGACCGCGTGGAGGACGGGCTTGTTCCTCAGGAGGCCGCGCAGCGCGCACTGTACTACCTGAAGGCCCGCCTTAACGGCCACGGGGGAATCATCATCGTGGATACCAGAGGAAGAATTGGCCTGGCGCATAATACGCCTCGTATGGCGTGGTCGTTGACCACGAAAGACGGCGTTTCCTCGGGCACCGAAGTCAGGACGACGAGTTCTTAACCCGCACTCGCCGGACGACACAAAGTCTTTAGAGGATGTAACAAAACCCTCCTCGCATCCTCAAGCGAGTCCCGAAGGCCGGCGCGCACCGGGTAACTTTCGGATTGCCGACAATCCGGGAGGGTGCGATTCTAATGGGCCGAAAAGGACAATCGAGCAGCAGAATTTTGGCCTTCTCCACCGCCTAGGGGAAACTGCTCAGAGCTCAAGCTCACGCGCCTTTCGGCCGATTTTGCATGCTAGAGAAATTCCGGCCAGCACAGACTTGAGCCAATCCAGTCGAATGCCGAAGTCGCTAGGACAATATCTGCGGAACGCCAAAACCCACGCAATGCACGTTGGAGCATATATCAAAGCAGACCCTACCGCGGAAAGGGATCGTAATGCAGACGTTGGCGAGTTCGCAGCAGCAGTACCACCCGTATATCCCGCCTATGAAGCCGCACGCCGTTCTGGCCATCGGAGGTTGAGAAGTCTGCGGCAGCGCCTCGTCGGACGTAAATCCTGGCATTCTCATAAGCGACTCCTTTACAGCCTTAACTAGGCGACAGCTTTTTCCCCGAGTACGGAAACTCGCCTTCCACGTTGACGCTCGACTAGGTCTGTTGCTTCTGATTCCATAGACCTCATCCGTCTCGCGGTTTGAATGTTAGCACAGCCACTACTTTTCCGGTGGCAGTTGAGCAAAATTATCATAAGAGCGCGTTTCAAAACACCCCCTTCTGCACTTTGAGGTGGTTCCAATAGACTAGGCAGCAGCCGAGGCTCAGGAAGGCTTCGTGGACATCGGCGCGGCGTTCGTGCCGCATCGCGAGCCCACTTCAGAACGATTCGCCTATACTTGCCGGTCCCACAAGCGACAACTTATCAGAATGCGGGCGCTAGGGTCAGAACGCATTGTGTCATCGTTGACGCAAAATCGCCATATCCCAAGATGCAACCGGAGGAACGTTGAGACCTCCGCCTTCTCCGCCCCCCTTCCGTTCCAGGACGGAGGCCGCTGTGCAACCTGGCAGTGACATGATGAATTTCGTCTCTCGACTCAGTGGTCGAAGTAGGGCGACAGCTTCGATAGGAGGAAGGGAAATTCTTCGGTTGCGTCAATCCGCACGAAGAATTTTTCGACCACATCGGTTGTGCGATTGGTGTAGGCGAAGACGACGTCCACAATCTTGCGCGCGCCGCTGAGTGCCGAAGGCCGAACATCGATGCACGTCAGCGAAGCATTGTGAGCGAACTCTTCGGCCGCCCGCGTGTAGATCGCGGGATAGCGCATCGCCAGATAGTTCAACGCGCGGTCCTGGGCGGTGGCGCCGGCATTGCCTGTAATCTGCAAAATCCGGTCGAGCACTTCTTCCGCTACCGGCCCATACTCCTTGGCCGAGGTCTTCTCGGGACGCGGGAGTGAACCTACCAGCGATTCTCGATCGAACGAGTAGAGCTGATCGAAGGCAACGATGGGCACGCGCAGCCCATTGCAGGCTTCGGGCGGCGCCACCGGTCCCCGCACACCGATCACGACATCGAGATCCATGGGCGAGGGATTGGGACGGAGCGCCTCGACCAGCAAGGCGTAGTCGGCAGGATCCCGCGGCGCAAGCAGGTAAGTCTCAATGTGATCGACGGAGAACACCCAGCAGAGCTGGCGCACCAGGTAGCGGTTTTCCGGTTTGGCCAACGCGGCGTGAAAGGCCTGCGGGTCGGTGAGTCCTTTGGCATTGCCGCGGCTGAGCGCTTGGGCGAATTCCTTCTCGACACCAGGGCTGGGGAAGCGCGCCCCGACAGTGCCCAGTGCGTATACCCAGCCGCCTTCGGTTTTCGCGCGACACGATTCGCACTCGCAGTCGTGTCCACTGGCGCCCGAACATCCGCATGGTTTCGCGGTGTCGGCCGAATCGTGATGATGCTTGATTGCTTCTTCGGTCATGCGGTCCTCCCTGTCTTCCGGTTGGATTGGAGTTGGATGACGAATGGCGCGTTTAAAGAGGTGAATCTTACCATGGAATGGGTGACGGCAGCGCAGGGTACTTTCGCGGAGGAAAATAATCTTGGGGGCAGGATGGCCGTATCGTGTGCGAATCGACGCAATTGATTACCTACTGCAAAAGGCGCCTTCGCGACAACATAATTCTCACTTGGCGAGAAGTGCTCCGCAGGCAGATTGCGGTGGATGGCGATAACGATGGGCGGAGCATTGTCGATAGGGCGATTTGCAGTAAGCCGCTAGCGCGTCTCTATGGGGATTGAATGCGGTTTGGGGCCTGCGGGGATAAAGCATGGGCAGCGTTTGGCAGCATGGTTGGTAGGTAGACAGCGGCACGAGGATAAAGATTGCAAGGGTACTTAGGATCGAGGGCTGGTGGGCAGAATGGGTGGTGTAGGCGATTTTGAGCACAAGGGTGCTGCGACCCGCGATGGACTGGTCAGAGTGGGCCTGCGAGTTGTTGTTCGCATAGTCATAGGTGGAGCTCAGGAAGAGTCGATGGGGCCGGTGGAAGCCAGGGTGGTGTAGGTGGCCAAGGCATAGGCGGAGAGCCGGGCGAGGATGTGCAGAGTTCCGCGCTGACAACTGGGGCAGCAGCGATGGAGGGTCGGCTGCTGTAATTGCGTGAGAATCGCGGTGGTTTCTGTGGCGGCTACGTTGAGGTGTAATCGGCAAAGAGCGAGTGCGCTTCGGCGATTACGGTTGGCCAGCAGACCGAAGTGGCGGATCTTGACGAAGCCCGAGGGCAGGACGTGCAGCAGGAAGCGGCGGATGAACTCGACCGCATCGAGGGTCATGACCCGGATGCGGTTGTTGTGTTTGGAATCGCGCCAGCGGAAGCGCACCTGACCGTTCACGAGATCGAGAAGCCTGCCGTTGGCGATGGCAACGCGGTGGGTATAGCGGGCCAGGTACTGGAGAACATGCTCGGGGTCCGCCGAAGGGTGGTTTGGCATAGACGACCCATTCCTTGGAGCGCAGCAGACGCAACAGAGAGTGGAACTGACGCGGATCGGCGAGGTTGGCCGTGGTGCCGAGGCAACGGAGTTCTCCGTTCTTATAAGCCTGCTGGAGGAAGGCCAACATCTTGCCCCGGAAGAGGCGGCTGAGTACGCGCACCGGCAGGAAGAAACCCGGTCGACAGGCGATCCAGCGGGAATGATCGAGGGCGAGTCCACCGGCGGGGACCAGGCAATGCAGGTGAGGATGGTGGCGCAGGTTCTGGCTCCAGGTATGGAGTACGGCGAGCACTCCGATGCGTGCGCCGAGATGGCGAGGATCAGCGGCGATCTGCGACAGGGTTTCTGAGGCGGCACGAAATAGCAGGTCGTAGAGCAAGCGTTGATTGCGGAGTGCGAGCGGTGCCAGTTGTTCCGGCAGGGTGAAGACCACGTGGGAATAGGCCACGGGCAACAGGCTGGCCGCCTGCCTGCTGAGCCAGCGATCGCGGGCCGTGGACTGGCACTTGGGACAATGCCGGTTGCGGCACGAGAGATAGCTGACGGCCTGATAGGAACAGGCGTCGCACTGTTGCAGGTGAGCGCCGAGAGCGGCGGTACGGCATAGGCCGATGTCACGCAGGGCCTTGTGTTGCTGGCGGGAGACCACCGGTCCCCAGCGTTCGAGGAACTCTTGCTGGTGAGCGTGCAAGACATCGGCTACTTCGAGCCGATGTGGTCTCATCTTCTTCTGCCATCTCCATCGGAAGTCTTGATCTCGCGAATGGACAGATCATCGAGGGGACTGGCGGTGGCATGCAGTCGGTGTTCGGAGACATGCAGATAACGGGCGGTGGTCTCCAGGTCGCGATGGCCGAGCAGCAGTTGAATGCTGCGCAGATCGGTGCCTGCGTCGAGCAGGTGGGTGGCAAAGGAATGCCGCAGCACATGCGGACTGAGCGGCTTGACCATGCCCAACTGGCGGCGCAGTTTCTGGCAGATTATGCGGACCCTGGTGGCACGCATCGGTTGATTGGATAGTCCTTCCGGGAAACAGCCAGTCCTTGGGCTTGCGCCAACGCCAGTAGATACGGAGCAACTGCAACAGCTTGGGCGAGAGCATGACCTGGCGCGGGAAGTTTCCCTTACCGGCGCGGATGTGGATGATCATGCGTGGGCTGTCGATGTCGGTGACCTTCAGATCCAGGGCTTCCTGGCAGCGCAGTCCGGCGCTGTAGAGGGTGGCCAGCAGAGCGCGATGCTTCAGGTTCACCGTGCTGTCGAGCAGGGCGCGGACTTCTTCCCGGCTCCAGACCACGGGCAGCTTGCGATGCACCTTCGGCTTGGCGACCTCGTGGTCGAACCAGGTTTGCTTGAGCGTCCGCGTGTAGAGAAACTTCAAAGCCGCCATGCGAACCTGCAAGGTCTGCCAGGCCAGCTTCTTCTCATTCAACAAATAGAGCTGATACCGGCGCACCTGCTCGGGGCCCAACTGGTCGGGCGACTTATGGAAATAGCGGGCGAAGTCGGCGACCGTCGCGATATAGGCGCGGATGGTCTGTGGGGAGTAGTTGCGCAGCCGCAGTTCTTCCTGCATGCGTTGGCGTAGTTCGGTCATAGACACCTCCTTCAGGTGTCCATGAACTCTACCCAATCAACACGCTGCACACCCCTGCCGCGCTAGCGGCTTAGTGCAAATCGCCTTTTCGTGAACTGGTCTAATTGAGACGAGCTTGATCTGCAAGGGCATCTTGGGTGTCCACTGGATTGTTCCCGAGTCACGGTCGACTCTGAATGCACAGGCCAAGACGGACTCCCGTTGATGCGGGCCAGAAGTCTTCATGTGGGAAATGTTCTTCGCACCAGATGCCGATTGCGTTGGATCACCGACAACCATTCCATCTGCTCATCTTGCGTCTCAATTACAATCGAATTTCCGTGCTGGAGAAATGCTCTCGAAAGGATTGTGCATGAACAGGAAAGCGAGCGCCGACGCCACTCGCTGTGTGCATTCCGGCGAAGAGCGTCACGGCCAGGCTGCGCCGTTGACCACGCCCATCGCGCAAACCTCGGTCTTCGTTGTTCCCGGCGTCAAAGCCCTGCGCCGATACGCCGAGGGCGATCGCGACCTGTATCTCTATTCGCGATACGGCAATCCCACGGTCGCGGCGGCCGAAGAGAAGATTGCCGCGCTGGAAGGCGCCGAGGCCGCGGTCGCCACCTCCAGCGGGATGGCGGCGGAAACGGTTGCGGCCCTGATCACCTGCCAGGCGGGCGACGAGATCGTCTCCATGCTCGACATCTATGGCGGGACCCTGAAGCTGTTCGAGCAGGTGCTGCCGCGCTGCGGCATCAAGACGCGCTTCATCCCCTATCACGACATCGGGAACGCTCATCGCTACTTCAGCCGCAAGACGCGGATGCTGTTTCTGGAGACGCCCACCAATCCGACGCTGCGCTGCGTCGATCTGGCCGCGCTGGCCGAGGTGGGCCGCAAGCACAAGGCTTGCGTGGTGGTCGACAACACCTTCGCCACTCCGGTGCTGCAGAAGCCGCTGGAGTTGGGCGCCGACATCGTGATGCATTCGGCGACCAAGTATCTGGGCGGCCATAGCGATCTCACCGCCGGCGTCCTCGCCGGCTCGAAGAAGTGGATGGATGCCGCGCGCCAGACGATGATCCTTACCGGCGGATGCCTCGATCCGGGCTGCGCCTACCTGCTGCTGCGAGGCTTGAAGACGCTGCACGTGCGAGTGGAGCGCGCCTGCCGCAATGCGGCGCAAATTGCCGAGGCGCTGCGAAGCGTCATCCCAAAGTCGCGCAGGTGTACTATCCTGGCTTGGAAGAGCCACGAGGCGCATCAATTGGCACGCCGCCAGATGAAAGACTTCGGGATGATGGTGTCATTCGACATTCGCGGAGGCGAGCGCGCCGCCGAACGCTTCATCGACCAGCCTGAAGCTCTGGTATCTGGCAGCCAGCCTGGGAGGCGTGGAATCCACGGTGTCCTATCCGGTGCTGTCGTCGCACATCGGACTGAGCGCCAAACAGTTGGATTTGCTTGGCGTGTCGCCGGCAACGATTCGGCTTTCCGTGGGAATCGAGGACGCGCGGCGACTTGATCGCTGACTTGGATCAGGCGTTGGCCCGCGCTTGAGCCGAACCATTGCAGTGCCTCAGCCGTCAAACCATTGTGCCAGAAGCAGTTACTAACCGGTTCCGCATCTCGTTGACCCCAATTTCGACGCGTAGTAACATCACATTCACCCGCCGACGGCGAGAGTGAGAGAGGGCTTGTTTCGAAGTAGATGAAAATTCTTCCGCGCCATGTTCCGGTCGCCCTCCTCGCAGCCTTGGTGTTCGGCACCGGATGCGAAACCACTCAGCCGAAACGCGCCGCAGCTCCCTTCCAACCCAAGCCAAAGCTCCCGAGATCGCCGAGCCCGCGTCGCCCAACCTGCCGATCCCAAGCCTCAAAGCCCAGCCAGATGTGCCTGCGAAGCCCGATCCGGCCGAAGCGCTGATCGCCCAGGCCGAAAAGCAATACGCAGCCGGGCAGGCCAACTATCAGGCAGGCCATCTGGAGGCCGCCAAGGCAGAACTTCGACCAGGCGTTCAACACCCTGCTCTCCAGCAATCTCGACATCCGCAACGATGAGCGGCTGGAGCGCGAATTCGACAAGATCGTCGAGGCCGTTCACGAGCTGGAAATGGCGGCCCTGAAGCAGGGTGACGGCTTCACCGAACCGCGCTCTGAGCCCGCGCCCATCGACGAAGCCAACGACATCACCTTTCCTGTCGATCCCAACGTCAAGGCCAAGGCCGAAGCCGAGATCAAGACCACCAAGTCCGACTTGCCGCTGGTGCTCAACGACCAGGTGGCAATGTTTATCAACTACTTCTCCAGCCCGCGGGGACGGGCCACGCTGGAGCATGCATGGGCCCGGTCAGGCCGCTACCGGGACATGATCTCGCGGATCCTCAAGCAAGAGGGCGTTCCGCAGGACCTGATCTACCTGGCGCAAGCGGAGTCGGGGTTTCAACCGCTGGCGCTGTCGCGGGCCGGGGCGCGAGGCATGTGGCAGTTTATGGCCGCGTCGGGCGAGCTGTACGGCCTGCAACGGAACTGGTGGGTGGATGATCGCCAGGATCCGGAAAAGGCCACCCGCGCCGCGGCCCGCCACCTGAAAGACCTCTACAAGCAGTTCGGCGATTGGTACCTGGCGATGGCGGCCTACAACTCGGGCGCCAGCACCGTGCAGCACGCGGTGGAACGCACCGGCTATGCCGATTTCTGGGAGCTTTACCGGCGCGGCGTGCTGCCCCAGGAGACCCGGAACTATGTGCCCATCATCCTGGCCGAGACCATCATGGCCAAGAATCCGGAGCAGTATGGGCTGGAGCGCGTCACCCCTGAGCCCGCGCCACAAGCGGACCAGGTCACGATCAACTATCCCGTGGACTTGCGGCTGGTGGCCGAGTGTGTGGATACCTCGGTGGACTACCTCCAGGAGCTGAATCCCAGCCTGCTGCGGATGACCACTCCCAAGGACCAGAGTTTCACGCTGAATCTTCCCGCCGGATCGCGCGAGAAATACGAGAACGCCATCGCCGCGATACCGATGGACATGCGGACCTGGTGGCGCTATCACCAGGTCGAATATGGGGATTCGCTGGCTCGATCGCCCGCAAATACCACACCTCGTCCTCTCGATTGCCGAGGCCAACAGCCTGACCGGCGAGGAAGTCAAGGTGGGTTCAAAACTGATCATCCCGATTGCGCCGGGACGCCCAACACCGAAACCGCCTCCTATTCGCGCCACGCTACGCACTACAAAGTGCGCAAAGGCGATACCCTGTATTCGGTCGCCGACGATTTCGAGGTTTCGGTCGACAAGTTACGGAAATGGAACCACTTGCGGGGAACGCCCGTGACTCCAGGACGGGTTCTGCTCATCTACAAGCCGCTGGCTTCTGCCAGCTCGAAAGTGGCGTCTTCCGCCAGCCGTAGTGCTCCGGTCAAAAGTGCCAAGACACGCAAGTCGCCAATCCAAGTCGTCGCAGCCCTGCTGCAAGTCCGCGAAGTATCACAAGGTCAAGAAAGGCGAGACCCTGAGCAGCATCGCCGAATCGTACAACACCTCGGTGGCGGCTCTGAAGCGCGACAATCCCAAGCTGGCCGCTAGATCTGCGCGCCGGCGACGTGCTGCTGATTCGCAAGTAGCGGCCGGCTGTTGCTCCGCTGCGATTCGTCATCGATTTTCTGATTGCTCTCTTCCCTTCGGCGCGGATGTTCTGTTACAACAGGCCCGTTGCGATTTTTTGGGCGGCGCGATCATGATCGGAGCGACCATCCTGCTGTGCTATAATCGCGCGCTTATTGCAGCAGTATTTGTTTTGGTATAAATCTGAATTCAGCCTTACGAGCTGCCTCCGTTCAGTTGTGCGGAGTCCGGCAACATCAGGAGGACAAGACATGACGTTTTTCGATGAGACGCTCTACGGTCGAGACGACGAAATGGATGATTACGGAGACGGTTCCTACGGCGATTCCCTCGAAGACGAGGAATACGAAGAGGAAGAGGAAGAAGAAGAGGAACCGGAATCCGTTTCGGTGGTAATAGAAGAGGTTGACGTGGAGGAAGCGGAGCCGGAAGTCACTACGGAATCGCGTGCGCCAGCGGCGAGTCAGCCGCGGAAGAGCGCCCCTAAGAAAGCCGCCAAGAAAGCCCCCAAGAAGCCAGCGAAGCAGGCGGCGAAAAAGGCGGTCAAGAAAGCCCCCAAGAAGCCAGCGAAGCAGGCGGCGAAAAAGGCAGTGAAGAAGGCCGCCAAGAAACCGGCGAAGAAGGCCGCCAAGAAACCGGTGAAGAAGGCCGCCAAGAAACCGGTGAAGAAGGCTGCCAAGAAACCGGCAAAGAAGTCAGCCAGGAAAGCCGCCAGGAAGTCCTCGGGCGGTGCGAAGAAGAAATCCGCCAAGAAGATCCTCAGACACCGCTAAACGAAACTCACTAACACCCGGGCCGCGGTTTGCACCGCGGCTTTGTGCTGCTCAGGCAAATACCCGCCACTGCATACCGGGACTTTGGAATTGCTCTGATGGCGCTCCAAAACCTCCCTTGTAGCGGAGTGGCTACCGCACATCTCCGTGCGACCCAGAACACACTCGTTTGGGAAACAGCGCACGTTGAAGCGTGACCTTGGTCGCTGCAATTGGCGCGCGCGGGAGCTACGATAAACGCGTTGTACTTCACTCGAGTGTCGCGCCGTTCGTTGCCGGGCGAGTCAGACCCCCTGTTCCGCCCGGCGCGTAACGGCGCGACGTTTTTCTCCGGATCACATGCGGCCCCGCTTTGGCGCCAAGCCAGCCGCTCGCCCGCCTCAACTGCCTGTGTTTGGCGCGACAAAAATCCAAAGCATTGCCTTTACCCGAACTTGTAGGCTCGCCACAACAGCGAAAAAAACGGGGCTACTTCACAGCGATGTGTGATGCCGGTCACCGCCTCATTCGCCCGAACTCTGGCATAAGAACGCAATGAAGAATGTGGGCTCGGGTTCTAACATCCTCAACGCGTCGCCAATCTTGAAGAGTTCTCTCGAAGCGCTTGGCCGACTGGAACAAGTTCCAGCCGGAGATGTCTTGTTCAAGACCAGCGATGAAAACCTCGGCGTATTCCTGGTACGTAGGGGAAAAGTATGCCTTCGGGTCGAGGGCTTGCCTCGTTTGGACCGGGTATTTCCGGCGGGGTCGCTGCTGGGCTTGCCGGCAACATTTTCCGGAAGCCCGTACAGCCTTACCGCCATCGCTGTTACCAACTCTGTGGTGCTCCACATACCGCGCAAGGAGTTCCTTCGGCTGATGCGGGAGCAACCCGTACTCTGCCGGCAAGCCACCGACATGCTCAGCCGGGAGGTTTGCTTCATTCAGGCGGCAGTAACCGAACGGATGCAGTCGCTGCTCTCGTGCAAAACAGAATGCCCACCACCGGCCATGAGAAAGGTGCAATCCTCCCGGGCGCACTAAGCACCGCTTGCGACTGGAGTAGGCTCCCCGCTTTGTCTCGAACTTGCGTTGAATCTTGACGACCCGCGCCCGGCTGGCCAACTTTCGCGTGATTGGCTGCTCTCCGACCTGCCACAGTTCGCCAGAGCGTTTCTCTGCAAGCCGGATTCCGCCATGGTGCGTTCAGCCGCTCAGCGCGGTGTCGTCTGGTAGGCGGGGTGGTAGGGGTCGGCCTTAGGTTGAAGAAGCTGCGGGGTGGCGCCGAATTGGAGTTCTCCGCCAGGCGGCTGCCATTACAATGGACTGCCGTGCCCACGACGGCCCCGGAACTGGCCGATCTCATGCCGAAACTCACGAAACACCCCGCTGCACGTCGAATGGACAAACCGGCCCCGCTGGAGTCAGCAGTTTAGTTGCGTTAAAAGAGGAGCGAACTACATGCGTGTAGCCCTGAAGGTGGCGCTCGGAATTCTATGTCTCACCGCCCTGGCTTCAGCCCAGACGGCTGAGGAACTGGTCGCCAGGAATATTCAAGCCCATGGCGGCCTGGAAAAAATCAAGGCGGTGAATACCGTACGGATGTCCGGCAGGATATACATCGACAACCCTTACGCCAAGATCAACGCCGAAATCGAGGTGGAGAAAAAGCGCGGCAATTTGCTGCGCGAGAGCGTCACCATCCAGGGCATGACCCAGGTCCAGGCCTACGATGCCGCGACGGGTTGGCAGATCCAACCCTTCCAAGGCCGCAAGGACCCGGAGTTGATGGGCGACGACGATACCCGCGACCTGATGGAAGAGTCGGACATCGATGGACCGCTGGTCGATTACCAGGCCAAGGGCAATAAAGTCGAGTACCTCGGCCATGACACGGTCGATGGCGACGACGTTTACCAGCTCAAGGTCACCCTGAAAAACGGCGACATCGTTTACTACTACCTCGATCCCGACACCTATCTCGAAATCAAGCGGGAAAAACAGCAGTTCATCCGCGGTTCCGTGCATGAAAGCGAAGAGCTCCTGGGATCCTACAAACAGGTGGCGGGCGTTTACTATCCTTACTCCATTGAGGTGGGCGCGAAGAACGATCCCAACCAGCACGCGGTCATCACCGTGGAAAAAATTGAAGTCAACGTTCCCCTCGACGATTCGCAGTTCAAGATGCCGGCCGCGAAAAAATGATAACGATGCCGGTAGAAGTCACCTGCCGGACTGGGCTACACGATCTCGAATAAGAGGATTTGAGCGAAATGATTGCTTCTTCCTGCGTTAAGAAAGCTCTCCGAGTCAGCGGTTTGTCGTGCGCATTTTTGTGGGTGTGCACGATCACGGCGGCGGCACAAGCGCCGGTCAAGTTCGATTCTTCCACCATCTCCGGCTTGTCTGCCCGCAATATCGGGTCCGCCAGGATGAGTGGGCGCATCGCCGCGGTGGACGCAATCAACGAACAGGGCCGGCTGACGGTCTTTGCCGGTGCGGCCAGCGGCGGCGTGTGGAAGTCGATCAACGGCGGCACCACCTTCAAGTCGGTATTCGACAAGCCTGACGTGCAGTCGATTGGAGCTGTCACCATCGACCCCTCCAACCCGAAGATCGTGTGGGTGGGCAGCGGCGAGGCTTGGACTCGCAACAGCGTCTCGGTGGGCGATGGCATTTACAAGTCGACGGACGGGGGCGAGAACTGGACCAATGTCGGGCTGAAAGATTCCGAGCATATCGCCCGCATCCTGGTGGACCCGAAAGATTCCGACACGGTTTACGCCTGCGCTACCGGCCACCTCTGGAATGACAACTCCGAGCGCGGCGTTTACAAGACCAGCGACGGGGGAAAGACGTGGCGCAAAGTATTGGCAGGCAGCAACGCCTCGACCGGCTGCGGCATGCTGTCCATGAGTCCACTCGAACCCAATACTATCTTCGCCTCGATGTGGGATTTCCGCCGCCAGGGTTGGACCTTCCGCTCCGGCGGTCCGGGCAGCGGACTTTATAAGTCCGGTGATGGCGGCGAGCATTGGACGGAACTCACTGGCGCCAATAGTACGGGCCTTCCCGCGAAACCTTACGGCCGAATTGCGCTGGCGGTGGCGCCCTCCAAGCCGCAGGTCGTTTACGCCATGATCGAATCGGCAGCCAGCGCCCTGTTCCGTTCCGACGATGGCGGCAAGACGTGGGCCAGGCTGGATGCCAGTCAGTTCATGGTGTGGCGGCCGTTTTACTTTGCCAACCTTATCGTCGATCCCAAGGACGAGAACAAGATCTTTAAACCCGACCTGATTCTTTTGCTCAGCGTGAATGGCGGTCGCAGCTTCAGTCCGGTCTCCAGCGCAGCGCACGGCGACTTTCACGCGGTATGGATCGCTCCCGAGAATACAAACATTGTTTATGCCGGCGATGACGGTGGCCTGTGGCGCAGCGAGGATGGCGGAACCCGATGGAAGCACCAGCTGAACCTGCCGGTCTCGCAGTTCTATCACGTCAGCGTGGACAACGCCGACCCCTATCACGTTTATGGCGGCCTGCAGGACAACAGCTCATGGGTGGGCGATTCGTCCTATCCTGGGGGGATCAGCAACTCACGCTGGGAAAACATGTACAACGGTGACGGCTTCTGGATGTTTGAGGACCCCGCCGACCCGGCGTACATCTATGCGGAAATGCAGGGCGGCGCCATCGGCCGGGTGAATCGCTACTCTCATGAAAGCCGTGCCATCACGCCCTATCCCCGATACGGCGAGAAAAGACTGCGCTTCAACTGGAACGCGCCTATCGCCATGAGTCCCAACGAAAAAGGCACGATCTATCTGGGCGCGCAATTCCTGTTCCGTTCGCGCAATCACGGACAATCCTGGGAGCGCATCTCGCCCGACCTGACGACCAACGACCCCGAGAAGCAGAAACAGGAAGAGTCGGGCGGCGTCACGATTGACAACTCTGCCGCCGAAATGCACACCTCGATCTATTCCATCAGTGAGTCGCCTAAGAATGGCCAGATCATCTGGGTTGGCACCGATGACGGCAATTTGCAGATCACACGCGACGGCGGAAAGACCTGGACGAACGTGGTTGGCAATGTCGGCGTGGCGAAATATTCATGGGTATCCACAGTTGCAGCCAGCCGCTTCGACGAAGGTACTGCCTACGTCACCTTCGATCGCCATACCTTCGGCGACATGCAGCCCTACCTCTACAAGACCGCCGACTACGGCAAGACCTGGACGTGCTTTGCCAGTGCAGGACAACGGCGTCCGTGGATACGCTCACGTCATCACGGAAGACACGGTCAGCCCGAACATCCTGTTTCTGGGCACCGAGTTTGGCCTATGGATCTCCATCGATGGCGGCAACAAGTGGGCACAGTACAAGGGCAGCGATTTCCCAGCGGTTGCGGTGCGCGATATCGTCGTGCAGCCGCGCGAGTCCGATCTGGTGCTGGCTACCCATGGCCGCGGCATCTGGATCATCGACGACATTTCACCGTTGCGCGCCCTGACTCCCGAACTCATGACCAAAACCGCAGCCTTCATCGCCAGCAGGCCCGCGGTGCAGTACATCGATGCCAACGCCTCATGGCCGGAGGGCGACGAGACCTTCATCGGTCCCAGCCGGCCGACGGACGCGCTCATTACTTATTACCAGAAGGGCCGCCACATCTATGGCGACATGAAGATTGAAGTCTTCGATCAGCAGGGCAAGCTGCTCGACACGATAAGCGGCACCAAGCACAAGGGTCTGAACCGCGCTACCTGGTCGATGCGGCTGAAATCTCCCACCGTGCCGCCGGCGGCGACCGCGGCATTTGGCGCCCTCCAGGGACCACTTGTTTTGCCGGGAACGTACACCGTGAAAATGACCAAGGGCGATGAGGTGTACACCACCGAACTAAAGGTCGTCGAAGATCCCCGTACCAAGTACACGATGGCAGAGCGCCAGGCGCAATTTGATCTGACCATGAAGCTCTACAAAATGCTGGACCGCATGAGCTGGGCGGTCGATTCGATTATCGGAATTCGCGATGCCGCAACCCAGCGGGCCAGCAAGTTGCCGGCCAACGATCCCCTGCGCCAGCGTCTCACCCAGCTGGCCGCTTCGGTGGACCAGATCCGCTCGGAGATTGTGGCTACCAAAGAAGGCGGCGCGATCACGGGTGAGGAACGGCTCCGCGAATTCCTGACCACGGTTTACGGCGACGTGAACAGCTACAACGGGCCTCCCACCACGGCGCAGGTTGATCGCACTGAAGTCTTGGGTCGCGAACTGGAAGACGTGATCAAGAAGTTCCAGAATCAGCTTGCGGCACAACTGCCCGCCATTAACACCGCGCTGCAACAGCAGAAACTGGAACCCATCCCAGTCATAAGCGAATCGGAATGGCAGAAGCAGCATCAGAAGGCCTCGCAAGCGAAAGCATCGGGCATGCAAATGCGCGAGCGCGATTGAACTGAGAAGCGGCGTCCTTCATAAAAAAGAGCCGCCCGAAAGCGGCTCCAGAAAACTAGTGGTTGCGTCGAGCTATCCCATCAACCTCCGGCGCAACACTCCCGCGAGGCCGAGCACGCCAGATCCGAAGAGCATCAGGCTGCTGGGCTCAGGAGTTGCAGTACCGTCGATAGTAAGAGATTCGGAAGGAATCGAGCCAAGGGTGGTGTTGTCAAAATAGGCCGTTGACGGGCAGTTTGCTCCGCTGCCAGTACCACCGCAGCCTACCCCGTTATTCTCATCCCACCCCACCGCGCCACTACATCCGAAGGGTCCACAGGCCACAGCATTCGATAAGGTGAGCCAGTATTGGCCCGGGCCCAGGTTGATGCTGGGGAGCGTAAAGCTGGCCTCAGTGATATCACAACATCTTTCGTTGTAACCCAGATAATTCCAGCTAAGGGTAGCCGTGCCGAAGCCCTTATCTGCTGCGAACGGAGTGCTCCCAATTTCCCAGTCGACGGTAGAGGGCCGGGCTTCCACTTGGGTCCAAACACCGAAATGAACGCTTTCTAGATCCGACATCGCTCCCGTAAGAAAGAATGAGTCGGATACGGCATTGCCTGAGCCCTGCGTGATGTCCCAGCTATTGACATTGCCTTTGATCGGACCGTTGTCATACAGGATGCCTGCCGTGGCTGGGACAACGGCCAGAGCCAGGCACAGAATTGTGAGCAGTGACAGTGTAGCGATACGAGTATGCGTTTTCATGGTGACCTCCTTATGGTCAGGGGTTGTGGCGGTGGTGATTGAAATGAGAAGCAGCCTCACCGCCGACTGCTCCTCACCGAGACAGACCTGCCTCTGAAATAGGCGGCGATTAACTACGTAACCGTCGTCTTAGGATTCCGGCTAGTCCTAGAATTCCTGAGCCAAACAGCATGATGCTGCTCGGTTCGGGAGCAGGCCCCATGGTCAAATCTGCTGGCCCAGATACGAAGCCTTCCGCCCCCCACTCCGAGATACTTATGGTGCCGGCTTGATATAGTCCTGTGTCCGGTCCACTTGTCCACTGGCCGGTGTAGGTGAGTGCGACGTTGAAGCTCTGGAATGGTGGGCCGGTGTCGACCTGGTATGAAGTCCCACTACCCTGATTGAAGTACCCGCTGAAAGTAGCTCCAGGGCCGGCAAGAGTGAAAGCACCCCCCGAGCCAAATCCATACCACCAGTACTCGTAGATTTGCCCGCCGCCGGCGTATACCAATTCGTGCGTATCATAGGTAGTGTTCGGGAATTGTGTGACATTGAGGTACCACGTGTTCCCAGTGACACTATCCCAACCTTGGGCCTCAGGTGGTGGACCACCATAAAAAGGAAATGTGTCAGTGTTGTAGGTGGATGGCACGATTGTTGCCGTTGCGGCCCTGCTGCCTACCAGCAGCAAAACCATGACCATTACGGCTAGAGTCAACAGCGAACGAGTTGTAGGTGTGTAGATACTTTGTGTTTTCATGGTGACCTCCTTTTGGTCAGGGGTTGTGGCGGTGGTTGGTTGAAGGTGAGGAGCAAATTCACCGCGTAGCTGCTCCTCGCCGGGACGGAATGTCCCATCGAGTGGTCCTGGCGTCATCCAAGAAGGCGCTTACGTAGCAGTCCGCCGATGCCGAGGACTCCAGAGCCAAGCAGGGCCAAACTACTGGGTTCAGGCGTGCTCGCGTCGCTGCCGCTGATCGTGAAAGCTTCGGAAGGAATCGTGCCCAGTTCACTGTCGTAGGCCTGCGACGGACCGCTGTTCTCATCCCAGGAAATGGCGTTACCTTGTGCCGAAGCTGCGTTCTGCAAGTTAAGCCAGTAAGTTCCGGCATCCAGGCCCACGTTCACGTTCAACAGGGAGATTTGGTCCACGTTGTAGCCGTAGTCGTTAGTGAAAAGAAACTCTTCCTGCTGGTCTTTTCCCGCCTTCCTGGTGCCTGCGGCGTACACCGTTCCTCCATTCACCGCCGAGGTGATGGACCAATCCACCGAAGCCAAGCTGTCGCCGGGCGGCACCCAAATGTCGAATTCAATGCTGTACACGTTGGATCGAGAGGAATTGAGGTTGATCGAGTCGCTGACGACGGAGCCCCCGGTAATGTTCCAGGCGCCACCATAGCCGTTGACCGGACCGTTGGAGTAGAGAGTGTTGTCGGCCACCGCCGGCACCGAGGCCAACGCCAAGCCGAGGATTACGAACAACATCAAATTGGCGATACGAATTTGCGTTTTCATGATGACCTCCTTGTGGTCATAGGTAGTTGGCGGTGGTTGCTTGAAGCTGAGGAGCAAATTCACCGCGTAGCTGCTCCTCGCCGGGACGGGATGTCCCATTGAGTGGCGCTGGCGTCATCCAAAAAGGCGCTTACGTAGCAGTCCGCCGATGCCGAGGACTCCAGAGCCAAGCAGGGCCAAACT
Organism: uncultured Acidobacteriaceae bacterium; assembly: GCA_963736385.1. GTDB lineage: Bacteria > Acidobacteriota > Terriglobia > Terriglobales > Acidobacteriaceae > Bog-257. Next base: position 71,661 of record CAVTOE010000005.1, on the reverse strand, counting down.
ACTGGGTTCAGGCATGCTCGCGTCGCTGCCGCTGATCGTGAAAGCTTCGGAAGGAATCGTGCCCAGTTCACTGTCATAGGCCTGCGACGGACCACTGTTCTCATCCCAGTAAACGGAGTTGCCTTGTGCTGAATCCGCGTTCTGCAAGTTCAGCCAACAAAGCTTGGGGATATGTTCGCCCGTGCAGCACGCTTCAAAACACTGCGTTGTGACCAGGTGAATGTCGTAGCCATACTGATTTGTGAAAAGGAACTGGTCGGTGAGGTTTGCACCGCTGGCCGTACCCGAGCCATAAACCGTCCCACCGTTCGCCTCGGAAGTGATGGACCAGTCCAACGAGGTCAGCGTGTCGCCCGGAAGTTCCCATACGCCAAGCCGGAAAACTGACTCCCCACCGGCCGATCCCGGGCCAATAACACGGAAACTGTCACTGACGACATGGCCGCCATTGATTTGCCAGGCATTGGCGTTGCCATTCACCGGACCGTTGTCATACAACGTACCTGCCGAGGCTGGAAGAGCGGCCAGGGTCAGGCAGATAACTGCCAGTAGAGCAAATGAAGCGATACTAATTTGCGTTTTCATGGTGACCTCCTTGTGGTCAGGGGTTGTGGCGACAGTCGACGGTCGAGCGGCGCCGGGTTGTGGTTGTGCGAACTTGCATTCGCGAATCTTCCGCAAAACTTCTCCGAGATCAGCGCCTTCGTGTTCAGCCAGCACTCGATGGGCTGTCAAGCTCGATCATTCGGCCCGTCAGACCCGGACTGGATTGTTCCTGCAGCTCTCTGACTAGCCGCGACATGCAGCCGTGCAAAATGCATCCCGCCAGCGCCTCACCATTCATGGGCTGCGGCGGAGCCAGCGCTCCTCCGCGCATTCTGGGCTGGAGGTAGTGAAACGCCCGGAACAGGGTCTCCGTAGCCCGATAAAGCTTTTGTTTGTCGGTGGTCATTGAAATCATCCTTTCGTCCAGTCGTAACTTTCCTTCGCTCGTCGCCGGTGGTAGGTTTGGGATCTTGCCTCGCTACCCGGAGGCGGGATTGTTTCCCCGCCTCCGGATGCGTCCCCCGACTGAGAGCAGGTCGGCCAGTTGTGCTCCTTTTCCCGCTCTCATGAACGCACAATGCGCTAATTGGTCGGCACCATCAATGCACCAGCGGTGATTTGTGGGTGATCTGGATGTGATCTGTGGGTGATCTGGGTAACCGACTAATTCCACAGCCACTTAGCTCGGCGCTTCGGCTTGGATTTCCTGAGCTGACACGACTGAATTCTGGTGGAAGGCTGCAAACTCTGCTTGGAACTAAGGGTGTGGCGGTGTAAACTTCGCCCACTGTTACAGTTTCATGAAGAACACGCTGCCACTCCGCCTTCGATTCGGCGCCTTCGAACTCGACTTGAAGTCCGGAGAGCTGCACAGCTCCGGCCAAAGGGTTGTGCTACAGGAACAGCCCCTCCAAGTTCTGCGAATCCTTCTCGAGAACGCAGGCGCGATAACCACTCGCGAAGAAATCCAGAATCAGCTTTGGCCCAACGACACGGTGGTGGAATTCGATCACAGCATCAACGCGGCCATCAAGAAGCTTCGCGTCGCGCTCGGTGACTCAGCTGACAATCCGAAGTACATCGAAACCGTCGCGCGCCGCGGCTATCGGCTGATGGTGCCTGTGGAGCGGCTGGATTCCACTACGGGCGATACGTCAGAGGCCGGGGCGGTGTCGAGCAGCCAGGAAGGCACGGGCGTGCAGTTAAAGCTTGAGCCCTTCGGCCTCACCGGCAAAACGGTTTCCCACTATCTCGTGTTGGAGGTGGTGGGTGGCGGCGGGATGGGGGTGGTGTACAAGGCCGAGGATTTGAAGCTTGGCCGCGCCGTGGCCCTAAAGTTTCTGCTGGAAGAGGTCGGCAACGATCCCCGGGCGCTGGAACGGTTCGAGGGCGAGGCCCGCGCGGCTTCGTCTTTGGACCATCCCAACATTTGTTCCATCTACGAATTCGGTGAGCACGATGGGCTGCCGTTCATCGTGATGCAATTGCTGCAAGGGCAAACCTTGAGGGATTGCCTGGCTTCAGGCGCGTTGAAGGATACGACTTCGGGAGCGCCCGTTGACCTCGATCGGTTACTGGACATCGCCATCCAGGTTGCCGACGGGTTGGAAGCTGCGCATGAACAAGGCATCGTTCACCGTGACATCAAACCCGCCAATATTTTCATCACTAACAAGGGCGTTGGCAAGATTCTGGATTTCGGTTTGGCCAAGCGGCCTCTCCAGCCCAGCAAAGCGCAAGCGACACCGACCGATGTCGGTGATGAGGAAACCTGGAATCACAGCCGCCCCGTTAGGGCCCCAGGTACGGCAGCGTACATGTCGCCCGAACAGGCGCGCGGGCAGCAGTTGGACGCGCGCACGGACCTGTTTTCCTTCGGCCTGATTCTGTACGAAATGGCAACCGGGCGACGGGCATTCACCGGCGACAACGCGGCGCAGCTGCGCGATGCCCTCCTGAATCTTGCGCCGACCCCTCCCGTGGAGATGAATCCTGAACTGCCAGCCGACCTGCAAGACATTATCCAGAAATGCCTGGAGAAGGACCGCGACCTTCGCTACCAAAAGGCTGCCGAGGTCCGCGCCGACTTGGAGAGAATCAAGCGCGAGCGGGAGCGAGGGGGTTCGCGTCGGCGCTGGGCTCTCCTGGCGACGGCCGCAGTGGTCGTGATCGCGCTGATTGCCGGAGGCCTTTACTGGCGCACACGTAAGGTCAACACGCTGACGGAGAAAGACACCCTTGTTCTCGCCGACTTCGTCAACACTACCGGCGATAGCGTTTTCGACGACACGTTGAAGCAAGGACTCGCGGTACAGCTTGAGCAATCGCCCTTCCTCGCCCTGGTGCCCGACGGCAAGGTGAATCAGACATTGAAGCGGATGGGACGTCCTGCAGGGGACCGTTTAACGCCTGACATCACACGCGAAGTCTGCCAGCGTACGAGCAGCAAGGCCATGGTGATAGGCTCGATTGCCGAGCTGGGCAGTCAGTACGTGATTGGGGTGAAGGCAGTGAACTGCAACACCGGGGATGTGCTGGCTGAGGAGCAGAAACAGGCGGCGGACAAGGAAGCGGTGCTTAAGGCTCTCGACGCCGCAGCCGTCAGCTTGCGGGGCAAACTGGGCGAGTCGCTCAGTTCGGTGCAGAAATACGCTACTCCGCTCGCGGACGCAACCACACCATCTCTGGAGGCGCTGAAAGCCTACAGCTTGGGACGGAAGACGCGGTATGTGAAAGGCGAGACCGCCGCTCTCCCCTTCTACGAGCGGGCGGTGGAACTCGACCCAAATTTCGCCCTTCCCTACGCCGGCATGGCGGCTGCCTACAACAACCTCAACGAAGTCGGGCGGGCGGCGGAGAATGCACGCAAGGCCTACGACCTGGTGGAGAAGGTTACCGAGCGCGAGCGCTTTAGCATCGAGGGGACCTACTACCTGCAAACGACGGGAGAGCTGGAAAAGGCAGCTCAGGTGTACGAACAATGGCGGCAGGCCTACCCGAGAGACTTTGTGCCTTACGGGGACCTGGGAGCCATTTCTGCCAGCCTCGGAAACTGGGAGAAGGCATTGGAGGAAACCCGCGACGCGCTGCGTCTGGAGCCGAATAACGCCGTCAACAATGGCAACCTCGGCACCATCTACGCGGACCTTAACCTGCTGGATGAGGCCGAGGCAGTGTACAAGCAGGCGGAGGAGCGCAAGCTGAAAGGCGAACTCCTGCTCCGCAATCGCTACCTATTGGCTTTTCTGAAGGGGGACACGGAACAGATGGCGCAGTTGGTTTCGGCCGCCATGGGCAAGCCGGGTACGGAAGACCTGCTGCTAGCCGCGCAAGCGGATACGGAGGCTTGGCACGGGAGGTTGAAAAACGCACGCGAGCTGACACAGCGGGCGGTGGATTTAGCCCGGCGCAATGACGCAAAAGAGGCAGCCGGCAGCTATCAAGCATTGGCGGCGTTGCGCGAGGTAGAATCGGGCAACCGGGAGCAGGCTCGTGCCGATGCCGAGGCGGCAGTGAAGCTGGCCCCGGACCGCGACGTGCGCGCCATGGCGGCACTGGCCTTGGCGCGGGCAGGCGATATAGCAGGGGCGGAGAAACTGGCTGCCGAACTCGACAAGGCATTTCCGCTGGATACATTGGTCCAGAGTTATTGGCTGCCGACGATCCATGCAGCGGTAGCCTTGCAGCACAAAGACCCGAACCAGGCAATCGAACTGCTGAAGACGGCGAGTGCGACTGAACTGGGCCAGCCCACGAACCTCACGGTACTCCTGTGCCCGGTCTATTTGCGGGGAGAAGCCTATCTCATGCTGCATGACGGCAAGGCGGCGGCTGGGGAATTTCAGAAATTCATCGATCGCTACGGGCTGGTGGCGAACTTTCCCTGGGGGGCTCTGGCCCGCCTCGGCCTCGCCCGCGCCTACGCTATGCAGGGCGACGCGGTCAAGGCCCGTGCCGCCTTTGAAAATTTCCTGACGCTCTGGAAAGATGCCGATCCCGACCTTCCCATACTTCGTGCCGCCAAAGCGGAGTATGCAAAGCTGAAGTAGCCACCATCGTCCTGTCAATTTTTACCGACTTTTCAGCCGTCGGCTGCAGCCACCCCTGCAATCCTCACTCTTCCCCTACATACCAGCGAGGCGTCAAGAACCAGATGAATAACGCTCCCGTCAGACTTTCATTGACATTCGCCTTTTATTCGCTAACAATATGAGCGGAGGTCCCGCGACAGCCATGGCACTCACACGCCGTCAGAAACAGGTATATGACTTCATCTCCGAATTCGTGGACAAGCAACGGCTATTCGCCGTCGTTCGAAGAGATTGCCGAGGGGCTTGGCCTCAGCTCGCTGGCGACTGTGCACAAGCACATTACCAACCTGGAGCAGAAGGAGTTGCTGCGTCGCGACTACAACCGCAGCCGCTCCATCGATCTGCTGAAACCGCGCGGACGCATGAAGCAGTCGCTGGCCGTAGCTGCGGCAGCGGCGGCTGAGAGCGGGATGAGCCTGCCGCTGATGGGACGCATCGCCGCCGGCCGTCCGCTTGGAGGCAATGGAGAATCCCGAGTCGATTTCGCTCGCCGACTTCACGCGCTCGAAAGACGTGTACGTGCTGCAGGTAACCGGCGAGAGCATGCAGGATGAGCACATCGTCAGATGGCGACTATGTTCTGGTGGAGAAAACCAATGTCGCGCGCGATGGCGAGATCGTGGTCGCGCTGGTGAATGGCAGCGACGCCACCCTGAAACGAATTTATGTTGAGGGCAGCAAGATTCGCCTGCAGCCTTCCAACACCGCCATGCAGCCCATCATTGTTCCCGCCGCCGTGGTGCAAGTGCAGGGAAGAGTGATTGGAGTGCTGCGAAAATACTGAAGTGACGAAATAGTAGTTTTCCACCGACACCTTATTGCAGTAGGCTAGAGCGGAACCGGACGACCATGAGTCATGCGACGGGCAGTTTGTTTCCTAGAATCGATCACGTATTAACCGATGAACCAAATTGGCTTGCAGCGCTGAGGCGTCGCGACGAGACGCTCTGGGTTTCGGTGAGAGATCTTGGCACGCAACAGCGGTGTCATCTGTCTGATCGTGCAACGTACGTCCACAGCGATGCGCTTCAATGGCTATCGGCGTTGCCCGCCAATTCGATACATGCCGTGGTCACCGACCCGCCATACGGTATGGTGGAATACGACGAAAAGAACCACGCAAAACTTCGCAAGGGCAGGGGCGGCGTTTGGAGAATCCCCCCCAGTTTCGACGGCGCAACTAGAAGGCCGCTGCCTCGATTCACCGTTCTGTCGAAAGAAGAAATCCTCAACCTTCATGGATTTTTCAGTGCCCTGGCCTACGGTCTTCTAAAGGCTTTGGTACCTGGGGGGCATGTTTTTGTTGCCTCCAACCCGTTGATCTCGACCACGACGTTTCATGCCTTTATTGAATCCGGTTTCGAAAAGCGGGGCGAGGTAATTCGGCTGGTACAAACGCTTCGCGGCGGGGACCGTCCCAAGGGTGCAGAAGAAGAATTCTCGGGGGTTACGGCGATGCCGCGATCATGCTGGGAACCTTGGGGCGTTTTTCGCAAGCCGATCGAGGGAACGCTCGCGGAGAATCTGCGCTCCTGGGGAACAGGCGGCCTGCGCAGGATATCAGATGAGGAACCATTCAAAGATGTGATTCTTTGCTCTCCCACGCGCGGGATTGAGAAGGAAGTCGCGCCCCATCCATCGCTCAAGCCTCAGCGCTTCTTGCGGAAACTCGTTCGTGCGTCCCTTCCGCTGGGAATCGGAATCATCTACGATCCATTTGCCGGATCAGGTTCGACTCTGGCAGCGGCTGATGCCTTGGAGTACCGCGCGATTGGAACCGACTCTGACCAGCAATACTTTGCGATGGCGAAGCAGGCGTTTCAGTACCTGTCGACCCTGGACATCAACCGTAAGTGAGACAACTTGGCGATCGTCCGCAACCAAGCTGATCCGTCGAAGTTTAACCAGCACGCGAACCTGCCTTTTGAGCTCCGGCTCAAGGATTTCGAGTTGGCGATGCAGGACGTCTATGATTTTTTCTATGACGTAAATCTTCTACTCACCAACAAGGGACTGCAACGCCTTGACGACATGCTTCGACCTGCGATTATGTCAGGGCTCCTTTCCGACATGCTTACGGCTAGTCTGGCCAAGCACTCGCGGACCCTCGTCCAGAATAACTATTTCAATGGCCATCCCGATCTGGTGATTCGGGGCGTCTATCCCAACGACAGTAGCAAGGCCGGATCCGACGGCGTGAAAATTAAGACAACGCGAAAATCGGGAGGAGCGGTTGATACCCATGGGGGACGCGATCAGTGGATGTGTGTGTTCGTTTATCAAATCGACGACGCTACTGAACCGGCGGTAAGTCGCCAATCCATGAGCTTCACAGAAACTTATCTTGGCCAGGTAACGGTTGCCGACTTCCGCCAAAACCCGCGTGGACCACTGGGAACCAGAACAGCGACGTTGGCCCGTGATGGGATCGCGAAGTTGAGAAAGAGTTGGGTATACCTCTTGAACAGTGACCTGTAAGGCCGTGGTTCCCCCAACCATAGCTTCGCTAGGTCCCGGCGTATTCGCCGACTCCGTTTTCGGTGCGAATGCGCTGGCCCTCCCGGCGCGTACTTGGCTGGTTTGCCGCTCCGCACCACCATGGCATGCTTTCCGGTAAGCTGGTAAAAGTTTCCTGCACCTGACTGTCCCCGCCCCATAACCCGACTGTTTTCTTTGTCTTTTTTGGCATACCCATTGCACTCCCAAACCTTGGGGTGCTTCGGATATTTTGATCGTAGTGGCACCCCTAAATCGGTGACTCCTCTTGACTGGCCGCAGGTAGTTACCGAATCAGTTGGAGGACAATATTTGGAGGACAATATGAAGAAGGTAATTCTTTGTGGCATGTTGTTGGGTCTGCTGACTGGCATGTGCTTTGCCCAGCGCGGGGGAGCACGCGCAATGGGATCCAATGCGAGAATGGCTCCTAATGCGAGAATGGCTCCTAATGCGAGGATGGCTCCCAACAGCGTGGGGATGAGCCCTAATGGCAGACCCTTTGAGGTCAGAGATGTTGGTCCTGACATCCAGCGTACCGGTTCCAACATGGGAGTTGGCGCCCGTGCCCAAACTGTTGACCCTAATGTTAGAGTGGGTGCAAACGCCCAGACTGTCCGCCCCTCCGCGACAGCCGGAGCTAAGGCGAAGACTGTCCGTCCCGACGCGACAGCCGGCGCTAACGCGAAGACTGTCCGCCCCGCCGCGACAGCCGGCGCCAACGCGACGACCGTCAGTCCGAGTGCTGCTGGAGCCCGCGCCAACGCGACGACGATAGGTCCCAATGCTGCAACTGGCGCCAACGCGAAAACCGTGGCGCCTAATGTTGGAATGGGGACCAATGTGACAACGATCAGTCCCGACGCGGTATCGGGTGGCAACGCGAAAACCGCAAGCCCGAACGCGACCACTGCTCCTAACGCAAACCCCAAGTAGTCACTACGCGGTCCTGCGTCCAAACGACAAAGGACACCTCAAAAAATGCACGGAAGGCGATGGGGCTGGCTTCGGTCAGCCCATCTTTCTATCCGGAAGTGTAGGCAGGTCTGAAGCGCGGATCCACTGGCGGGCAATACGTAAAACGGTGCTTCCCAGGCAGGCTCATCAGCGCTTATCCAGCCGCCGAATCGCAAAAGGCGCGACCCCAGCAGCAGAAACGTTTTCCGCTTACAGACTCTTGTCCAGCGCTTTTTCGATGACCTCGCGCGAAACATAGCCGACGATCTGTTCGCGCACCTGGCCACCCTTGAAAACCAATAAGGTGGGAATACCGCGCACGCCGTAGCGTTGCGGAGTCGAAGCGTTCTTGTCCACGTCCATCTTGCCAACCTTGACCCTGCCGTTATAGCTCTGCGCCACTTCATCCACGATGGGAGCCAGGGCGCGGCAGGGGCCACACCAGGCCGCCCAGAAATCCACCATGACCGGCTGCTCTGACTTGAGCACCAACTGGTCAAAATTGGCGTCAGTTACCTCAACAATTGCTTCACTTGCCATTCATCCTCCTGAGGGATCGTCGGTCATCGCCCGGCGGGGCACACCCGGGCCGTCATTTCATCGTAACATCCCGACACCGTTTAGATGCTGGCGCTGGTTTTGGGACGCAAGCCCCCGTTTCGTAACTCGAGAGAACCCGGCGCGAGAAGCGCGCGGCATTGGCAGGAAGCACCTGGAAGCCTCAAAGTTGCGGCCAAGAAATCAAAGGCGCTCAGCGTGTGAACGCCGAGCGCCCGGAAGGCAGCCCTCCCCCAGAACTGCCTGACTACAGACAAAATTGTGCAGCTAAATTCTCAATTTGTAAATACATCTCGGGTAAATAATATAGGTAATCTACGGTAACCAATAGTAGTCGGGCCTTAGCCATGGACGGGGGTTTTGGAGGAATTTGAATTCACCACCGCAAGAGTGGCCGCATCACGAGAGCGTGCTGGCCAGCAATTCCGCGGGATGGAAGACCTCGCGGCCCAATCCTGCCAATAATTGCTCATGGCAGGACGTTCCGCTCGCGACCAGGGTTCGCTTCCCACCCTCGTCGGCGCGCCGCACTTGCCCAAACAGGTCTTCGCCAACCGCCATGCTCAACTCGTAATACTCGCGCTTGTATCCGAAGCTCCCGGCCATGCCGCAGCATTCCACCGACGATGTCACTACGTCGAATCCCGCGGCGCCCAGCACTTCGACCGTTTGCGTTGCAGAGTTGCACGTCTTTTGCTGGCAGTGCGAGTGGTAGAAAAGCCGCGTGCCTTGCGGGCATCGGCGGGCAGCAAATATTTGCGCCAAGTCCAGCTGCAACTCCTGCGCGACTCCCCACAGAGCTTCCAGCGGTTCAAAGCTGTTCAGCGCAAGCAACGCTTGCGTGTCGGGATCGTCAAGCAGATGCTTGAAGTCGAAGCGCAACATGGCCAGCACACTGGGTTCAAGCACCACGATCTTCCTGCCCGCGTCCACGTAGCGTTTGAGCACCGGCGCCAGCGCACGCGCTTGCCGCTGCGCCGTCTCTATCATTCCCTGCGACATCGCGGCGCGGCCATCCGGCAGGGCTGGACTGAGCGCCACGTCGAGGCCAACCGCGCGCAACACGCGGATCGCCGCCATCCCGCGTTCCGGCGCGCCGTAGTTGGTGAACACGTCCGCCAGCATCACCACGCCGGGTTCGATGGTGCCAGGCTTCACGCCGCGCTCTTCGCGGTACAACTGCTCCCAGGTTTTCTTGGGAAACGGCGGCAGATTGCGCCTGCGATCGACCCCGAACGCGCTCTCCATCAGGCCACGCGCTCCCGGCAGGTGCATGGACGCATTGGCCAGCCCTGCGAAGCGCGTGCCCCACTTGCCGAAGCTGTGATAGTTCCCGAAGAACTGTTTCTGCAAGGGGGCGACCCGGTCCTGCGGTGCACTGCCGGTCATCGCGCCAAACGCAGACTTGGCGGCTGTCGGCGGCTCCTCCTGATTCATACGCTGCCGCAGGTTCTCGTTGAGCCACGGGATATCGATGCGCACCGGACATTGCGGCACGCAACGCGAGCAGGCGGTGCACAGTTCGCTGAACCGCGCGTTCATCAGCGTGCCGGTGCCTGCTTCCCACGAACCACCGATGCCGCCGGAATAGGTTTCCCCGCCGAAGGCATGGCCGCCAACGGTTTCAAAGTTGGCGCAGGAGTTCAGACAGGCGCTGCAACGGATGCAGTAGAGCGCTTCATGCAGCACCGGATCTCCTCGCATGCGGCTGCGTCCGTTATCGATCAATACCAGGTGGAACTCGCGTGGCTTGGCTCTCGCGCCCGGCGCGACAAACGGCGGCGCCTGCAAAGGTGGATGCAGGATGCTTACGTAGGAGGTCAGCGGCTGTCCGGTGCCGCTGGCCGGCAGCAGTTCGAGAAACGGGCCGAAGTCGGTGCGTGAGGGGACAACCTTTTCGATGCCCGCAATTGCGATGTGCAGCGAAGGCAGGGTCATCGTCATGCGGATGTTGCCTTCACTCTCCACCAGCATCAGCGAGCCACTGTCGGCGGCAATCAGGTTCGCGCCGGAGATGCCGGCGTCGGCGGCGATGAACTGTTCGCGCAATTTTTCGCGGGCGAATCGCGTGAGTTCTTCGCCGGTGTCGAGTGGCAGATCGGTGGTGAACTTGCGCTTGAACAGTGCGGTAATGCGTTCGCGAGAATAGTGCAAAGCAGGCGCGATAATGTGCGACGGCTGCTCGTCGGCAACCTGCAGAATGAATTCCGCCAGGTCGGTCTCGGCCACGGCGATGCCGGCAGCTTCGATGGCGTGGTTCAGTTTGGTCTCTTCCGAGGTGATGCTCTTGCCCTTCACCACCAGCTTGACCTGGTGCCGCAGCAGCACGTCGCGAATGTAATGGTTGGCATCGGCCGCGGTTTTCGCGAGGTAGAAATGCCCGCCATTGGCTTGCACGCTCGCTTCCAGTTGCTGCAGAAGTTTGGGAAGCTTGACGATCGCGTTCTCTTTAATCCGGCGCGCCTGGTCTTTCAGTTCGTTGTAATCGGCGAGCAGGGCAGTCGCGGCGTAGCGGTTTCGGTTAAAGGTCTGGGTGTTGTGCCGGACGGCGGCGCTCTGCACGTCCAGGGTCATGCGGATGGCGTCGAGCAGGGCTTTCTTGTTGCTCTTGTTCGCTACCTGGCGCGGTTGGATCTCTGACGATTTGGAGGGCGCGGCCATGGCTCACCTTACTACAATAATGTGCAGCTTGTGGGGCCCATGTACGCCACGCACCAGCGGACCCATGTCGGCGGTGGCGCTAGGGCCGGTGATGAACACAAAGTCCCGCCTCAAACCCTTGCCATCCAGGATGTCGGCGCGAAACAGGTCACGCGGTTTCGGCACGATGGTCTCGGCGGCGACCACCGCGATGTGCAGCGGGGCCAACAGGCTCACCATACCCGTGCGTTCGTAGCTGACATCCACGCAGACCGAACCCGTGCTGGCCACGCCGGCGAAGGCCTCGGTCACCCCTGCCGCTGAGTGGATCATCTGGTCGGGAGTCGGATTAGCCAGCACCCGGGGGTCCGAGGCGAACTCGCTGAACAGTGAAATCGGAAGGTCCTGCGGCAAAGCAAAGAGGATGCGCCTCGTGTCTCCTACCGCGCGCAGGATGGCATCGCGCAAAGTAGACGGAGAGCGTTCGATGACTTCGACAGTGGCCACCGCTTTGACGGCGGCCTCGGCGAACTGCAGGACAGAAGATTCCAGGGCCATGAGCTGTTGCATAAGGAAACTCGCAGATTATACCGAATGCCTGCCGAAAGCACGTATTTCGTTGATTCGCCGTGAACAGAGCTCTACGGCCAGATGCCACGCTCGATGAGCGCCTGGGCCACACGGCCGATGGCGACAATGTACGCCGCAGCTCGGTAGTCACAACCGTACTTCTTGGTAGTGACGTGGACCTCGTGAAACGTCTTCACCATCACCTGCTCCAGCCTGCGGCTCATTTCGGCCTCGTCCCAGAGGAGTTGCTGCAGGGCCTGCGTCCATTCGAAATAGGAGACGGTTACACCGCCAGCACTAGCAAGAATGTCGGGCAGCACCATCACCTCCTTACGACTGAGCATAAGGTCGGCTTCCGGGGTGGTCGGTCCATTGGCGGCTTCGGCGACGATCCTGGCCCGGATATAGCCCGCGTTCTCCATAGTGATCTGGTTCTCCAGAGCTGCGGGAACCAGAATGTCGCATTGCGTCTTCAGAACATCATCGCCGGGGACCGGGGTGCACCCGGGAAAAGCCTCGACCCCGCCGCTCGCTGTCTTGAAGCGCAACAAGGCGGGAATGTCGATGCCCTCCTGATTAACGATGCCGCCTTTCGAATCGCTGACGGCAATCACCCTGGCGCCTTCGTCCCAAAGCAGTCGCGCCATCGCGCCGCCAACGTTTCCGAAACCTTGGAGGGCGACTGTTGCCGTCTTCAGGGATATGCCCCTCGCTTTGCAAGCTTGGCGAAGCACGAACAGACATCCCCGCGCACTGGCTTCGAAGCGGCCCAGAGAGCCTGCCATGAGAGTGGGCTCGCCGGTGACGATAGCTGCAGCGGCGTGACGCGTCGTCATGCTGTAGGTGTCCATGATCCACGACATGGTTTGCGCTTCGGTATTCACATCGGCCGTGGGGATGTCCTGGTCAGGGCCGATCAGCGCCGCGATCTCATAGGCATAGCGGCGGGTGAGGTGCTCCAGTTCGTTCCGCGACAGGTGTTTGGGATCGCAGGCAATACCGCCCTTGGCTCCGCCGAAAGGTATGTCCACCAGGGCGCACTTCCACGTCATCCAGGCAGCCAGGGCCGACACTTCGTCGCAGGTGATGTGGGGGTGATAGCGGATTCCACCCTTGCACGGTCCGCGGACGTTGCTGTGCTGCACCCGGTAGGCATCGAAGACGCGGATGCTGCCGTCGTCCATCTTGAGGGGAAGCGTCAGTGAAATGGAACGGCGGGGACGGCGCAATACCTCACGCAATCCCATATCAAGTTTCAAGTAGTCCGCGGCAATTTCGAACTGCTGAGACGCTATGTTTAATGGGTTCAGGTCCTCTACAATTCGTCGGGCGGGAGCAGTGGCGGGCATGGTTGCCGGCCTTTCCGGTGGCGAACCACCGTGATCGGGCTCAGACGGACCCTGAGAGCGGTCCGGTTGCGATTGGCCACAGGCCGTATCCGGCGCGGGTTGCGGCGGACGGCGGGCGGTGGCTAGTCAGATTCGTTGCTGTAAACAGGCTCTTCAATCTCAAACGGACTGTCGAGACCGCCAGTGGTTCCAAAGGCCGCTTCGTCGGCAATATTCTGTAGCGCCACTTCGAACTCGCGGCTGCGCCAACGCACGACCAGACGCTCTTTGCGCTCGCGGCCGTGGCCGTGACACAACGGGCAGAGGATTTCGTCTTTTTCCGATTGCATGATGATTCCGACCTGCCGGCATAGAGCCGGATATGAAAACCGCTCCGCAGGGAAAACGTACACTCCCGCTGGCCTCTGTATTGCAACGCGAATCGCCCGGCGACGCAGTGAGCCAGGTCACGGATTATTGTGAGAGGAACAGGCAGCGTGTGCCTCTCTAAATCAATGCCTCACTGCACCGGCACTTCGATTTGCAGCTTGCCGTCGCCGGTAAGGTGGACGGCCTCTCCACCTTTCAAGTACGGCTGTAACACCGCGGGACTGCCCCACTCCAGGTCCCACGCGTTGGCCAGCGCGATCACGGTGTACTGGCCGGGCACGACATTGGGCAGGGTGAAAGTACCATCGCTATCGCTCTGGTCGCGGCGGAATAATGGCGAGTTGTTGCCGGCATCCTGGGGTACGAGCACGATCATCGCGCCAGAGAAGGGCTTGCCGCCGCGCCGGGCAACTCCATCCACCTGCGCGACCCCCCGGCCTACCGTGGCGGCGATGTGGACGTTGCTGCTGCTGGAGATCTCCAGAGTGCGCCCCGTTAGCTTTGCCCCGGTAGCCGACATCTTCCGGAGAAAGTATCCGCCACCACTCTGAAGAACCACGGTATACCGTCCTGGCTTCACTCCTTCGAACGCGAACCGCCCTCGATCCGAGATTTCGCTCCCGAAGTTTTCGCCGGTCTCCTCGTTCATCAGTCGCATTGCCAGTCGCTTCGGGACCTGCCCCGTGACTTCAAACAATACCGAGCCGCTGACCGCAGCGAATCCGAAGCTGTCATTCAGATTCAGCTCGAGATCGCCCGTCAGATCGACTTCGCGATATCCGCTTCGATTGGTCTCCTTTTCATTGGCCGCCTTCGAAACCGGCATCTCGACGACGTAGTGGCCCGGCGCCAGACCGGCGATATCGACTTCGCCCGGCTCGACCGATGACTCGGGAGCGTTGAATACGGAGTCCAGGTAGCCATCGAAGATGCGCTGCGACACTCGCGGAAACCCCACCATCCCGGAACCGCCAGCACTGCCGGAATTGCTGGTGCGGATCCTGAGATGCAGCGCGGGTATGGCGCGCATGACCACATCCGCCGTGACCCGCTCACCCGGATGTAACACGATGGGACTCGCGCCTGCCGAATCCGTCGAATCAGGGTAGAAGGTGAGAGGGTAAGTCACGTCCAGCGCCGCGGCCTCTTGCGCAGCCCGGGCATCGGCGTCGGGATTGTTCGATTTCCGGCGGGGAGTCACACGATTGTTTTGGGCGTACCACGGACGCGCCGAGACGGCGAGGTAGTAGGTTCCGGGCGCCAGATGGCCGATGCGGAACCGGCCCTGATCATCGGTTTGCCCCTGGTTCATAGGGATGGTTCTCTGTCGTCCATCTTCCAGCGATTGCTGAAAGAGGCGCACCATGGCGTGCTGCACCGGGTCATTGTTCTCGTCGTTGACTTGGCCTTCGATGGATGCGTCGGGTTGCAGCCGGAAAACCAGGTGCTCCGAATCGAGATCGGGACCGGCCACAATGGCCGTAGAGTACACGCCATGGCGCTCGAAGTACTGCAACATGAACCCATGTGCCGCCGCCATCAGCGCGTACTTGCCGCGACTCAGACCGGCGAAAGAGAAGCGGCCGTCGCTGCCAGTAATCACAGACCGTGCAATCTCGCGGTCCGCGCCTTGCAGAGCTGGAGCAATTGCAACCGAAGCTCCGGCCACTGGTTGTCCGGTTACCCAGTTCACCAGGACTCCCGCAATGCGGTAGCCTTGCTGGACCGATGGTGCATGAACCGCCTGATTCGATTGCGCAAACAGCCCGCAAGTAAACAAGACGACGAAGGCGAGACGCGCAAGCATCGCAGTCAGTCTCCAGCCCCGGTGCGTATCAGGTCGAGGGCGACTTGCATCTTCTGATTTGGCGACAGGGTGACGTGGGCGGCCTGCGAAGCATACGCTTGTAGGACGTTGGCATTGGAATACTCGATGCCCTGGGCATTGTCGAAGGCGTAAATCAGGTATTCGCCGGGAGCAAGCCCATGGAAGGTGAAGCCGTTCTGCGCAAACGAGTGCGCAACCTTGGCAGCAACCTTGGAAGCAGGCTCGGGGACCGCCACCACAGTTGCTTGTGCTCCCGTTCCATCCGGCGATTTCACTGTTCCCGTCAAGTTTGCGCCATCGTCACGCAAGACGATTTCCATCGGATAGGACTGTCCCGCCGATGCGATTGCCAGGTCATCGTAAAGCAAGTTCGTCTGTCCATACTGGGCAGACTGCACGTACCACTCACCGTGCGGTATCAGGTCAACCGAATACTTCCCCGGCTCTACGTTCTGCAGCACCACGGAATAAGCCCCCGAGTTGTTGCGTACCACAGTCGAGTAGGATTCCGCGGTGGTTGGGTCGGAGGAAATCAAACGCACGGAAATGGGCGCCCCCTGAATTCCTCCGGCCCCAGTACCCTGGCTCGACGAAGCTCGCGACTCCCTGCGTACTACCACAGGAATAGAGATAGCTGGTCCAAGAATCACGTGCAGGTTTTCGACGTTGGCAGCGACGTTCACGTGCGCCTCCGCGCGGAGTGGCTGGTCCTGACCGGCCTGCGAAAACGCCTTCACCACGTAACTGCCCGGGGGCACGCTATCTACGTCAAAACGTCCGGTTTCCATGTTGAATTTAGTAGGGAAGGACAAGTCGTCCCCCGACTGGCCCAGGAACTGAAAGCCTACCCCCTGCTGGGGAGGATACCCGGTGACACTGCCACTGACATGGTAAACGGGGCCGGCGCTCATGGAAAAATCCGCCTCTGCGTGCTGGCCTGCGGCAAGCTGAATCGGCGAGGCCGACGCCAAATCGGGTACGCCCGGATAGTACATGCTGGGGTAGCCGGTCTTCGGCTTCTCGGTCCTGGGCAGGGGGACGCGGTCAAAGAGCATTTCGTCGCTACCGGGTCCAGCCGCAAGATAGTACGTGCCCGGCATCAGGTTGGCGAAGCGATACCGGCCATCTTCATCCGTCCGCTGCTGACCTCGCGACTCCCAATGTTTGCGGCCCTGGCGCAAGGCCTTGGCCGTCAGCCGCACTGGCATATTCTCGAGCGGCTGGCCGGCTGCATCCGTGGCCCGGCCCGAGATCGTACTCTGCGGGGTGAGCTTCACCACCACCGAGTCCGTACTGGGGCCGACGTTCACCAGCTTGTTGGCGCTGCCTCGCAGCTCCTGCTGACTGAAGTAGCCCGGCTTCTGCGCGCTGACCGTGACCATCCCTGATGGCAATCCCTCAATCTGGAAATGCCCTTCGCCGTCGGAAAAAACCGCGCGTTGCGAACTGCCATATATCCGAACCAGCGCGTGGCCAATGGACTCGCCGGTCACGGTGTTCACAACCGAACCACTGAGCGTAAAGGTGGCATCGCTTTTGGCCGATCGCGATGGAGACATCTGCGCGATCGCGGTTCCGCTCAGGACAAGCCACAGGCTGCAAACCAGCAGCAGCGATGGCCGTTTCCCGCAGAGCAGCGTAGGCCAGGAGAGATTTAGATGGGCGCAGCAGCGTGTAAGAGATGGCTGTTTACAAGGCACAATAGATTGTCGGTTGCTCAACCGTAGCTCGGCTGATGCCGCCATCTTAAACCCCGCAGGCCGCATCATGACTCGCATTGGCAATAGGCGGCACGGCGGTGCAAGTCCGCTCCTTCAAACCGTTGAGATCCGCATAGTCTGCTTGGCGCGTGCAGCCGGAGCTAAATCTGCCGCTTGGTCGCGCGCTCGATGAGGATCTCCTGGCTGTTCAACGCATCCGGCTTCTGGAAATCCGGGTCACGCACGTATTTACCGTCGGAGTTCATATGTCGAGCTTTGGCCGTGTCTTTGAGGTACGTCCCGAGAATCTCGTCGCGAAGCACGCGAACCAGGTTCTTGTCCTGAACGGGAAAATCCACTTCGACCCTGCGATTCAGGTTGCGAGGCATCAGGTCGGCGCTGCCCAGGTACACTTCCTCACGCCCGCCGTTACGGAAATAGAAAACCCGGCTGTGCTCCAGAAAACGTCCGACGATACTGGTGACGCGAATGTCGTCACTGATTCCCGGAATTCCCGGCCGCAAGCAGCAGATGCCACGCACCAGCAGATCAACCTTCACCCCCGCCCGCGAAGCCTGGTACAGCAACTCGATCATCTTTTTGTCTACCAGGGCATTCATCTTCATAATCAGGTGGCCGCCGCGTCCTTTGCGCTGGTGCTCAATTTCGCGCTCGATCAGCGCTTGCATACGCTCGCGCAAAGTCATCGGCGCAACCAGTAGCTTGCGATACGTGGTTTTCGCCGAATAGCCGGTGAGAAAGTTGAACAGGTCGGTGCAGTCGGCGCCGATGGCCGGATCGCAGGTCAGCAGCCCGATGTCGGTATAAAGCTGCGCGGTCACGCTGTTGTAATTCCCGGTTGACAGATGGGCGTAACGCCGGATGGTGTCGCCTTCTTTGCGCACGATCAGCGCGGCCTTGCAGTGCACTTTGAGTCCGAGCAATCCGTACACCACGTGAACGCCATATTCTTCCAGCTTGCGCGCCCAACCGATATTGCTTTCCTCGTCGAAACGCGCCTTCAGTTCCAGCAGGACAGCCACCTGCTTTCCGTTCTCCACGGCTTCCAGTAAGGCGTCGACCACGGGAGCGTTCCGTCCGATGCGGTAGAGCGTGATCTTGATCGCAAGTACGTTGGGATCGCGCGCTGCTTTCTGCAAAAGACCAAGAACGGGCTGAAACGAATCGAACGGATGATGGAACAAGATGTCTCCGCGCCGGATGGTGGCGAAGATATCCTCCTCTTCCGCCTCCTTGGCCAGGGGCGCAGGCAGAGCGGGAGCGAAGGGAGGAAACTTTAAGTCGGGACGATCGAGTTTGCAAAGATGCCGTACCCGAACCAGCGACAACGGACCGCCCAGCTTGTAAATGTCGTCGCGCTCCAGCTCCAGGTTTTCGATGAGGATATCGAGGATGGTTGCCGGCATCGCCTCATTGATTTCCACGCGCACCACATCGGCGAAGCGGCGCTGCCACACCCCTTCCTCCACCGATTCCAGCAGATCGCCTGCTTCCAGGTTTTGGATCTCGCTGTCGGCATCGCGCGTGATGTGGAAAGGATGCGCGTCAAGGATCTCCATGCCCGGGAAAAGGGTCCCCAGATTCGCCGTGACCAGCTGCTCAAGCCAGACGAAGGACTGTTCCTTGATGGCCGTTTTCGCCCGCCCCTTGGCTTTGGGCGCCACACTAACCGGGACCAACTGCGGCAGCGTATCGGGAATCTTGACCCGCGCAAAGTGTTGCTCGCCTTCGCCGGCTCGCAAGAGTATCGCCAGGTTCAAACTGAGGTTGGAGATGTGTGGAAACGGGCGGCCAGGGTCGAAGGCCAACGGAGTCAAGGTAGGAAAGACAGTCTCCTGAAAGTACGAGTCCGCGACGGCACGCTGCTCCTCGGTGAGATCGGCATAGCTGAGGATGCGAATTCCCGAGCTCTCCAGGGCGGGCACCAGCTCCTTGCTCCAGCATTCCTGAGCGCCGCGATACAGGCGGATCACCGAGGCCCGGATGGCACGCAGTTGCTCGGCGGCGCTCATTCCGTCGGGGCCGCTGTCCATGACGCCCTTTTCGATCTGCCGCTTCAGCCCGGCCACCCGCACCATGAAAAATTCGTCGACGTTGGAGCCAACGAAAGACAGGAACATCAGGCGCTCCAACAGCGGGTTGCTGCCGTCCTGCGCCTCTTCCAAAACGCGTCTCTGGAACTCCAGCACACTCAATTCTCGGTTGATGAACAATTCAGGGTCGTCGAGTTGCCGGGAACTTGGCGCGGAAACATGCGCTTCGGAACGAGACGTTGCGCGGGCAGCACTTCGTTTTGCCTTGGATGGCGCGGCCTTCGCGATTGTGCTCATAAGGGGTCGGAGCTACGTAGACCTTAATTGTAACGGGGCGGCCCACAGTTGAACACCCGCTTGGCGTGTCAGGCGCCGGACTCACCCACGGTTAATCGAATATTCACAGTGGCGAGGGGCCGCCGAGCACTTTGCTGAAAGGCTTTCTCTCCCCAGCACGGCGAGTTGCCTACCCGGTGATCTTGGTGGTCCGGTTTCAAGCCCGTTTTGGGCGGATGCCAGCGATTCGCAGACAAAACATTTGCGTCGCCTCCGCTGACGCGGTCAAGTCAGGGCAGGCTCTTCCACGACGGTGCTTACCGCATTACCCCGGGTTCGTCCAAGTGACTGGGCTGAAACTGCATCCAGAGCTTGACGCAGGTCCGCGATCAAGTCCGCTGCGTCTTCAATACCGACGGAGTAGCGCACCAGGCCGTCGCTGAAGCCTGCCGCACGCCGGTCCTCGGGTGAAATGCCCGCGTGGGTCATGGATGCCGGATGCTCGATGAGGGTCTCAACGCCCCCGAGCGAAACCGCCAGCGTGGCGACCCGCACACTGTCCATGAGCAAGCGCCCCGCCTCCATGCCTCCTTCGAGCTCAAAGCTGATCATCGAGCCGAAGCCGCTCATCTGCCGCTTGGCCAGGTCGTGCTGGGGATGAGATTCCAGTCCAATGTAGCGAACGGTCTTCACCTCAGGCTGCTCCTCCAGCCAACGGGCGATTTCCATCGCGCTTTGCTGGGCCCGCTCAACCCGGATTCCGAGCGTCTTAAGGCCGCGCAGCACCAGAAACGCCTGATGGGGATCCATGTTGCAGCCCGAGTTCACCATGGCTTTGCGCAGGCGCTTATAGACATTCACTTCCTTTGCCACGATGATTCCGCCGACCACGTCTGCATGGCCGTTGATGAACTTGGTCACTGAGTGAAGCACCACGTCAGCGCCCAGCTCCAGTGGGCGCTGGAGGTAAGGGCTGGCGAACGTGTTGTCCACCACCACCAGGCAGCCATGAGCGTGGGCCATGGCTGAAACCTGTTCGATGTCGCTGACTTGCATCGTGGGATTGGAGGGCGTCTCGATATAGACCAGCTTGGTGTTGGGGCGGATGGCCTTCTCAACCTGGGCCAAGTCAGATGTGTCCACGTAGGTGGACTGGACGCCGAAGCGCGAAAAATCTTTTTCCATCAGCCCGCGGCTGGGACCGTACACCGATGCCGTACTCACCATGTGCGCGCCGCTCTCCAGCAGGGCCAAATACACGGTGCAGATGGCGCCCATGCCGGAGCTTGTGGCGATGCCTCCGCAACCAGTCTCCAGCTCGGCAACGGCGTCTTCCAGAGCGCAAATGGTGGGATTCCCGATGCGCGTGTAGATGAATCCATCTTCCTCCCCAGCGAAGAGCGCCGCGCCATGGGCCGCATTCCGGAACGCGAAGGTGGAGGTCTGATAGATGGGAACGTTGACCGAACCGGTGGCATCCGCCTTGTGGCCCGCATGAATTAGTTTGCTGTTAATGCCGAGGTGCTTGGTGTCCATGAGATTTCCTTTCGGCTCGCTGGCTGTGGCCGGGTTGATGGTAGGAAGCCCGGCCCTCTCGCTTTGGGTACCATCCAGTATCATGCATATCTGCCACCCGAACTGTGATAGTCAGCACATGCTCCCGTGACCGCCGGACGGACGCGTTGGCGTCACCGATCAGAAGAGTGATGCTCGCCATGGCAGGTACCCGGCACGGTGCTATCATTCGCAGCAGAGCAGCGGGCAGGCCAGGGAACCATCTGCCTCATTTGGAATCAGCATGAAAGAACAACAGTTTGTCGAACATCTGCTGGACGATATTGGCTGGAAAATCCTAAGCGAGCTGCAACAGAATGCCCGCATGCCGTTCGCGGAACTCGGGCGCATCGTGGGACTCTCCACTCCAGCGGTGGCGGAACGGGTCCACAAGATGGAAGAGGCCGGAGTCATCGTTGGCTATCGTGCTCAGATCGATCCCGCCAAAGTTGGCCTGCCCATACTGGCCTTCGTCAATGTCAAAGTTGGCGGCGAGAACCTCGGCCGTTTCATGGAAGTCGCGGGCACGCATCCGGAGGTTCTGGAATGTCACCGTGTCACCGGCGCCGAATCCTTCCTTCTCAAGGTAGCTGTTTGTGATGTTGCGCATTTGGAAACGCTGCTCGATGCCCTGATGCCCTATGTTGCGACCACGACTTTAATGGTGCTCTCCACCGCCCTGGCCTGGGGCAATATCGTGAGACCGGACGCCAAGCCGCGACCGGAAACGGTCAGGCCAAGGACCTGAGCGCCTGGTCTTTTTCTCCCTCCTGCCTAACGAACTGAACCTATCTGCATCGTTCTACTTTCAGCCTGCTGGTCATACCTGAAATCAATCAGAAGTTCGTCATGTATTTCCTCTTCCGATCTTTCTACGATTGAGGCCGGTAATAGTGTCTGCATTCTGTGTAAAGCACGCGAGGTGACATGGATTCATCGCAGGCCATTCTTCAGGTATTCACCTGGAACAATCACGAGGTGGAAGTGGACGAAGACGGATTCATTCAGCAGCCGGAGCTTTGGGACGAACAGTTGGCCCTGGCCTTGGCGCGCACCGACGGGGTCAGCGAGCTGACCGACGCCCATTGGAAGATCATCCGCTATATTCGCGGGTACTTCCAGGAATTCGAGATCGCGCCCATGATTCGCAAGCTCTGCAAAGAGACCGGCTATTCGTTGCGCGAGATTTACGACCTGTTTCCCTCCGGGCCGGCCAAGGGCGCCTGCAAAGTGGCGGGGCTACCCAAACCGACGGGCTGTGTGTAGGCCGAGCTTCTGGCGTATTGAGGCCGCGGGAATGTGGCCCTCTAGTAAAGAACGATGCTGACGGCGACGCTAATCTCGGTGGCGCTCGTAATCTTCCTCGCCGGCAATGCCGCCCGGGTGATAAAGACGCTGCGCCTGCCCGCCCACCTGCGCTGGGAACTCTATCCCATCCCCAAAGGGCCTAAAGCGCGCCAACGCTACGGCGGCTCCTACTTCGAAGAGTCGGACTGGTGGACCAAGCCGATGAAAACCAGCCACAGGAGTGAGGTGGCATTCGTCCTGAAAGAGGTATTCCTCCTCCGAAGTGTTTGGGAGAGCTTCCGCGGACTGTGGGTGTGGTCGTGGTTACTGCACTGGGGGCTGTACCTGTATGTTGTGGCGACGCTGTTGGCGGTGGGCGAGGTGTTGCTACCAGCCAGCGCCAGCCTTGGCGTGCTTCACGCCGTCGTGACCTACAGCTATGGGCTGGCGTGTCCGCTGGGGCTGGCCGGTACTGCTGGTTTGCTCGGCATACGCGCTTGGCATCCACGCGTCAGAGCTTTCACGACGCGCAGCAGCATGTTCGATTTAGTGCTGCTGGAATCGATTTTCGCGACGGGCATGCTGTTGCTGACTGCCGGACCGGCTGGCCTGGACCGCATGATTAGCGACCTGGCGAGGTTCCCGGCGTTTCCCGGCAATCATCCAGCCGTCTGGCATGTGCACGTAGCGTTGCTCGTCTTTTTCCTGGCTTACTTTCCCTTCACCCACATGACCCACGCGTACATGAAGTACTTCACCTGGCACCAGGTGCGCTGGGACGACTCACCCATTGCACACGATCCACATGCCGCCGAGACGCTTGCCGTGAACCTCGAACGCAAGACATCCTGGGCTGCGCCGCACATTGCGGCGGACGGTACAGCAACATGGTCGGAAGTAGTTGCGGACGCGGGCGGACAGGGAGCAGGCAAACGTGCGTAAGCTCGGCGACATTGCGAGCAAGGGTGGCCAGTTGAGCCAGGTGCCGATGCAGAATCTGATGCCGTTACCTGCACCCTACGACCGGGTCGCAGGCCTGCCTCCCCGCAAAGTACTCAGCCGGAACACGCTCGACAAAATCGATACGGCACTCGATGGCTTTTCGGCGCTGGGGCTGTCCCGCCCGCAGACACCGGAAGAAGAGCAACAGTTTGTCGAACGCTTCCTTTCCGGTCTCGAAAAGCTGCTCAGCACGGACAACAACTGGACTTTCCTGGAACAACTCACGCTCTCACTTGACCACTGCGCTCGCTGCCAGACCTGCGTTGAGGCATGTCCAATCTACACGGCGAGCGGGCGTGATGACATATATCGCCCTACATTCCGAAGTGAAGTCTTCCGCCGCCTGGTGAACGAGTACACCAAGCCTGGAGGAAAAGCTCTGGCATGGCTCAAGGGTGAACATGTCGAGCTAAATGCCGCAACCCTAGGTCGGCTACTCGAATCCGCCTACCGCTGTACGCTCTGCCGCCGTTGCGCGCAGGCCTGTCCAATGGGCGTGGACAATGCGCTGCTGACGCGCGAAATCCGCAAGCTGTTCAGCATGGAAATGGGAATCGCGTCCAAGGAGATCCACGAGAAGGGCTCGATGCTGCAATTGCGAGTGGGCTCCTCGACGGGGATGAACGCCCGCGCAGCGCGCGACAACGTCGCTTTTCTCGACGAGGAAATCCGCGACCAGACCGGTCTGACCATCGAGACCCCGTGGGACAAGGAAGGCGCGGATGTCCTGCTGATCCATAACGCCGGCGAAATCCTGGCATGGCCGGAGAACCCGATGGCCTTTGCCATCATCCTCGAAGCGGCGGGAATTAGTTGGACGATGTCGAGCGAGCTTGCCGGCTATGACAGCGTCAACTACGGCCTGTGGTACGACGATGCGCAGTTTGCCCGCGTGGCCGTCAAGCAAGCCGAGGCCGCTCGAAAACTCAAGGTGAAGAAGATTGTGCTAGGCGAGTGCGGCCATGGACACAAAGCATCCATGGTGACCGCCGATCGCATACTTACCGGCGACCTGAACATCCCGCGCGAGAGTGCGCTGGTGCTGCTGCGCGACATCGTCATGAGCGGGCGGCTGAAACTCGATCCCTTGCGAAATAACTTTCCGGTCACCCTGCACGATCCCTGCAACATGGTGCGCATGATGGGAATCGTGGAACCGCAACGCGAAATCCTGCGCGCCATTTGTCCGCAGTTCCGCGAGATGACCCCGCATGGCGTCAACAACTATTGCTGCGGCGGCGGTTCCGGCTTCGCCATCATGTCGGGATTCAACTTTGAAGATTGGCGGTTTTCGGTCGCGGGAAGAATGAAGCTCAAGCAGATTCTGGACGCCTTTGCCGATTCGCCGGGCCCGGACGTGAAGAAATACGTCTGCGCGCCGTGCTCCAACTGCAAAGGCCAGTTTCGCGACTTGTTCCGCTACTACGGAGTCTGGGAGAAGTCTGGAATCTTGTACGGTGGGCTGGCCGAATTGATCGTTAACGCGATGGCCGATCTAAAGGGACCGTTTATCAAGTGGGAGTTCCACTGAGGATGTGAATCTTGTGGTAGGCAACTACAGGTAGCCGAGTAAGGAATCAGCTTTCCGATTGGCTCCGGGGAGTTCATCGCTGAACCAAGTGAGCGTATGCAGACAACAGAAATTAAGCAGCCCGAAGTAAACGCTGGCGGAACTCGTTCCTCTGGAGTAATGACCCCGATCCGGTGGGCCACCGCTGGGGCGGGCGCAGCGCTATGGTGGCTGGTTTACAGCGTGCTTCAGCCCGCTGCTGCGTGGCTGACTTCAGCGGCACTCCACTTGGACCGCACGACTCACCTTGGTTCTACGGTTGAGTTCTTTCTCTTCGAACTGCCGAAAGTGCTCATGCTGCTGACGCTGGTGGTGTTTGGGGTCGGCATCGTTCGCTCGTTTTTCACGCCAGCGCGGACCCGTGCAATGTTGGCCGGGAGGCGCGAGTCCGTCGGCAACGTGATGGCCGCGCTCCTGGGCGTAGTCACTCCCTTCTGCTCATGCTCCGCGGTTCCGCTCTTCATCGGCTTCGTGACCACGGGTGTGCCCCTCGGCGTCACGCTTTCATTCCTAATCTCAGCCCCGATGGTGAACGAGGTCGCTCTGGTTCTGTTGTTCGGATTGTTCGGCTGGCGTGTGGCCGGGATCTACGCGGGGACAGGTCTATTGATTGCTATCGTCGCTGGGTGGACGATCGGACGTTCTGAAATTGGAACGATTTGTCGAGCCGTGGGTATACGCTACGCATTTCGGAGACAACAGCGAGCACGAAGAGTCGCTCTCCTGGAGCGAGCGAGTACGCGCCGGGAAAGAGGCGGTTCGGGACATCGTGGGAAACGTGTGGCCTTACGTGCTCGCCGGGATTGCCGTGGGGGCTGGAATCCACGGCTACGTTCCGGAAAACTTCATGGCGTCGATCATGGGAAAGAGTGCCTGGTGGTCTGTGCCGCTTGCGGTGTTGATCGGGGTTCCCATGTATTCAAACGCCGCTGGGATCATTCCTGTCGTTCAGGCTTTGCTCGGAAAAGGTGCTGCGCTCGGCACCGTGTTGGCCTTCATGATGTCAGTCATTGGCCTCTCACTACCAGAAACGATCATTCTCAGGAAAGTACTTCGACCGCAATTGATCGCCGTCTTTATGGGAGTGGTTGCAATCGGCATTCTTATAGTTGGATATGCCTTCAATCTAATCATGTAAGCGGAGGAACTCATGCTAAACATTACTGTCTACGGGCCTGGCTGTGCGAAGTGCAAAGAAACCGAAAAGCGAGTCCGCCGTGTCTTGGAGCAGTCCGGCGTTGAGGCGACGGTCATTCATGCCGCCGATCCCGTCGAAATGGCAAAAGCGGGAGTTCTCATGACACCCGCAGTCGCTGTGAATAAAGTCGTTAAGTTGTCGGGGCGTATTCCTGAAGAAGAGGAAATTCGCCGATGGGTGTCCGAGTTCCACTGAGGTTATTTGGGTTTCTGGTGAGCAACTACGTTTGTGGAGCAAACCATGGAAAAAGCACTGATCTATTTCGATAATGCAGCCACGGTGTGGCCCAAGCCGGAAAATGTTTACCGGTTCATGGACGAGTTCTACCGCACCCACGGCGTCAATCCGGGACGCAGCGGCTACGATCTGGCGATGGAGGCCGGTTCGCTGCTAGACCGTCTTCGCAAGCGGATGACCAAGTTCTTTGGTGGCGACGAAGGCGCGTCGGACCGTCTGGTCTTCGGCTATAACGTGACCGATGCGCTCAACCTCATCATCCCGGGGCTGGTTTCATCCGGTGACCACGTCATCACCACCAACCTCGAACACAACTCCGTAATCCGGCCCGTCAACCACATGGTTCGCGATCACGGAGCCGAGGCCACCTTCCTCCCCTTCAACAGCGCAGGGTTCATTGAGCCGGACGATATCGCCAGGGCTATGCGGCCTAACACCAAGCTGGTGATCGTCAACCATGGGTCAAACGTGATCGGCACGGTGCAGCCGATCAAGGCGATCGGAAGCGTCTGCCGCGAGCGCGGAGTGACCTTCGTGGTGGATACCGCTCAGACCGCCGGCATTATTCCCATCAACATGCAGGAGATGAACATCGATGTGGTGGCATTCACCGGCCACAAAGCGCTCATGGGAAGCATGGGCATCGGCGGCCTCTGTGTTCGCAAGCATGTAGAAGTCAAGCAAGTGCGCAGCGGCGGCACCGGCGTTCGGTCGATCCATCCGTTCCATCTCGACGAGTATCCCTGGCGGCTGGAGTACGGCACTCCAAACATGGTTGGCGTGGCGTCGTTGTGGGCCGGGCAGGACTGGTTAGACGAGAACGGTGTCGCGAATGTCCACGCTCGCGAGATGCGGCTGGCACAAAGACTGGTGGATGGCCTCAGGCGAATCGAAGGCGTCCAACTGTACTGCTGCGACAGCCTGGACAACCACCTCTCGACCATCCTCATGAACCTGGAGGGCGTCGATCCCGGCGACGTCGGGGTCATGCTTGATGTGGACCACAACATCGCCACCCGCACCGGCCTGCATTGTGCACCGCTAGTGCACACCCAACTTGGGACAGTCCAGCGGGATGGCGGCGTGCGATTTTCGATCGGCGCCTTCAACACGGAGCAGGAAGTGGATGCGGCCATTGCCGGGATTGCCGACATCGCGCAGTGGGCACACCAGCGGGCGGCAAAGTCACGCAGCGCTTTGGCCCACGCCTAAAGCGTCAAGTCCGGGCAGCTTGTTTTGCGGCTTGCATCACGGTCTTCCGCATGCGGTTTTCACCAGCCCAATACAGGCTGATCTCGTGGCCATCGGGATCGTTGAGATAGGCGTGCCGCCAGCCCCAGGGCATCATGCGCGGCAGTTGGGTGATGTAGAAGCCCTTTTGCTGGAGCTTGCGGCAAAAGCCGTCGAGATCGCCGACTTCGAAGTACAAGCGCACACCGTCGCTCGACACCGGGACCCCCGGCCCCGCCTGGTGCAGGGCGATGGTGCCATCGCCGCCCGGCGCGCGCAGGCGCGCATACACCGGCTTGCCCTCATAGCGGAAGTCTTCGATCAGCTTGAATCCCATCCAATCGCGGTAGAACGCTAAGCTGCGTTCCACGTCTTTGGTGTAGAGCATGGCGTGATTGAAGGTGAGCTTCTGGCTGGTCTCCGCGGCGGCGGCAGCTTTCTTCCGTTGCGGCTTGGTTTGCTTCGTAGGCGCTTTTTTCGCGAACGTTTTTTTCGTAGCCCGCGAAGCCGTAGCCTTTTTCTTCGACGCTTTATTAGCGGGTGGCTTCTTCATAAATCGACATTCGCCGTCGTTTCGACCAGGCGGCGCAAGTATAGCGATCTGACTACGGTATGGGTTGCGGTTTTTGCGACATCAACTCCTCGAAGCGTTTGTCGGTTCGCAAGGTGGCGAACTCGGAGTCGGTGTACACCTTCTTGATGTCCTTATAGCCTTCTTCCATGGCTTTGCGCAGGTACTCCAGAGAGCGATCGAAGTCGCCCGCTTGAGCGCACATTTTGGCGACCATGAAGGAGAACGCGGCGCGGTCTTTGGGTGAAGTGGATTGCACCATTACACCAATTCGCGA
The DNA here is from genome assembly GCA_963736385.1 of uncultured Acidobacteriaceae bacterium. Classification (GTDB taxonomy): domain Bacteria; phylum Acidobacteriota; class Terriglobia; order Terriglobales; family Acidobacteriaceae; genus Bog-257. Next base: position 43,301 of record CAVTOE010000005.1, on the reverse strand, counting down.
AACCCGATTAAAAATATCGGGATCGAGTTGATAGGCCGCCCGATATTGCTGTGCAGCCAAATCATACTGGTGCTTTGCGAAGTACGAACTTCCCAGGTTGTAGTGGAATACGGCATCGTCGGATTGCAACGCCAAGGCTTTCTTGTAGTATCTGATGGCCTTGTTGTAGTTCTTCTTCTGGTGCTCCATGTAGCCGCGGTTGTTGTAGCCTGCGGGGGCCTTTCTGTCCGTCTTGATGGCTCGATCGAAGCACTTGGTCGCCTCAGGATATCTTTGCAGGAGCAAGAGTGCCATGCCCTCCTTGTTCCACAGCAGCGCCGTGGGCTGTTTGGCAATTGCGGCGGAGTAGAAGTCGAGGGAGTCGAGATAGTGTTTGTTGGCCCGCAGGGCGTCGCCCTGTTTTTCCAAGTCCTGAGCGGAAGCATTGGGATCGGGAACAGGCGCCGGCGCATTCACCTGCTGGTCGTCGCCGGCCAAGAGGCACAGTGGAAACGCAAGCAGGCAGATTGCCAGCAACGATAGCGGCAACAGCGTCCGCAGCGATGGGAGACGAGCCATGGCCGGACCTCCAGAGTCCAGTAGTGTCCAATATTAGACCTATTTTGGGCCGGGATTGTTCCCTTTCTCTGAACCATCCGTCCCATTATTATTTTGCTGCTGGTCTTCGTCGCCGCCCTTGCCGAAGAGGCGGCTAAAGAATCCTCGCTTCTTTTTCGGTTGAGGCTGTTGGTCCGGAGCGGGCTGACCGTCGGCCCTTTGGACTGGAGCACCGCTCGGTCGGGCCTGGACCGCGCCATTCGTGGTTGGCGGTGGCTGGGCAACCGCCGGCGATCCCAGGCCGAAGATCTTGAGGAAGAATCCCTTGTGCTCCTCAGTAGGAGCAGGCTGGTCGCAGGTTTCCTTCGGTTCCGTGCCTGCGATAAACGCGACCGTGTAGGTTTGCGGACAGGACGCGGTCGCCAGCCGGTTGGTCACCTTGTCCAGCGTCACCTCCACCACTCCGGAAGGCGCGGGGAAATTTTTCATTTCCGCATACTGCGGCAGTTTGACCGCCCGCTTCATGAACTCGGTCCAGATGGGCGCAGCGGTGGAACTCCCGCTCAGCTTCAAATCGGTATAGTCGTCGTTTCCTACCCAGACAATGCACAGCAGGTTAGTGGTGTAGCCCGCAAACCAGGCGTCGTGCGAGGTGCCCGTTTTGCCCGCTGCCGGTGCTTGAAACCCTCTGGCGCGCACCGTGTAGCCGGTTCCGTTGTTAATGACAGCCTCCATCATGGTGGTCAAAACGTAGGCGACACGAGCGTCGAGCACCCCTTTGCTATCGGTCTTGTAGTTGTCGAGAACGTTCCCGCGCGCATCCCGCACCGACTTCACCATGAGGGGAGTGAGATGAGTGCCCTGGTTGCCAAAGACGGTGTAGGCGCCCGCCATTTCCAGTGGAGTTGCATCGTAAGCCCCAAGGGCGATCGCCGGTGTCGCACGTACGCTGGAAATTCCGGCAGCCTTGGCCAGCGCGGCCACCTTGTCAAAGCCCACCTCCTGGCCAATCCTGACCGTCGCGTTGTTTAACGACAGGGCCAGCGCATAGCGGGCGGTCACCTCTCCGTTGAAGGCGTCGTGATAGTTGCGAGGCTCGTAAACCTGGTTTCCGTTAACGATGCTGACCTGGGAATCGTCAACTAATGTGGCTGGGGTAAAAACCCCGGGGCTGTTATTGTTGCCGCCGCCCTCGTCGCCATTCGCATCGGCTCCGCTGCTGGCGACCATGGTCTGCCCGGTCACGGCGGTGTTGATTGCCGCCGCGTACACGAAAGGCTTGAAGATGGATCCCGTGGGACGCTTGGCGATGGCGTGGTCTAACTGGCTCATGCCATAGTTCCTGCCCCCGACCAGCGCCAGCACTTCACCGGTGTGCGGATCGATGGCCACCAGCGCCACCTGCGGCATTGGCCCGGATTCGACTTTGATTTCGGTCTTCGCATCCCTGCCCGAACCTACTTTGATCTTGCGGGTCCGCCGCTTTTCCACCTGCTCATCCACCAACTTCATGCCCGTGTCCACCGCCTCGGCTGCGGCACGCTGAAGGTCGGGGTCGAGTGTGGTGTACACGCGATAGGCATGATCGTTCAACTCGCTTTCGCTGAACTGGCTCGAAAGCTGGTCCTTCACCAAATCGACAAAGTAGGGAGCATCGCTGGCTTCCACGTTGGGGGCCGCCACCTTCAGCGGAGCCGCCTTGGCGCGGTCAGCCTGCTCGCGGGTGATGGCGCCGGTTTCAACCATGGAGTCGAGCACCAGGTTGCGGCGCTCCAACGCGCGCTTGGGATTCTTGTAGGGCGACAGATAGTTTGGGCGCTGGATCATCCCCGCCAGCAGAGCGGCCTCCGGCAGGGTGAGGTTCTTGATGTCCTTGTTGAAATAAGCGTGCGCAGCCTGGGCAAAACCGTTGATGGTGAAGGAGCCGCGCTGTCCCATGTACACCTCATTGGCGTACATCTGAAAGATGCGCTGCTTGGAAAACTTGTGTTCCAATTCGACGGCGATCAACATTTCCAGCAGCTTGCGCTTCACCGTCTTCTGCGGGGAGAGGAAGAAGCCGCGCGAGAGCTGCATGGTCAGCGTGGAACCACCCTGCCCGTGACGGCCTTCGCGTACGTCGATGGCGGCCGCCTCCAGCAGGCGAAAATAGTTGATGCCGCCATGCTCGAAGAAGCGGCGGTCCTCGATGGCCAGCACCGCATCCACCAGCACTTTAGGAATTTCGTCGAATTTGATGAGCTCGCGCTTGGAGCGGTCCTCCCCTTCAAACAAAGCCGTCACCAGTTGGGGTTCCAGTTCGTATGCATCGAGGCCGCGGCTGCCTCGCCCGGTCGCATCAATGGCGGCGACTTTACCGTTCTCGAAATGGATCACGGCGCCTTCTTCGGCGTGGAACGACTCCGGCCCCGGAATCACCCGAATGCCATGCGGCGAGAGGGCATAATGGCCGATCGGCGAACCAGTGGTTCGCGCTCCCCTCGGCGTATCCCGCGCGGCGCAACTCGGCGGCGACCTCGGCTGGGTCAAGCTTCTCTCCTACTGTGACCGCTTGCGGGCGAGCGTAGATCCTGGCCGCGTTGCTGAAGATCGGTCCAGCCATGCGGCGATCCACGATGTTCCCGTACTTCACGTAGAAGTAGCTGAACACTGCCATTAAGAGGACGCCAGCGACGAGAAAACCCGCGACGAAGAGCTTCACCAGAGGATCGGTGATGGTGAAATGTTGGGTGCGGCCTGGCCTGCCCCGCCCGCCGTGGGAACGCCTCCCGGACGCGGGACGGTCCGAAGCCCTGCCATCAAATAGTTTGACTTTGATTGCCACGTTTATGAATACGCAGAGAAGCCGCTCTTTCTAAGACGGCGGTGCGGCGCTTTCCGTTATCTAAGATGCCGGTTTCCTTAGGAAATCCTCGAAACTTTTGGCATCCAGTGGCGCCGCGCGCGACCCTCGGGCACAGCAATTGACACCCGAAGCGACGAGGTTTAGGACGACTCCAGAGCAGCCCTTATTGTAAAGCAGGGAACGCCGGACAGCGTCAATGGAGTGGACAGCTGGTTACTGGCGTGGGTTGTATTGGCCGGAAATCGGTCTGTGGAACCGCTCTAATCCTGGAAATGCTCTGGGGACTAGCGCAGCACTTCCGCCAGCTTGCCGCTGGCGATCAATTCCGCCACTTTGGCGAAGTCCGTCGTCAGGATTCGATCTTCCGTGATGGTGGGGGACACCGCACGAATGGCTGCCTGGGCCGCCTGGCCGCGCTTCCCGGTCTTCAGAGGCGCGCGGAAGTCCAGGGCCTGGGCGACGGCCAGGGCTTCGATGGCGAGCACATTGCGGGTGTTGGTGGCAACTCGCAGCAGCTTGTTGGCCGCAATCATACCCATCGAGACGTAGTCTTCCTGGTTGCCCGACGTGGTGATGGAATCGACCGACGCGGGATGGGCCAGCACTTTGTTTTCGCTGACCAGAGCGGCCGCCGTGACCTGCGCCATCATGAATCCGGAGTTCAAGCCGGCGCCGGGCGCCAGGAACGCAGGCAATCCTTCGTTCAGCGAGGGATTCACCAGCCGCTCCAATCGCCGCTCTGAGATGCCCGCCAACCCACTGAGCGCGATCGCCAGAAAATCGAGCGCGAACGCCAGAGGCTCGCCATGAAAGTTGCCGCCCGACAGGATATCGCCGGGCACCGCCGATCCCACTCCGCGTTTAGGCGCGCCCACTTTCTTTTCCTCGGGAAAGACCAGGGGATTATCCACCGCCGAGTTCATCTCGATCTCAAAGATCTCGCGGCAATGGGCCAGGGTATCGCGCACCGCGCCATGGACCTGCGGGATGCAGCGCAACGAATAGGCATCCTGCACTTTCTGGCACTCGCGATGTGACTCGCGAATCACACTGCCCTCCAACATGCGGCGCAGGTTCTCCGCGACCAGTGACTGTCCCGGCGTGCGGCCGCGCCTGATGGATGCGCTTGTCGAACGCGGCGTCGGTACCTTTCAGCGCATCCACGGTGAGAGCGCCGAGCACGTCAGCGGTGTCCGCGAGTATGTTTGCCTGTAGCGTGGCCAACAATCCGACTGCCAGCATTCCCTGCGTGCCATTGATGAGCGAGATCGCCTCTTTGGCTTGCAGCACCAGAGGCTGAATGTCAGCTTGCTTCAAGGCTTCGGCAGCTGTCAGGCGCTTCCCGCGGAAGGTAGCTTCGCCCTCTGCGATCAGCACCAGCGCGAGATGCGCCAGCGGAGCCAGATCACCGCTGGCCCCCACGCTGCCCTGTGACGGAATGACAGGATGCACGCCACGGTTCAGCATTTCGCAAAGCGTGTCAATGACCGCCGGGCGCACTCCCGAAAAACCCTTGGCGAGCGAGTTGGCGCGCAGCAGGACCATGGCGCGCGTTACGTCTTCGGCCAGCGGTTCGCCGACGCCGGCCGCGTGCGAGCGCAAAAGGTTGACTTGAAGCTTGCGAATATCGTCTGGCGAGATGCGCAGGTCGGCGAGTTTGCCGACGCCGGTATTCACTGCATAGGCGACCCGCTCATTCTCCAGCAGGTCTTCCACCACGGCGCGCGCACGTTCGACGGCCATACGCGCCTCGGGTTGCAGCAGTACCGCGCGCCGTTCATGGACCACCTGGCGAAGGTCGTCGAGGGTCAGATCATGGCCGGCGATGTGGAGTGCTTGCATTGGTGATTTTGAGTTGTCATCACGAACGGCCCCAGGCCGTGAGGGACCTGCTGTTTCCTCAGAACGGCCGTTTCAGCGCTAACAACAGCAGATTCCTCGCTTTGTTCGTAATGACAACTCCAGGGCCCGCTTCTACGCTCCCACTTGCCCCTCGCCTCAGTTTTTCCCGGCCGCCTTCAAAAACGACGTCAGGTACCTTTGCGGCAGTGGGATTCGTTTGAATTCAGAATCCACCACAATGTGCACAGTCTCGCCCTCGGCTAGCATGGTGCCGTCCTCGTCGCGTACGACCTCGTATCCGAAATGCAACAAGGAATCGCGCACGTTGACCAGCCGCGTCCGGATGGTGACCATGTCATCGTAGCGGGCTGGGGCCTTGTAGCGACAGCGCATGTCTACGACCGCGATGTGGGTGCCGTCCTGCTTTTCCATTTCGCGATAGGTGAAGCCCAGTTGGCGCAACATCTCCACCCGGCCCACCTCAAACCAAATGACGAAATTGGAGTGATAGACCACTCCCATCTGGTCGGTCTCCGCATAGCGCACCCGGAACTTCGTCTCGTACACTTGCGCTTCCGAGCCTGTACATCGCGACTGCCTGGCTTCAGCTTTCAACCTGACACCCACTCGGTTGGAGACACGGCCATTTCAACCACGAAACCGGCCCGCGGAGAGGACAGCGCCTGCCTTCTACCGCTGGCCTTATTTCTTCTCCGGCGGTTGCGGGGTGCTGGAAGCAGGTGCGTTGCTGACCATCTGCCCTTTTACAACTTCACCTACGGCCACTGGCTTGCCGTCCGCGATGTAGTCAACGAATTGCGACGGCAACGACTCCACGGTGGGGAACACCGCCGAATTCTGCAATTGGTAGTGCACTCTGGGAGTGACCGATGCGCCAGAGTTACCACACTCTCCCACCGGGTCACCCTGCTTGACCGTGTCTCCATGCTTCAACTTAACGCTGTTTTGCTTGAGATTCGTCAGCACGGAGTATTCGTTATTGCCGTGCGAGATCAGGATCATGTTTCCCTGCGGAGTATCCTGACTGGGCTTGCCGGGAGGGTTGTCCCCGATGTCATTTACCGTTCTGACCACCGTGCCGTCGGCCACCGCCAACAACGGTTGGCCAAAGCAGTAGAACTGTTCGTTCTTGGTTGGGTCGCCCTCAAAAGGACTCCCGTTCTTCAGCAGACCAAAATCGATGGCAAACTGTTGGTTGTCGCTTAACTGATAGGCGTTGTTAAAAACGCCGTGTCCGCCTTGGTACACGATCCACTGGCCTGAGAAAGGTAGCCTCAGCTTGACGGTGTCTTTGTAGCCGGCATTATGGCCTTCGGGAGGCACAGGCACCGGTCTGACCGTAAAACCATCGGTGTCGCCATTCTCGTTGATCATGACCACAGTCGCAATCTGGACCTTGGCATTCGCGAATTCCGACAGCCGGGAGTAGACCGTAACTCGTTTCATTATGTAGGGAAGCGTATTCTCCGCCACCACCTTTGTCTCAGCGCCCAGTCTTGTTTTCAACTGCGTGAGCATGGCTACAAATTTCCGCTCCTGCTGGGCTTGCTTTCTGGTTTCCGCCGGATACGTAGCCCAAATCGCGCTCACCTGGCCAGCTTTGAACATTTCAAAAAGCTTCCTGGCACGTTCCTCGGCCGCTTGGCTCATCATCGGATAGCGGGCATAACTACTGGACGCCTTCGCCCCACCGGACTCCTGCGGCTTCGATGCTGGTGACGAAGATTGGGCGTAGATCATAGTGGAAAGCAGCATCACCGCTGCAATCGAATGCGGACGAAATGTCATCATGACTCTCCCTGTGTTGGTCGCGGGTTACCGCTCTTCGGCAAAGCGTTTACGGGCCCCCCCGAAATCCTGTTCCTCAGCATGGCGGCGCACTTTCATGACTGCCGCCGCCAGATAGCTGGTGAAACTCTGACAGTGAATAATGCTTGAAGCGGCGCTTTGTGACAATAGATAGAGACGCGGGATCGTTACGCTCCCCACAGATTGCAATTTAGGGTCTGGTCAATTCTATCGCAAGTGGCCTCTGCCTCTGGACAATCCCACTCGCTGTCCGCGGGACTTGTGGTTCGAACTGGATGAGTTGCCAGGATCTCCACCAGCTATTTTCCTGTCCAGCGCGGATCTCGCTTCTCCAGAAACGAGCTTACACCTTCGCGGAAATCGGCCGTATGGCGGATGCGGGCGTTCGCTTCCACGGCGGCTGCGATGTCCCGCTCCAGACTTTCCGAAGCGTGGCCCTTGAGCAGGCGCTTGGTCGCCAGCAGCGAGGCGGGACTGTTGCTCAGCAGGGTGGCCGCCAGATCGCGCGCACGCGCCAGCAGCTTCTCAGGCGCAACAATCTCGTTGGCCAGGCCCATGCGGAAGGCTTCTTCGGCGCCAATGATTCGACCGCTGAGCAGCAGGTCGCGCGCCTGCTTCTCGCCAATCTGGCGCAGCAGAAAAGCAGAGACGATCGCCGGAACGAAACCAATGCGCACCTCGCTATAGCCGAACTTGGCTTCCGAGGAGGCCAGGGTGAAATCGCAGAGGGTCGCCAATCCGCAGCCCCCGGCGACCGCCGCGCCGTTCACCGCAGCAATCGTGACCTTGGGGAACTCATACAGCGTGCGAAACAGGCGCGCCATGGTGCCGGAGTCCGCCAGGTTTTGTTCTTCCGTGCGGCCGGTGATGGAGCGCAAATTGTCCAGGTCCATGCCCGAGCAGAACGCCTTGCCCGCACCGGTTAGAACCACGATTTGTGCGGCCGATTGCTCAATCTCGTCCAGGGCGCGCAGCAGTTCGGCGATTAGCTCGTAGCTGATGGCATTGCGTTTATCCGGCCGGTTCAGCGTGAGAACGGCGAGCGAGCCTTCGAAGTCGAGGATGAGAGTCGAATACTGCATTGGCGTTTTCGAATGCTAACAGCTAAAAGCGAATCGCGAATCGCGAATCGCGAACAGCGAAATAGCGAACCGCGAACAGCGGCCCTTCTACATCTTCGGCCCGCTGAACTTGTTTGCGATTTCCACCGCCAGGCGGAACGGTTCCGTAATCGGCTTCTTCAGCGGCAACTCAGCGCCTCGACTCTTCAAAGCCTCCAGCAATTTCTCGGTTGGGATGTTGCCCACCAGCACGTCCTGCGCAAAGGGGCAGCCGCCCAAGCCGCCGATGGCCGAATCGAATCGCCGGCAACCCACATCATAGGCCGCCAGAACTTTTGCCGCCGCCTCATCCGGACGGCTGTGCAGGTGCACGCCGATCTCGACGCCGTCGAATTTCTCCAGCACTGGCCCCAGCACATCCGCGATCTCCTGCGGCGTCGCCAATCCCACCGTATCGGCTAGCGAGATGGCCTGCAAATCCATGTCGGCCAGCAGGCTGATCCCCTCGATCAACTCGTCGACGTTCCACAGATCGCCATACGGATTGCCGAACGCCATCGAGATATAAGCTATCGTGTCGAGCCCGTTGTCGTCGGCCTTCTGCTTTATTTTTTCCAGGATATCCAGGTTTTCCTCGAGCGTCTGGTTCTGGTTGGTCTTCAGAAACGTCGGCGAGAGCGAGTAGGGGAACCCCAGGGTCCGCACCGCATCGGTGGCGATGGCCCGCTCGGCCCCGCGTTCGTTGACCACGATGGCGATGATCTCGACGTCATCGGGTGGATCAAGTCCGCTCAGCACATTTTCCGAGTCGGCCATCTGCGGCACCGCCTTGGGCGAGACAAACGAAACTGCATCAATGTGCTTGAATCCTGCCGCCACCAGCGCGCGCAGGTACTCCACCTTGACGGAGGTGGGGATCTGCCCCGGTAGCCCTTGCCACGCATCGCGCGGACATTCGATGAGCTTGATGGAATCAGCCATTAGCAATTAGCACTTAGCACTTAGCCTTAGCACCTAACCTTCGCCATCGGATGTTGGCTTTCACGAAAATCATAAACATTGCCCGATCGCCAAGAGCTAATAGCTAAAAGCCAATCGCGAAAAGCGAAAAGCGAATAGCGAAAGGCGAATAGCGAATAGCGAAAGGCGAATAGCGAACAGCGAACAGCGAACAGCGAACAGCGAACAGCGGCCCTCCTACGTCTGCAACACCCCGACATTAAACTTCGCCACATCGGGATTCAGCGCCGCCGCTTCCAGCGCAGTAATGATCGCCTCGCGCGTCTCCGCCGGGTCGATGATCCGGTCGATCCACAACCGCGCCGCGCCGTAGCGCGGGTCGGTTTGCTCGTCGTAGGTTGCCTTCACTTCGTCGAACAGCTTCTTCTTGTCTTCTGCGCTGAGCTTCTTGCCGCCACGCTCCAGTTGCTTGATCTTGATCTCCACCAGCGTTCCCGCCGCCGAGGCCCCCGCCATCACCGCGTATCTTGCCGTCGGCCACGCGAACAGGAAGCGCGGATCATACGCCTTACCGCACATGGCGTAATGCCCCGCGCCGAACGAGCCGCCGATAATCACCGCAATCTTCGGCACCACCGAGTTCGACACCGCATTCACCATCTTCGCTCCGGCGCGGATGATGCCGCTCCACTCCGCGTCGCGTCCCACCATGAAGCCATTCACGTCGTGCAGAAAGACCAGCGGCACCAGGTTCTGATTGCAATCCATAATGAAGCGCGCCGCCTTCTCCGCCGACTCGGTGTAGATTACGCCGCCAAACTCCGTGCGCTTGTTGCCGGCGTGATCGATCTGGTGCACGTGCGTCTTCTGATTGGCGACAATCCCCACAGCGAAGCCGCCAATGCGCGCATAGCCGCACAGCATGGTCTCGCCGTATTCGGCCTTGTACTCGCCAAACTGGCTGCCGTCCACGATGCGCGCGATGATCTCCTTCATGTCGTACTGGCGCGCGGGATCGCCATCGAAGATGCCGTAGACTTCCTCGGCGGCGAACAGCGGCTCCTCCGCCTTCTTGCGGTCGAAGACGCCCAACTGACGGTTGCCCATCTTGTCCACCAGCAGGCGAATACGCGCCAGGCACGACTCATCGTCAGGCTCGCGGAAGTCCACCGTTCCGCTGATTTGCGAGTGCATCTTCGCGCCGCCCAGTTCCTCCGCCGAATACTTCGCACCGATGGCAGCTTGCACCAGCGCAGGTCCGGCGAGAAACAGGCCGCTGCCTTCGGTCATCAGAATGTGATCGCACATCAGCGGCAGATAAGCTCCGCCAGCCACGCACATGCCCATGATGGCCGCGATCTGCGGAATGCCCATCGCCGACATCACCGCATTGTTACGGAAGACGCGGCCAAAGTCGTCGGTATCGGGGAAGACGTCCTCCTGCAGTGGCAAGAAGACGCCGGCGGAGTCCACCAGGTAAATCGTGGGAATGCGGTTCTCGATGGCGATGTTCTGGGCGCGAATCACCTTCTTGGCGGTTATGGGAAAGAATGCCCCAGCCTTCACGGTGGCATCATTCACGATCAGCATGACCAGGCGTCCTTGCACCCGTGCCAGGCCAGTCACCACACCGGCGGACGGCGCGCCGCCCCATTCTTCGTACATTCCCCATGCCGCGAAGCCGCCGATCTCAAACAACTCCGTACCCGAATCGATCAGCAGCGCAATGCGCTCGCGCGCGGTCAGGCGGCCTTTCTTGTGTTGCGACTCGATCGCCTTATCTCCGCCGCCCTGGGCGATAACCTGCTCTTCATTGCGAACGTTGGCGACCATCTCGGCCATGGCTTTCAGGTTGCGTTCGAAACGCGCCGAGTCAGGCTTAACCTTGGTTTCGAACGGAGAGGGCGATCCGGCGTGATGGCTATGGTCGGTCATGATGTGTAAGGGGCAAACTACCTACGATAAAGCAGGGAAGCGGCGGCACGCAATGCGGGCCGGATGCAGACTAAAGCCCCAGCGCAAACGCAACGATGGTTCTGCCTCGCCGGCCGGTACTTCGTTCCAGTTCATCGAGTAGTGCCGGCTCCATTCCCTCGGGATCGACTGTCATCTCGCAGGCGGCGATCTCTGCTTCGCTGGCGCCGTGATAGCACAACTCGCAGACACCCAAACCACCTTCGGATTGCACCGGCGGCCCGAAGACACGGCAGGTCATCGGGCGCGTCGCGTACAGATCGCACATCCCAGCCTGGGGATCGAGGACGGGACAAGGCTCGTCGTTTGCGAACTCTTCGAATAGAGACTCGGCCGCCTCGCCCTCGTCCAGAATGCCAGTCTTCCGATCTCCAGGGAAGTCCCGCGAGATCCGGGAAATCGACGCGCGGGCGCGATTACGAACCCGGGTAGCACGTTCGGGTTCGATGACTTCCAGTTCCACCAAACCCTGCTGCAATCGCAATGCGTCGAGTTGGTTGATCGCAAAGGCTCCCATGCAACACTGCGTGCATCCCGGCTTGCAGACCAGCCACTCGCCACTGCGGCGGGCCGTATCTGCCAGGGCGGAATCGATAATCTGCACCAACTGCTGATCGCCACGCGGAAGCGGGACACGCATGGCAAGAGCATATCGCAGTTGCACCTGCCAAAGATTTTTCGCGTGTCCGATCCGCTACCGCACCGCCTCCAGCGCCGCTGCCAGCGGGTCCTCCGCAATCGCATCCACCAATCCAGACTGCAAGGCTTGGGGCGCGTGCAGCTTCTCCGCTGCCAGGAACATCTGTAGCGCGCGAGCTTTGCCCACGAGGCGAGGCAGGCGTTGCGTCCCGCCCCATCCGGTGATCAGTCCCAGCGCGGTGCCGCGATGTCCAAACAAAGCATGAGCGCTGGCGATACGGCGATCGCAGGCGAGCGCCAGATCCAGTCCTCCACCCATGCAATAGCCCTGAATCACAGCGATGGTTGGAGCAGGGAAGCTGGCGACGGCAGTCATCAGGCGCTGACCCATCTGCGCGAAACGGAAGGCTTCGGCACCGGTCAACGCCGCAATCTCGTTGAGGTCGGCGCCCGCCGAGAAAAACCTCGCATTGCCGGCGATCACCAGGCGCGTGGGCGGCTGCGCCGCAAGTTCCTCGACGGCAGCGGTAACGGCCTGCACTCGGGCGCGCGTCAGGCGGTTCGTGCCATCGTCGGAGACGAGCCGCAGAACGACGGCGCTGCCGCGCGGTTCGCGGGAGTAAAGGGTTTCTTGGGAAGCAGGATGCACCGAGAGATAGAGTAGCAAACGGCCCATATCTGAGTGTCACCCGGGTCTGCGGCCCACCTGTAGGAATGAAGATTAACCACGGTGGCACAGAGATCACTGAGAAAATTTGATAGAAACCCAAACTCCGTGCCCTCCGTGTTGGAGCCTGCCCTGAGCGGGGCCGAAGGGTGGTGAATGATTTTCGACGGAGCGGTACTGTCGCTGGCGTCTGCTCCCGCAATTCGGAGCGGCGGCGGATTCGCCGAAAAAGCGTTAAGATGTCGTTCACAAGTTCAGAGGAGGGTGGCTAATGACGCACCAGGGGAGCCTCGCGTCTTTCTCCCGCAGATCGTTTCTACAGAGTTCTACCGCTGCATCCGCGGCGCTGGCGTTGCGCATCGTGACCGAGCCCATGCTGGCTTACGCGCAGGAGTTGCCGCACGCGCCCGTCGGCGGGGTGCGGATCAACGCCAACGAAAACCCACTTGGCCCTTGTGCAGCCGCGCGCAGCGCGGTCGCGGCCATCATGCCGGAAGCTGGCCGTTATCGCTTCCGCCTGGCCGAAGAATTCGTCAACCTCTACGCGCAGAGCGTCGGCGTGAAAGCGGACAATGTCAGGATTTTTGCCGGCTCCAGTGCGCCGCTGCACTACACCGTCATGGCCTTCACCTCGCCTAAGGCGAGTTACGTCACCGCCGACCCCTGCTACGAAGCCGGGATGTTCGCCGCCGAAGCCGCCAGGGCGCGCGTGGTCAAGGTACCGCTCACCAAAACTTATGCCCACGACGTGAAGGCCATGATTGCGGCCGCTCCCGACGCGGGCGTGTTCTATGTCTGCACGCCCAATAATCCAACCGGAACCCTGACCAGCCATTCCGACATCGAGTACCTGCTGGAAAACAAGCCCAAAGGCTCGATCGTGCTGGTGGATGAGGCCTACATTCACTTTTGCGATGCGCCTTCGGCCATCGACCTGGTGAAGGCCGGCCATGACTTGATCGTGTTGCGCACCTTCTCGAAGCTTTATGGCATAGCGGGATTGCGCTGCGGATTTGCCATTGGCCGGACCGACCTCATGCAGAAGATCGAGAATTACGGTGGCGGCAACCCCATGCCCGTGACCGCCGTCGCTGCCGCATCGGCGAGCCTGAAAGACCCGCAGCTGGTGCCCCAGCGCAAGCGCATCAACGCAGAAATCCGCGACGAAACTTTCCGCTGGCTCGATCGCAACCGATACTCCTACATCCCTTCCGTATCCAACTGCTTCATGCTCGACACCAGGCGGCCGGCAAAAGAAGTGATCGCCGCCATGGCCAAGCAGAATATCTTCATCGGCCGCATCTGGCCGGTGATGCCAACCTATTCGCGGATCACGGTAGGAACCCGCGAGGAGATGGACCAATTCCAAGCGGCATTTCAGAAGGTGATGAAGGGGACGGTCACCGTCGGGATGCTGCAACCGGGTCACCGAACCATTGATGGGTTTATTCTGCCGAGTTGAGCATGGTGTATTAGGAAGCTCTGATTGAGTCTGGTCCATTGAAGGGGACAGCCTTCAGACCGCCCGGAAATGCCCGATATAAAGGCTGGGCTTTGGCCCCAGAGGCACTCCCAACTGGCTTAATCAGATCTTCCTCAGAGCAGCTTCTGAGTTTGCGTGTCCAGGTGGGGCGCCGCTTTAGCGGGAGCGAAGCGCGAAAAGCGAAGCGCGAAGCGCGAAACGCGAAAAGCGAAACGCGAAAAGCGAAAAGCGAAAAGCCCTGTAGTTCTCTGTGTCTCTGTGGTGAACTACGTGCTCGCCGGCACGCCGCGCGATTTCACGTTGGCGCGGATGAACTCAATGATGGAATCCATCGGGGTGCCCGGTTGGAAGATGGCCGCCACCCCGCCCTTCTTCAGCGGCTCGATGTCCTGGTCGGGAATGATGCCCCCCACCAGTACCAGCACGTCGTCCATCTGGTTTTGCTTCAGCAGGTCCATCACGCGCGGCACGATGGCATTGTGCGCGCCGGAGAGGATGCTGAGGCCGATCACGTCCACGTCTTCCTGCAACGACGCGGTGACGATCATCTCCGGAGTCTGGCGCAATCCGGTGTAGATCACTTCCATGCCGGCATCGCGCAAGGCGCGGGCAATCACTTTGGCGCCGCGGTCATGGCCGTCGAGGCCGGGCTTGGCAACCAGTACACGAATTTTGCGGTCGGGGGACATGTGGCGCTCTTCGCCTTTCGCTCCTCGCTTTTCGCTTGTCATCCCGAGCGAGGACTTTAGTCCGAGTCGAGGGACCTACGGTTAGTTCTGCTTCCTCCGCTCTCAACCGAACACTGAATCATAAACCCTGCCGTATGCTTTGGTAAGTGAGCCGCGTCACCGAGCACCTTGACGATGTGCCACATTATGTGACACATTTGCTTCCATGCCTTCCGTGAATATCCGCCAACTCCGCGATACCCGCCGATGGAAAGCTTGGTTACGGGCCGGCAAGACCATCGAACTCCGCGAACGTGATCGCGTTATCGGCCGCATTGTCCCTGAAAATGCTCCAGAGCCACCCAAGGAGATGCCCGACTTCGCCGCCCGTACGAAGAAAATTTTTGGCGACCGGGTCTTGCCCAATATGGTTCTTGAGGAAAGAAAGCGATCGCGCTATTGAGCATCTACGTGGATTCGAGCTTCCTCGTTTCTCTGTACCTGACCGACACGAACTCCGGTCTGGCGCGGCGTCACATCTCGGGGCATCACCGCCTCTGGCTGACGCCGCTGCATCGTGCGGAATGGGCACATGCAATAGCGCGGGCGGAGTTTCGAGCCATGATTTCGCACGATGAGGCTGGCCAGTTTGATTCCGAGTTTGCCAAAGATCGAAAAGGGGGATTGTGGACCGTGGTTGCGATGCCCGAGATGGCCTTTGACAGGTGCATTCGACTGGCGCAGCAACAGGGTTCGCGGTTGGGCTCTAGAACTCTCGATAGTTTGCACGTCGCTTCCGCCCTCGAGCTAGGTGCTGAGCGATTTTGGACCTTCGATGACCGGCAGGCGAAACTGGTGCGCGCAGTGGGACTAAAATCCTGACAGGTGCCATCACACTATCCACTTGGATACGGCTTCTATCTTTTCAGATAGGGTCGTACTCTGCGATTCCTCCTCACCGAATGTTGGGATTGAGCGCAATATCTCGGGATTACGTCCCATCAACCACTTAGCGCGCACAAGGGGGCTTCGCTTCACCCCTACCGCCACTGGCACGGAACGTGCTACCTACAAAGGCACGCCCTTCGAGGAGAAAAATCGTGAAACTTTTTAGGCTACTCGCTCTCATGCTTGCAATCGGAGTTTGTCCCACGTTCTCCATTGTGGCGCAGGCCCGACAAGAAGTTGACCCCGATCACTTCGAGCCAGCGCCAGCGTCACATGCCAATGCACACGGCTCGAAAGCGCAAGGCGACCACAAAATCGCACGCGCGCATCATCGCGGTCATGCCCGGCTGGCGAGCAAGCACTCCGGCAAGGCGAACCATCATCGAGCCCACGTCTCCGCGTAGGGCCCTTCGACTTCTCGCTCCAACACCCCAGCAAGCACAAAACCAGTGCTTGCTGGGGACCCATTTGCGCTCGTCGCTCCGTCAAAAATCATTTGCCACCCTTCGGCTTTGCTCACGGCACGCTCCGACACCGGGGGCACAGCGTTTTGCTTTCTTCAGAGTTTTCTCGGTGATCTCCGTGCCTCCGTGGTGAATCTTTATTCCCATGGGGTGCCGTTCACTATCACACGCAAGGCGGACATCCAAGCTTGACCGCCTAAGCCACACCGTACAATCATTGAGAATATGAAACCGCGCCGAACCCCCGTCTGTCCCAGGTGCGATCGCAACGACGATGTGAAGAAGATCGCGTACGGGCGTTTGCCGTGCGACGAGCCGCTGGAGTTGGCTCAGGAAGGATACGTGCTAGGCGGGTGCTGTATTCGCCCCGATAGTCCCGAGTGGTACTGCGATGCCTGCGAAGAGACCTTCGGCACCTGGCGCGAGTCCTGGGGCGAACCACTCAGCGACAGCATTCAATAGCTGATTCTGCTGCCCGCAAGCCGCGCCCATCCATCGAGCAAGCCTGGTTTCCGCTCATCAGCTCCCTACCTTCGCCAGCCGGGCCCGTCGCTGCTGCCATTCCTCGGTCGCAAAGATCCGCGGCCCCACCTCTATCAGCCGCGGCAACATCTGGAAAACCGAAACCGGTGTCCACTTCGTTTCCTGGCGGGTGCGATACCCTCGCCGGTTCAGTTCTTCGGCGATCGCGGAATATGGTCCATCCTGAATGGTCAGCTCCATCATCAGGAAGAGGACCTCTCGCTCGGTGGGATTCTCCTCCAAATGCGGAGGATCGTTGGCAACCTGCAATCCGAACGGGACCTCCTCCGCGGCGTATCCGGCAGGCCGATTTTCGGGGAGTTCGCGCTCCCACTCAACCGCCACCAGCTTCCAACCCTTTCCCGCCTTTTGCGCCAGATCTTCCGGCCCGAATACGCCCGGCACGTCCTGGCGAATACGCTCAACCTTTGCCATTAGCCACCCCTTTTCCTCATCTCACAGAGTGAACGTGCGCCCACAGCCGCAGATTTCCCCATATCTCGCTACATTTGCTTCGCCATTCTGGACCTTCCGCAAATAACTGTGGTGAACAGAGATAGGCTGGCGCGCGGACCACGTCAAGAGCCGCGAACGTCCAAATTCAGTATTCCTTGTTCGAAAGCGGACAAGCTCATTCGTGGCCCCAAATTTGAAGGCCTACGTGCGGCGGGTGCCCTGCTCATTCGCGGTTCTCGAATGAGTGGGAGTCGTGAATCATTTTCAACAGACTGCCCTACTCACCAACGGCCACTCCGGCCCTGCGGTTGCCGCCCCTTCTCGGCGGCTGATAAACTCGTGGGTTGAACGAGGCGTTCGCACACCTTCCTTACTACCTATTATGTCGAATACAACGGAAATTGCAATCGTCAACGGGGCCCGCACACCCATGGGCCGCTACTGTGGAAAGCTGCGCGACTTCACCGCCATGGACTTGGGCGCGATCGCGTCCCAGGAAGCCATGAAACGGTCCGGGGTCGGGCCCGGCGAAATCGATCACTGCGTGATCGGCAATGCGCAGCAGACTTCGGGAGATGCCATCTACGGAGCGCGCCACGTGGCGCTCAAGGCCGGAGTTCCCATCGAAGTCCCGGCCCTGACCGTGAACCGGCTGTGCGGCTCGGGCATGCAATCGGTCGTGACCTCCGCGCAAATGATCCAACTCGGCGAGTCCAGGATCGCGCTCGCCGGTGGCATGGAATCCATGTCGCAAGCGCCCCACGTGATTCGCGGCATGCGCTGGGGTGTCGGGCTGGGCGAAGGCAAGCTTGAGGATTCGCTCATGGTGGCGCTGCTCGATACCTATTGCGGCCTCTACATGGCCAACACCGCCGAACTCTACGCTGGGCAGTTCGGCATCACGCGCGAGATGCAGGACGAGTTCGCCCTGCGCTCGCAGAAGCTGGCTGACGAAGCCTATAAGGGTGGACGCCTTCAAGAGGAGATAACCCCGGTCCCGCTGCGCAATCGCAAAGGCGAGCCCACGGGAGAGCTGTTCACCGAGGACGACCATCGCCGTCCGGAAACGACGATGGAGAGCCTGGCCAAGTTGAAGCCGGCATTCGGCAAGAACGGCTCGGTCACCGCCGGCAATGCCAGCGGAATCGTGGATGGTGGCGCGGCGGTTGTTGTCATGCCTCTCGACGAGGCCCAGAAGCGTAATCTGAAGCCGATGGCCCGCATCGTGAGTTGGGGAATTGCCGGTGTCGATCCCAAGATCATGGGCTCAGGGCCGGTTCCGTCCACGCGCATCGCGCTCAAGAAAGCCGGGCTGAAGCTCGACAACATTGATTTGATCGAGGTGAACGAGGCCTTCGCCGCGCAATATCTTGCCGTCGAAAAAGAGCTTGGCCTCGATCGCAATAAGGTCAACGTGAATGGCGGCGCCATCGCCCTCGGCCATCCGCTGGGCGCAACTGGCACGCGCTTGCTCATCACGCTGATGAACGAATTGCGTCGCCGCAAAGGCAAGTACGGGCTTTCGACCGCGTGCATCGGCGGCGGACAGGGCATCGCGGTGATCATCGAAAACCTGCAAACGGTAGGGGCGGCGAAGGTGACCAGCGAAGAACGGGCACTGCACGGGATGGTGTATCAGTTGGAAGCCGCATGGAATGCGGCCGACAGCGCCAGCTTTGCCGCCGCTCTTCGCGGAGAACGCCGACTTCATCCACATTCTGGGCGGCTACTACACCGGGCGCGCTGCCATCGAGGCTGGCCATCGCATGATCTTTGGGACGATCTACAAGGGCAGCAGGGTGAGGTATAGCGTCGAGAAGATTCGCTTTCTCCGGCCCGATGTCGCGATCGTTTTTCTTCGCCAGTTTCTGCAGTTTCGGGAAGGTGGCGTTGCCAGCGATTTGGAGGCCCGGCCCACCCTCATCGCCGAAAAGGCCGATGGGAGCTGGCGGATTGCCGCCATGCAAAACACCAGGATTACGGAAGCAGGCGCGGCCGCAGAAGGAAGCCAGGACAATGAAAACGGGGCATCAATCGGATGATTAGTGAACGATAAGTTGTACAAAAGGAAAACGAATTATGGATATCAAAAAAGTTGGCGTACTCGGTTGCGGTTTGATGGGCTCGGGCATCGCACAAGTGGCGGCCACTGCGGGCTTCGACGTGGTGGTGCTCGAACAAGATCAAAAATTTCTTGACAAGGGCTTTGCCGGCATTGAGAAGTCGCTTTCACGGATGGTGGAACGCAGCCCGGAGAAGGGCGGCTTGACCGCCGAGCAGAAGAGTCAGGCGCAACTCGCGCCTGAAGGGCACCACCAACATGCAGGACCTCGCCGACTGCGACATCGTCATCGAGGCCATCATTGAAAATGTCGAAGAGAAGCGCAAGACCTACGCGCAGCTCGACGCCATCGTCAAGAAAGGCGCCATCTTCGCCACCAACACCTCGTCGATCTCGGTCACCGAGTTGATGACTGCGACCACTCGCCCGGAGCGTTTCATCGGCCTGCACTTCTTCAATCCCGTCCCCATGATGAAGATGGTGGAAGTAGTGAAGACCATCGCCACCGCGCCCGAGGTGTACGACGCGGCGTATGAGTTCGCTGTAAAGCTGGGCAAGGTGCCGGTGCGCACCAGCGATAAGACCGGGTTCATCGTGAACCGGCTGCTGGTGCCGTATTTGCTCGATGCGATTCGCGCCTACGAAGAGGGCGTCGGCTCCATCACCGACATCGACGAAGCCATGAAGCTGGGCTGCGGCTACCCTATGGGGCCGTTCACGCTGCTCGACTTCGTCGGCCTCGACACCACGTACTACATCACCCACGTGATGTTCGACGAATTCAAGGAGCCGCGCTTCGCCTCGCCGCCGCTGCTTAGGCGGCTGGTGCTGGCGGGCTGGTACGGCCGCAAGATCGGGCAAAGGCTTCTACGATTACACCGACCCCAAAAATCCGGTGCCGGGAAAATTTGTATAGGCGTGAACCGATATGGCGAAGTGGACGCAGTTCTCGTCTTGGACCGGCGACTTGCAAAGGCCGCAGGAACAAGCCATGCCAGCGATCCCCGGCGGGACTGTAAATAAGCCAGATGAAAAGGACACGCCGGCCGTTTCGGTAGGTTTTTCGTTTGACATTAAAGTGCAGTACAGCGGTAATGAACTTTGCCACAGGATGGCGGAACGGCTGTTGAAGTGGGCGGGGGTACAAGAACCCACGGACGTGCCATTGGTGGTGACGCGGGTCGTGGATCTTGTAAACAATGGCGGGAGAGACAACGACTTCTTGGAGTACTGCAAGAACTGCCATGGCTCCATTGACTTGAACTTTATCGACAAGCGGTGGGCGAAGCTAATCTTTGGGTCGCTGGCTTTGGCTATATACTCTGAATACCATCGCCAGCAGAACCTTTCAGTTATTGCCACGCTCCCATATTGGTCGCTATGGGGCGGAACTCAGTATTGTGCAGGACATCGCTCCCTCAACCGATTTGCCGCAAGGTGGGACGATCCCATTTGGCAATCTATCCACCCGCCGAACGGCTGGATGTGTGGTTGCGCGGTTGCTCCCTGTTTAGAGAGTGACCCCGAAGTTCTCGCATCGAGGCGGCGCCGAGTATCAGCCGAAATGAAGATGAAATGTACATCCTGGCTCGGTAAGAGGCCGATAGCGCAGCTAAGACTGCTGTGATGAAGAGTGCAGAAGCGGCAGTGCTCGGACCCTAGTTGGAATTCCCGGCCCCTTAGCCCAGGCTAAGCAGGAATAGTGGATTCTGCCGCAGCGATAGAAACAGTCTAACGATTTTTCGCTAGGAGATACACTGCATGAAAGGCACAAGGCGTTCGGATAAGAAGAGGATCAGAATTCCCAGCTTCGGGGCTCTGGTTGGGCTGGGATTTCCTGAAGGTGGCTTCGCGGAAGTTGCGATGTCATGGCCGGAATTTTCTTACGTACTACATGCCTGGGAGCAGTACGAGCGAGGGCGGTCTAAACCGGACCAGCGAGTCCTTGCCGCGCTAGAGGTTCTTAACAAGAAAGTCCACAAACTCAATGCTGTGTTTGTCGCTGAAGTTCCAATAGCACAAAGGCGAGCGAAAATCACTCCAATATTCGGCGAGGAATGATCGTTGCCTTGATAGAGTCCCACAGGATCACGCGTTATACTGCGAATTGTGTCAATGCTGGCACGTGATCATTAGAGTGTCGAAAGGCTGACTTCATGACCGACTTCCAAAACATTAAATTCGAAAAGAAGAACCAGATCGCCTACATCACCATTGACCGGCCAAAGGTGCTCAACGCGCTGAACATGACCACCATGCAGGAACTCAAAGACGCCTTCGCGTCCATCAAAGACGACGCCGAGGTCCGCGTCGCCATCCTGACCGGCGCGGGCGAGAAGGCGTTCGTCGCGGGTGCCGACATTGGCGAGCTGTCGCAGCAAACGCCGGTGTCAGCGAAGGAATACACCCATCGTGGGCAAGCAATTGTCGATGCCATCGAAAACCTCGGCAAACCGGTGATTGCCTGTGTCAACGGCTTCGCACTCGGCGGCGGTTGCGAGCTGGCGATGGCCTGCACCATGCGCCTGGCCAGCGACAACGCCAAGCTCGGCCAGCCCGAAGTGAAGCTCGGCCTGATTCCCGGCTACGGCGGCACACAGCGCTTGTCGCGACTGGTCGGCAAGGGAATTGCGATGCAGCAGGTCCTGACCGGCGACATGATCACGGCGCAGGAGGCCTATCGCATCGGCCTGGTGAACGAGGTGGTTCCGCAGGCCGAGCTGATCGCGCGCGCCGAGGCGATTGCTGCCAAGATCATCGCCAACGCGCCGCTGGCCATCCAGTACGCGATGGAGGCGGTGAACCGCGGCTTCGATCTGACCCTCGCCGATGGCCTTTTTCTCGAAGCCACGCTGTTCGCCGTCTGCTGCTCCACCGACGACAAGAACGAAGGCGCCCGCGCCTTCCTGGAGAAGCGCCCCGCACAGTTCAAGGGGAAGTAATGGCTTTCGCGCTCCTCGCGGGCTTTCAGCTTCTCCCGGCGAGCGATCCTATTCAACGGGGCTGGCAATCACGGCTTCAGCCAGATCGTGGGAAAGCCGTGTCCGAGGCGGCGGAAATCGGAATCGCTGGTGACCAGAGTAGCCTTGTTCTCAACCGCCAGCGCCGCGGCGAAGCTGTCGGCGTAATAGAGCTTGTACTTAGCCTTAATCTCAGCGGCATGACAACACCGCTGGACGGTAGCGTCCATGAATCGGATCGGCAATGGATACACCGTGCTGATCACCGCGCGTGCCCCGTCAGCTCCCTGTCCGCGAAGCGCGAACCCGTACGCCTCGCCGAAATTCACGGCGGACATGAGAATCTCAGCTCGGCCACGCATCGCTTCTTTCAGCAGATCTCTGACCTTAGGGCCTCCCGGCCTGTGCAGAAGGTAAGCTATCAACGCGCTGGCATCGAAGACGTAGGTCACCATTTCTCGCGCTTGCCTTCAGCCCGATGCTCTTTCATCCACATCGCGAGCAGATCTGGACCACCGGCAAGGCATCCCATCACCCGATCGATGTACTCCTCGGTGATCGGCTGGAGGATGATCCGGCCAAATTCGTCTTCCAGGAATCTGACCCGCGTACCGGCCTGGATCTTGTGCTTACGCCGCAGCTCAGCTGGGATGACAAGTTGGCCTTTAGAGGTAAATGTAGCACTTAGCTCTTTCATGCCTTACATCGTAGCACATGTAAGACACATTTTGAAAATCCGATTTCGAGCCGGGGACTCAGACATCGCCCTGCAAGATTCGCACATCCGAACTCTACTCTCGGTACAAAAGCAAAACTGGCCGCGGGCGCGACCGGTTTCACTAACCACTATCCTCTACCCACTAACTAATCCCCGTACATCACTTCCCGCTCTTCCACGGCTGACTCCGCGGGCTTGATACCACCGATGCTGCCCAGCGGGATGAAGCCGTCGTTGACCACTGGCTTCTCGCCTAGCACATGCTCCTTGTAGAGCGCCAGCATGCGCGCTTTTTCGGCTTCCGCTTTCACGCGCTCGTCGCGAGCTTTGAACTTCTCCTGGCGAGCGTTTTTGGCGATGCCCAAATCGTCGAGCGTGTGGTTGGCTTCGGCGTTCACGTGCTCGTCCACCAGCTTGAGCGTGTGCGCCGTGGTCTCCAGCCCGACCTTCTTGCCGCCGGCAAAGATCTCGTGACGGCCATGCTCCTCGTACCACTTTGTCAGAGTCGCCGTCATGTGCATCTTCTCCACGATATTGCGCCAGCCCACGCCGGTGTTGTACGCGCAGAAGCTGATCTCGCCTTCCTGCGTGGCGTAAGGAATGATGCATTGCTCGGTGCGGCGGAAATCGTAGTTGAACAGGTCCTGGAACCACATTCCGGCAACGAACAAGAAGTTCCAGCGATCGCGGCGGCGGCGCTCGATGTCAGTTTCGGTACGGTCGCCGCTGACCTTGCCGTAATCCTTGCCGGTCGCGCCGAAGGTCTTGTCGAACTTTTTCAGCAAGTCGGTGAACTTGAAGTGCATTGGCGACTTGAAAGGATCGTAGTTCTTCAGCAGCGCCAGCGTCATGCCCGCAATCGACATCCACTTGCCGCGGGCCGCGTCGTTCACCTTGGCAATGTCTTTCGCGATAGTGTCGCCGTTGAGAAACGCCGTCACCGGAACCGCTTCCTTGGTTTCCTTGTCGATCATCACCGCCATACCAACGCCGCAGTTGGGGTGGCAGCCACAACTCAACGAGCCCCAGTCTTTGTCGGGCCCGTGGACCAGGTCGGCCCAATCGGAGAAGGTGCTCATGAACGAGATGGGGAACCAGTCGCGAGTAGGTTCGCCCAGTCCAGTCTGATTTTTCACGTCGTGTGCGAGATGAGACAGCGTGTAGCGCTGCGCGTGGCGCCGCTCATCGGTGATGGCTTCATCGCGGCCGGTGAACGATACCGGCTGGAATGACAGGAACGAAATGCGCTTGGGATTATCCAGCGCGAACTGGATGATGCGTCCGACCTGCTCGTTATTCAGATCGTTGACGATGGTAACCACCGGCACAATCTCGACGCCGGCGTTGTGCAGGTTCTCAATCGCCTGCAACTTCACATCGAACAGATTGCCGACCAGGCGATGCGAGTTGGCGGCATTGCCGATGCCGTCGAACTGCAGGTACGCATAGCGCAGACCCGCTTCAAAGGCCTGCTTGGCGAACTCGGGACTCTTGGCGAACTCGATGCCGTTGGTCGCCGCCTGCACGCTGTTGTAGCCCACCTTGCGCGCGTAAGCCACCGCGTCCAGAAAGTAAGGCGACAACGTAGGCTCGCCGCCCGAGAACTGCACCGACATCTGACGCCGCGGCTTGATGGTGATGGCGTTGTCGAGCATGGTCTTGATCTCGTCCCACGTCAGCTCGTGGACGAAGCCAACCTGGTTGGCGTCCATAAAGCAGGGATCGCACATCATGTTACAGCGATTGGTCAGGTCAATGGTCAACACCGATCCGCGGCCGTGCAGCACCGTGCTGCTGCCGTGGTGATGCAGCTTCTCGTCGTTGTGGGCGCGGATGTCGCGGCCCGGGAAAACTTCCTCCAGGTGCTTGAAGAACGCGGTATCCATCGCCATCACGTCTTCAAAATGACCGTGGATGGGGCAATCCTTCACCATCAGGATCTTGCCGTCGCGCTCGATGATCTGCGCCTTGATCTCGCCAGCCTTTTCGTTCATCAGAACTTCCAGCGGCAGCTTGCCATCGATGATCTCCTGGCGGATTTGCGGCACGCACTTGGGGCACAGCGAATCGGTGGCCCGCGGCCAGCCCAGCGGCGGTTTGGACTTCTGGTACGACTTCAACAGCGGCTTGTCGGACCACTTGGGCGTGAACGAAGGATTCGGATTGATGCTATTGAACTTGTCGAAGACAGCCCACGCGCCCTTGGCGGCAATGGTGACAGCTTTCTCAACGTATTTAACCGGCTTGTGCATTTACCCCTCTCGGACTGAAACAAAAGAATGAGGACGGCCCACCCCCACGATTACGGTGCCAAATTCCGCACTTCTAGCTACTTACTAAGCTAATGGACGGGTGGCGGAAGGGCCAACCAAGATAGAGCAAGTGGGCGGATTTAGCGGTCAAAGGGAGGTATCGAACATTGAACGGTGATATGGATCACAGGCCTATGTTATTGAAAAGCAAAGCTGTGGAGTGCAGAATTGGGGTGGCGAGGGCCAGGTGCCGGGGTGGCTTTTTCGCCCCAAGGGCGCAACAATAGTGGATGGCGCAGCCGCGCTTGGGCTATATTCCTAACAACTTCATCGCCAACGCTGAATCGTGCATTGAGGAGGAGAATCTCTGATGGGCGCTACGGGTATGTGGGTGCGCAAGATGGATTCCGCATCCACCAGCGATCCGCTGGTGTTGGTGGTGGTGGAAGGCACCGACCGCCGCACCCTGGTGCTCGAGCATTTCCCTTTCACCGTCGGTCGTCGCACCGACCGTGACCTGGTGATGGCCGATCCGCGGGTCTCGCGCGAGCATGCGCAATTCATTCGCGAGCCTGACGGCACCTACATCGTGGACCAGAGCAGCCGCCACGGCACCTTCGTGAACGGAGAACGGGTCAACCGGCGCAAGCTGGCACGCAACGATCGCGTCGAATTCGGCGTGCAAGGCGCTGCCTACACCCTGTTCAGTCCCGATCGTTCGCCCTCCAGCGCCGCGCAACAGTTTCTCAGCCAATTCTCCAGCTGGAAGCCCGCAACCGGCGCGGGCTCCGACCTCGAGATGCTCAACGTCTTCCTCGAGGCAGCGCGCAAATTGAATACCAGTGGCGTGCTGGACGACGTCTTGCACACTCTGCTGGAGGCTGCTCTGCGCTTGACCCATGCCGAGCGAGGCTTCGTTTTCCTGCGTCATCCTGATGGGGAGCTGCGCCTGGCCGCAGGGCGCGACAAGAATGGCGAGAGCATCCACGACGACAGCACCATCTCGCGCTCGGCACTGCGCGACGCCGCCAAGAGCGCGTCTGAGTTCCTGGTCACCGATACCGACGACACCGGCAAGCTGGCCGGGCGCGAAAGTATCGTGGCGCACAACCTGCACAGCGTTATCTGCATTCCCCTGCGCAAGACCGTCATCCAGGACAAAGCCAGGGGGGACACCCGGCCGGGAGAATCCGACGTGCAGGGAGTGTTGTACCTCGACGCGCATTTCCTGTCGGGCAAGATGTCGTCGGTGAGCCACGATATCCTGCGCACCATCGCCAACGGCGCGGCCACCCTGGTCGAGAACGCCGCCCTGGTGCAAGCCGAAGATGCCGCCAAACGCGATCGCCAGGAGCTGGCCATCGCGGCAGAAATTCAGCAGGGTCTGATGAAGGTAACCGTTCCCGAGGTGCCGTTCGCCAAGGTCAACGCCGTCAGTTATGCCTGCAAAGATATCGGCGGAGACTTTTTCGACATGGTCTACACCGACGGAGGACTGTCGCTGATCGTGGCCGATGTTTCCGGCAAGGGCGTTTCTGCGGCAGTGGTGGCATCCATTTTGCAGGGAATGTTGTACTCGCAGTTGGCCCGCGGCTCGTCTCTACCTGAGATGATTGCGGCGGTCAACCGCTTTCTGTGCGACAAAGTGGGAGGTCAGAAGTACGCCACCCTGGTGATTGCCCGCCTCTTGGGAAGCGGTGAAATGGAACTGATTAATTGCGGGCATGTGCCTCCGCTGCTGATCTCAGGAGAGTCAGTCACCAAGCTCGAGGACGGGAACCTGCCAGTGGGGTTGGTCGCCGCCGCCGAGTTCCAAGCTACTCGCCTGCAACTGAAGCCGGGTGATCGTTTGCTGCTGGTGACCGACGGAGTCACCGAAGCCGAAGATGCGGAGGGAGAATTCTTCGGCATGGAGCGGCTGGAAGGCTGCAGCAAAGACGGGTTCGCCGCCATCGAGCAGGCAGTTACCGATTTTCGCGGCAATACCGCGTTGACCGACGATTGCACCATTACCGAGATGATCTATCGCGGGCAGGCGTGAAAACGGTGAAGGCCTTTTAGCACAGGTGCACACCCACGACACGCATCCAATTTAATTCGTGGCCAGATTCGCTTTCTGGACGGCAAATTCAGGCTTACCCGCTCTCTTGAGATAGTACGACGTTCCGCCATGGGGAAAAGCCGGCGTCGTAAATGTCGGGTATTCCACTTTTGGGCTACAGGGGGCAGATCTGAGAGGGAAAAAGCTTCTTCTTCGGCCGATTCTGTGGTGTAATGCAAGAGCCATCGTTAATTCGAGTATTAGTCCGAGTTCAACACAAAATATGCCAGTTTTGCTACTTCCTAACTTCCGGTCATCGCTCCGCATTGGGGTCGAATTCGGTTCGCGTCGCCCACGCCGCACGCTGGCTTCTACCCTGCTGGTGTGTCTGCTGGCCTTGTTGGCCAGCGCTCCTGCGTCCGCGGTGACCCACGCCAAGGTCCATAAGACCCGTCGTTCAACTCTTAATCCCAGTTCGCAGTGGCGTTTTAGCCGGTATGCCCGAATGTTTCCCGGCTCGCACGACATGCTGGTGCATCAGAACGAAGAGCTGAACCGCCTGGAACTGCCTCGCATTGCCGATGAGAGAGACCTCATACGATATGAGGTGGCCGGGGTGCTGGTCCCGGTCAGCGAGACCGAGGCGCTGAAGCTCGCCGCCGACTTGCCCGAGAGCCGCCGCTACTGCCGGCCGTGGACACGCGATTTCCTCCAGGATTTCAGCCAGGCGTACTACAACCAGTTCCATAGTCCATTGCAGGTCAATTCCCTGGTGCGCACCATGGAGCAACAGGGAAGGCTGCGGCGCCACAACCGTTACGCTGCGCCGGAATGGGGCGACACCGCTTCCACCCACTTGACCGGAGTCACCTTTGACCTCTCACGCCGTGGCTTGACCGGCGAGCAATACGGATGGATCCTGGCTTACCTGCTTCCCCTGAAAGTCTCGGGTATGGTGGACCCGATCGAGGAGAGCCAACCCGTCCTGCACGTGGTGGTTTTCGAGAAATACTCCAGCCATTTCGAGGAAAAGAACAGCTGGTCAGAAGCCAACGAGCCTACTGAAGCCAGCCTCTCGACCGGCGTAGGCGCCAGCCAGCCTTAACGGAACCTCTACATCT
The DNA here is from genome assembly GCA_963736385.1 of uncultured Acidobacteriaceae bacterium. Classification (GTDB taxonomy): domain Bacteria; phylum Acidobacteriota; class Terriglobia; order Terriglobales; family Acidobacteriaceae; genus Bog-257. The sequence goes on along the minus strand of CAVTOE010000005.1, from coordinate 15,251 downwards.
TTTTGAGCGATGCGCCGCGGCCTGAAAAAGGTTCGCGCCGTTTGCGCCGTGCGCGCCGTTCGCGTTTAAGCGTCACACATGGGCCTGCTGGCCACCTCCAGGAAGAAAATCAACCACCGAGGCACGGAGATCACGGAGGCGATTCTATTGAAACCAAGAATTCCGTGCCCTCTGTGTCTCCGTGAATGATCTTTATCGCAGCGGAATCATACCCATCGCAATTTAGTCACCCATACAACGCCGCAGCAGAATTTTGGTTCCTATGGCTTGATGGCAGCTCTGCTGACCGGAGGTAACAAGCATGCTTTGGACAATTTTTGCGATTCTGTTGGTTCTGTGGTTGTTAGGATTTGGATTCCACATTGCCGGCAGCTTAATTCACCTACTGCTGGTGGTGGCCGTGATCGTGCTGATCATCAACCTGGTCACGGGCCGAAGGGTGGTGTGACGCGGAGCATTGCCGCTCGTAAGCAATTCGGGCCGCTCCCGCAACTTAATGACGCTGTCTGTGTCGCTGGCTGAGGCTGGCGGCTCGAGGTTTCATACCCAGGGCGTACCTGTCTGGGTCTGCTAACTACTAACGGCTAACGGCTAACGCTAACGGCTGCTCTCCTCACTCGCTCCTCAACGCCTTTATCGGATCCACCAAAGCCGCTCGGCGAGCCGGAATCAGAGCTGCCAGGGACGCCACGGCGCAGACCAGCAACGTTCCCATCAACAGCGTGAGTGGATCGCTAGGGCTCACTCCATACAACTGGCTGCGCAACAGCCGCGCCAGCAGCAGAGAGACCGGCAGACTGACGGCAATGCTGATCCCGGCAAGCCACAACACATCCACCAGGACCAGCCGCATAACGCTGCCGCGCTGCGCCCCCAACGCCATGCGAATACCGATTTCGCGGGTGCGCTGCTCGGTCGCGTAAGCCAGCACACCGTAGAGGCCGATGGCGGCCAGCAGAATCGCCAGCCCGCCGAAGCTTATGGCCAGCAAGGCAGTCAGGCGCTCGACCGAGAGGTTGTCGGCAATCTGCGCGTCCATGGTTTGCAGGCTGCTCAGCGCCAACTTGGAGTCCAGTTGCTGCATGGCGCTGCGGACGCCGGAGAGCGCCGCGTCCGGCGGCTGCCAGGTGCGCACCAGGAAGGTAAGCACGCTCGGGTTGTCCAACTGAAAGCGCGGGCGGTACACGGTGCGCTTGATGTCATCGCGGACCCTGGCGTGGCGCGTGTCTCCTACGACGCCAATGATCTCGGTGTCCCTCTTCCCGCGCGAACCGCCGAACCCGAGAAAGCGGCCAAGAGCATTCTGCGGAGTGCCGAAGAAATGCCGCGCTAACGCGACGTTCACGATGGCGACATTTGGTTTGCCCATGTCATCGGCATCGGTGAAGTCGCGCCCGGCCAGCAGCGGAACCTGCATGGTTGCGAAGTACCCAGGGGTGATGGCCGGCTGCTCCACCTGCATGTCTTCGTCTTCACGCTCGTTATATCCGGCAATCACGATATTGCCGTCATCGTCGGTGTTCGCGAGATCGGGATCGTCGGTCCCGGCCACCGCGCGAGTGCCCGGCAGCGCCGAAAGCGTTTGCGACACTCGCCGGTACAAGGGAAAGACCTGCTCAGTCTGATAGCCAGCCAGCCGCGGGTTGATGCCGAAGCTGACCAGGTGATCGGTGGCAAAGCCGACATCCAGCGTGCGCAGGTTGTGCAGGGTGCGGACGAACAGCCCGGCCCCGACCAACAGCAGCAGGCTGAGGCCGATTTGCACCGCAACCAACGCGCGGCGGAAGCGCAACTGTCCGCCCGCCGAAGTCGTGCTTTGCTGCTTGAGCGAGTTGGCCAGATCGGGATGCAGGAAGCGCAAAGCCGGCGCCAGACTAAACAGCAAGCTCACTACCAGCGCCAGCGCGAAAGTAAAAAGCAAAATCCGCGTATCCAAACTGGAAGAAAACGGCAGGTCGGTGGCAGTGTCGCCGGCAATCCGGCGAATGAGCACGGATGAAACGGCGGGCGCCAGCAGCAGACCCAGCGTGCCGCCCAGCAGCCCCAGCAGCAGACCTTCGGCCAGCAGTTGACGAATGATTTGCCAGCGTCCCGCTCCCATGGCGTAGCGCACCGACATCTCGCGCACCCGGCCCGCCGCCCGCACCAGCAGCAGGCTCGACACGTTCACGCACGCCATCAGCAGCAGCAGAACCACCATGCCCATCACGATCATTACCGGCGTGCCGATCTGGTCGCGCAGCGGCGAAAAACCGCGCGCGCTGTCCAGTACCAGAAGGTGCGATTCATCCAGATACGTGCGGCGCAGTCGTTCGGAGGCGTTGGGGATCTTGGCCAACTCAGCAGCGCGCAGCGCGTGCCACAGCGGTTGCAAGCTGGCTTCGGCCTGTGCGCGGCTGACTCCCGGCTTCAGCCGGCCCACGACCATCATCCAGTGCGAGTTGAAGTCCTCCAGGTCCTGCCAGCGCGGCGTGATGATGTTCTTGGTGGTCAGCGGGACAAAGACTTCTTCGGTGGCGCCGGCGACGATGCTGTGGAAGCCCGGCGGCGCTACGCCCACGATGGTAAAGGGATGCGTATTGACCAACAACGTCTGGTTGATCACGCCCGGATTGGAGCCAAACTGCCGCTTCCAGTAATTGAAGCTGAGCACCACCACCGGGCTGCTGTTGGGTATGTCATCGCCGGGAACGAACAGCCGTCCCAGCGCGGGTTTCAGCCCCAGCGCCTGGAAGTAGTTGCCGGAAGCCAGCTCGCAGCCCACCAGGTCGGGCTTGTTGTTCCACTGCACGCTCACGTTTTGCAGGTCGCTGGCGATCAGGCTGTCGAAGGCCCCGTTCTGCTCGCGCAGATCGCGGTACATGGGATAGGAGAAATAGTCCTGATCGTCGCCGCCGAAGGTGTTGAAATGGCCGCGCGTCGAACCGGTGAATTGCAGCCGCACCAGTTGCTCGGGATGGCCGACCGGCAGGGACCGCAGCAGCGCCTGGTCCAGCAGGGTAAAAATGGCCGTGTTGGCCCCGATACCCAGCGCCAACGTGATGACGGCGACCACGGTGAAGACGGGCGCCTTGCGCAGTTGGCGCAGAGAGAAACGGAGGTCCTGAAAAATCTGCATAATTTTCACGCCTTTAGCATTTGGCAGTTAGCACTTGGTATTTAGCCCTCAGCCCTTAGCATCCAGTATTCAGCGCACAACATTCAGCATTCAACGCCTAAGGGAAGGTCTGATCAAATCTGGTTCTTTGAAGGGGACGGCCTTCAGGCCGTCCGTAAACGCCCGATATAAAGGCTGGGCTTCAGCCCCTGAGGCCCCCAGCTTGCCTAATCAAACTTTCCTTGGTAATTAGCCCTTAGCAAGGCGGATTTTGAATCGGTTTTTTCTGCAATACAATCCGTGAAGTCCGTCTTGCTCTCGTTTTTCCGGTGCCTCTGTGTCTCTGTGTCTCTGTGGTTCAAGTTTTCAGTCACAGGAGTGGCCCGTTATGGCAATGCAAGGTGCTGGCCATGTCGCGAGCTTAATTTTGAGTAACTTAGGGATGGCAAGACACCTGGAGTGTCCGCCAGCGCAACGCCGATGTTCGCAAGCGGACAGAAAGACGGAGGACAATTCGATCTGGTGATCGGGACCAACATCTTCGTCTATTACGGCGGCTTCGAGCAGTCCCTGGCAAGCGCCAACCTGGCCACCATGTTCAGGCCCGGCGGTTTCCTGCTGACCAACGAGGCCTGGCCCGGTACCGTTCCCCCCAAGCTGGCGGATTCTTTGCAAACTTCGGTTTTGGTTCGACCAGGCGACACCGAGTACGTGTATGGGTACATGCGTCAGAAGTGATAAGTAGCTTGACTTGACCCGGGCCTCAACCCGTGGGCGTTCACGCAAAAGTGGTGGCCTGCGAACTCCGTTACAATCGAGACGGCGCCCGCCGCGGCGGGCCGCGCATCAATGGAGGGACAGATGGCACAAGTGAAAATCACGGTCCGCAGAAACGGGCCGTTTCGCGTGGAGGCACCCGAGGGCACAATCGAATTGGTCGACGCCGACGGCAATCCGTACGACTTGACCGGCAAGACAGCGTTTTCCCTGTGCCGCTGCGGCGGATCGGTGAACAAACCCTTCTGCGACGGGACCCATTCCAAGATTGGCTTCCAGGCCGCCGAAGCCGCCGTCAAGAAAGCCGACGAGATCCCGCCCGGCGGACAAGAAGGTGCCGGTCATTGAAACCAGTTGCCTCTCGGGGGTGAAATCGACTTGAGCAGACTTCAAGAGCATAGCGACGACAAAGCAGCATCTGCTCAGCGCTGGCCTTCGTACTTACCTATTTTCGCTGCCCTGCTTGCGGTGCTTACTGCGACGCTGCTGATCGTCGCCACCTATCCGGTGTTCAGCCAGACCTACGATGAGCCCGCACACCTTGCGGCGGGTATGGAATGGCTCGACCGCGGTTCGTACACCTATGAGGCGATTCATCCGCCGCTCGCCCGCGTCAGTGTGGCACTTGGCCCTTATCTTGCCGGGACACGCAGTCAGGGCAAGGCCAGCATTTGGGACGAAGGCAACGCCATCCTGGAGTACCAAGGCCACTACCAAAGAACTTTGACGCTGGCGCGCCTGGGCATACTGCCGTTTTTCTGGTTGGCCTGCTTTGTCTTGTGGCGTTTTGTGTCCCGGAACTATGGGCCCTGGCACGCTGCTCTCGCCGTGCTGCTCTTTGCGTTCTGTCCTCCGATACTGGCCAACGCGTCCGTTGCCACCACCGATTTGCCATTTACGGCGATGTTTCTGTTGGCGTTCGTCGGCTTCTGGAACTTCTTGCAAGGACCGAAGTCCTTCACGGCTGTCCTCGCCGGTTTCACGATGGCGCTTGCCATACTGTGCAAGTTTACGGCGATACCGTATCTGGGAATTTCTTGCGTGGCGTTGTACGCATATTGCTTGATTGACAAACGGCCCATACCACCTTGGAAGTACATCGGGATCGGGGCCGTCACGGTCGTTCTCACCGTCTGGGCGGGTTATCGATTTTCCGTTGGCCCCATCCTCCACCAGGGACATTTAACTCCCGGTGAAATGGCGAACCTTGGCCGGCTGCCTGGTACGGTCGCAAGAGTGTTCTTTTTCCCTGGAGTTCCCGCGCCCGAGTTCTTCAAGGGCCTGGCCCACCTCTTCGCGTTCTCCGAGTACAAACGCACCGCCTACATGTTCGGAGAGACGTATCAAGGGGGACGATGGTACTTCTTCCCGGTTGCCATTGCGGCAAAATCGCCGATTCCGCTGCTACTGCTGGCCTTGGTCGGGACGATGAGGGCGATGGTTCGCCCCAGAGTCCGGAACGCGATCTGGCTGCTCGCTGGAATCGCGGGACCGATGCTCGTCGCAATGTTGGGTCCCCTGAATCTGGGCCTGCGGCATGTTCTGCCGATTTATCCCTTCCTGGCAATCCTCGGTGCGTGTGCGCTTGTCTGGCTTTGGCAGCTGGGGGGAAGTCGGGAGAAGATGTTCGCTTACAGATCTGTAGCTGTTGCCTTGGTGATGTGGAACATCGTGACCTGTGTTCGCGCAACTCCCGATTTCATTCCCTACTTCAATGAACTGGCCGCTCCGTATGGCTCCCGGATACTCGTCGATAGCGACTTCGATTGGGGTCAGGACCTGAATCGCCTTTCCTCTACCCTGCGGCAGCAGCAGATTGACTCCATCTGGATATCGTACGAAGGCACAGCGGACCTCAAACAACACGGCTTGCCGTATTGGCAACCTCTTCTGCCGAATCAGAAGCCGTCCGGCTGGATTGCCATCAGTGAGTTCGAGATTAAGGAAAGGCCTGCCGATTTTGGCTGGCTGGAAAAGTACAAACCCGAGCGCATCGTCGGCAAGACCATTCGCCTATATCATTTCGATGCAGCGCCGGCAGACTAGCCTGGACGATTCCGCCCAATATCGACGGTTAGACGCGCCTTTTGCTGAAAGCCAACAGAATGCTGAATGCCGACTGCTGGCCCCTAACCCCTAGCCCCTGCCTTTCAATGCACCGTCTTGGTCTTTCGCGACATGTAGTCCATCAGCAGATACTGGCCCAGCGTGTAGGGCGTGGTGAAGTAGGCTTTGCCGCGGCACATCTCGGTGACCTTCTGCACGAACTGCATCAGCCCGTAGTCGGAGGCGAGCATGAAGGTGTTGATCAGGATTCCGGCGCGCTTGCACTTGGACACTTCCTTCAAGGTTTCGCTCACCACCAGCGGATCGAGTCCGAAGGCGTTCTTGTAGATGCGGCCGTCTTCGAGGGTCAGCGCTGACGGCTTGCCGTCGGTGATCATCACGATCTGCTTCATGTCTTTGCGCTGGCGTTGCAGGATGCGCTGCGCCATGCGCAGGCCTTCGCGCGTGTTGGTGTAGTACGGCCCCACCTTGACGCGCGCCAGTTGCGACAGCGGCAACTCCTCCGCCGAGTCGTGAAACAGTACCAGCGACAGCGAATCGCCCGGGTATTGCGTGCGGATGAGGTGCGACAGCGCCATGGCAACTTTCTTGGCCGGGGTGAAGCGGTCCTCGCCATACAAAATCATGGAGTGCGAACAGTCGAGCAGGAGCACGGTCGCGCACGACGACTGGTACTCGCACTGATGCACCTGGAGATCGCGGTACTCGATGTTGAGTGGCAGGTGCAGGCCTTCGCGCTGGATTGCGCTCGACAGCGTGGCGGTGATGTCCAGGTTCAGGGTGTCGCCGAATTCGTAGGTCTTGGATGCGCCACTGGCCTCGATGCCGGTGGCCTGGTCGCGGGTGTCGTGGCGGCCGAAATTCGACTTGCCGAGCGAGCCCAGCAGATCGCGCAACGCGCGAAAGCCGAGGAAGTCCAGTCCCTTGTCGGTGATCTCGAAGCGCGCCTGCGATTGTGCGTCGCCAACCTGTCCCCCGGCGGTCGAGCTGCGCGAGGGATCGTGCGGCTGATCGACGTTGATGTAATTTTCCTGCTCCATGCGCTCGATGAGTTGCTCGATCAGATCTTCCATCTGCTCGGCACTCATGTTCTCGATCTGCTCGCGCATCTGCTGGTCGAGCATATCGCTGTTGAGAAGGGCCTCGGCGATGGCCTGGCGCAGGTCTTCGAGCGTCTGCTGCCCGTCCTTGAGGTCGTAGAAGTCCATGTACTGCTGCTGGAATCCGCTCTGCAGCAGGTAGTCGGACAGCGCGCTGAGCAGGTCCTCCATGCTCATCTCGGAGGCCGGCTCGGGAACGTATTTTTTATACTTGATGAACCTGGCCATTAGCCTTTAGCCATTAGCTCTTAGCTTTCAGCCATCAGCTATCAGCCTTCAGCCAAGAATGCAATTACTGGATGCATGCGTTGCAGCTTGCAGAACACGAGCGCCGCAAGCGAAATAAGATAGCTTTGCTTTCTTTCTAGCCCCTAACCACTAACCACTAGCCACTAGCCACTATCCACTAGTTGAACGGTCTTCGCTGCCGGCGGAACTCGCGCTCCTCGTCTTCTTGCTCCCGGATGGGCCGCTTCTCGCGTGGTGGTTGCTTTTCGCCGGCGGTAAACATGCGCTCCTCGCTGCGTCCAATTTTCTTGTGCGCGTACAGGCCTTCCAAGATGAACTCCGCTCCCGAAACCAGCACCTCCGACGGCTCTTTTCCGCTCAGGCCGAGGCCGCTCAATTTATCCAGCAGTCCCTGAATGCTGCGCAGTTTGTGCAGCATTTCCTGCGCGCTGGCGGAGTCGCGCATCTGGATCTCGCCGCCCAGATCGAACCACTGCACCACCTGGTTCATGTTGCTGTTGCCGTGGAAATATTTGTCGTAGGTGCGGGCGACCGCGGCGCGAATGATCTCGCGCACCACATTGTCAGCGCCCTTCAATTCGCCTTCGTATTCCAGTTCAAGTTTGCCGGTCATGGCGGGCAGCGCAGCGTAAATGTCGCCAATGCGCGGGACCACCAGCTTCTCGCCGGAGCGAATGGCGCGCCGCTCGGCATTGGAGATCACGTTCTCCGTGGCGCTGATGGGCAGCCGCTGGCTCACTCCGGAGCGCTTGTCGATGCGCTTGTCTTCGCGCGCGATGAACGCGATCTGCTCAATCACTTGGCTGACGAACTCGGGGACTTGCAGTTGCAGGCCGCTACGCGCCGTCCACGCTTCCTGCGCGGTGATGGCCATGCCTTCTTCGATGGTCGCGGGATAATGGGTGCGAATCTCGGAGCCGATGCGGTCCTTCAGCGGCGTAATGATTTTGCCGCGCGCGGTGTAATCCTCGGGGTTGGCGCTGAAGACCAGGGCAACGTCGAGCGGCATGCGGACCGGGTAGCCTTTAATCTGCACATCGCCTTCCTGCATGATGTTGAACAGGCCAACCTGAATTTTGCCGGCGAGATCGGGCAGTTCGTTGATGGCGAAGATGCCGCGATTGGCGCGCGGCAACAGTCCGTAGTGAACGGTGTACTCGCTGCCCAGTTCGTGGCCGCCCTTGGCCGCCTTGATGGGATCGATGTCGCCGATCAGGTCGGCGATGGTGACGTCGGGCGTCGCCAGCTTTTCCACATAACGATCGCCCGCCCCCAGGTAAGAAATTGGCGCGTTGTCGGGATTATTGGCCAGCAATTCGCGGCAGCGGCGGCAAAGCGGGGCGTAAGGATTGTCGTGGATTTCGCAGCCGCTCAGGTAAGGCACATGCGGGTCAAGCAGACTCGCAAGCGCGCGCAGAATGCGGCTCTTGGCCTGCCCGCGCAATCCCAGAAGAATGAAATTATGCCGGGACAACACCGCATTCACAATCTGCGGCACCACCGTATCGTCGTAACCGACGATGCCGGGGAAGATGGGCCCACTGCTGCGCAAGCGCGCCATCAGGTTGTCGCGCATTTCGTCCTTGACGCGGCGGTTGCGCACCCGCTGTTCAGGAAACTGCGAGCTGCTGCGAAGCTCGCCCAGGGTCTGCGGAAGTTTGCTCAAAGGCTGGATACCTCCAGGGTCACGTCCGCCATCGTCGCACAGGCGGAACGATTTGATGCCGAATGTTGGTATTCTACGCCAGCGATGCTGGCACACGCGCGCAATGGGTGGCAGCACAGTGAGGATCATCGCAGCAAAAAAACGACGCGACGGGCAGAGGATTCAGTCTTTGAAGGGGCGCGGCTTCAGCCGCGCCGTAAGCCGCTATCATCATGGTGGCTTTAGCCACTGGGGGATTTCGGGGTTGAAACCCGCCGTGGCGGGCGACTTCCCTCAGGGGCTGAAGCCCCACTCTCCCTCCACCGTAACGGCACGGCTGAAGCCGTGCCCCTTCAAAGCTACGGCGTGAGCTCGAAGACGACCCCGCAACCGGTATGAGGAGCTCCGCCGCAATAGCGGGTCACGCCGCCGTACTGGGTGGTGCCGTAGAGATTGCCATTGCGGTCGAGCACCAGGCTAGCATTCGGCTCACCTCCGTCGCTGCCGCCAGTGAAGTCGTACAGGTTGGTGTACCACCCTCCGCCGCCGGTCAGTTTGTAAATTGTGCCGCGGCCGTACGCCCCGCCGGAGAGGGTTGTGCCATAGAGATTGCCCGCCGAGTCCAGAGTGAGGTTACCCAGGAACCGGCACGATGTTCCCGTCAAGGTGTACAGGACATGGAAGGCCCAACCGCCGCCAGAGGGCGACAGCATGAAAACCGAGCCGCCGCCACCCGCGCCTCCGCAAATCGTACCGTAGAGATTGCCCGAGCCATCGATGACCAGGCTGCTGGGACCTCCGCCATCGTTTCCGTCATGGAAATTGTAGAGGATCTTTTCCGTCCAGCCGGATCCTGAGGGCGTCAATTGGTAAACCGTACCGCAGTTGGGGCCGCCATAAATGCAGTCGGCAGCGCCGCCAGCGCCGGTAGTGCCGTAGAGGTTGCCGAGGTTGTCAAAGATAATGCCGGCGTAGGGCCAGGCTCAGTCGGTGCCGCCCTGGAAGCTGTACAGGATGGACTTGGTCCAACCGGACCCCGAGCGTGCGAGCCGAAAAACCGTGCCCCACGAATAAGGACCGCCGCCTACGGTCGTGCCATAGAGGTTTCCGGCCTCGTCGAATGCAACGTCACCATAAGGGGAGCCTCCATCGCTGCCGCCGGTAAAGCGATGCAATACGTTCTCGCTCCAGCCGCCGCCAGATGGAGTCAGTTGATAAACCGTGCCGGCATCGCCACTGGCCCCTTGCAGGACCGTGCCATACAGACTGCCGTCGGGCCCAATGATGGCTCGGCTGTAAGGGTAGGCCCCGTCCGTGGCTGCGAAAGAACCCGGGCCACGTCCAAAGTCGTATGGCCCATTGAAGCCGTGGAGCAGCGTCTCCACCCATCCGGAGCCGGTAGGCGTTACTTGAAATACGCTGCCGCATCCGCCCGGGCCGGGACAGTCGCCTTGTCCACCGCCACGGACCGTCGTTCCGTACAGATTGCCGGCGGCATCGATGGACAGACCGGCGCCGGGAGCCCAAGCGTTCGGACCCGTGTCGAAGGTATAGAGCACTTGATAGGTCTGGGCCTGCGCGGAGGGAGCCAAAGAGACTAGGACCGCAAATGCTATTGCCAGCACCACAGTCGCTGCGTTGGAGTTGTAGCTGAAAATCGAACAGTGAAATTCCTGTTTGTAGTGCATTGGTTGTTCTCCTCGTTCTGCGACTGGAAACCAGTTTGACCTGAGAAGACGGACGCGCCGGGACGTCTGGGAGAAAGAAGTCGAAGGTCTTGTTCTCACCGCGTGGCCGCGATGGGAGTGGGTAAGAAAGGCCGGGCCTTCTCTCCCGCCCAGCGAAGGCAATTTTCGCCCTTGCGACAAACGTTTGTCAGTGATGTCTAGCGCATCGGCAAGTGATAAGGAGCATGACGAGCACCTGGAGCAGATCCTGGAAATCGAACTCGGCCTGGTGCAGCAGCGCATTCTACAGATCGCGGCAATCACCCCGCTTGGCGGCTGAGCTGACCAACCCGCTTCGGCGCGTCCACTTGAAACTTGAAGCTTGAAACTCCTTCTACTGCGGTGGCGGAGCCGTTGTTCCGGTCTCGCCGCCCGGCGGCGGCTGATCGGTCGTCACCGGTTGCGCCTCGTCCCTCCGCGGGGGCAGAGGGTAGTAGCCGTGCTTGGCGAAGACTTCCAGCCCGGGACGCTTTACCCGCACTTCGATCTCGCGGTAGTTGCTGGAGGGTTTTTGTGGAGTGTTATAACCCAGGGTGTACTGGTTGCGGGCCTCCATGGTGATGCGCTGATAGGCGCTTTCGATGGACTCCTTGGAAAACTCGTTCAGCACGTCGCCGCCGGTGGCGTTGGTGTATCGCGGAAGGATGTTGCTGTAGCCAAAGCCCGGAATCCGCGCCTTTTCGATTTTGTTGTAGAGCGGCATGGCGGCTGAGTCCACGCCGATCGCATAGACCGCGATTTCATCGGTCAGCAGCACCTTCAACACCTGGGCATAGCTGGCCCGGCTGCCCAGCTCCTGACCGTCGCTGATGACAAAAATGATCTTGCGGTTCTGGCGGGGACGGTGGGCCAGGTTCTGAGCGGCTGCCAGGATCGCATCGTTGAGCACATGCGATTCTCTTTCGGGAGTGGAGACCTGCCTGCCGCCCGGCATGGGCTTGCCATTGGTCACCGGACCCGCCCCAAAAGGCCCACCCACCACCGGTGCACTGGGCTGTTCGCCACGCTCATCCTTAATCCGCTGCAGAACGATGTCCATGCGGGTGGCGTTATTGAAATCCGACCGTTGGTTGACGGTATTGCCATAGGTGAATACGGCCACCTCGTCGAACGGACCAAACGATCCGCCCAAGGCGGAGAAGGTCTGGTTCACCTTCTTCAACGTCAGGTCCGACATGCCCTGGTCAATGATCAGCGCGGCGGAAAGCGGAAACGGATCGCTGGTGAAAAGCTTGATCTGCTGCTTGAGGCCGTCTTCGTAGACGCTGAAGTCGCTCTGCAGCAGTCCATCCACCAGCTTGCCGTCATTATCCTTCACGGTGACCGGAACGGTGACGAAACTGACCGTGCGCTGCAGGCGGAACAACTCATCGCGACCGCTCTCCGCCGGTCTTGGAAGCGCCGCCGGCCGGTGCCGTCTTGATCTCCTGCGAGCCGGGAGGCGGTGCTTCTGGATTGGTCGGCTCGGGAAACGGCGGCGGGCCGCTGCGAGTATTTGGCGCCGCTTCAGGGTTTCCACTGGAAGACGGACCCTGGTCGTCAGGTGTCCCCTGCGATGGCAGGTTGACGCTGGGAGCGGGCGCATTGTTCTGCGGCTTGGGAGCGTCGGGTAATTTCTGCTCCTGCGCGAGCGCATAGCTGGCAGCGAAACTGAGAACCACGACCATCATGGCGGATTGGATCCACGGGCTCAATCGGCGATTGAACATGTATCTCTGTCGTCTCCCATATTGCCGGAACTGTGGACAGTATAACCGCACCGGGACGCCTCGGCAGCCCTGATCTGCGGATCGGCTCGGCGGTGCACTACAATGGATGCATCCAAAAGGAAAGAGAAGCTATGTTGTTCCACCGATTTCGCCCATTCGCCATCGTCGCTATGCCTCATGCTGGTCTCCGGCCTGGGGATCGCAGCCCAGTCGCAGAATCCGCCGTCGCCACGCCGGCCAGGACCAGCAGTCGTCGCAGCCGGCAAGCCAGGAGCAACAGTCCCAGCCGCCGGCCGAAGACAATAACCTGCAGACCTTCAAGGCGCAGGTGAACGTCGTCAACCTGTTCTTCAACGTGAAGGACAAACACGGCATGCTGATTCCCAACCTCACCAAGACTGACTTCGAGGTGCTGGAGGACGGGAAGCCGCAAACCATCAAGTACTTCTCCGCGGAGTCGAACCAGCCGTTGACCCTGGGCATCATGATTGACACCAGCGGCAGCCAGGCGCGCGTGCTGGATATTGAGCAGGAAGTCCTGCGCCGAGTTTCTGCATGCCGTTCTGCGCGACAAGGACCTGGCCTTTGTCATCAACTTCGACGTGGATGTGGACCTCGACCAGGACTTCACCAACAACGTGCGCGATCTGACCCGGGCGCTGAACAAGATGCAGATCAATGCCGGGATGGGCGGTGGCCCGCCGGGATTGGGCGGCGGTCCGATTCCAACCACGCCGCGGGGCACGCTGCTGTATGACGCCATCTATCTCGGCGCCAACGACAAGTTGAAGAACGAAGTCGGACGCAAGGCCATGATCGTCTTTACCGACGGCGAAGACCAGGGCAGCCGCCTGCGAATTCAGGACGCCATTGAAGCCGCGCAGAAAGCCGACACCATCTGCTACGTGATCCTGATTGCCGATCGCGGATTCTACGGCGGCTTCGGTTACAGCGGCGACTACGACATGAAGAAGCTGGCCGAACAAACCGGCGGCCGCGTCATCGAGGTCGGCAACAAGCAGGAGAAGCTGCGCCAGGCCTTCGACCAGATCCAGAACGAATTGCGCAGCCAGTACAACCTTGGCTACACGCCCACCAATACCAAGCTCGACGGCAGCTATCGCAAGATCCAGATCCATGCCAAGGGCGGAGAGTACAAAATCCAGGCCCGGCAGGGTTACTACGCCATGGCCAAGGACTGAAAGCAGGGCAGGGGTGAGGGGCTAGCGGTCAGTGATCAGTGGATAGTGGATAGCCGATAGTGTTGAGCTTCGTCCGCGTGTCTTCGTTCGCAAGAGTTGTAAGAAGCACGCAAAATCGCCCCGAATGGGGCGAAAGAGGCTAGCCCGGCGCTCTTAGCGCGGTGCTAACTCGAGATCGAGTGCCTTCCGGGACGGCAGACATTCCGCGATTGACTCCCTTTCATTCAGAATGCTTATCGGAATCTCCGTTGTCGGTGATGTTTAACTCCTCCAGCCTCTGCCGAATGTAGTTCCAGTCGGGAAGAAACTGTTTTCTCTCTTCGTGGGCTGCCTGCTCATCCTTGCGCTCCACAAAGCTGGCCCGCCACCACAGCAGAATCGAAATCAGCAGCAGGAACACAGGCAGGTAATAACCGGGAAACCGACATAGGCGCTGAAGGCGGCCAGGCACATCACCAGCCAGGAGCCGAGATAATTCTTGTAGCGTTTCTCCGCCTTGCGCTTGAGTTCGTCGATCTGGTTCCACTCCCATAACTGCGCCTTGGCCATTTCCATGGCCAGCTTCTCGGCGTCCGCAGGGCTGAGCGCGATGGGAGGGGTCAGGTACTCGCCCGACCTTGACAGCAACAACGTGGTCTCGTCCAGGCAGAGATCGAGCCCGCGAACTTCAGTGCGTATCGCGCTGCCTCTACCGGACATGGGCCCTCCGCCGCTATAACACAAGCACGTCAGCACCACGCGATTTAAGAGAGCGGTCAAAGGTGACGAACTTCAGACCTGCGACCGAGGCAAACGCCAGCAGATAAGCATCGGCCCAGACCTTGGGCGAGGGGTTCGGCAATTGTGTGCGTGATCGAAAGTCGACCTCAAGACTAGTGGGCTCCTCAAGAAGGGAGATCCTGCTATCCGCAGTCACTCGGTCCCATAGCTTCCAGGCACCCGCCATGGTTTGCGTATCGTTGCCCATGACCGATTCCGTTGTTAGCAGCCGTAGAACAGCGACTTGAGTGAAGCGGCAGAAGAAAAACTTGTCCTCCTCCGCCTGATCGAACCATTGCTGGGCCGCAAGCGAATGCACATGACCGCCCCAGATGAGCGCGATCCAGACGTTAACATCAAGGAAATTCGATCGCAGCATAAATCTGTTCGTTCGTCCCAGATTGACCTTGGGCCCTTTCGACTTGATAAGGGGAAAGCGCACTCTCTTTGTGCGCGGGCGCTCCCGCTCACGGAGCACAGCCTCCACCCCGCTGACCACCAGTTGGCGAACCGAGCTTCCGTTTTCGGCGGCGTGCTGCTTCAGCTTGCGATAAAGCGGGGCCGGGATGTCTACTGTGGTGCGAACCGATTCCTGTTTCATGATCTCAGTATGCCACTTGTGCCATAAATATGGAAAGTCTCGTGGACGATTCTGTTGTAATGGGGTGAATTACAGGTCTTTTTTCCCCACCACCGCGATGCCCAGCTCCTTCAACTGCCTCTCGCTCACCGGGGTCGGCGCGTCCACCATCAGGTCAACGGCTTTCGCCGTCTTGGGGAAGGGAATCACCTCGCGCAAGCTTTCCGCGCCCGCCAGGATCATCAACGATGCGGTCGAGCCCCAGCGCAATGCCGCCGTGCGGCGGCGTGCCGTCTTGCAGCGCCTCCAGAAAGAAGCCAAAGCGCGCCTGCTGCTCCT
>CAVTOE010000004.1:0-155045 GCA_963736385.1 uncultured Acidobacteriaceae bacterium | reverse complement strand
CGGCGACAATTAAAGTTCCCGGGCGGCGACAATTATTTTTCCCTATCTGAAGTGAGTTGAGACCATGCGGGAAGCGTTCCAGGAGAGCGCTTTCCGGATGGTGACAGACCAGCAGATAAGGAGGCTGTACAAATTGTCGAACACCGAAGAGACGCAAGCGATCGCGGCGGCGAAGGCCGGCATGGACGTGAAGACGGCGCGGAAATACCTGCGCGCCCGGCGCTTGCCGAGCGAGATGAAAGCGGAGCGGCACTGGCGGACGCGGCAGGATGGTTTTGCCGAGGTCTGGCCGGAGATCCGGGAGCAGTTGCGAACCAATCCCGGCTTGGAGGCGAAGACGATCTTCGCCGCGCTGCAACGGCAGTATCCGGAGAGATTTGCGGACGGGCAGTTGCGGACCTTGCAGCGCCGCATCAAACAATGGCGGGCTACCGAAGGTCCGGCGCAGGAAGTGTACTTTGTACAGGAGCATCGGGCCGGAGAACTGTGCGAGTCCGACTTCACCCACCTGACGGAGTTAGCCGTCACCATCGGCGGCCAGCCGTTTCCCGCACATGCTGTACCACTTTGTGCTGACGTACTCGAACTGGGAGACGGGAACGATCTGCCCGTCGGAGAGCTTTGCCAGCCTGAGCGAAGGTCTGCAAAATGCGCTTTGGGAGCTGGGTGGGGTGCCGCGGCTACACCGCACGGACCGGATGACGGCGGCGGTCAACAACCTGACCGAGAAGGCGGAGTTTCAGAAGAACTATCAGGCGCTGCTGCGGCACTACGGCATGGAAGGACGAAAGATCCAGACCGGTCAGCCGAATGAGAATGGCGATATCGAGCAACGGCATTACCGGTTCAAACGGGCGCTGGAACAGGCGCTGCTGTTGCGCGGCAGCCGGGACTTCAGCAGGGTTGAGGAGTACCGTCGTTTTTGGGCAAGCTGTTCGAGCAGCTCAACAGCGGGCGCAAGCAGCGACTGGCGGAAGAGATGGAGCAGCTACGTCCGCTGCCGGATCGGCGGCTGGAGAGTGCGAAACGAGTGCGGGTGCGGGTCAACTCCGGCAGTTTGATCATGGTGGAGCGGAACAACTACTCGGTGAACAGCCGTTTGATCGGAGAGATCGTGGAAGGCGCGCGTGTTCGCCGATCACATCGAGGTCTGGTATGGCGGGCAGAAGGTGGAGCAGTTGCCGCGACTGCGCGGCCGCACCAACTACCGCGTCGATTACCGCCATATCATCGACTGGCTGGTGCGCAAGCCCGGCGCCTTTGCCAACTATCGCTACCGCGAGCACCTGTTTCCGAGCAGTCGATTCCGCATGGCCTATGACTTGTTGAAGGAGGTCATGCCCAACCGCTGTGACCGGCGCTATCTGCAGATCCTGGAGATGGCAGCGAAAGAAGGAGAAGCGCGAGTGGACGATGCTCTGCGGTTGTTGTTGGCCAGCGACTCCGGCAAACAGACCATCGCGGATCAAGCAAGCTTCGAGCAGTTTCTGAAGGGCTGCGAGCAGGCGCCGGCGATCACGGACTTCCGGTCCCGGAGGTCTCCCTCACCAGCTTCGACCAACTGCTGAGCGGCACGGGCGGTGTGCAATGAGCCGCGCCGGGGACGTCAAAGCGGAGCTGACGCAGAGTCTGCGATACCTGCATCTGCCGACGGTCCGGCAATGCTACGAAGAAGTGGCCCGGCAGGCGGAGCGCGAATCGCTCAGCTACGAGCGGTATCTGCACGAACTGGTGCAGCGGGAGTGCGAGGAGCGGCAGGAGAATCGCATCGCCAAAATGCTGCGGGAGTCGCAACTGCCGTTGGAGAAGTCACTGGCGGCATTCGACACGAAACGGCTACCGGCGAAAGCGGCGCGGCAGATGCGCTCGTTGCTTGACGGCAGCTTTCTGGAAAGAACGGACAATGTCCTGGTGTTCGGAAATCCTGGGAGCGGCAAAACGCACATGCTGCAGGCCGTCGGCCAGGAGCTGGTACGGCGAGGCCACCGCATGCTGTTCACCAGTTGCGAGATGTTGGTGCAGGAACTGCTGATCGCTAAACGCGATCTGAAGCTGAGCCGGCTGATCAAGCGGTACGCGCGCTATGAAGGGATGATCATCGACGACCTGGGCTATGTCCGGCAAACCCGGGAAGAGATGGAGGTCGTGTTCACCCTGCTGGCCGAACGTTACGAGCGCGGCAGCGTTCTGCTGACCAGCAACCTGCCGTTTTCCAAATGGGAGGGCATTTTCAAAGATCCGATGACGACGGCGGCAGCCATCGATCGCCTGGTGCATCACAGCATCATCGTGGAACTCAACGTTCCGAGTTACCGGCTGGAGCAGGCACGGAACAACGTCCAAGCTCTCGGCCCGGAGGCCGCTTCTTCACCGGCCACCGGTGAACCGGCCTCCGGCTCCGGGCTTCGCCCTTCGCCTCCGGCCGGCTCACCGGAAGCATAGATGTCGTCAGTCACTGATGGTGGTAGATGTCGTTGTAGATAGGGAGAAATAGTTGTCGCCGAACGAATAAAACGTTGACGCCGGACAAGGTGGAAGCGAGGGAGTGGTCCCGGCGGGAGTGATTATCGATGCGTCTGGCAATCTCTATGGAACGACCATTTGGAGCACTGATGGGGCAGGCGGCACGGTTTTTGAACTCATGCCCGCTAGTGGAGGTGGTTGGAATTTCAGCACGATTTACACCTTCTCTGGTAATAATACGGGGTCGTCTGCCAAGCTCGTTATGGACTTCGCGGGCAACCTCTACGGCACAACCAATGGTGACGGAGCTTACGGACAGGGTTCGGTTTTCAAGCTAACGCCCTCGAACGGCGGCTGGACGTACACATCGCTTCACGATTTCACTGGCGGCGGCGATGGGGGATTTCCGGCTAGCAACGTTGTTTTCGATAGCAACGGCAACCTCTACGGCACGGCATCACAAGGAGGAACGGAGTATGCCTGCTGCGGTGTCGTCTGGGAGATCACGCCGTAGTAAATCGCCTTTAGCGCGAGCCTTTTGCGTAACTGGCGTAACAGTGCGCCGTGAAAAGGCGCTGGACTTCAGCGGGTGAAACTCCCGCCCGGGAACTGGTTCGCTCCACCCGGTAGCAATCGAAGCGGCAGCGGAGGCAACAAAGCTGTCGGAGCCTTCGGTGTAAAGGGTCGCATGGCGACTCCGCGAGCGTGCAGGCCATAACGTGAGTGAACGCTGAGCAGGCCCCGAAAAAGTAGTTGCAGGAGCCGACCTGACTGTTACACAGGGAAGGCCGCTGACGATGGAGATGGACGAGCGAACTAGCTCCATCGAACCTGCCGGGGTAATGGCGATGGCATGTACGCATAGGAGACCAGACGCAACACGGGAAGCCCCAGCGGTGATTGCAGTCGGGATCAACCGGCAACTCGCGAGAGACAGGCCGGGCCGTGTGGGGTGGCGGAGAGGTCCGTAGTACCGATGAAGCCGGGTAACGCCGGTGGAGGGAAGGGGCCTCAGTTAAAGACGAACGCAAGAAGCGACAAAGGACCGAGGGATTGGCGATGAGCCTAACAACTCCATTCAGTGTTCAGAAGTTGCAGACGGCGTTGCACGCAAAAGCGAAGGAATCGCCCAAGCTTTCGTTTCCATGCGCTGTACGACAAGGTGTATCGGAAAGATGTTCTGGCCTACGCCTACGAACGCTGCAAAGCCAACGGCGGAGCCGCGGGAGTGGACAACCAGACATTCGAGAACATCGAAGCGTACGGCAGGGAACGGTGGTTGGACGAACTGACGCAAGAGCTGAAAAGTCGAACCTATCAACCGCAGCCTGTGCGGCGGGTTTACATACCCAAGCCGGATGGGAAGCAGAGACCGTTAGGGATACCGACAATCCGGGATCGGGTTGTGCAAACGGCGGCGAGTGCTGGTCCTCGAACCTATCTTCGAGGCCGACCTGCAGCCGGAGCAGTATGCCTATCGGGCGGACCGCAGCGCACTGGACGCAGTAAAGCACGTCCACAAGCTGATCAACACCGGTCATGGGCAGATTGTTGATGCGGATCTCAGCAGCTACTTCGATAGCGTTCCACATGCCGAGCTTATGAAGTCGGTGGCTCGCAGGGTCGTCGACGGAGCGATGCTGCATCTGATCAAGATGTGGCTGGAAGCTCCGGTCGAAGAAACCGACGAGCGTGGGAATAAACGTCGGAGCACGCGCAATCGGGACGAAGGTCGAGGTACCCCACAAGGATCTCCGATCAGTCCTTTGCTCAGCAATCTGTACATGCGACGGTTCGTGCTGGGATGGAAGAAGCTCGGGCACGAGAAGCGTTGGAAAGCGTACATCGTGAACTATGCCGATGATCTCGTCATCTGCTGTCGAGTTGGAGCGGAGCAAGCTCTGGCCGAGATGCGGGAGATGATGTCGAAGCTGAAGCTGACGGTGAACGAGAGCAAGACGCAGGTCTGTTATCTGCCGGAAGAGAAGTTTGACTTTCTGGGATACACGTTCGGGCGGTGTTACTCGATGAGGAGGGGCCGAGTCTATCTGGGCACGGTACCCTCGAAGAAACGAGTGCAGCGCATCTGTCGAGCGATTAGCGACGAGACCGGGCGTGACAAAGTCTGGCAGGATTCGACAGACGATCGTGGAAAGGCTCAATCGGATGATGATCGGCTGGGCCAACTACTTCTGTCTGGGGCCAGTCAGCAAAGCCTACAGTGCGGTCGATCTACACGCCCGCCGGAGGCTGCGTCGGTGGTTATGCGACAAACACGAAGAGCCGCGGCCGGCATACAAACGTTTTCCGGAAACATCTCTTCACTCTGTGTTTGGCTTGGTCCAGTTACCCCACCGGACCGCGAACCTTCCGTGGGCGAAAGCGTGAGTCTTTTCCGAGAGCCGGATGCGGGAAATCTGCCAGTACGGTTCGATGAGCGGGAACAGGAAACAGGGCCAAGCCAAACCGGACTGAGGTGACGAGGCGAAAGCCCCCGTCAAATATCCACCGGGAGACTACAGTCACTGCGCCTGTTCTCGACTCTACTCCCCATGTCACAAGCAACCACGTCTCGGGATTGCTTGTGTAATCGCCGGTTATCAAGATGAACGCGACAGCGCGGCAGTAGAAGATTTATGCTATCCGAGGGGCTTTGTGCAGGGTATGGCTGAAGTCGGCTGAAGTCATACCCTGACGTTTCTCTGAAAGAAGTAACGGCAATGAAATTCTTGGGACGGAGTCTGTTGGTCGCGACGACAGCGCTGCTGTTGACGGCACTTGGCTTTGCGCAAAGCAGCGAGGCCGAGCGCTACCAATATAGCAATGGCGGGTTTGGAACGGCCGACCCGCAATTCTTGAGAGAGGCTGCGCAGGAGGGCGCGGCGAAAATACAACTGGCATACCTGGCGCTGCAAAACGCGCAAAACGAGCAGGTGAAATCGTTCGCCTTGCAGATGCTGAGCGACTATCAGAAGGTGCAAAACGATTTGATTTACATTGCCAACCAGCAGTTTGTGTTGCTGCCCAGCGCGCTCGATCCAAAACAGCGGGACACTTTCGAAGCGCTCTCACACCTGCGGGGCGCGGCGTTCGACCAGGCCTATATGAAGGCCATGCTGAACGACCATCAGACGGGCGTGTCGAGGTTCAAACAGGAAGCGACCAAAGCGAGTAGCCAGGCAATGAAAGATTGGGCGAGCCACATGCTGCCCACGCTCGAAAGCGATCTGAAAGCGACGCAAAAGGTCGCACCCGCGGTTGGCGTTCATTCGACGGTGACGAGCAAGGAGCAACGCACTCCCAGCGTCAGCAAGCCCATCAACCCGGGGTCGCAGGAGCCATAGATGCTCCAGCCTGCATGATCAGTAGGGCAATCCCCGTTGACTTGGTGAATGATCCGCAATCCGATTGGTGACTCTTCGTCGTCAGGTCTCCAATAGCTGTTGTAACAGTGCGCCGTGAAAAGGCGCTGGACTTCAGCGGGTGAAACTCCCGCCCGGGAACTGGTTCGCTCCACCCGGTAGCAATCGAAGCGGCAGCGGAGGCAACAAAGCTGTCGGAGCCTTCGATGTAGAGGGTCGCGTGGCGACTCGGCGAGCGTGCAGGCCATAACGTGAGTGAACGCTGAGCAGGCCCCGAAACAACAGTTGCAGAAGCCGACCTGACTGTTACACAGGGAAGGCCGCTGGGGATGGAGAGAGACGAGCGAACAAGCTCCATTCAATCTGCCGGGGTAATGGCGATGGCATGTAGGCATAGGAGACCAGACGCAACACGGGAAGCCCCAGCGGTGATTCGCAGTAAGGATCAACTGGCAACTCGCGAGAGACAGGCCGGGCCGTGTGGGGTGGCGGAGAGGTCCGTAGTACCGAGGAAGCCGGGTAACTCCGGCAGAGGGAAGGGGCCTCAGTTAAAGACGGACGCAAGAAGCAACGAAGGACATGGGGATTGACGATGCGTCTAGCCACCCATAGTCGGTCATTTTCGAGGTTGGTGTCGGTGATGAAATGGTCACGGCTTCTTTGGTCGCGGTCGAGGCCATCGGTAAAACTGGAAAAGGTGACAATTGGCATGTTTTCTCCTTCTAGGAGTGGAGTCGGGCGTTAAGCTGTAATCTTGTTTCGGTTGGCAGGCAGTTGGAAATATACACCCAACCATTTTCTGGTTGTCCAACTGGCGGTAAATCCCATATCACAAGCAATCCGCGCCTTCACGTCGCAGACAACCAACCCATATATAATTGAAAAACCCCGTTGCGAGAGTGGCGGAATTGGCAGACGCACCAGACTTAGGATCTGGCGGGGAAACCCGTGGGGGTTCGAGTCCCCCCTTTCGCACCAATAATTTGCCAGGTATCGTCGGAGTCGCAATTCTCGACGGTGCCTAAAATTGTGCCCACTCCGATTGTTTCGGCTCTTCCGCTGTGCCCCGTACCGTTGCGTGATCGTTATCGAACTGTGCCCTGCGATCCTCGCCGGCGTGAACCCATCACAGCCCGACTCAGCCAACCGCGTTAACTGGCGAAAAATACGGTTCGCACCGCGATCCAGCATCCTGTGACCCCCGTCACTGACGAAGATACTGCACTGCGGCAGAATGGCCTAGCCATCCACAGCAGGGAGACCCTTATGCCATTTCATACGCGGTTTTACATCCAACGAGACATAGCGCTTATCGGCAAGCTTGTTGTCGCGGCGCTTCTTCTGGCGGGTATGACGGCGGTCGCCCAGAACGACGGCAGCGCCTCGCCGGCAGCGGTTGCAGCCCGGCCAGTCTCTGTCCTACTCAGCGCGACGGACCCAAGCGGTGGGGCCATTCGTAATCTCTCGAAGGAGCAGATCACCGTCCTCGACGACAATAGGGGCGCTACCGTGGCCGACTTGCGTCCGGTGGGGGAGGCGCCGTTGTCTGTGGGAATCGTGCTGCTGGCGTCGCACGCCAACTTCTCCAAGGAGCAAGCGGCTGCCATGGAACTGGTGCAGAAGCTCCTACGCTCCGATCAGGACCGCGCGTTTGTGATTACTGCGGGGGGCAGCAAACACTGGACCCAGGCCAATCTGGAGTGGCAGAGCGATCGCGAAGCGCTCAAGAAGACCATCAGCACGCTGGACAAGAATACCGGCATTCCCGATGCATTCAACTACGAGCTCAGCACCTATTCGGGCGACACCGCCACTTCAGCTGCCTGGATGCGAATCGAGGGCCAGCAGGGAAGCGGTACCAGCGTCTTCGATGCCGTCTGGGGCATGATGATGGCCGACAAGCGGCCTGCCCGTCGAGTGCTGGTGATGTTTCGCGATGCCTGGTCCCATGCCCCGGGTCTCACCAAACAGAATCGCGATTACACCGACCAAAAGCATACCCAGATTATTGCTGTCGCACAGCGGCTCCACGTTGCTATTTTTACCATTGGTGTCGAGGAAGCTTCCCCCGTGGCCAACGAGGCGGGAGAGAACATCAAGGCCAACTACGGCGTAAATATGATGGGGGACATGTCGCGCGAGCAGGACCGGCAGATCACCCTCCAAAAGGAACGGCTCTACAATGGCGGCCGCGCCAATGTGGAACGCGTTGCCAGCCAAACGGGCGGCCGGGCATGGTGGAGCAATAACAAGTTTGGCGATGCTGTGGCCGGCATCGTCAACGCTCTCAATGGCCAGTACCTGCTGACGTTTGTTCCTGCGGCAGCCGCGCCTGGCTCCCATGAATTGAAGATCAAGTGTGGCGGAACAGTGCGCGTGGCGGCGCCGAACGCCTTCCTGGTGGCAAGCGCCACGCCGCCGCCTAAGTAATCCTTGTCTTAGAGCGCGAATGCGCGTTAAAGGGGCCCAGGTCGGTTTCCGCTCCAGTGTCTTCCGTTTGGCCATCTAGCGAGCCAACAGGAATGCCAGTCCTATCCAGGCGCCCGCGATCATCAGCACCAGTCCCGGAATTACCTGTGCTGCAAAGCGCCGCCCGCCAGCCACACTGGCAAATACAACCTTGCTTAAGGTGTTGGTAGTGAGCCCCGCCAGAATTGGTACCATGGCTTCCCGCGCCGTCATCTTGTTTGCTGCCACCAGCGACGCAACCGAGACCGCGGCCGAGTGGGTATCGGCAAACCCGGCGACGGCAACTGCTGCCAGCACGCCCCTTTTCCCAAACCATGCATTAAGTGCGGCCGACAGCAGGAGCACGACCGCAATCGTGCCTCCCAGAACCAGGGCGGTCTTGAGGCTGAACGCTCGTCCCGGATACGAGCGCTGCGGGACCGGATAGCGAACGCTCAGGAATGTCAGCAGCGCGCCATAGGCGATGGCCGCTACGCCGGCCGCGGCAAGCGGAACCCGCAGCAAGCTGAGGACAGGCGGGCTGGTCGCTGCCAGAACCAGGGCCATGCCAATCACGGTAGCGACATTGGAGAGCACCGCACCGGCCACGGCTGGGCGCACCAGCGCAGGTTCATGCGTCGCCCGCTCACCCATCGCACCGATGGTCGCGGTGCTGGAAACAAAGCCCGACGCAAAGCCGGCAATCGGCAGTCCGAAACGAGCGCCTACCAGCCGGACTGCGATGTATCCACCCGCGCTGATCGAGATCATCAGGATCACGATCTTCCAGATGGTACGTGGATTGATTGCGCCGAACGGCCCCAGGTAGCGGTTCGGAGTCAGCGGCAAAACTACCAGGACCGCGGCTACAAAGATGAGCGCGTCAGTCACCTCCTGCTCGCTGAGTATGGCGCGAACAAAGTGGTGCAGGGGTGTGCGGGCTGCCAGCAGGATGGTCACTACCACCGCGATGCCGGATGCAATCGCAATCTCACGCTGGGCCAGTCCGCCCAGCAGAGCGGCCAGCAAAAGCGCTATTTCCGAGGTGAGCCCCGGGTCCTCATCGTGGGCCCGCCAGTAGGCCAGGGCGCAAAAACCGGCGAGAGCCAGGGTC
The DNA here is from genome assembly GCA_963736385.1 of uncultured Acidobacteriaceae bacterium. GTDB lineage: Bacteria > Acidobacteriota > Terriglobia > Terriglobales > Acidobacteriaceae > Bog-257. The sequence continues at coordinate 145,658 of CAVTOE010000004.1, read as the reverse complement.
GTCACCGCGAGCAGAATTTCGTTGCCCAGCCGATAGCTGACGCCACCCAGCAGCGCCGCTACCGCGAAGGTGCGGATGCCCGCCGGGGACCGTCCTGGACCTTCCCCTTTTCGGCGTTCGCGTTCCGCCCCCATCAAAAGGCCAATCGCCAGCGCGGTGGCCAATCGAAAGGCTGGACCCTCGGTCGTCAGCATGTGGGGGATACTAGCACCGCTACGTGCCGGCTGGCAGTGACCTGCAAACGTCTCGCACAGAGAGTCGAGACTCGACGGACACCGAGTTGCTCCGCGCGCGCCAAAGAGGTAGTGTTTTGCGGTGAATAGTGGCGTGAGATTACAAATCCCTGGGTGTCCGGCTTACCCACCTTTTTGCCTTCTCAGAAGCCTCGTGGGCATGCGCCGACAACTTCGGAAAACGCTTCTGCAACTTCTGGAGCAGGCGGTGGGCCCATACATACTCGCTCGACAGAATCACCAGGCCGATGAGCAGAAACAATATGCCTTGCAGGATTGGCAGAAACAGGCCCGCGATCCCCAGGAGGATGAATCCCCAGCCGGACAGTAATATCAGCCACCGCTTGCGCTTCTGATTCAACTCGTCCTTTCCGAAGTTTGCGCTAAGTTTTTGGGCGCTCTGGCGACAATTTGAGTTTACAGCCATCAAAGTCGAGCGTGTCCGGCCAGATGATCCGCCAATCCTGCTCCCTGGCGGGCCGAGATGACCAGCCACACGGAGCAGAGGACATAGACGGGCCCAAGTAAGTAACGGCGCTAAGTGCGCCGGTCACCCTCTCCTGTGCGGACGATCACTGTGCCACAGGGCAACTTTAATGGAACATAGAAGGTTGGATTATCTATCAAGAACTAAGGAGAAGATCATGCCGGAGAGCGCAGTGAGTGAACCGATCGAAGTCGGTACAGAAGTACGTCAATCGGCTCCCGGACAACCGCCGAAGAAGTCGACTAAAGCATTCAATTCGTTTCAGATCGCACAAGCGCAGTTCGATAAGGTAGCCGAATACCTCGGCTTGGATCCCGCCACCCGGGACCTCCTGCGCTACCCGTTGCGGGAGTTCCATTTTGCGATCCCGGTGCGAATGGACGACGGCTCAGTGAAAATTTTCCGCGGCTTCCGGGTGCAGCACAATGACGCGCGTGGGCCGGGCAAGGGTGGCATCCGCTTCCATCCGCAGGAGACGATTGACACGGTTCGGGCCCTGTCGATGTGGATGACGTGGAAGTGCGCGGTAGTGGATATTCCGTTGGGCGGAGCCAAGGGCGGAGTCATTTGCGATCCCCACAACCTCAGTTTGCGTGAGCAGGAACAGATTTGCCGCGGCTGGGTACGTCAGGTGGCGAAGAACGTCGGTCCGCTTTCCGATGTGCCGGCGCCGGATGTCATGACCAACGCGCAGCACATGCTGTGGATTCTCGACGAGTTCGAACAGATCCATGGCGGCCGTTATCCCGGCTTCATCACCGGCAAGCCGGTCGGCATGGGCGGGTCGCTCGGCCGGACCGAGGCGACCGGCTACGGCGTCGTCTTCACTCTGCGGGAAGCTCTCAAGGAATTGGGCATTCGGCCGGAGAACACCACGGCCAGCGTGCAGGGATTTGGCAATGTGGCCCAGTACGCGATCGAACTTTACCAGCGGCTGGGAGGGCGGGTGATTGCCGTCTCCTGCTGGGACCAGGCTGACCAGTGCTCCTACACCTACCGCAAGACTGGACGGAATCGATCTGAATCAACTGCTGTCGATCACCGACCGTTTCGGCGGAATCAACAAGCAGAAGGCGAAGGACCTGGGCTACGAACTGCTGCCCGGCGAGGCATGGATTGAGCAGAATGTCGAGATCCTGATTCCGGCGGCGATGGAGAACCAGATTACCGGCGATAACGTTGGCAAGATCAGCCCCCGGGTGCGGATCATCGTGGAAGGCGCCAACGGTCCCACCACCCCGGAAGCCGACGCCCAGATCAAGGAACGCGGCATCCTGCTGATTCCGGACTTCCTGGCCAATGCCGGCGGCGTAACCTGCAGCTATTTCGAGCAGGTGCAGAGCAACATGAACTACTTCTGGGAGAAGGACGAGGTGCTGGGAAAACTCGACGTCAAGATGACCTCGGCGTACTTCGCGGTTTCGGAACTCTCCCGCCGCGAGAAGCTGTCCATGCGGGATGCGGCGTACGCCATTGCCATTGGCCGAGTGGCCAAAGCCTGCCACGACCGCGGCTGGGTGTAGCGCTTCGGCCGTGCGGCTGGGCCTTGCGATGATGCGGCGAGCCGCGTCGGCGATGATGGCGGCCGGAGGCAGCAATGACCGATCTTAAGACTGTGGTTGCGGACCTTCCCGCGTTCGACCGGCATTTCTGGGACGGCACCTTTCACTTTACGCGGATCGGAACCGGCGCTTTGGGCGGGAAGGCCAGCGGACTGGCCTTCGCCAAAGATCTGCTGGCACGCGACGATCGATGCCTCTCGCTTTCCCGGACATTGAGGTCAATGTCCCCACCATGGCCGTCATCGCGACGGACTGCTTTGACGAATTCATCGCGCGGAACCATCTTGGGGAATTGCGCGTCGAAGAGCTGCCGGACGACCGCATCGGACATGCCTTTCAACAGGCCGATCTTCCGGTAGAGCTGTTGGGCGATCTCCGCGCCCTGATCGAGCAAGTCAAGACTCCGTTGGCGATCCGATCGTCCAGCCTGCTGGAAGATGCGCTGAATCGGCCGTTCGCCGGCGTTTACGGGACCAAGATGATCCCGAACAATCAGCTTGATCCCGACACCCGTTTCCGGCGACTGACTGAAGCCATCAAGTTTGTTTACGCTTCCACGTACTTCCGCGAAGCGCGCGACTACATCAAGACCACCGGCCGCGATCCCAGCGAAGAGAAGATGGCCGTCATCATTCAGGAAGTGGTCGGCAGGCGGCATGGCGATCGCTTTTATCCCGATTTGTCCGGGGTGGCGCGCTCCTACAACTTCTATCCAACGGGACCAGCTCGTCCCGAGGAAGGGGTGGCCAGCCTGGCCCTGGGTCTTGGCAAGACCATTGTTGACGGCGGAGTGTCCTGGACATTCTCGCCCGCCTACCCGAAAAAGCCGCCGCCGTTTGGCTCGGTGCGGGAAATGCTGCGCGGCACGCAGACGGAGTTCTGGGCGGTCAACATGGGCAAGCCGCCCGCCTACGATCCCGTCAGCGAGACTGAGTACCTGGTGACAGCGGGCTTGAAGGAGGCCGAGGCCGATGATGTGCTCCGGTTTCTGGCTTCGACCTTTGACCCGGCTCGCGATCGCGTGGTTCCCGGCTTAGGCGCGCGCGGTCCCCGCATCCTCGACTTCGCTCCTCTGCTGGTGCTGGAGCAGTTCCCGATCAACCATCTGATCAAAGCGCTGCTCAAGGCGGCGGAGAACGCACTCGGCGCCAACGTCGAGATTGAATTCGCCGTGACCATTCAGGAAAGTCGAGACCAACCGACCCGGGCGCGACTGGGATTTCTTCAGGTCCGTCCCATGGTCGTGTCGGAGCAGATCGTGAACGTCAGCGTCGAGGACCTCTCCGATCCGCGTGCGATCCTTGCGTCAGACATGGTGATGGGCAACGGCATTGCCGAGGACATTCAGGACATCGTCTTCGTCCGGCCGGAACACTTCTCGCCCATGCAAACACCCGCGATCGCGCAGCATTTGGAGCTGATCAACCGGCAGCTCTCGGACGCAGCACCGGCCATTCCTGCTGATTGGTTTTGGCCGCTGGGGCAGCTCTCATCCCTCGCTCGGCATTCCGGTGGTCTGGAGCCAGATATCGGGAGCGCGGGCAATTGTTGAGGCCACGCTGCCGGAGATGAACGTGGAGCTCAGTCAGGGCTCGCATTTCTTCCATAATTTATCGAGCTTTCGCACCTGCTACTTCATGGTGCGGCACGACGGAGCCTTTGCCATTGATTGGGACTGGCTGAACCGCCAGCCGATCGTGCAGGAAACCGAATTGGTTCGCCACGTGCGCCCTGCCGGTACACTGACGGTTCGTGTGGATGGCCGCTCCCGGCGCGGCGTTGTGCTGTCAGCCGGGCGAGCGCAAGCGGACGAGAAGGAAAAATGACCCGAGACGAAACCCAAGTCGGCATAATCCTTCGCGAGCTGCAGGAGCGCGCCAAGGAGTTGAACTGTCTCTACAAGGTGGATGAGCTCCTGAATCGGCCGGAACTTTCTCTGGAGGAAATCTTCCGCGGGATGATCGATGTTCTGCCGCCGGGCTGGCAGTACCCGCACGACTGCCAGGCGCGAATCATCTTCGAAGATCAGGTAATCCAGCCGCCGGATTTTGTCCCCACTCCGTGGGTGCAGAGCGCCAACATCGTGGTGCAGGGCGAGACGGTCGGCAGCGTGGAAGTCTCGTACCGGGCGCAGATGCCCAAGTCGGACGAGGGCCCCTTTCTCAAGGAGGAGCGGAAGCTGATCGAAACCATCGCCGACCGCATTGCCAACCATGTAATGCAACGGCGGTTGAAGACCGCATTTGAAGGGCTGTCGGCGGCAGCCGGCGGTCTGGCGAGCGATAAAGGTGAGTGGCGGGTTGTTCTCGAGTTCCTGCGCGACACCGACCCGGTTCTGCTGCGGCGAATTTCGCGCAAGCTGATCAATCACCTGAGCTGGGGTGGAGTGCAGGAAGCCAAGGAACTATTGCAGCGTGGCGGCGTTCCGGCACTGGCCGATGCTGCGGCAATCCCGGCGACGAAAATCGGCCTCTGCGCCGTGATGTGCCCGCCGAGTCTGTTGACCTCACTGCGGAAGCGTTTCGCATCGCCAGCCAGCACCTGAGCGAAACCGAGATCCTGAGCTGCGTCACGACCTGGATCAAGGAAGAGAAGTCCAGCTTCCTGGTGCGGGCCCTGGAGAACCTGGCCACCTCGCTGGGAGAAGTAATCGAAGCGATCGAACGCTACCAGCACGCCGCGATCGAAGAGAGCGAGCTTTCGCTTTCGACGCAAAAAGGCCTGCGCGTATCGCTCATCCGGCGATTTTTCTCCGAGAACCTGGAGTTCATCAACATCGCCAAGAACTTCATCGAGGTCAAAGACTTTTACGATCTGCTGGGAAGGATCATCTTCCCGCCTGGCTGTCACGGAAAGCTGGGAGGCAAGAGCGCCGGGCTGTTTCTGGCCAAGAAGATCATCGAGAAAGCTCCGGAGGCGAGCGCGCAGCTGCGTCAGGTGAAGGTGCCCCGCACCTGGTACATCACCTCGGACTGGATTCTCAACTTCGTCCACCACAATGAGCTGGAGGACGTACTGAACTGGAAGTACATGGAGATTGACCAGGTGCGGCAGGAATACCCGCACCTGGTGGCGCTCTTCAAGAGTTCGTCATTTCCCTCGGAACTGGCCAAGGGACTTTCGCTGGCTCTGGATGAGCTGGGCGACCGTCCGTTGATCGTTCGCAGCTCGAGTCTTCTCGAAGACCGCGCCGGATCGGCGTTTTCCGGCAAATACAAGAGCCTGTTTCTGGGCAACCAGGGCACCAAAGAAGAGCGCCTGGCCGCGCTGATGGACGCCGTCGCCGAAGTGTACGCCTCGATCTTTGGACCCGATCCCACCGAGTACCGGGCGGAGCGCGGTCTTCTGGATGTTCATGAAGAGATGGGCATCATGATCCAGGAAGTCGTGGGCCAGAAGGTCGGCAAGTACTTCCTTCCGGCCTGCTCCGGCGTCGCGTTCAGCAACAACGAGTTCCGTTGGTCTGCCCGAATCAGTCGCGGAGACGGACTAGTCCGCCTGGTGCCGGGATTGGGAACGCGCGCGGTTGACCGCGTGAGCGACGACTATCCGGTGCTGATCGCACCGGGACAACCCAACCTCCGAGTCAACGTCACGGTGGAAGAGGTGCTCAAGTACTCGCCCAAGCGCGTTGACGTGATCAACCTGGAGACCAATGCGTTTGAGACCGTGGATTCGCGTGGAACTGCTTCGCTACTGCGGCGCCAACTACCCGCAGATCCGCCATTTTGTTTCGATCATCGAGCATGATCGCATCGAGCAGCTGGTCGGGCCGATCCCGGACTTTAGCACCCGCGATGTGGTTTTCAGCTTCGAAGGCCTGATCCGCAAGACGCCGTTCGTGGCGCGGATTCGCGAGCTGCTGACCCTGCTGCAAGCCAAGCTGGGCACGCCGGTGGACATCGAGTTCGCCTACGACGGCGAGGACTTCTATCTCCTGCAGTGCCGGCCGCAAAGCTACAGCGGCGATGCCGTCCCGGTTGCGATCCCGCAGAATCTGCCGGCGGACAAGGTGATCTTCTCCGCCAACCGCTTCGTCTCCAATGGCAAGGTACCGGAGATCACGCACATTGTTTATGTGGACCTGGAGGGCTACAGCCAACTTTCCGACCAGGCGCACATGCGCGATGTCGGGCGCGCGGTAGGCCGATTGAACAAGTTGCTGCCCAAGCGGCAGTTCATCTTGATCGGTCCCGGACGCTGGGGGAGCCGCGGCGACATCAAGCTCGGCGTTCCAGTCACCTACTCCGACATCAACAACACTGCCATGCTGATCGAAGTCGCCCGGCAACGCGGAAATTATCTGCCCGACCTCTCCTTCGGCACCCATTTTTTTCAGGACCTGGTGGAAGCTTCGATTCGCTACCTGCCTCTCTATCCGGACGATCCGCAGACCGCATTCAAGGAAGCGTTTCTTCGCCGTTCGCCCAGCGTGCTTGAGGAACTGCTTCCCGAATTCGCGCACCTGTCCGATACGCTCCGCGTTATCGATGTGCCGAAGGAAACCGGCGGCCTGATCTTGCGGGTGCTGATGAATGCAGAACTCGACCAGGCGGTGGCGTACCTGTCACCTCCGCGACAACGCGACGGACAGCCTGAATCGGACGTCGAGGTGGTCGATCGTAGCGGCGAAGAACACTGGCGCTGGCGCTTCCGGATGGCGCAGAGGATCGCGGCACAGCTCGATCCCCAGATGTTCGGGGTCAAGGCGTTTTACCTGATCGGCAGCACCAAGAATGCAACCGCGGGCCCGGCAAGCGATATCGATCTGCTGCTGCATTTCCAGGGCACCGAAGAGCAGAGGAGGGAATTGATGCTCTGGCTGGAAGGCTGGAGCCGCTGTCTCAGTGAAATCAACTTCCTGCGAACCGGCTATCGGACGGAAGGCCTGCTCGATGTTCACCTCATTACCGATGCGGACATCGCCGAGCGTTCGAGCTACGCCGTGAAGATTGACGCCATCACCGATCCCGCGCGCAAGCTGCCGATGAAGGAAGCCGTAGTACGCGCACCGGCGACAAAAGGGTGCGATTGCCGCACCCTTTTTCGCCGCCGTGAAATTCGCGGGTCGGTTACTTCTGGCTTTTCTGGAAGCGCTTGTTGACTTCGGCCCAGTTCACCACGTTCCACCATTCCTTCAGGTAGTCGCCGCGGCGGTTCTGGTACTTCAGGTAATAGGCGTGCTCCCAGACGTCGTTGCCCATGATGGGCCAGAAGTCCTGGCTGAGCGGGCTGTCCTGATTGGGCGTGGCCATAACCAGCAGCTTGCCGCCCCGGTCGCGCACCAGCCAGGTCCAGCCGCTGCCGAACTGCTTGAGGCCGGCGTCGTTGAACTTTTCCTTGAAGCTGTTGAAATCGCCGAAGGTGCTCTTGATGGCCTCGGCGATGGCGCCGCTGGGCTCGCCTCCGGCGTTGGGGCCCATGATGGTCCAAAACATGGTGTGGTTCACGTGCCCACCGGCATTGTTGCGCACCGCGTTACGGATCGCTTCGGGCACGTTCGCCAGGCCCTTGACCAGGTCTTCGGCGCTCAACTTTTGCAGCTCCGGGGCCTTCTCCAGCGCGGCGTTGAGGTTGGTGACGTAGGCAACATGGTGCTTGTCGTGGTGCAGGTGCATGGTTTGCGTGTCAATGTAAGGTTCTAGGGCAGCGTAGTCGTAGGGCAGCGCAGGAACTTCGTGTGCCATGCTGATTCTTTCCTCCAGTTGGCTTGATGCAAAGGAACGAACAGGGGTTTCAAAACTGCGAGCGAAGCGCGATGCCTCACCCCTCGCACCATTATAGTTGTTGGCGAAGACTTTGGGCGGCCCGCTAGAAGCGAAAAGCGAAGAGCGAAGAGCGAAGAGCGGTTCTACTTGTACTTCGCCGCCAAGGTGCGCTCTGTCGGGAGTCATCTGCCGCCACAGCAGGTCGCGGTTCTGCTGCGCCCATTCGCTGTTGGGATCGGCGACCAAGGCTGAACTCAGCCAGCGATAGGCTTCCACGCGGTTGCGGTGCACGCAAATTCCCGAGCTGTACATAAAAGCCAGCCGGTTGCGGGCCGGGGCGTTTTCTTTTTGGGCCGCGGTCTTTAACAGCACCACCGCCTGTTCGCAACTGCGCGGCACACCGTCGCCTTTGACGTACATGTCGGCCAGCCGCACCGGCGCAGTCGGATTGCCCTTGGCCGTCGCCTTCCACAGCCACGCTGCTTCCGCTGCCGAATCGCTGGCGTCGCTGGCTTTGGCCATCTCCTCGGCGCCAGGCATTGTTTTTCTGACGACTACTTCCTCGCCATCGGCGGCTTGCGGCGACGGCTTGGCCTTGCCAGCCGCAGCCGCCGAACCCGGCTGCTGGGCCTCGATCGATTTCGATTTGTCCACGGCAGGCGGTGTGGTTTTTGCCGCTGCCGTATTCTGCCCGGCCGGAGTTCCGGCTGCCTCCAGCGCCGGATTTTGCCCCGCCGCGGCAGAGGACTGCCCGGCTGCCGGCTCATTTCCAGTGGACGCAGGCGTGCCAGGCTCGGAGCTGGCGGGCGGCGTGGTTGCAGCCTCGGTATTCGGAACCGTGGCTGCATCTTGCGCTGCGGTAGAAGTGCTCTCCCCGGCAGCAGGATTTTGCTTCTGCTGCTTGGGCGGCGGCACCGCCTGCATCTCGGGCTTGGAGGCGGAGGAGTCAGAAGAGGTGGAGGACAACGCTGATTCGGCGCTGTCAGCCAGGCTCCGCATCTTCGTCCTGATGGCCTCGGCCAGGCTGGCGTTGTCCGTCCACTTGCCGTGAGCCAGGTTCCACATCTTCATACTGACAGCCTCGACGGCGCTGGGGTCCTCCGCTGGCTTCAGGTAACCCATGCTCCGCAACTTCGTCTTGACAACCTCGACGGGGCCATCGTCGGTCTGGCGAACTTGTGCCTGCCACTCCAGCACTCCAAGGTAGCCGAACGCCAGGACCACGACTGCAGCCACCCCCATCCGCCATTTCCCGTACGTAGGCCCTTCGACCTCGGGCTCGTCATCGGTCGCGGCGTCCACTTGCGGCGCATCGTTCAGTCCCAGGAACGATGAACCGTAGATGGGCGTCGTAGCGACTGCTGCTGCTGGTTTCAGCGGTGCGGGCGGTTCGTTTGGCTTAGGCGAGGCGGGCGGTGGGTTGAAATCCAGGAAGCGCGGGCGGTCGCTTGGCTCCTCCTCCGTGTCATTAACTTCCAATCCCAGCCGCTCTCGCACCTCATCGGCAAAGGCTGGAGCTGCGGCTTCGGTGGTGGCGCTCGCCGTCTCGACGGGCGCGGCGGAGGTGGTATCCGGCGAGGCGGGAGGCTCGTTGAAATCCAGAAAGCGCGGGCGGTCGCTGCGCTCTTCCGCCGGGTCATCGACTTCCAATCCCAGCCGCTCTCGTACGTCATCGGCGGAGCCTGGAGCTGCGGCTTCGGCTGCGGCGGCGCTCGCCGTCTCTGCGGGTGCGACGGAGGTGGTATCCGGCGACGCGGGAGGCTCGGGCCCTAATACTGGAGTTTCGCCACGCATGGTGATTTCTTGCGGATCGTCGGGCGGCACGTAGCGAAAATTCTGCACATACTCGTCCAACGGGATTTCCGGCACCAATTCCAAGTGCGGAGGCGCCGCCTGCGCAACTGGAGTGTCGCGTTCCATTTTGTCGGAAGGGGGTGTCAGGTTGTCGGACCGCGGCCCGGCGTTTTCCGCCAGCGGACGCGTCAGGCTGGCCGTGCTCTGCGCCCCTGGAGCGGTCAGCGGCCGATGCGGCAGCGGAGTGCCACACATTCCGCAAAAGCGGTTGCCAACCGGGCTCTCATTTCCACACGTGCTACAAACCACCACGCCTCCTGCCAGCCGAGAACATCATCCTAAATGATATGGGCCTTTCCAGCTCAGATGAAAACACCGGCCGGGGGTGGCATGGCATTCAGGCATTCTTCCGCCCTCCGTTTTCATTTGCGCGGGCTTCTCTCCCGGTGCTACAAACGAACCCATGGAGAAGACCATCCGCATTTACGCCAGCCACAAGGAAATGAAGGCCGACGAATATCGCTACTGGCAGAGTCGGCCGGCGCATGAGCGGCTGGATGCAGTTGAGGAAATGATCCAGACTGCCTACGCCCTCAAAGGTTGGGAGATGGAGCCGGATGTTCCAAGACTACAAAGACCTTTTGTCCGCCTTCGATGCCCATGGCGTTAAGTACCTTATTGTGGGAGGCTACGCCGTCAGCTTTCACGCGCAGCCGCGCTTTACGCTGGACCTCGATTTCTTCATAAAAGCGGACCGGGCCAACGCGCAAGCGACGTATGCCGCGCTCGCCGAGTTCGGAGCGGCGCTCCAAGGTGTCCACCCGGAAGACTTCATGGACCGCAGCAGTTTCTTTCGGTTTGGACGCGACCCGCGCGGGCTCGATATTCTTCCCGACATACCGGGCGTCGATTTTGACGCGGCATGGGCAAGGCGCGTTGAAACCGTAGTTGACCCCGCAAGCGGCCTGAAGGCGAATTTCATTTCCGCCGACGACCTCATAGCCTCGAAGTTGGCGTCTGGACGACCGCAAGACCTCGCCGACGTTGACGCCATCCGCAAGGCGGCAGAGAGCCACGCCACAGGCTAATAAAAAGTCCGCGGAACCGAGCGGCCCTAGTCAGTGACCCAACCGGACTGGGGGATGCCGCGGAGTCCCCGGTCTATCTACCCCTAGAGGGTCAGCGGCCCGATCAGACCGCGGTTACTTGTGTAATTGATTCCATGACAATGTCGGCTCCCACGCCCGAGTAAAGTTGGTGGTGGCAAAACCAACCAACGGGCTCGGGAGAAAGGAGCCGAATGATGATCATTATAGGAGTAGATTTTCACCCCGAGTTTCAGCAAATCGCAATGGTGGACACGGAGACTGGAGAGCTGCAGGAGCGGCGCCTCAAGCATCCGAACGAAGCCGAGAGCTTTTACCAGGAGCTTGTGAGCCGATCGGCCCAGGTGCGAGTGGGTATGGAGGCCAGTGGACACGGGCGCTGGTTCGAGCGGCTGATGGGTGTGTTGCAGATCGAGCTGTGGATCGGAGATGCCGCCGAGATCCGAACCAAGCGCGTACGGAAGCAGAAGACCGATCGGCAAGACGCCCAGCTCATCTTGAAGCTGATGCTGAAGGACGACTTTCCGAAGATCTGGGTACCGAGCTGGGAGAACCGTGATCTGCGGCAACTGCTATGGCATCGGCACCGCATGGTGCAGGCGCGTACACGGATCATGAATCAGTTGCAGGCGGTGGCGCTGAACGAAGGTCTGCGGTGTAAGAAGCGGTTGTGGCGGACGGAACGCCAGCAACTGGAATCATTCCAGTTGGCTCCGTGGGCCAGCCGGCGACGGTGCGATCTGTTGGAGTTGCTGGACCGGTTGAATCCAACTATCGCGGAGCTGAGCCAGGCACTGGAACAGGAAGTGGAGAAGCTACCTGAGGCACAGCGACTGGCGACCCATCCCGGCGTTGGTCCACTCACCGCGATGGCCTTCGTGCTAATCATCGGGGAAGCGGAACGCTTTCAATGTGGGAAGCAGGTGGCCAGCTATCTCGGTCTAGTTCCAATGGAAGACTCCAGCGGCAATCGCCGACGGTTGGGACATATCACCAAGCAAGGCAGTTCGATATTGCGCTTCCTGCTGGTGGAGGCGGCGCAGGTAACAGTGCGCAGTCTTCCGGAATGGCGTAGCCGATACTTTCACCTGATGATGCGGCGGGGACGGAAGATCGCCAAGATCGCCATGGCGCGGCGACTGGCTGTCTGTCTGTTCTGGATGATGCGCCAGAGATGGGATTATCAGCAGTGGATTGAGTTCGGTTCGCACGCGGGGCAGCCCGAAAATCGCCATGGTGTGCAGTAGAACACCGAGTTATTGAGTGGGCACCCCGCTCCTCTTCATCGGAGGAGTTCGAACTGGTAATCATGATCGCAGTTGCGATCGAAGAGATGCATGGGTCGGACCGAGTTCTGACCTGAGAGGATTACAGGGCGAGCCGTGGTTGGTTGGGACAGAGTTTTTTCAACTAGAGCGAAGTGGCGCTTTCTCTAAAGCGGATGCCGAACTACGCTCTTGACAACGCCGACATTGTCAGAGAGGCGATTTATCGCGTGTCATTATTTGCAGATACCTGTCTCGTCTTCCATTTCCAGGGGACATCTTCGTTTCACGCTGCTGTATTCAGCCTTTGAGAGACCGATACGCGAACGCACTTGCCATTGAAGCTTACGAAGCTCAGGACTGTTCAGCTCGACGCATGCCGCGGGAGCGTTCCAAACGTCAGCCGTCATCTTATCCACGGCGTAGTTTCCAATAACCATGCTGCCATTAGGAGCGCTTGCCCAATACGCAGTGAAGAAGTAAAACTGTGGACAGTTTGGGTCTCCATACTCTTCGAGGCCAAACCTAGGCAGATGCTTCGTCCGGGGCGGCAAGCCTGCGGCTACCAGCTTCTTCGCTTCTTCAAGCGACACACTGGACTTTCGGTGCTGCGCTGCGCCTGAAATACACAGCCCGGTGAGGACGACAAAAGCTGCGATGGCTTTCACAGCCAGCACTTTACGCCGATTCAGAGGTGAGTCCAAGAAGTAGTTGGCGTAATCAGGCCTTATCACAAGCGATGCGTGAGTCGCAGGGTCAGCCTCCACAGGCCAACGCAAAGTGGGATAATCCAGCCAAACAGAATCAGGTAAAACAACGTGGACGCCAACGCAAGCGCGATTCGAGGCGTGAGGTATTTTCCGGTCGGAACCACCACCCCAAATCCACCAAAGTGGCGCTCATGAAAATCAAATGTCCACGCCACGACCATGGCAAACCACAACGCCGAAGCAGTGAGCCAACGCCAGACTTTCACGCTCGAATTGTAGCGTAGGCTCATCACTGGCGAAATCAGGCCATTGCACAATCTAACAGGGGCTGTGCCCACGGCTACGTCAAGAGCATGGCGCTGGGCCAAAAAGCAATCGGCGATTTGCCCGGTTCCCTCTCTGCTATTGGCGTTTCCACCACTCGGGGTACCGCGCGGGTCAACACCGGGTCTATGGTGAAACCGCTTTGCCGGCCCTACAATAACTTGCAATACGCAGCGCTTGCCAGTAGGCTGCGAGGCGAAGAATTGGCGAATGCACGAGCACTGCGATGCAAACCTTAGAGTACCGCGGAGAACCTGCCATCAGCAGCCACGCTAAAGCGAATCGTACCAAGCCAACATCATTGCAGGGGCCCCACTCGCAGCCCACCATGGCCCCCGCCCAAAGAGGATCCATGTTAGCCGACGCGCGCGAAGTCATGAACATACGCCAGGCATCCCACTATTTGGGAGTTTCCGCCGACACCCTTTACAAGTACGTCTCCGAGGAGATGATCCCGGCGTTCAAGCTTGGCAACCGCTGGAAGTTCAAAAAGAGCGTCCTCGACAGTTGGATGGAAAACCAGAGCTTCCACAGCGAGGCCTTGCGGCCACGCAAACTGGGCAGGCCCGCCCGGGCCATGGCGGGCGCCGACTAAAATTTCCGGTGGACCTAGACCTAGACAGGTGCCCCACCCAAGCAAGCGGGTGATGCTACTCAGATGAGGTTGGCCGTCGAAGCCGGTTTTCCTTGGGCCTCCGCATCGAAAACTCCGCTGCGTCTAGTTTTGATGAACCACAGGGCCCTGGGGCGGACCTTTAGTTTCCTGACTCTCGTTTTGGGGAGGAATGTAGAAGAGGATGAGCGAACCGACCCGCTCGGTGGGCGGCATGCGGTCATACCAGGGTATAACTCCGGATAGTCCGTGCAGCACCGTGGACCGGTAAGACTTGTCGATGGTAGGCCTGACAACATTCCAACCTGGCGAAGGAGTTATGGGATCCAGCGCATTCATTTTCGGCAAGCCATACCAGGTTTCGAAATAACCAAAACCTTTGTCGCCGCTAAGCGAACTCATCGTGAATTCCGTCACTCCGCGTTGATGGAAATGACGGGCCAGCAACTTCAAATCCTGTCCCCAATCGTAGTTGGAATCCACGAGGATATTTTCTGGGTGCTTGCCTGCGAACGCGTTGAAGTAGGTCAGATAGTCTGGGTGATAGAGCGCCACCGATACGGTCATCCACGCCACCAAGGCAAATCCGGCAACGCCAAACCCAACCCAGGCGCGCGCCCACCTGGTCAATTGCAGTAGTCCCACAGCCGCTACTATGGAGAGACCGATATAGATGGGCTCGATGTGGCGAATGCCGATATCGATGCGACTATTCATGGCGGGCAATAGGATTCCCGCGCAAAAGGCCAGGGGAAACAGGAACTCCGGGCGGGCGCGCTCACGAACCGACACGATAACTCCCAGCAGCGATAAAAGCAGGAAGGGAATCGGGGTCTTTACCAGCAGCGCCACGGGATAGTAATACCACCAGCCCGTGGTCCGGCTTTCGCCCAGCAAGAATGCCGGATGTCCGCTCTCGACGTGCTTGAAGACGCCCTGCAACCCAACGAAGAACTGTGGCGCAGGCAAGCGATAGGACGTTCCGGGAACAATGCCGAAGGTAAACCCGTAAGCCGCCCACATCAAGACCACGGTTACCATACATGCCAGTACGAAGGTGGCTGCACGCTCCGTTGCCAGTTGCCGGACTTCTTGCCACGACGGTCTACGAACGCCCCAGTAGGCAATCAGCGTCAGCCCAAGGGTGGCGGGAACATAGCCCAGCGCAGTCGGTTTGGAGAGTAAAGCCAATCCCGTGCAGGACCCGAAAAGGAGAGATCTTGGTACGGTCGGCGTCTCGGCCCAGAACATGCCGGATACAAAAGCCGCCGCTACGGTGGCGCCCAAGGCCATGTCAGTTGTTCCCAGCCCAGCGTCAGCCAGTACCGTCGGCAAAAGGGTGAACAGGCCAGTAGACACCACGGCGAGCACTCTGCCGAACGAATGATAAGACCAGGCTGTTACCGCCAGGCAGGCCAGGAGGAAGAAGGGAAGATTCCCTAGCCGCATCAGGAACACGGTACGATCAAAATTCTGAGCGTGATTAAGAATCGCCAGCCCTTCCATGGCTGCATCGGAGAGACCGACTGGCCGTACGCCAATGAGATATGGACCGAGGGCTTGCACTGCCCGGGAGAGAGGTAGATTGTGGGGATCGTAGTTGTAGATGTGGTTGGCGACGTATTGCATTCCGCAAGCCAGGTGAGAAGGCTCGTCTGCCGTCAGGCTGAGCGAGTCGTAGGTCGAAACAATTCGACAAGCGGCAATCGCTACCAGGCCGATGCACAAAACGATCCAGTACTTCTCGATGAAATGGACCATCCGGGATGTCCAGAAATAACCTTCACGGTCCGGTCCTAGAGCTGGTTTCATAAATATCCAGCGTGATGAGTAAGTAGGCGAAGTGGAACAGGGCACGATAGACCGTCAGGATGCGGACTTGGCGCGCCAGAAGGCGACGGAAGTTTTGCCGCCCGGCAAACCTGCGCTCGATTTTCCATCTTCTCATGAAACGGGGAATTTGGGTTAGCGCCATGCAGGTCCTGCCCATAGGGCATTTGAGCAACCTCCCGGTTGCTGCTATCGAGAATGTGCGGGACAGAGGCCGGTTTCCACAGGCCGGGGATAGTCAATTACCGCTTCTTTGGGCTACTCTTTTGCCATGGCTGAGAGCTTGACCGAAAGCCACAGCGAGAGTCCCGAGAGTCCCAAGCGGCGCGCCCTGCACACTCTGCTCAAGGGCCTGGCGTTTGTTCCGAACCTGATCTTCGCCGCCCTCGCGGGCTCGCTATTGGCGGCTCCCCTCAGCCTGCTGCTCTTCCATATCTTTCCATCCCACATTGCCGCCTATGTCCAGGATGTGACCACGCTGCTACCCGCCTTCGGCTTGGGATACTTGGTGGCGCGCAAGTTCCATCATTCCGTCGCCCGCTGGATTTGGATACCGGCGATTGCATTGTGGCTGCTGGTCGTCCTCCCCGACGTGGCCAGCTATACCGGCCAGAACTGTGACCTGTCCCGAACGCAGTACTTCCTGCACGAATTCGTTTTCGACATTCGCACCAGTTGCGATGAAGGATTGGCCTGGCCTTTGTACACCCTGCCGACGCTGTGTTGCATCGGCTATTCGCTGGGCGCGAAGTTCGCGGCGCGCCTTCATCCGCCCAACCACGAATAGCACTAAAGGGTCGGCTCTACCCTGGCGTTCTTTGCTAAAATTCCACAACCTTTAGGTGGCCTCTTTCATCTATCCATCAAAGCTGGGACTCCACTATGCGGGGTGAACCGATGCGCAACCATTTGAAATTGACGTTGTCCTTCCTGCTCCTCTTCGGTTTGCTGGTTTTGGGTTGGGGAGCAGTGACCGCTTCCTCTTCCCATGCCTCGCCGACTCATGTCACCGCCGCGGCGTCAACCGCAACGCGCGGCCAGGACAAGGACAATCAGGTTGGGGCCCCCTTCATAGGCTATGCCGGCGATGTGGTCACGTATCACTACAAAGCATCTCGCCAGGGCGCGAATGTGGCGGAGACAACCCTGACGCCCTCCAATGTCAATTCCGCCACGTTTGGAAAGACTGGCTTCTTCTCCGTCGATGGCAAAGTGGACGCGCAGCCCCTCTACGTGTACAAACTGCCGGGCACGTTGCGCGTTCAAAACACCCTCTTCGTAGTCACTGAGCATGGCAGCGTTTACAACTTCGATGCCGATACGGGCGTGCAAACCTGGAAGGTGTCTGCAATCCCAGCCGGTGAGACCACCAGCGACAATCACGGTTGCAGCCAGATTTCACCAGAAATTGGAATCACCGGCACCCCGGTGATCGACCGCCAGCGCGGACGGACTGGCGCCATCTACTTCGTAGCCATGTCCAAAGACTCTTCGGGCCACTACCATCAGCGGCTGCACGCCCTGGACCTTCGGACCGGCGCCGAGCTGTTCGGTGGGCCCAAGGAGATTGCCGCGACCTATCCCGGCACCGGCGACGGCAGCCAGGGCGGCATGGTCATCTTCGCTCCGGGACAATTTGCCGAACGCGCCGGCCTGCTGGAGCTTCGGCGGGACAATCTACCTCGCTTCACCTCCCATTGCGACCAGCGTCCCTACACCGGATGGGTCATGGCCTACAACTCCCTGACCTTGGCGCAGACGTCGGTAATCGAACGTCACCCCCAACGGCAATGAGGGCGCAATCTGGATGGCGGGCGCCGGATTGGCGGCCGATACCCAGGCCCTCTATTTTCTGGACGGCAACGGCACCTTCGATACCACGCTGGACAGCAACGGGTTTCCCATCAATGGCGACTATGGTAACGCCTTTGTGAAACTCTCCACCTCGGAGGCCAGCTGGCAGTCGCCGACTACTTCACCATGCACAACACCGTGCAGGAGTCAGACGCCGATGAGGACCTCGGCTCGGGCGGAGCCATGGTGTTGCCCGATCTTCACCGACAACCAGGGCCAGGTGCATCACTTGGCCGTGGGAGCGGGCAAGGACGCCAACATTTATGTGGTCGATCGCGACAACATGGGGAAGTTCAATCCCAATGACGACAGTGCCATCTACCAGGAGATCGACGGGGTGCTTGCCGGGCGGCGTGTGGGCCATGCCTGCATACTTCAACAACACGCTTTACTACGGCTCCGTGGACAGCCCGCTCAAGGCGTTCAGCATTACCAATGCCAGGCTCTCCACCTCGCCGACCGTCGCAGACGCCAACTCGTTCGCCTATCCCGGGACCACGCCCACCATCTCCGCCAATGGCAACTCCAACGGCATCGTCTGGGCGGTGGAGAACAGCAACCCGGCGGTGCTGCACGCCTACGACGCCACCAATCTGGCGCACGAACTGTACAACAGCAACCAGGCGGGATCCCGCGACCAGTTTGGGCCGGGTAACAAGTTCATCACTCCCGTGATTGTGAACGGCAAGGTGTTCGTGGGCACGCAGACGGGAGTGGCCGTGTTCGGGCTGCTGCCCTAGCGGCGCAATATTGAGTTTTTGACTAAGAACGGGGGATAATGTCCTTCGCGATAAGCGTCGATAGGAGTGAGGAGCAGCGGTGTTGCGGATCACGGACAATACTGGGGGGAGGAAGTTATCCTATCCCAAGCTAAGGAGTGGAGAAATGATGCTTCGAAAATTCGCCAGAATCTCGTTATGGATGGTTGCCATCCTATTTATGGGTTTAACTGCGGCGTCGCAGTATGGCGCAGCGCAAATGTCGGACGACAAAGCCCCCGCCAAGCAGACGGTAACCGGTTGTCTTCAGAAAGGTCTTGAACCCGGAGGATTTTTTCTCATCGCCGCCAACGATCAGCATTGGGAGCTTTATCAGAACAGCAAGGTTTCCCTTGCCGATCACGTCGGCCAGACGGTTGCCGTGACTGGCATCTTCAACCCCAAGCGATCGGCAGCGCAAGAGGAAAAAAGCCAACCGTACGAAAAGAAGGAAACCGGGGAGAGGAAGCACGGCGACTTTGAGGCCTCCAGCCTGAAGGTGATAAGCCAGACTTGCAGCAAGTAAGCGAGTTTGGCAGGTGGCTGTCCCTCACCCCAGGGGCAAGCCGGCGCGGTCCCGCGGTCGCTAAGAAGGCGGTGAAATCCCGAATGGTGCGCCTGACCGTGCCCGTCGGCGATGAGAGGTTTCAATTCATGCTCGCCCATGGAATACCGGGATGACCGCCCGTCGCTGTCCCCATGACCCACTATAATGGTCCGCACCATGCGTAACTTGGTGGCGTGTTGCGGCGTTGTGGTGTTCGCAGTGGTCGCTGCCTTCGCCGCGCATGGGCAGGGCTCCGCTGCGGACCGCACGCCCGGGCTGATCATCAAGGCACAACCTGGGTCAACCGCCATTCTCGGGAGCAACTTCAACTTTCCTTTGATCGCAACCGGCGGGTCCGCACCCTACTCGTGGCGTCTTGTCGACGGACAGCTTCCTCCAGGTCTTAAGCTGAAAGCGCACTCCGGCGCTATCTCTGGGGTGCCGGCGACGGCGGGCGAGTACCGCTTCACGGTCGCAGCGGCCGACTCCAGCGCGCCTCGGTTGCAGGCCCAGCGTGCCATGACCATCACCGTGATTGCCGGACTGACCATCGAATGGAAGCGATATCCAAAAGTGCAGGGCGCCACTCTCTCCGGGGCCGTGGTGGTCACAAATCAAACCGGACAGAATTTTGATCTCACCGTGGTCGTGGTGGCGGTGAATAGCATTGGCAGAGCGACCACACTGGGGTATCAACACTTCACCTTGCCCGCGGAGGAGTCTGGCCCGGTAATCCCGTTCAGTTCATCTCCCGGGCTTGGCACCTACGTGGTTCGTGCCGATGCCGTCGCCCATGATTCCGGTGTCCACCGCCGCATTATTTACCGGGCTAGCAAACAGACATCGCAGCCGTTGCCAATAACCCAGCATTAAAGTGTTGAAAATGGGGCCTTACAAGAGCAGACGGGAGAAATGCCTTATCCCAATATCGCAAAAGATTGCACCTGGTCTTGTAGGGCCGTAACCAACCCGGTTACTTTGTGTGGCTTACCGCGTGAGGTTTTGGCAGTGGAATTGCTTTAGTATTGGCAGGTCTGGTTTACGCCACTTTGGACCCGGACGGTCGTGGCTTGGCCGGCTCCCCATGCAGGACGCAGTTTGGAGGTTCGTAAGTATATGCAAAACAAATGGTTTTCAGCGTTGCTGGTAACAGCATGCATCGTTTTGTTGTCAGGCATTGGATTTGCTAGCGCTTGTCCATCAACCACCCTTGACCAATATCTTGGCTCAGGGTTTTCCTGCGGAATCGACGACAAGACCTTTTCCAACTGGGGCTATCATGGCACAGCAAATCCTCCGGGATTTGGGCTTCCGCCGGGCAGCATAGACGTCGAGCCCATTACCACGCCGGGGAGACCAGGGTTTGAGTTTACCGCGCCCTGGTTCGTGTCAACCAGTTCCGGCGTTTTGGCACAGGATTCTCTCATTGAGTACACCGCAACGGTTAACCCGGGTGGTATGTTAATCACCGACCTCAGCCTTACCATGGGTGGTGCAGGCTTTGGCGGAACTGGCTCCATCGTCATTGACGAAACCGTTTGTTTGGGGGCCACGTTCCCATTGTGCACTGGAGGAACGGTCGAGACGCTGAGGGTTTTCGACAGTGTTGACGGGAGCAAGTTCGTTGACCACATAACCTTCGACGGAGTGTCTGTGGTCGATGTGGAAAAGGACATTGAGCTCGATTCCGGCACCAATGGAAATGCTTCCCTTTCGCTGGTAACCCAGCAATTCTCGGAAGGCGCCACCCCTGAACCCAGCAGCATCCTGCTCTTTGGCTCTGGTGCTCTGGCTTTTGCAGGCGTGTTGCGCCGCAAGCTGACCCGCTAATTCCAACTCGCCCTCCTGGGTTGGGAAAGCCGGAGCCAAAAGCTCCGGCTTTCTTGTGTCCGCCGAACCTGGGCCCGCGCGATACCGGCTTGCCGCTGGAGGATGCCAACTTCGGACCGTACAGCGCGAAAACCCACCATTGCCAAAACGCTGCACAATGGATTGCAATTAGGCCCCGAATGGACTATTTATCGCGGCAGAAGAAATTCCAGCAGACCCTGAATGGCCAGAACCTCGACGGCTTCCTGGTCACGCATCCGGCCAACCTGCGCTATCTTTGCGGTTACACCGGCAGCAACGGGCTATTGCTTTTCCTCTCCGACCCATCACGCGCCAAGCTCGCTCGACGCCTTACATTCTTCACCGACGGCCGCTATAGCGAACAGGCACGCCAGGAAGTCGCTGGCGCGCCCGTGGTCATCTGCAAAGGCCCGCTGCTGGGCGAGGCCGCTAAAATCATCGGCAAGCTGACTTCTGCCGCCATCGGCTTCGAGGCCGACTACACCACGGTCGCCTCCGCGCAACTCTTGCGCAAGCTGGCGCCGAGGCGGATTCACTGGAAGCCGGCGTCCGGACTGATCATGCAGCAGCGCATGATCAAGGACCCCGAGGAGCTGTCGATCATCCGAGCCGCCGTGCAACTTGGGGCCGCCGTGTATGAAGAGGCACGGGCCTCCATCCGGCCGGGGGTGCGGGAGTCGGAAGTCGCGGGAAAGTTGGAATATGCCGCGCGGCAGGCGGGAGCCGATGGCATGTCCTTCGAGACCATCGTCGCCGCCGGAAAACGGGCGGCTTTGCCTCACGGCCGTGCTTCGGCCCACCCGATACCCCGGCGTGGATTCGTGGTGGTGGACTCCGGTGTTATACTGCGGGGCTATTGTTCCGATATGACCCGCACCGTGCATGTGGGCCGGGTCAGCCGGGAAGAGCGCCGGTGGTACGAAGCGGTGCTGGAAGCCCAGTTAGCGGGGATCGCTGAGGTGGTTCCGGGCAAAACGGCGGCCCAAGTGGATCAAGCCGCTCGCCAGGTGCTCCGCGGGGCCAAGCTGGAGCGCTACTTCACGCATTCGACGGGGCATGGAGTAGGCTTGGAGATTCACGAGCCGCCACGCCTCGGTAAAGGGCAAGCAGAGCGGCTGGAGCCGGGCATGGTAATTACCATCGAGCCCGGAATTTACATTCCGGGCAAAGGCGGCATTCGAATCGAAGACATGGTGCTGGTTACCGACCGAGGATGCCAGGTGCTGACCCCGGTCACCAAGGGACTGATGGAGATTTAGAGGCGAAAGGTAGAGCGGCGCTTTAGCGGCTGTTACGAAACTCAGGTCGCCTTCTCGGCGGTGAAACAGGAGTGACGAAATCCGAGTGCCGTAGGCACGGAATATCTTAACCCAGCACGGAGCCGAAGGCGGAGTGCTGGGTGAAGCTCCGGAACGCGGGCCTGAAGGCCCGCTCTACCAGTCTACCTGCCGAACGGAACACGATGAACCAGAAAGAAATCAAGGAACTAATCGAGTTTTTGGTGGAGAAGGACATCGCCGAGTTCGAACTGCAGCGCGGCGATATGAAGCTGCTCATCAAGCGCGGCGCAAGCGCTCAACCTGCGCAGGTGGTGCAGGTCACGCCGGCGATAGTCCCGGGACATGACGGTTGCCGTCGCGGCGCGCCCCAGCTCCCGCTGCCTCCACACCCTCGCCCACTACTGATACCGGCCGGGCCGGCAATCGCGGCGGCTCCGGCGCCTTCTGCTGCGGCGGCTGAAGCGGACTTATTTATCCTAAAGTCGCCGATTGTCGGGACCTACTACGAAGCTCCTTCGCCCGGTGCCCCTCCCTTCGTCAAAGTCGGCGATGCGGTGAAGGAAGGCCAGGTGCTGTGCATCATTGAAGCCATGAAGCTGATGAACGAGATTGAGGCGGACGTGTCGGGCGTTATCGCCAAAATGTTTGTCTCCAATGCAAGCCCGGTGGAATACGGAATGCCGCTGTTCGGGATTAAGAGAGGTTAGGAGAGGCGGTTGAGCGAATATGATTCTCAGGTGTCATCCTGAGCGAGGTCGCCGCGGCGACCGAGTCGAAGGACCCCTATTCCCGCAGAAATCACGGAGTGACCACCTGGTGCGGATGCAAAATTGGGATCGCTGGCGGCCAAAGGGTTCCTTCGACTCCTCGGTCGCCATGGCGACCTCGTCGCTCAGGATGACACTCCCGTTCATAAGCAATCCATCTGAAGGCTCGCCCTTCAAGGCGTGATCCACAGCAGATTCCCAGGCAAAGGCCCGCACCACGTATTTCATGTTTAAGAAGATCCTAATTGCGAACCGAGGGGAGATCGCCCTGCGGGTGATTTGCGCCTGCAAGGAGTTGGGCATCAAGGCGGTCGCCGTTTACAGCGAGGCCGACCGCAACTCGCTGCATGTGCGCTTCGCCGACGAAGCCATCTGTATCGGTCCGCCACGCCTGCACGAAAGCTACCTCAACATTCCGGCGGTCATCAGCGCCGCAGAAATCGCCAATGTTGAAGCCATCCATCCCGGCTACGGCCTGCTCAGCGAGAATGCCAACTTCGCCGAGGTCTGCCAGGACTGCGGAATCAAGTTCATCGGGCCGCCCCCCGAAGTCACCCGGCTGATGGGCGAAAAGGAAAAGGCGCGCGCCACCATGAAGAAGGAAGGCGTGCCCATTCTGCCGGGCTCGGACGGAATCATCGCCTCGGCGGACGAAGCGCAGGAGTGGGCGCGCAGTGTCGGATTTCCGGTGATCGTGAAAGCCTCAGCCGGCGGCGGCGGACGCGGCATGCGCATCATCCGCAGCGAAGAAGAATTGCCCAACCTGTTTCACGCCGCGCAATCGGAGGCGGCGGCGGCCTTCGGCAACGGCGATCTCTACATGGAGAAGTTCATAGAGCGGCCGCGCCACATCGAGTTTCAGGTGCTGGCCGACGAGCACGGCAACGTAATGAGCCTGGGCGAGCGCGAGTGCAGCATCCAACGCCGTCATCAAAAGCTGGTGGAAGAGGCGCCCTCGGTGAAGGTCACCCCCGAGTTGCGCGAACGCATTGGCGGCATCCTGGTAAACACCCTGAGCAGCATCGGCTATATGAATGCCGGTACCGTCGAATTTCTGATGGACGAAGACGGCAGCCTCTCCTTCATCGAGATGAATACCAGGATTCAGGTGGAGCATCCGGTCACCGAGATGACCACGGACGTTGACCTGGTGAAGTCGCAGATCAGGATTGCAGCGGGCGAGAAGCTCAGCAGCGTGATCAATTACCCGGTGGGGTTTCGCGGACATGCCATCGAGTGCCGCATCAATGCCGAGCATCCCGAGCGCTTCACTCCCTCGGCGGGAAAGATCACCGCCTTCAACATTCCCGGAGGCACCGGGGTGCGGGTGGACACCGCAGCCTATGCGGAAGGCGTCATTCCGCCGTACTATGATTCCTTGATCGCCAAGCTGGTGGTGCGCGGACGGGACCGCGCCGAAGCCATCTCGCGCATGTCGCGGGCCCTGGAGATGTTCGTGGTCGAGGGCATTTACACCAGCATTCCCTTGCACCGCCGGATCATGGCCGACCCCGACTTCCGCGCCGGCAACTTCGATACCAGTTTCATGGAGCGCTTGCTCAACCCATCCAAGGAGGGCGCGACGTAGAATGCGGGTTTCACCACGGAGGGCACGGGGATTCGAAAATGAGAACACGTGACGGTAATCGATAAGTTGGTGGAAGCGAATTTCGTTTTTATCGATGATTGCAATCACAGTGACACCGCGACGCTATCGAAAGACAGCGAAAGATGTGAAATTGTCATTACGAGCGCCTGCTTTTGGCGTGAGGAATCTGCTTCTTCCGTCAACGGTTAAAAAGCAGATCCCTCGCTTCGCTCGTAATGACAATTCAAATGGTTTCGTCACTTATTCTGCACGGCTCAATATGTGCTCAATTGATCTTCGATTCCTCCGTGCGCTCCGTGCCTCCGTGGTGAAATGATTCTTATATGCACTCACATATGAAACTGCCCAAGTTGTACGCCATCCTCGACGTTGCCTGTTTCGCGCCGCCGCTGCGCACCATCGCTGCCATCGCAGAATACGCCCGTGAGCTCGCGGCCGGCGGTGTGACCTGGCTGCAGTATCGCAACAAGGTCGGCCACACGCGCGAGATGCTCAGCCACGCCCGCGAGATTCGCCGGGTGCTGGGCAATGGCGTGACCCTGATCATGAACGATCGCGCCGACATCTGCATCGCTGCCGGTTACGAGGGCGTGCACGTTGGCCAGGACGACTTGTCGGCCGAAGGCGCGCGCACCGTGATCGGTCCCAGCCGCATTCTCGGCGTCTCCACTCACAACCTCGAGCAGTTGCAGGAGGCCAATGCCGGTCCGGCAGACTACATCGCTTACGGCCCGGTGTTTGCCACCTCCTCGAAGCGGCACCCCGACCCCGTTGTCGGCCTGGAGGGAATTCGCGCCGCGCGGGCTGCCACCAGCAAACCCCTGGTGGCAATTGGCGGCATCACGCGCGCCAACGCGCGCTCGGTACTGGATGCGGGGGCCGACTCGGTGGCCGTCCTCTCCGACCTGCTGAGTTCCCCGACCAAAGTTGCTGAGGAATTCTTGCGCCTCTTGGTGTAAATTCTGAAGGCGTTCTCTCCACCAACACGAGGTCCCTTGGCTACAGAAACGAAGACAGCATCAATCGCCAGCGGTAGCGAATGGGTCAAAGGCCTCGGCCTGACCAGCGCCACCACCCTGGTCATGGGCTCCATGATCGGCTCCGGCATCTTCATTGTCTCGGCGGAGATCGCGCGGCTGGTCGATTCGCCCGCCCTGCTCATCGCCGCCTGGGTGGTCACCGGGTTCTTGACCATCACCGGCGCGCTGGCCTACGGAGAGCTGGCGGCCATGATGCCGCACGCCGGCGGCCAGTACGTTTACCTCCGCGAGTCGCTGGGCCCGCTCTGGGGATTTCTCTATGGCTGGACGCTGTTCCTCGTGATCCAGACCGGAACCATTGCCGCCGTCGGTGTGGCCTTCGGTAAATTCCTGGGCGTGTTTTTCCCTTCCATCTCTTCGACGCATTGGATTTGGCACATCGCGCACGTGCCCCCCATTCCCATCGGACCGATGGTGCTGGGCAACATGGATGTCGGCCTGAACACCCAGAACCTGATGGCCGTCCTGATTGTGATCTTCCTTTCGGTGCTCAACATCTTCGGCGTGAAGACCGGCGCGGCAGTGCAGAACGTGTTTACCTTCGCCAAGACCGCGGCGCTGCTGGGCCTGGTGCTGCTGGGAATTTTTGTGGGACGCAACGCCTCGGCGATCGCCGCCAACTTTGGCGCCAACTTCTGGCACAATGCGGGATGGGGCGCGCTGCATCCCGTGCAGGTGGGAGTCGGCGGGCCGATCGCGCTGGTGGGGACCATCACCATTATTGCGGTGGCGCAGGTCGGCTCGCTGTTCTCGGCCGATGCCTGGAACAACGTTACCTTCACCGCCGGGAAGGTCCGCAATCCGCAGCGCAACTTGCCGCTGGCGCTGGCGCTGGGAACCGGCGCGGTCATCCTGCTCTACGTGCTGGCCAACTTCGTGTACCTGAGCGTGCTGCCGCTGGCCGGAATCCAACACGCCCCCGAGGACCGCGTCGCCACCGCTGTGGTGCAGCAGATCTTCGGAGCCGGTGGCGCGCAGATCATGGCCATCGCCATCCTGGTCTCCACCTTCGGCTGCAACAACGGACTGATCCTGGCGGGCGCCCGCGTGTACTACGCCATGGCGAAGAATGGCCTGTTCTTCCGCAGCGCGGGACGGCTCCATCCCAAGTACCACACTCCGGCGCACTCGCTGCTGATGCAGTGCGTCTGGACCTGCATTCTGTGCATTTCGGGCAGCTACGGGCAGCTGCTCGACTACATTATTTTCGCCGTGCTGGTTTTCTA
This sequence comes from uncultured Acidobacteriaceae bacterium, assembly GCA_963736385.1. Classification (GTDB taxonomy): domain Bacteria; phylum Acidobacteriota; class Terriglobia; order Terriglobales; family Acidobacteriaceae; genus Bog-257. The sequence goes on along the minus strand of CAVTOE010000004.1, from coordinate 119,094 downwards.
CATCCTGACCATCGCCGGACTGTTTGTGCTGCGCGTGAAGCGCCCGGACGAGCCGCGCCCCTATCGCGCCATCGGATATCCCGTGCTGCCGGCAATGTATATTTTGATGGCCGTGTTTATTGATGTAGTCTTGTTGCGCTACAAGCCGCAATACACGTGGCCGGGCCTGATCATCGTTCTACTGGGGATTCCCGTGTATTTCCTGTGGTCGAAACAGCGCGAACCCGCAAGTGAGTACGCAAGCCTGAGCGTCTAGGAAGAGGCAAAGCTGAATGGCCAATCTGCTGAAGACGCAAGCCGCTCGACATGCTGATGAACGAAGCAGTCCGAGACCGGGGAACACAGTCTTGAAACGGGCACTGGGCCCCGTGAACCTTATTACGCTGGGAATCGGCGCCATCATCGGCGCGGGAATTTTCGTGCTCACCGGCCCGGCCGCGGCGCAGTATGCCGGGCCCGGCCATCGTGCTGTCCTTCGTTCTGGCGGGCATCGGCTGCGTGTTTGCCGGCCTCTGCTACGCCGAGTTCGCCTCCCTGATCCCCATCGCCGGTTCGGCCTACACCTACGGCTACGCCACGCTGGGCGAAATCTTCGCCTGGATCATCGGCTGGGACCTGATCCTGGAATACGCCTTCGGCGCCGCCACCGTCGCCTCCGGCTGGAGCGGATACTTCGTCAGCTTCCTTCAGGACTTCGGGATTCGCATTCCCCCGCAGCTTACCGCAACCCCGTACACCCATGTCGGCCACGCGTGGATACCCAACATTCTGGTGCAGTATCAAGGCCGCTGGGAGTTGCTGACAACCATGGCGCCCATTCTGAAGCAGAATGGCGTGGATGCCTCCACCTTGCCGCAAGTGACAGGCGTGTTCAACCTGGTGGCATTTCTCGATCATTGGCGTCATCACCACCATTCTGGTGATCGGCATTAAAGAGTCGGCCAACTTCAACTCGGGCATCGTGATCATCAAGGTCACCATCGTGCTCATCTTCATCGCCATCGCCGGGGCATTCGCGCTCAAGCATCCCAGCGCTGGTCGCCGCCAACTGGCATCCCTTCGTCCCTCCCAACCAGGGAGCGTTTGGAGAATATGGGTGGTCGGGCATCGCGCGCGCGGCCGGTGTCATCTTCTTCGCCTACATCGGATTCGACGCCGTCTCCACCGCCGCGCAGGAAGCCAAGAACCCGCAGAAGGACATGCCCATCGGCATTCTCGGGTCGCTGGTCATCTGCACCGTGCTGTACATTCTGGTTTCCGGCTTGCTGACCGGAATCGTTCCCTACTCGGCGCTGAACGTGGCTGATCCGGTTGCCGTCGGCATTGACGCTACCGGCGTCCGTTGGGGCTCCATCCTGGTGAAGTTGGGCGCCATTGCCGGACTGGGTAGCGTGATGCTGGTCATGCTGCTGGGCCAGTCCCGCGTGTTCTTCTCCATGTCGCGCGACGGGCTGCTGCCGGAGTGGGCGGGCGCGGTGCATCCCAAGTTTCGCACCCCGTGGATCTCCTCGATCACGGTTGGTATTTTCGTGGCCATCTTCGCCTCCCTGGTTCCCATCGGGATTCTTGGCGAACTGGTGAGTATCGGAACGCTGCTGGCATTCGTCATCGTATGCGCGGGAGTGTGGATTCTCCGGGTGCGGCGTCCGGAGCTGCATCGGCCCTTCAAGACCCCGCTGGTGCCCCTGGTCCCGATCCTGGGTATCGTGATTTCCTTCGCCTTGATGGCCAGCCTCCCAATTGACACCTGGTGGCGTCTCATCATCTGGCTGGCGATTGGCATGGTCATCTACTTCGGCTACGGACGCCATCACAGCAAGGTGCAGAAGCTGGTGCCTGACGAGGTGAAGGCCGCGGGCGACTGAGCTGCTTTGAAGGGGCGCAGCTTTAGCTGCGCCGTCTGAACCCCTTTTTGTCATCCCGAGGAGGCCTTCAGGCCGACGAGGGATCTGCTCTTGATAGCGCTGGAAGGACCGCTGAGGAAACAGCATATCCCTCACGGCTTAAAGACCGTTCGTGATGGCCAACTCAAAATCGTGAATCTGGCGGCCCCGGTCCTGTTGACCGCCGTGCCCGTCACCAACGCGTGACGGCGTTTTTGTTGCACTGCGCGCCCCAACGCGCCAGAATGGCTGCTGTGAAGGCCCTGTTCAATCTGAAGCTCCTCTTCTTCGCGCTGCTGGCCCTGATCGCTCATCGGCGTGGCCGGCTTTCACTTCATCGAAGGCTGGCCCTGGTTCGACGGCTTCTACATGGTGCTGACCACCATCACCACCATCGGCTACGGCGAGATCCATCCGCTCTCGCACGCTGGGCCGCATCTTCAACACCTTCATCATTGTCGCCGGGGTTGGCCTGGTGCTGCTGTTCTTCGGGGGCGCGACCCAGGCTTTGCTAGAATTCGAGCTGCAATCGGTATTCGGCAGGAGACGCATGGACCGCGAGATCAGCCGATTGTCGGACCACTACATCATCTGCGGCGCCGGACGCGTCGGCCGCAGCGTGGCGCGCGAACTGGCCCGCAAGCCGCTGCCCTTTGTCATCGTTGATAGCGACGCAGCCAAGCTGGCGCGCTACTCCGACGAGGGCTGGCTTACCGTGGTCGGCGACGCCACCCAGGCGCATGTGCTGCGCGAGACTCCACATCGAGAGCGCCCGCGGACTGGTCGCCGCCACCACCACCGACGCCACCAACATCTACATCATCCTTACTGCGCGCAGCCTGAACCCCAAGCTCAACATCATTGCCCGCGCCAGCGAGGAAGATGCCGAGAAGCACCTGCTCACCGCCGGCGCCGATCACGTGGTCTCGCCCTACAACTTCGCCGGATACCGCATCGCCCAGACCTTCATGCGCCCCCACGTGGTCGATTTCTTCGACACCGCCATGAACCGGCAGCATGCCGCTGGAGATCGAAGAAGTGCAGGTGCAGGCCGGGCTCGCGCTTCGCGGGCACAACCCTGGAAGGCTTCGCGCATCCGCCAGGAGATGGGAGTGATCGTGCTCGCCATCAAGGGCGAAGACTCGCACATGCGCTTCAATCCCCCGCCCGATGAAGTGATCCACGTCGGCGACCATCTCATCGCCATGGGCGAGCCCGACGGCCTGCGGCGGCTGGAAGACGCGGCCACGGAGCGCGCATGAAGATCACCACCGCCGACGAGATGCGCGAGATCGATCGCGCCACCACCGAGCGCTTCGGCGTGCCCTCCCTCACCTTGATGGAGAACGCCGGCTCCGCGGTCGCGCAGTTCATCCTCGAGCACTATCGCCATGCCAACCGCATCGCCGTGATTTGCGGCAAGGGCAACAATGGCGGCGATGGATTCGTGGTGGCGCGCAAGCTGCATCGCGCCGGACGAGTGGTGGAAGTGCTGCTGCTGGCCGCTCGCCGCCGAGTTGCACGGCGATGCGCTGACCATGTTCGAGCGCCTGCCGCTGCGTCCCATCGTGCTGCGCAGCGCGCAGGAGCTGCAAGCGGAGTCGTCGCGCAGCCTGGCCAATTGCGACTTGCTGGTGGACGCCATACTCGGCACCGGATTTCACCCGCCGGTGAAAGGCTTCTACGCCGATGCCATCGCCGCCATAACATGGCAGCGGCAAGCCGGTGGTCGCGGTGGACATTCCCTCGGGCGCCGATTCCGATTCGATGTCGCCGCAGACCGGCGAAGCACATCGCCCACGCCGACGCCATCGTCACCTTCACCGCGCCTCGTCCGGCGCATGTCTTCGGCAATCTGACGCGCGGGCCCGATCGTGGTTGCGCCCATCGGATCGCCGCCGGAAGCCATCGTCTCCAAACTGAACCTCGAGCTCACCACGCCGCGCGACTTCGCCTCGCTGCTGGCCCCGCGTCCCATGCCGACAGCAACAAGGGCATGTACGGCCATGTTCTGATCGTCGGCGGCTCGCTGGGCAAATCGGGAGCCGCGGCCATGGCGGGCATGGCCGCTCTGCGCGCCGGGGCGGGACTGAGCACCGTGGCCACGCCGGCAGGCGTGCTCGCCAGCGTCGCCGCGTTTGCCGCCGAGTTGATGACCGAGCCGCTGCCTGAAACCGAGAGCGGCGGCATCGCACTGGCCGCCATCGAGAGTGGCCGCTTCCACAAGCTGGTGAAGCCGATGACGTGTGGTCGCCATCGGTCCGGGCATCGGCCGCAATCCTGAAACCGTGGAGTTCGTGCACGAAGCGGTGCGCCAGACCAAGGTCCCGCTGGTCCTCGACGCCGACGGGCTGAACGCCTTCGAAGGCCACACCGATCTGCTCGACGGCCGCCAGCGTCCGCTGGTGCTGACGCCGCATCCCGGCGAAATGTCGCGCCTGGCCGGCATCCCGATCAAGGCCGTGCAGGCCGACCGGCTGAACGTCGCCCGCAGCTTCGCGCGCGAGCATCACCTGGTGCTGGTGCTGAAGGGCAACCGCACCGTCATCGCGCTGCCGGATGGCACCGCGTGGGTCAATCCCACCGGCAATCCCGGCATGGCAACCGGCGGCACCGGCGACATCCTGACCGGCATGGCCGCGGGAGTAATCGGACAGATGCCGAACGACATTCCGCTGGCCGCTGTCGCCGCAGTGTATATGCACGGGCTGGCGGGAGACGTAGCCGCGGAAACCATGGGCGAACATTCGCTGGTCGCGACTGATCTGCTCGCAGCTTTGCCGGAAGCGTTTCGCCGCGCCACGCAGTGGGCGAAAGAAAGCACGACGCGCATCGGCGGGTGAGGAACCCGCTCTTCGCTTTTCGCTGCTCGCCCTTCGCTCTTCGCTGTTCGCCCTTCGCTCTTCGCTGTTCGCTCTTCGCTTTTCGCTCTTTGCTGTCACTTTCACATTTTGTGAGCTTTGTTCCCCTGTCATCCTGAGCGACGAGGTCGCCGCGGCGACCGAGGAGTCGAAGGACCCCTATAGCTGCAAGACATCATGGTGTGGCTGGGTGCCCCATCCTTTCGCCTCTTTTGCGAAAGGGTGGGAAGAAAACCCCATCCTGCTAAAATTGCCTTCGTTCCGCGATGGACCACCACGAGCACATCACGCACTCGGCGGAAGAGACCATGGCGCTGGGCCGCAAACTGGCGCCCACGCTGAAGGCGGCGCGCATGGTCATCCTGCGCGGCGATCTCGGCACCGGCAAGACCACGCTGGTCAAAGGCATCGCCGAAGGTCTGCACGCCGCTTCGCAGGACGATGTCACCAGCCCCACCTTCACCCTCATCCACGAGTACCGCGGCCCCGAGGTGAACCTGTTCCACGTCGATCTTTACCGCATTGACACGCCGCGCGAGCTCGACACCCTCGGCCTCGACGAACTCTTCGCCGAGCCCGGCAACCTGGTGCTGCTGGAGTGGGGAGAAAAGTTTCCGCGCTTCGAGAAGGAACGTGACGTGGAAATCAGCCTCGAGCGCCAAGGCGACCAGGAGCGCAAGATTGTGGTGACGAGGAAGTAGGAAGGGCGCGATTGGGGGTGATTACCTGAAAACCCCGAAAGTCGCCTCGATTACGTCCACCTACCGGCCGGACCGGGGCCGCTGCGACGGCTCCCGCTCCCCAGTCGAGCATTTGGATTCCTAACCTCGGCGTGAATCCCCGTAGGGTTGCAAGGACTCGGCCGGACCTTCGACGCAAACCGTCTGCACGGAATAGGTAGAGACCCGATCGTCTGCCGTCGCGAATAGTAGGGTTGTCCACTCGTCGGCGGGCAGGATCCCGATGGCGCGATTTTTTCCAAACTTCTTGGCTTCATAAATCCCGCGATCAGCCAACCGGAGGACCGCCTCGATGGACACTTTATCGGGTTCGTCGGGATACCAGGGGAAGGCCGCCCAGCCAATGGAGCACGTCTGGCGAATTTCGACGCCGGCATCCAGCACGCCGATGGTGGGGTTGCCGACGGTGGTCAAGATGCGCAAGGCAAAGGTCGCCGCTTCTGCCCGATTGGAATACCGGGACACGATCAGGAATTCATCCCCACCCCAGCGGATCAGGACGTCGGAGGCGCGGATGGCGGCATTGATTCGCCGGGTCACCTCCCGCAAGACCTTGTCCCCAACACTGTGTCCGTAGCGATCATTGGCTTCCTTGAAATCGTCAAGATCGACCATGTAGAAGATCAAGTCATCAACCCGCGGCGCCAGCGGCACTGAGTACGACCGTAGGACCCGGCTCGCGTCGCCGGGGACGGTGGCGTCAAAGAACCTCCGGTTTCGCACCCCGGTGAGCGGGTCCGTTAACGAGGCCTCCTGGAGCACCCGGTTGGCCTTGGCCAATTCAGCGCGCAACTGGAGCTGCTTGGCAAACACCAGCAAGGTCATCCCCAGCATCGTGCCCAGCGTAACCACCTCGCGGAAATGGTTGACCGGCGAAGGGGTATTCCGATTGAGCACCGCCCATGCCCCGATGATCGGCAACGACAGCACGGCCAGCATTCCCATCTCCGTCACAGAAAGATGCGCTTTCGGTTTTTTCGAACCGGCTGCCGCGCTGTGCAGCCCGAGGCCAAGTAAGCCGACCACCGTGAACGATGCCAGGGCCGCCGCGTAGGGCGCGTCGTACCAACTCCCTGCATAGTAGAGATGCCTGTCGATGGCTCGGTTCGCCACGTAACCACTCACCGTTATGAGCAACTGGGCCCCGAAAAAACTGGCATAGAACCGCTTCCACCCTCCGGAACTGTAACTCCACAAGAACGCCAGGGCCAGCAGTAGCACGATATCCAACAAACCATTGAGCCGGTTATAGGCCGGACCATATTTTGTCTCGTCAAGTACGGCGTATTGCCAGGGGGCCACGAAGAACAAGTAGAGATAGAGCCACCACAGAAGCAGCAATAGAAAATCCACACCACCCTGTGCCTTGCGGTCCTCAACGGAGTCCAGGTGGGGCTGCAACAGCAGAGCTGCCAGGACTGGGATACTGGACAAGAACAGCAGAATGTCGCCGGCAAACGGATTGGGGGCTTCCTTGCGCAGCACCAGATCGAAATACATCCACATTGCCTGCCCCACAACCGACACTCCCCAACATGCCGCCAGCAGCATCCAGAACCGTTGAGTTTTCTTGGGGCTCGCGCTCAGGTTTACCGAGAAGACCAGCAGCGCCGACATCATCAGCAGAAAACCGATGATATCGGTGATCAGCGTAAGGGAAAAGCCGCGAGGAATAAGCAGAGTGGCGGCAGTTTGCGCCAACGTCAGCAAGACCACCACCGCAGCCCAGGGCTTCAAACTCATACATGGCCAGTTAACAACAAATCTCGTTGCTTACACTGTACTCACATTAGTTTGGCGATTGCAATACACTATGGTGGGGTGCCGCCGGCCATCTAGGCGCATGGTGACCGGCCTCTTCGGTGGGCGATGCCTCCATTGCATGCCCAGCTCCACAGACACATTTCCTTGTTGATTGTCACCTCCGGGAGGGCCAAAATGGCTGCTTAGAAACTCCCGCCAGGCGCTTACCGCTCCCGTTTTCTGGCCACTAGCAACTGGCCACTGACAACTGCTTTTTCAGAACCCCATAATGTTGTAGCCGCAATCCACGTAGATGGTTTCGCCGGTGATGCCGGTGGCGGCGTCGCTGGCGAGAAAGACGGCGGTCGCGGCGACCTCTTTCACGTCCACGTTGCGCTGCAGGGGAGCGCGCTCGGCCTGGGCGCCCAGCATGTCGCCAAAGCCGGAGATGCCGCGCGCCGCCAGGGTCTTGATGGGCCCGGCGGAGATGGCGTTCACCCGAATCTTGTTCTTGCCCAGATCGTAGGCCAGGTAGCGGACGCTGGCCTCCAGCGCCGCCTTGGCCACCCCCATCACGTTGTATCGTGGCACCACTTTTTCGGCGCCGTAATAGGTGAGGGTCATGATGCTGCCACCGTCACTCATCAGCGGCCGGGCGGCGCGGGCCACCGCCACCAGCGAATAGACGCTGATGTCGAGGGCGACGCGGAAGCCCTCGCGGCTGGTGTCGACGAACTCGCCCTTCAGATCTTCGGCGGGCGCGAACGCGATGCTGTGCACCAGCGCATCGAGTTTGCCGTAACCCGACTTCAGTTGCTCGAACAGTTGCGCGATCTCTTCGTCGCGGCTGACGTCGCACTGGAAGGCCTGCGAATTGGGCAGCGCCGCGATCAACTCATCGGCTTCCTGTTTCAGGCGTTCGTTCTGGTAGGTGATGGCCAGTTGCGCTCCGGCCTGCTGCATCTGCTGGGCAATGGCCCAGGCAATGCTGCGCTTGTTGGCCACGCCAAACACCACCACCGTCCGGCCCTCTAAACAATTCGACATTCGATGCCATGCCTCCGCGCAATGACGCCAAATGCTTGAGGATATCAGCCACGGCGCGGGATGTCTCGCCTTGGGGCGAGGTTGACGCCGCCCTACGATCTGAAGGGCCATCCCGAGCGTCACATGGGCCTGCGGCGCGCCTACAGGGACGTTTTATCGGTCTGTCATCCTGAGCGCCGAGTCCGGTCGCCGGGGCGACTGGACGAGGAGTCGAAGGACCCCTATGGCGCCGGATTTTCGGCAATGTCCTAATACCAACGCTGGGTTAAGACACTACCGGATTTTCTGCTCCCCGCGGCTCGAAATTCCACTTCACAACGGCTTGACATTCGGAATATACTCGCTTCCGCCCCACGCTCCCCAGGGTCAGGCTCGCCCCAGGGAACCGGACGCAAGTCGCGGCTTGCGAATTCGCCGGTGTCGGAGAGCCAGCGTATTGGTCCGTCGAGCACGCGGAGACTAAGGCTCGCCGGGGCATGACCTTCAAGGGAGGGCATTATGGCGACCATCCGGGACCTGCTGAGCAATCGCACCATTCACTACGTCCAGCCTGACCAGACCGTCTTTGCGGCCGCCAAATACATGGTGGAGTGCAATGTGGGCGCAGTTCCGGTACTGGACGGGACCCAACTGGTCGGCATCTTCTCCGAACGCGACCTTATGACCCGCGTGGTAACGGAGAGGCGCGATCCGCTGTCCACCTATGTTGCCGAGGTAATGAGCACCGATGTGCACGCGGTTGCTCCCAGCACCGGCTCCGAAGAAGCCATGTTCGTGATGCAGACCTACGGCATTCGGCATCTGCCGGTTTGCGACGGCCCCATGCTGGTTGGCTTTCTCTCCTTGCGCGATCTGCTACGCTGCGACCTCGAGGAGAAACTCCATTGAAGCCGACGCCATACGCGCCTACATTCAGACCTACTCCAGCTAATTAGGTTGTGGAAGGGTTCGCGGCCGGTGCTACACTTTGGCTGTGAACTTGCCCGGTTTTGTCCATCTTCTGCGCACGATCGCCGGACGCGATGCCGTCCTGGACCGTCCCGAAGACCTCATGCTCTACGAGTACGACGCTGGCATCCGCAAGAGCACGCCCGGCGCCGTTGTCTTCCCGCAAACTACGGAGCAGGTTTCCCAGATCATGCGGCTGGCCACCGCCGAGAACATTGCCGTGGTGGCGCGCGGCGCCGGTACCGGACTGAGTGGCGGCGCGATCTCGCAAGCAGGGCGGCATCGTGATCGCCTTCTCGCGCATGAACCGCATTCTCGAAGTTGACGTTGAGAACCAGCGCGCCGTGGTGCAGCCCGGCGTGGTCAACCTGCAACTCTCCGAGCACGTCTCGCATCTTGGGCTCTACTTCGCGCCCGATCCTTCCAGCCAGAAAGCTTGCACCATCGGCGGCAACGTCGCGGAAAACTCCGGCGGGCCGCACACCCTGATGCACGGCGTCACCGTGAACCACGTCACCGGAGTGGAAGTGGTGCTGCCCAGCGGCGAGATCGTGCATTTTGGCGGCAAGGCTGCCGAGTCTTACGGCTACGACATGACCGGCTTCTTGGTTGGGCTCGGAAGGGACGATCGGCATCGCCACCGCGATCACGGTGAAGTTGCTGCGCAAGCCGGAAAAGATTGCGACCCTGCTGGGCATCTTCGAGTCGGTGGACGACGCGGCGCTAACGGTTTCTGCCATTACCGCTGCGGGCATTACTCCCGCCGCGCTGGAGATGCTGGATGGATGGACGTTGCGCACCGTCGAAGCGTTCTGCCATGCCGGCTATCCGCTGGATGCGGGCGCGGTGCTGCTGATCGAACTGGAAGGACTTGCGCGAAGCGGTGGAAGAGCAGGCGGTGGCGGTGCGCGAGGTTTGCCTGCGATCAGAAGGCGCGCGAGGTGCGGCGCGCCAAGGACGAAGAGGAGCGCGCCCTGCTGTGGAAGGGACGCAAGATGGCTTTTGCGGCGCTCGGCCGGGTCACCCCTCGTACTACACCCAGGACGGAGTGGTGCCGCGCAGTCAGATACCGGCGGTGCTGCGGCACATCGGGAATGTCGCCACAGAAATACGACCTGATTATCGGCAACATTTTCCACGCCGGAGACGGCAATCTGCATCCGCTGATCCTGTTCGATATGCGCTATGCGGAGCAGCTTGAGCGCGTGCTTGTCGGCCAGCCGCGACATCCTGGAATTCTGCATTCAATGCGGCGGCTCTATCACCGGCGAGCACGGCGTCGGGATGGAGAAGCGCGACCTGATGTCGCGTGCTGTTCACCGAGGAAGATCTCGACGTGATGATCAGCCTGCGCAACGCCTTCAACGGCGAGGGACATACTGAACCCGCAGAAGATCTTTCCCACGCCGCGCATGTGCCGCGAGATCACCGGTCCTTCGCAGAATCCGGTGCTGATGCAGGAGGGAATGTGAGCACCGCGACGGCGACCACTCGCTTTGCAGCTGAGTTCCGCGCCATTTGCGGGGCGGAGCACGTCACGGAAGATCCGGCGGAGCTGCAGGCGTGGAATGTTCTGGGCGTTGCTCCGGCACTTGCGGTCACGCCGGCTTCGGTCGATGAAGTTACCGCCATCTTGCGCTTCGCCAATGAGCATGGCCTGAATGTGGTTCCCGCCGGCGGCTTTACCCAGCAGCAAGTTGGAAATCTGCCGCAGCATGTCGATGTTTTGCTTTTCACCACGCGCCTCACCGCCGTGGAACATTACGATGCCGGCGATCTGACCGTCGGCATTGGAGCGGGCTGCACGGTTGCGCAACTGTCAGCCATGGTCGCCAAGGACGGCCTGTTCTTCGCCGGCGATCCCGCGCAGCCCGAGCGCTGCACCATCGGTGGATTGCTGGCGACCGGGCTGTACGGGCCGCTGCGCCACGGCTACGGCGGCCTGCGCGATTACTGTATCGGGGTGCGCTTTGTAACTGGCGACGGGCGTAAAGCCAAAGGCGGCGGCCGGGTGGTTAAGAACGTCGCCGGATACGACATGATGAAGCTGCTTATCGGCAGCCAGGGCACGCTGGGAATCATCACCGGCGCCAGCTTCAAGCTGTTTCCAGCCCCTCGCCAGACGCGCACCTTCGTCGCGGATTTTCGCCAGTGCCGCCGAGGCGCTTGAATTCCGCAACCGCGTGCTGCACTCGCCGCTGGATCCCATTTGCCTGGAGTTGGTTTCTCCCGAAGCCCACCGGATGCTTGTGCCAGAGTCGCCGGCCGCCGCCGGGTGGTCCATTTGCCTTCGCGACGCCGGAAGCGACGCGGTGCTGGCCCGCTATCGCACCGAGTTGGGTACGGCCGTAGTCCGCGAAATGGAAGGCGCCAACGAACAGGGTTTCTGGCGCGCCCTCACAGATTTTGCGCCCCTCGCCGCCGAGCGGCGCCCGCGGTCTCTGTTGATCTCGATGACGCTGCCGGTGGCAGACGTTCAGCCGGTCCTCAGCGAGCTGTCAGCGGTTGCCGAGTCGAACCGCTTCTGTTTCGCGGCCATCGGCCGAGTGGGAATTGCTCATCTGCTGATAAGCCTGTGGCAAGCGCCGCAGCACGAAGTCTCGCTTCCAAGCTTCGTAACTGCGGTCTCGGGATTGCGCAACCGCTTGCCCAACAACGCCAGCATGGCGGTGCTTCGCTGCCCGCCCGAGACGCGGCACCACATCAGCGCCTGGGGGCCGATGCCAACCGACATGGAGAGCATGCGCGCGGTGAAGATGGCGCTCGATCCCAAAGACATTCTGAATCGCGGGAGGTTCCTCTTCTGATGGTCACGACTCCAGTGGCGGAAAAGCCGGTCTCCAACTTCTCTTCGGGCGAGAAACCCACCTGGGACCTGTACTCCAAGTGTGTTCATTGCGGACTGTGCCTGGACCAGTGCCCCACGTATCGCGCGTTGGGAACGGAGATGGATTCGCCGCGCGGGCGCATTTATCAGATGGTGCAGGTTGACCAGGGCCGCCTGGCGCTGGGCGATTCCTTCGTCACCCATATTGATCGTTGCCTCGGCTGCCTGAATTGCCAGACCGCTTGTCCCTCGGGCGTGCCCTACGGAAGCCTGCTGGAGCGGGCGCGCTCGCAGATCGAAGAAAACTATCCGCGAAGCTGGCTGCAGCGCAGAGTGCGGTCGCACTTCTACGGGAAGGTGCTGCCGTCGTTCAGCAGCCTGGGGCGGAATGCGCAGCTGGTGCGCTTCTATCAGCGCTCGGGCCTGCAAACCCTGGCGCGCGGCACGGGATTGCTGGACCTGTTGGGAGTCGCCGAACTGGATGCGCTGTCGCCGCGTATGGAGAGCAACTTCTCGTTCGCCGACCTCGGCCGCGTGTATCCCGCCGAAGGCAAGCAGCGTGGACGCGTGGCGTTGCTCATTGGCTGCATCGGCAGTGTGGCGTTCGCAGAACTGAATCGCGCCACCATTCGCGTCCTCACCCGCAATGGTATCGAAGTCCATATCCCACGCAGTCAGAGTTGCTGCGGAGCGCTGCACCTGCATGCCGGATACCTGGAGCAATCGCGCGCTCAGGCCCGCCACAACATTGACGCCATGCTCAAGCCCGAGTTCGATGCCATCGTGAGCAACGCCGCCGGCTGCGGTTCGACCATGAAGGAATATGCGGCGCTGCTGGAACACGATCCCCAGTATGCGAAGCGGGCCCAGCAGTTCGTGGTCAAGGTCCGCGACATCAGCGAATATCTCGCCGAAGTTGGCCTGGTCGAGCCGGCGCGCAAGTTGAAGGCGCGCGTCACCTACCAGGACCCCTGCCACCTGGCGCACGCCCAGGGCATACGCAGTGCGCCGCGGCAGTTGCTGAAGTTCATCGGCGCCGAGGTGGTGGAGTCGCCGCGGGCCGACTCCTGCTGCGGCAGCGCCGGCGTTTACAACGTCGTGCAGAACGAAATCTCGATGAAGATCCTCGACGAGAAGATGGGTTTCATCGCCAGCGTCACGCCCGAGATCGTGGCCACCGCGAATGTCGGCTGCATGTTACAGTACGCCGCGGGAATCAAGCGCAAGGGAATGAACGCCCGCGTGGCCCACGTGGTGGAACTGCTGGACGAAGCGTACTGAAGCAATCGCTGCTATGATTCTTGCCCGTCGGTGCTCCACGCCGGCGAACAAGGGGGATCAGCTCTTATGGACGAACATAGCGTCAGCAACATGATCATGCGTCGCAACGAAGACATCGCGCTGGACATGATGAAATTCATCGCCGTCACCACCGGATATGGGAAGACCGGCTCGCCGGAAGCCGGCTTCAAGGGTGGCACAGTTTCCAAAGCCGAGGACTACGCCCAGCATTTGCTGGACCTGTTTGGGCAATGCCTGGCGGCGGTGCAAGGCAAGAAGTAGGCCGGAGCACAAGCAACCCACACCAAGCCGGAGCCTGGCAGCTCCGGTTTTTCTTTGTGTGCCGAACATGTTCGACAGCTTGGGGGTGCAAGTCCCCTGTTCAACCTGGTGGAGGTGAAGGACTAGAGAAGCGCAAGGGCGTCGTCGAGAGGCGGGGTCTGAAAGAAGCGTGGATCAAAAGCGCGAGCCGATGAACAAGAACCGGATGAGGAGGCCTACGGTGCAGGGCGAGCGGGCAAATGATCGCGAAGCCCATATCCACCAAGTGCACTGGTGGTAAATCCGGCGGTTGTGCGCAGAAGGCGGTCGAACTTACTTCGGGAGACCCGCAGCATGTCCCGGAAATCGGGACTGAGAGTGGAGCGATCCATCCTGACCGTGCGGCGGGAGTCAGCAGAGGGCATAGTAGGCCGCAAGGTCGAAGGCCCGAACAGCAAGGAGTGGCGAGTAGGACGCAGGACTCGATGAGCGACAAGCGGCAGAAGAACCGGCTACAGATGTTGCTGGCCTTCACCGAGGAGGGGAGGAGTGAAGCTCCGAAGGCTCCGCGGGAAGGGATCGAATCGTTCACGGCGAACGGCGCAACTGAAAGCCCGGCTGGAAGCGAACAACTGATGGAGGAGGTCTGCGGGCGGGAGAACTGCCTGCGGGCCTTACGCCGAGTGAAAGCCAACAAAGGGAGCCCGGGAATCGATGGCATGACGGTCGGCGAGTTGCCGGGCTACCTGAAGCAGCACTGGCCAGCATTGCGGCAACAGTTGCTGAGTGGAACGTATCGGCCACAACCGGTGAGGCGAGTGGAAATAGCCAAACCGGACGGAGGAGTGCGCAAGCTGGGCATTGCAACGGTGCTGGATCGATTTATCCAGCAGGCGGTGATGCAGGTTCTGCAAGGCAGATGGGACGCGACGTTTTCCGAACACAGTCACGGCTTTCGCCCGCAGCGCTCGGCGCATCAGGCGGTGGCCAAGGCGCAGCAGTATCTTGCCCAAGGCAACCGCTGGGTGGTGGACATCGATCTGGAAAAGTTTTTCGATCGAGTGAACCACGACCGGCTGATGGCGGCGATGGCGCGGCGGGTGAGCGCCAAAAGGATGCTCAAGTTGATCCGAGCTTTCTTGGAGTCGGGCGTGATGGAAAACGGGTTGGTGAGTCCGGTGGGGGAAGGAACTCCGCAAGGAGGGCCACTGTCTCCGCTGCTGTCGAACCTGGTGCTCGACGAACTCGACCGGGAACTGGAGCGACGCCAGCACCGTTTCGTACGCTACGCGGATGATTGCAATATCTACGTGGCGAGCGAGCGGGCGGGAAAACGAGTCATGCAAAGCGTGACCGGTTTCCTGCGACGGCGACTCAAGCTCAAGGTGAACGAGGCGAAGAGCGCGGTGGCGCGACCGCAGGTGCGTAAGTTTCTGGGCTTTAGCTTTACCTACGGGGCCAAGCCGAAGCGGCGCATTGCGCCGAAAGCTCTGCTCCGCTGTAAGCAACGAGTGCGGGAACTGACGCGCCGGACAAGAGGAGTCAGTGTGGAACAGATGACGAAGGAACTCGCCAGTTATCTACGAGGCTGGAAAGGATACTTCGGGCACTGCGAAACACCCTCGGTGCTGCGTAAGTTGGAGGCATGGATGCGACGCAGGTTGCGATCCGTGATCTGGAAGCAGTGGAAACGGGGCAGGGTGCGGTTTGCGCGGCTGCGCCAGTGGAACGTCGGACCTGACCTTGCGGCACAAACCGCCGGCAGTTCCCATGGGCCCTGGCGACTCTCGGACAGTCCGGCCCTGCAGTTAGCTCTTTCCGTTGCTTACTTTGACTCGCTCGGTCTGCCACGGTTGTCCGTGGGCTAGCTCAACCGAACTGAACCGCCGTATGCGGACCCGCATGTACGGTGGTGTGGCAGGGGAGGAGAGGTGACTCTCCCCCCTATGCCGATTTGCGGATGGATTGGGGTGCCCCAGCCTTTTGCCTGTCTTGGCGAAAGAATGGGAATCGAACATCACGCCGCCAAGTGACTCCGGTCACTGCCTCGCGGGCGTCGCAGGACGACCATCAAGCTGGCGAGGTGCCCCATGGCAAGCCTGGATCCGAAGTTCCACGAAGAGACCCTCAGCATTCATAAAGAACACGAGGAACTGGTGGCGCAGTTGGACCAGATGGATGCCGCCCTGGAGCAGATCGTCTGCTACACCGAGATTTTCACCGACCTCGCCACTGCCAACCAGGCGATGAGCCGCGGCAAATGGCTGGCCGAGTGGCTTCCCCGGCACCACGAGCATGAAGAAACCACGGTGCTGGAAACCATCGCCAGGATGAGTCCGGAGCTGGCCTCCTTCGCCCGCGAGATGAAGCGCCAGCACAACGAAATGCGGCTGCGGCTGGAGAGTTTTCGCGACTTGCTAACCCATCTGAGCCAGAGCAGCGATCTGGAAAGTGCGGTCCAGCAACTGACCAAAGACGGCAAAGACCTCACCCGCATGATGCGGCGCCACCTGGCCATGGAGGAGAAAAAGTTTGCCGGCCTGGAGAACTAACGGCGAAGTTGTGTCACCAAGCAGAAGGCTGCGGCGATCATACTGCCCCGTCCCAACGCACGTTTCCTGGCATGTAACTTGCCACCCGCGATTTTTTTCCGTACTCTGAAGGCGATGGAAGTACATTTCACCCCTGAGCAAGAAGCGCAGCTTGCGCAAATCGCCACCAAGGAAGGCACCGACGCCGAACGATTGGTGAAGGACGCCGCCTTGCATCTGCTCGATGAAGATGCCCGCTTTAGCACCGACACTCCTGAATTGCCCATCTTGCATCTCGGACCGATGGGCGCTCTCCACCGGCGGGATATCTTTAACGCCCGATGACCGCCGAGGCCATTGAGCGGGCCGCGCGCGCCGATCCCGACGCCCGGCCGCTCACCCCAACCGACCTCAAGCGAATGAAGCGGACCCCTCAGGCGAAGATCATCCGCCGCGCCTTGCAGCTGACGCAGGAGGAATTTGCAGCCCGCTTTCACATCCCTCTGGGTACGCTACGGGATTGGGAACAGGGTCGGGCGGAACCGGACCAGCCTATCTAACACTCATTGCCCGCGATCCCGACCGTGTGAACCGGACATTGAATTTCAAGCCAAGCTAAACGGCAATTCCGCAATTGCTCTAACCGCGAAAATTGTGTCACGAAGCACACGGCCGGGGGCGATCATCCTGCCCCGCCTGAGAGAACCCCGCGCAACGGTACGGCCTCCAAGTCAAGCCAGCGGTCTCCGTTGCCCTTGACGAAAGTGATTGCATCGATCCGCACCGTGCGCGTCCCAGAGTTGCCCTTCCAGCGCTGACGCGCGATGGCTTCCACCTTCTGGGCCTCCTCCGCGGTATCCGTTTTCGCGATGGTGAGATGCGGCATATAGGGCCACGGCTCTTCATAGGCCAGCGCGCCCTGATTGAGCAGATCGTGCAGCTCGCGCATGCGGTAGGCGCCACGCGCCACCCGCAGGAAGATGGTAGGAGTAATAGGGACGAAGCTCTCCACGTCCCCCATGGTGATTTCAAAGGCTGCAACCTTTTGGCACACCTCCCGGAGCACGTCCAAGGCTTGCTCTTCGGTGCCCCGCAAGGGCCGCGGCGGCAGCACCGTGAGGTGGGCGTCGGCATGGGTGTGCGCTGGATGCAACTCGCGGCGCAATTCTTCCACGAAGATCCCGACCGGGTCGCGCACGTACGCAACCGCGGCGTATAGCAGGCCAGGCATGAAGGTTACATTATAGCGGCCACTGTGCCGCAGCGCTTTCCGACCACGCGCCTGCCCCATCCGGCTTGGCGGTGATACCTCAACCTGCGTCCTGTGCCCTCGTCCGAAAGTAGTTTAGAATCAGGGAAGCCAGTAGAGTCGGGGCGTAGCGCAGCCTGGTAGCGCACCTGCCTTGGGCGCAGGGGGTCGCTGGTTCAAATCCAGTCGCCCCGACCAATTAACCCCTTAATTTCTTCCTTCCAGGCTTGCTGCCGAGTGCACCAAACTTGGAGCCTGGCGGCGCGCCTGCGCCATTGGCTCATTCGCGTAAGCGCACCGTTGATCAGAATTATGCCGCTCGAACCCGCGGGCGGCTTTTTTGTTGGCGCCTGCCTTCTTGCCATTAGCGAACTGGTTGAACCCGGGCTGCCGTGCCAGTACACTTTGGTTTATTAACCAAGACCTCGACCGGCAAGGTCCGCAAGAACGTGCTGCGCCAGCCATCGCGCCCCGCAGCAGAAGGAGCTTCGTGATGCCTGAATCGCAAACCGCCACCACCGTTGCCAAGTACCAGAGCATCTTGTTCGACACCGAAGGAGAGATCGCGATTGTGACCCTGAACCGGCCGCAGCGCCGCAATGCGCTGTCGCTGGAGTTGATGACCGAGCTGATTGACTGCCTCAACGAGATTGGGCGCGATCGCGCCCTGCGGGTAGTGCTGTTGCGGGCCGCGGGCAAGGTCTTTTCCTCCGGCCACGATTTGAGCGAGATGGTGGGACGCGACATCAACGAGTATCGCCGGGTGTTCGATGTCTGCACTGAGCTGATGATGCGCGTGCAATCGATTCCGCAGCCGGTCATCGCCGAGGTGCAAGGCGTTGCCACCGCCGCCGGATGCCAGTTGGTGGCGACCTGCGATTTGGCCGTGGCCTCCGACCAGGCCGCCTTTGCCACTCCAGGCGTGAAGATTGGACTTTTCTGCACCACCCCCATGGTCGCGCTCAGCCGCGCGGTCGGACGCAAACGGGCGCTGCAGATGCTGCTGACCGGCGAGATGATCGACGCAGTGACGGCGGCGGATTGGGGACTGATCAACCTGGTCGTTCCCGCCGCTGAGCTGGCCGAGCAGACCCGCAAACTGGCCGCGCGCATTGCCGAAGCCAGCTCCCTAACGGTCGCCCTCGGCAAGCAGGCCTTCTACACCCAGATTGATCTCGACCAGCCCAAAGCCTATGCCTATGCCAAAGAAGTGATGAGCATGAATGCGCTGGCCGCCGACGCACAGGAGGGCATCTCGGCATTTCTGGAAAAACGCCGCGCCTGTTGGACGGGAAAGTAGGGCGGACGCAAGCAAGGACAGACTCTTCGCGTGAAGTTGAGATACAATGTATCTCAGAGGTTTGACCGGCGATGACGACGATGGTTCATGTCCGGGTGGACGAGAAGGTGAAGCAGAAGGCCACCAGGACACTGGCCGCCATGGGCATGTCGGTGTCCGATGCGGTGCGTATTCTGCTTGTCCGGGTAGCGGCTGAGAAGGCCCTGCCGTTCGAGGTGAGAGTTCCAAATGCAACCACGGTGAAGGCAATGCAAGCCGCGGACCGCCGCCAGGGTAAGCGCTTCAAGACTGCCGCTGCACTGTTTGAGGACTTGGGAATCTAGAACGTGAAAAACCTGGTTCGCGGGCGCAGTTTCGACGCGATGTGAATATCACTATGCTGACTGACGTACCAGCCACCACCCTCACCAACGACGAAATTCTGCGCTACTCGCGCCACCTCATCATGCCCGAGGTCGGCATGGAGGGCCAGCAGAAGCTAAAGGCGGCGCGGGTGCTGTGCGTGGGTACCGGTGGACTCGGCTCGCCGCTGGCCCTGTATTTGGCCGCGGCCGGCGTGGGCACGCTCGGCCTGCTGGACTTCGATGTGGTGGACTTCACCAACTTGCAGCGCCAGATCATCCATACCACCCACGACGTGGGCCGTCCCAAACTCGACTCCGCCGCCGAGAAGCTCACCGCGATGAATCCGTTCATCCAGGTGCGCAAATTTGAGACCAAGCTCACGAGCGCCAATGCGCTCGACATTTTTCGCCAGTTCGACATCGTCGCCGATGGCACCGACAACTTTCCCACACGCTATCTGGTGAACGACGCTTGCGTGCTCACCGGCAAGCCCAACGTTTACGCCTCCATCTTTCGCTTCGAAGGCCAGGCCAGCGTCTTTGCCACCGAGCGCGGCCCCTGCTATCGCTGTCTCTATCCGGAACCGCCGCCGCCGGGGCTGGTGCCCTCATGCGCCGAAGGCGGCGTGCTCGGCATTCTTCCCGGATTGTTGGGCGTGATTCAGGCCACCGAGGTCATCAAGCTCATCCTCGGCTCGGGCGACCCGCTGATTGGCCGCCTCTTGCTGGTGGACGCGCTGGCCATGCGCTTTCGCGAGCTGCGCCTGCGCAAAAATCCGGAGTGCCCGGTCTGCGGCACGAATCCTACCATCCGCGAGCTGATCGACTACCAGGAGTTCTGCGGCATCCGCGGTAGTGAAAGCCAGGAAGCATCGCTGACTGCAACCGTTCCGGAAATTCGTCCCGAGGAACTGAAAGCCCGCCTCGACGCTGGCGATGACATCTTCATCCTCGACGTGCGCGAGCCGCACGAATATCAAATCTGCAATCATCGGTGGGCATCTCATCCCGCTGGGCGCGCTGCCCGCGCGCATGAACGAGCTGGACTCCAGCCGCGAAATCGTGGCCCACTGCCGCAGCGGCGTGCGCAGCGCCAAGGCCGTGACTCTACTGCGCCAGGCCGGCTTCGCCAAAGTCAAGAACCTGGCCGGCGGCATCCTCGCCTGGTCCGACAAGGTGGACCCAAGCTTGCCGAAGTATTAGGTAGCGCCCTGTCAACCGGGTTAGCCCAACCGAGGGGCGAGCCTGGGGTCAGATTTGTTACCTTGTGCTTCGGACCAGCCAGGTCGAACTACACCTTGTGTGGTCCAGGTGTAAGGCCGACTAATATCTGCCAGGAGTCGAAGCAGGAGAGCTCTACCCTCGAAGCTCTCCTGCTGCTTTGCGAACAGTTAGCTAGCTTTGGCGAATGGCACATCCGCCTTCGACATGCCTGACCGCAGTGATCTGAAGCCCGCGCGAAGCTCTTCTGAAAAGAGTTTCGGCTGTTCCCACGCGGCGAAGTGCCCGCCTTTGTCGAGCTTGTTGTAATGGATGAGTTTGGGAAACGCCTGCTCTGCCCAACTCCGCGGGGCTGGATAGAGTTCGTCAGGGAAGACGCTCACGGCAACCGGGATGGAGACGCCTTTGGCATTGAAATACCCGAGTTTGCCCCAATTCTCCCAATAGAGACGGGCGCCAGAAAGCGCCGTGTTCGTCAACCAGGTGATCGTGATGTTGTCGAGGATGTCGTCGCGCGTGAGGCCTTCGGATTCTCCCTCAAAGACGCGTGAGATCAGCTCGTAGCTGCGCGCGTCGTGATCAAGGAAATAAGCCGCCAGGCCGACGGGTGAGTCCGCGATTCCGTACAACGTCTGCGGTCGCAGCCCCATCTGGTACCCGTAGGCGATTCCCTTTTGATATACGAACTGCAAACGCTCGTAAGCGACCTTCTCATCGGCTGAGAGACCCGATGGCGCCGGCGCCCCGGAAAAAGCCGCCTTGTCGATCTCGCCTGGAAAGACGCCAGGCATGTTGGTGTGAATGCCGAGCAACTCCGGAGGCGCCTGCACGCCCATTTGTTCGGTGATGACCGCGCCCCAATCGCCGCCTTGCGCCACAAATTTCGTGTATCCGAGGCGCTTCATCAGCACGACCCAGGCACGCGCGATGTGGGCAACAATCCCACCCGGTGGTGGTCGGTTTGCCTGAATATCCGTAGCCCGGCATTGACGGAATCACCAGGTGGAACGCATCGGATGCATTTCCGCCGTGTGCGGTGGGATTGGTCAGCGGATCGATGATCTTCATCTGTTCGATGATCGAGCCGGGCCATCCGTGCGTAACGATCAGCGGCAACGCATTTTCGTGTTTTGAACGGACGTGAATGAAATGAATGTCCAGTCCATCGATCTCGGTGATGAACTGCGGCAGGGCGTTCATTTTTGCCTCGATCTTGCGCCAGTCATACTCTGTCGCCCAATAGCGCGCCAGCGCCTGAATCGTCGCGAGCTGTACTCCTTGCGATGCATCCGTGACCGTTTCCCGTTCAGGCCACTTCGTCGCATTGATGCGCCTGCGCAATTCGGTCAGTTCCGCCTCCGGAACGTTCACATGAAACGGACGAATCGCATGCTTGTCATCTGTCTGCTTACTGCCTTGTTGTGTAATTGTGCTCATGTGGTCCTCTCCTTTTTCTCTTCTTGAGGTTGGTTGAAGGACGTTGAAGGATGCTGAAGAAAGAGCATCAGCACTGACTGCTATGGGGCCGTTGACGAGGAGGCAGCAGTTCGGTCGCCGGGTGAGATTCACCAGGGTCGAGCTGGGACTCGATAGTTTTTGCAGGAATGAGAACTAACTATTCGACAAAATAACGGGGGAAGCATTCCGCCGCTGCTCAAGACGTGGGCAGAAGCAGGGCGAAAGCATGGCGGCGTAATTTTCGTTGACGAAAAGACCATCTCTCCAGGCCGACATTGGAGGCCTGATGCCAGCGCTGATTCACCTGTTCAAAGAAACGGGGAGATGGGACTGGACGGACCGCGTCTGCTTCTTGCGGCGGTGATCCCATGCCTGGTGCGCCAGGTTCGCGTCCGGCTTTTGGACGCTAACGGGCAGAGAAACGTTCGGGCCGTACCGACGCAGACCATGTAGCATGAACACAATCTCTGTCCTTGCGGCTGCCCAACGCAGTAACCCGGCTTAGCCCAACCGAGGCGCGAACCTAGGGCACCCGCCTGCGAGCAAAGGCGGGCCCGGCTCCTCTACTTAGAGAAGCGAGACCTTGGCAAATTTAACTCCGTTCAAAGCGGCCAGGCTTCGGCCTACGGCAAAATGACGAATTCGGGCTTGCTCCCGGCGCCCATCCCGTAGGTCGCCCCGGAAACGAATGCGCCGGCATCGTACTTGTAGCAGCCCGGAGTGGTTGCCTTCACCGTGACCTGCTTGCTTCCGCCACCCATGATGGGGTCGTCCGGAATGAAGGGCGAGTCCTTGCCGAAAGAAACCATGAACCCAGTGTTCTTGCTCGAGCTCATCCATACCACCGTGGTGCCGGCCTTAACGCAGAAGAACTGGTTGCTCTTAGCGCCCGGAATCCCCGGTTTGACGCTGGACGAGCCGCGTACGTTGGTGATATCCACCGTGCAGGGAGCAGCAGCCGATCCGCAGGTGTTGGCCGCGGTACACAGGCTTGCCGGATCGGCCTCGTCACACACATACTTGCTCTTCTTTTGCGCCTGGGCAGCAGTACAGTTGAGGAGCACGACGCAGCACAACAGCAGCAGAGCATTCAGGGAAGCGAATAGGCGTTGCATCTTCATAGGCACCTCCTACGAAATAGGAATCGCGAATCAGAAGACTGCGCTAGCGGGCAGTCACCGCCATGGGAGGCATGAATCGAGGCCGCACGGGAATTTCCAGAAACCTGTGCCCCGCCCCGAGTCAAAAGCTCGGCCGTCGAGCTGGCAAACGAAGAACTAGTTCTCCTCCCCGCCCTTCCAGTCCGTTATGCCGGCAAGTCTCCACGGATTCCGGTTCAGCTCGAACTGCAACTCGCCCTGCTTGTTGATGATCAACTGAGTGGCGGGGTACAGGGTGCCGGTGCTCTTCTTCATCTGCTTGTCATTCAGGTCGAACTCGCCGGCGGTAAGATTGAAGCTCATCGACTGGCTCTGCGAGCGAGCTTCTCCAAATGCAATCTTGCGGTTGGTGACGAAGCGGATTTTCCGGCCGGTCGGCGTCTCAATCATCCGTATGTAGCTGACGTCATAGCCCATAGCGCCGGTAACACTAATGTGACCCACCGCCTTCATCTTCGACAACGCGTTGACCAACCCCTGATTCTGCCCCTTCTGGAATGCATCGACGAGAGCTTGCCGATCCTCAGCCGTCGAGAACTGATAAATGACCAGCGTAACTGTGATAAGGTGGCCCGTCTGCGTGCCGGTTCCAAAGGCGCCGGCGCTGATGGTCTCATACTTGTCTCTAGAGTAACCGGGGAGGCTGCCGATCATCATCAAGCACAAGACCAGCAGGGTTGGAATCGCGATTCTGACAACTTTCGACTTATTACACATATTTATCTCCTCTTTCCGACTGAGGCAAAGATGTTTACCGCCGGGAGCCGCGACCCCGCCTCGAAATGCCATCACGGCATTGACTTGTGGCGCCCGCCAGCAAGTAACGAATGCCTGCAATTGCGATTGTTCTCCCGGCGAGGACGCTTGTCCACTGTCATTTGCGACCGCGGGCACAAATCCCCTACTGGTCGAACCGAACCGTGAGTCGCTGCAAGTAGGCAGAAACCGTGAGATGTTCGGTTGTCACTGTCAGGTTATGTTCGTACGACCGAAAATCGTGCTTGGATATCTTGATGTCGTACTCGCCTGGACTCAAGGAGATCGAAGTCGGAGTCCTGCCTACATAGGAGCCATCCACGCTAATATCGGCCCCTTTCGGCGTCGATCTGAAATCAACCATCACTTCTTCGGGCGGGTCGGCTAGCGGAGGGCGTGCTTGCTGAGGGACCGCGGCTGGCTGCGTTACTGTCGAACCCGGCTTCGTCGCGCCTGGCTGGACACGCTGGATCGCCACCGTCGATGAATGGGCGGCGGCTGCGCTCGTAGCCGGCTTACCATCATTTGGCAAGTAGGATGGTGGATGGGACTGAGCATTACTTGGAGAGGCTCCCTGGAGTATCAACAGGACCACAAGCATCGCCAAGCCCACTTGTAACTTTGTCTTCACAGCTGATCTCCCCCCTGGTTAGCAATCTCGGCGTTCTGAGGGCGAGCGCCACAGAGAAATGTTGAGAGTTTGCACACTCGAAATGACCATACCCCGAAACATGACCGGGTGGGTATGACCTGCATCACAGGCTTTCGTGACCCTCACTCGCAACCACATCCCCAATCCCATTCGCCCCCGCTTGCGCCCAGTCTACGGAGTGCCACGTCGGAAAACGATTCGGCCGATTTCGAGGCGCGGAAACGCATGCTGCCCCAGGCCACCGAATTCGTCGCCCCCAAGCCGGCGAGAAATTGAGCTAATATCAATTACTGGTTGTTGTCGAAAGGAGAATGTTTATGGCTAATGAGAACCGGAAGTGCGGCTACTCGCAGTGCCGCTGTGTCGTTTCGGAAAACGAAAAGTATTGCAGCGACTACTGCCGCGACGCGCAAAGTGAAAAGGAAATCGAAATCCAGTGCGACTGCAAGCATCCCGCTTGCGCGCTCGACTGAAGGTTGTCGCCGAAGACGGTCCTTCACCACCTGATGCGGGCGCTGATTCACCGGTTCAAAGAAACCGGGAGAGGGGACTGGACGGACCGCGTCTGCTTTTTGCGGCGGTGACGCTATCCTTTCCGTCAGGCACTCACTGGCGGGCGAACGATTTCTACCGAGCACTTGGCATGACGAGCGACGAATTCTGCCACGCTGCCCAGCAAGAAACGCCGAATGCCGCTCTGCCCACGCGAACCAACGACGATCACATCGGCATGCCAGTCGGCTGCATCATCGATGATCGCCTCGCGAATGTCACCGATCTCGACGGCCGTGTGCACCTTGAATCCTGCGCTCTGCAACTCCTTGGCAATCCGCTCGACCAACTCATGGGCTGGCTTCTTCTGATCCTCCAACTCGGGAGCGTAGCCGGGCGCCATTTGCGGTGGGGCCGGCGCACTCGGCTGCAACACGTGCAAGACTCGGACCTCGGTATTCTCAGTTCGAAACTGCGTGATAATGGCCTTTAACACATCCCCGGAGGCCTTCGAATCGTCGATTCCGGTGAGGATTTTCATGGCTGCTTCTCCTTGTTGAGCAGCAACAGGGTACCACGGCGAAGCTACATACCTTGATCGCGGCCTGCAACGAAGGGTTGGGGACGTGCCGGGGCCGGTTTTTCGCATCCGTGGCCGGGGACCCCACTCCCATCGCGGTTTAGCTTGAGGGCCCTAGTTCGACCGTGCCTTTGCCTGCGTCGCCCCTGCGCCTCCTCAGCGCACGCGCTCGAACAGCGACGCCAGCTTGTCGGTGTAAATCGGACGCCATGCCGGAGACTGCTCTAGAAGGTAGATCACAGGCTCGTTGGTTTGTAAGAAGACATAGTCGATCTTGTATCGGTCCAGGATTTGGAACGAACGCACATTCGCTTTAACTCTCAGATAGTCTTCAAAAACTCCGTTATACACGAAGAGGTCCCCGCGCGTGTCCAGCAAAGGCTTCAGCTCTGGCGCGTACCATTCCATGTATCCGCCCCACGCATATTGGTTGAAGATCCTTCCGCTGATGTGCCGCTGCTGCATAAACTCCAGCGCGGCGGTGGGGAATTCGGCATCCACTTTCTGCTGTAGATACGCTGCTGACGGAAACAAAAAGATCATCGCCCCCACGATGGCTGCCATGATGACGGCATTGAGCCAGGGTAGTCCCTGTTCCCGGCGGTAGAGCGGAAACAGCTTCAGACGTGGCGCCAGGATGGGCGCCACGATCAGGCCGGCGAAAAAAAGGAACCGCACATGGGGCAGCGCGGTCCCCAGAGCAAATGCCGTCAGCAGCACCTCGTCCAGCTTCCACCGGCTGCGGGAAAACAACGCGGCTGCCAGCAAGGCGAAGATCATGACCAGGGCCAGCTTGCCACTCCCTTTGCCAAAATCCACCGAGTGCCACTCCTGGACGAACTGCATATTCTTCTGCTGGCGGAAAAGAAAATCAAATGGGTAGAGCACCAGCCTGTAGCCGAAGGGGTTGACGAACAGCGCGGCCAGGGATGCGGCCAACCCCAGCAGAAGTTTCTTCAGCTCCCTGGCGGGCCAGCGCCGCGCTATCACCAGGCCCCACCGGCCTTCCACCAGGCCCGACGCGATGGTCAGCACCAGCACCACCATGCCAAAGACCCAGGAGCCGTGCAGGTTGATCCACAGGGCGAACAGCGGGGGCAGCAGCCACACACCTTTCCCGCTCCGCTGAAAACGGTCCAGCACCAGCAGTAGCCCCACCAGGCACAGCCAGCCAAACAGCAGCGTACGAGGGCCGATGGACACCACCCCCAGCAGCACAGCCAGCAAAGTGGTGAGGGTAGCGTTCCAGCAGTTGGCGCCGCCACGGCATGAACGGTAATAAACGCCCACATAGATGAGCGTGAATACCACGAAAGTTACCGCTAGAAGTCCTTGCAATCCCCAGGTTTCGAAGCCTAATAGAAAAGGGATTTCTGACAGCCATTCAAAGTTCAGCCATGGCGACCCTGCCGCCCCCGACGAGTACATGTCCACTTGGGGGAACGCGTGATGTTGCAACAGATAGGTGGCGTTGCGCATATGCCACCAGATGTCCGGTTCTGCAATTCCTCGTGGAGCATATCGAAAGATCACTGCTGCAAGTACAAACATGCACGTGACTGGGGCTGAGAAGACGCTGGCCACCCAACCAGCCCACGAGGTGCCGGTGGCCACCGCGGTTGTGTCTGACGGTGATGACGACCTATTCGGCACAGACTACCTTCTAACAGATTTCGAACGAGGCCGAACCAAATACGGGCTCGCACATTGCCGGAGATCCGAGCTATTATCTGCCATCCGTAGGCGGAGCGGAATGTTAAATTAGGGCACTTTCACGCTTGGTGTGTATAGCTACTCGAAGGCTGGAGCGCGTTCCTGATGGTGGGCTGGGCCAAGCGCCGGTGTACGGCTCGACGAAAGCTACTTGTCTAAATCGGCGAAGCATGCAGGCGGGCAGTGGGGATCGCTCAGCGCTCGTCCTAGAGCGAGAACTTGACGGAAATCTGAGTTTCAGCTTGGACGGGCTCCCCATCGAGGGTATAGGGCCTGTAGCGCCACTGTTTCACTGCATCCACGGCCGATTGGATCAGGGGGAGAGGGCCGCGCAGTGCGTGCACGTTTTGTACGGATCCGTCTTTGCCAATTACCGCCTGCACAATCACGGTTCCCTGAATGCGTGCCTGCCGGGCCTGCGCAGGGTACTGCGGCGCGACTTGGTGGATCAGCAGACCTTGCGCAACCCCCGAGGAGACCCTGACCTGATGGGTAGCGACCTTGGGCTGCACAATCGGAAGGTCTCTGGCTACGTTGACCACGCTGTTCGCGGCCCCGCTTGGCAAGGCGGGAGCCGTGACCGGCGCTTCTTCTTTCCTGGCAGTGGTGGTCCCCGGGGCCTGCGCGGGAAGGCTAAACGCCGCATCCTCGGGCTTGGCCTGCTTTGCCGGCGGGGTTGTGGGAGCGGCGACCGTCTGCTCCTTCGGCTTGGCCTGTTTGTCGGTCAGCGCCTTGGCCATGGAATCGGCGGCCATTGCGGGTTGGGCCAGGTCCTTGTTCCCCGCATCGCTTGGCGTGGCCACAGGAATCTGACTCTGGATGGCTGGAGCCGCCTGATTGCGGACACGGTTCCGGTGCGACCTCCACAGTATGGCTCCCAGCACAGTAAGCGCCAGTACCGCAGCGATGGCCAGCAGCAGTGGTATCCGCTGTTTTCCCCTCCAAAGCTCTTCCACTCTGGTCCTGACCCCGGTAATGATCGCCTGCGCCGTGCTGGTTTCGCGATAAACCTCCGCAGTGAAAGCAGGCTCCACAGCATGGTCAGGGATCGTGTGCGCGCTGCTGGTCTCGCCATAAGCCTCCGCGGTGAAGGCAGGCTTGACGGGCTGGTCGAGGATCGCCGCTGCGGCGCTGCTTTCGCGGTAAACCTCCGCGGTGGAGATAGGCTCGATACGGTGGTCGAAGCGACGAACCACCGGCGGCGTGCGCCACTGCGCCGGCATCGGGTGGACCGGTTCTGCGATTGCCGTTGGAGTAACCGGGGCTGGCGCCGCCACCGCCGGTTCTTCCGCAGTCTCCACGGTTGGCGATCCCGCAACTGCCCACATGTCGGGCTCTAGATTGCCAACAAACTCATCCAGGTGTGGAAATCCATTGCGCAGCGCCTGAAGGGATTCAGCATCTTCCGGCTCTGTCAAGGCACACGCCCACTCCACCCATTGGTGTGCTTGCGGGCCAGGCAGACCTTGTGGTGGTTTCTTCGACCCGACCTGGGACCGTAATTCCTTAACCGCCTGGTCACGCAGGAAATTCAGTTGATTTACCCGCAATATCCTATGGTGCACAATACGGCCGCGCTCCAACTCATCCGCCAGGGCCGAAAGACGGGAGCGCAGTTCCTCGAAACCGTTACCCTCTAAACTCTTCTTGACTTCCCCAATGAGGGCGTCAACTTCCTGTCGGTCCGGCCAGGGGGACTCGGGCACCGTTTCGGTTACCCACATGTCGGGCTCTAGGTTGGCAATAAAATCATCGAGGTGTCCAAATCGATTCCGAAGGATCTCAAGCGATTCAACATCTTCGGGCTCCTTCAAGCCACAGGCCCATTCCACCCATCGGTCGGCTTCAGGGCCCGGCAGAGTCGCTGGTGTTCCCTCCACCCCGGCCTCGGTCCGTAATTCGTTGATCGCCTGGTCACGCAGCTGATTCACTTGCTCCACGCGGACTGCCCGGCGGTGCACAATGCTGCCGCCCTCCAACTCCGTCGCCAGAGTCAAAAGCCGGGAGCGCAGTTGCTCGATCTTCCTTGCCTCTAAGTTTTTCCCTATCTGCTCAAGGCACGCGTCAAGTTCCTCTCGGTTCTGCCATGAAGCGTCGGGCAGCTCCGACGACACCAACGCCCGCAGGTCTCGACCAGATTCTGCCGCCTTCTCAAGCTGCGCGATGACTTCCGCGATGTCGACTGCCTGGGCGGCCTCGAGCTTGGTCAAGGTCGCACACGGCAGGGTCAAAGAATCGTCCAGGGACGCACGGGCAGGAGGCCACAATGAATTCATGTCAAGCTCCTAAACCAGAGTTTCCGATTTGACTACCCACATGTCGGGCTCCAGGTTGGCCACAAACTCATCGAGGCGTGCAAATCCCTTGCGCAGGGCCTGAAGAGATTCAGCATCTTCTGGCTCCTTCAAGGCACACGCCCAATTGATCCATTCGTACGCTTCCGGCCCGGGCAGGGCCTGTGGTGCTCCCTTCAACCCGGCCTGCGACCGTAATTCGTGGATCGCCCCGTCACGCAGCTCATTCAGTTGCTTCACCCGGAAGGCCCGGCGGTGCACAATACTGCCGCGTTCCAACTGGGCCGCGAGACCCAAAAGACGGGAGCGCAGTTGCTCTATGGCCCTCGCCTCTACCTTCTTCTGGATTTCCTCAATGACGGCCTCAAGTTGTTCTCGGGTCTGCCATGTCGCCTCGGGCATCTCCGACGAGACCAACGCCCGCAGGTTGCGAGCAGATTCTGAGGCCATCTTAAGTTCCTCGATGACCTCTGCGATGTCGACCGCTTGGGCGGCCTTGAGTTTGCCCAAGCTTTCACCGAGCATGGACGAATAATCGTCCAGAGACGCTCGGGTGGATTGCCACAATGAACTCATGTCAAGCTCCTAAGCTGGGGTTTCATTTTGACTAGCAGCAGCCCCGGCCACTTTCGAGAATCGAGGGGGAAGAGGGACACCTTCTCGACGTCGTGCTTCTTCAGCGTCGGCTAAACCGACGACGCCAGAAAAGCCATCGACTCCCCCACCACTAAATTGCGCGTAATCGGGCACCTAAGTCCGTGATTCCGGTCACATGCTCGTGTGATTCCGCTGCACGTGCCTCGAGCTGAACTTTTCGCTTCGATTGAACTCCACGCCATTTTACGCGCGGCATCCGCGGGAAAACTCAGCCCCTGCTCAACTGTGTATTCCTAAGTTAACACGGAGTAACAGGCAGCCGAATTGTCACATCGGCAGCAGGATTCGTCAATCCCATTTTTTGGTAATACGAGGATGTGACCATCCAAAAGGCAAGCGGGCGAGGACCAGGCACCGCCGCCGGCACCCCACGAAAGTGGTCTGCTCGGGCGGGTTGGCTTTCCTTGGATCGAGATAGTTTCCCTTGATTGGGGTAGTTCCGTGTCCCTCACTGTCAACCGCATTCCCCATTCGCTCCCGCTGGCGTCCGCTCCCGGGAGTGCTGTGCCTGGTCAAGCGAAATGTCTGGAAACTGTCCGGGAGCGAAGCGGAGGCTGAGAAAAAGATTGATGTTAGGAATGATGTTGGGTATAGTGCTTGCCGCGCCCGGCCAATTTCCTGTCTAGGATGGTCCTCCGGTGGGGGAGGACAATTAGGAGAGAATTCAGCGGATTGTGGGGTCCCGTAAGGTCCCGCAGAATAGCACACTCTCCATGGCCGGGGAGGAGACAATGACAATATGGGCGCGCTTCGTCTAGGGAAAATGGTCGGGATTGCCTTGGGATTTTGCCTGCTGACGGCGATTAGTTCGCCGGCGCAAACCCTCACCACCCTGCACAGCTTCAACGGGACCGACGGAATGAACCCTTACCGGGAGGGGCTCGTGCAGGGGGCCGACGGTAACTTCTATGGCACTACGGAGAATGGTGGCCAGGATGATTTCGGGCTCGTGTTCAAGATGGCTCCCGACGGCACCGTCACACTGATTCACGAATTCGTCGGCACGGATGGCGAGTTTCCGTCAGCAGGGCTGATCCAGGACCCGGCCGGCAATTTCTATGGGACAGCGCGCACGGCCGGCCCCGGCGTCGGCGATGTCTTTAAAATCACGCCCCAGGGGACATTT
The DNA here is from genome assembly GCA_963736385.1 of uncultured Acidobacteriaceae bacterium. GTDB lineage: Bacteria > Acidobacteriota > Terriglobia > Terriglobales > Acidobacteriaceae > Bog-257. The sequence goes on along the minus strand of CAVTOE010000004.1, from coordinate 87,970 downwards.
AGCGTCTTGCACGGCTTCAACGGAGCTGCCGAAGGCAGTGCGACCTACGCGCCGGTCCTGCTGGCCAGCGACGGGTTCCTTTACGGCGTGACGGTCAACGGCGGCGGCTTCTTTGGTGCTGCCGGCACCGCGTTCAAGCTCAGCACGGATGGCAGCAACTTCACGCTGCTGTACACATTCTGCGCTCAGACCAATTGCGCCGATGGCGGACACCCGCTTGGCGGCCTGGTGGAAGCTCCCGATCACAACCTTTACGGCACCACGCAACAGGGCGGGACCAACAACAACGGAACGGTGTACAAGCTGACGCCCAGCGGCACGTTCACCCTCCTGCACGCCTTTGGCGGTGCCAATGACGGCAGCGGTCCGCGCAGCCAGCTGTTCATGGCGAGCGATGGTTATCTTTACGGCACGACCTATTCGAGTGGGCCCGGAAGCCACGGCACGGTCTTCAAGATCAAACCCAACGGTACTAACTTCACCACGGTGTTCTCGTTTTGTCTGAACCAGAATTGTTCGGCCGGAGCTTCACCGAACTCCGGGCTGATCGAAGCCTCCGACGGCAAGTTTTACGGAGTCGCCGGCTCCGGCGGCCAGTTTGGAAAGGGCACCGTGTACCGTCTCACGCCTGATGGTCAGGCGACCTCCCTTCACGACTTTTGCCAGTGCGGAGGCGAGGGCAGCAATCCGTATGGCTATCTGCTCCTGGCCCGCGACGGCTTCTTCTATGGCACGACTTACATCGGCGGAACCAACAACGATGGCACGGTCTTCAAGTTGACTGGCCTGCAGTTGGTTCCCACAAGTACCACCTTAGCCACTGCGCCGAATCCATCCCAACTCAACCAAACGGTCATGATGACGGCGACGGTGCACGCGCAGAGCGGCACCCCGGTCGGCAACGTGGTTTTCAGCAGCGATGGCGTTGGGATTGGCACGGTCGCGCTGAGCAACGGCGTGGCCGTGCTCAACTACTCCAGCCTGCCAATTGGGACCCACGCGATTGTCGCGGTTTATCAAGGTGGAGGCGGTTTCGCCGGAAGTACTTCCAACGTCGTGCACCAGGTCGTAGAGCTCCCCCACAGCACGACTGTGGTGACGAGCGTGCCCAATCCTTCCATGTTCGGGGATGTGGTGACCATCACCGCGACAGTAAGTCCCTCCGGGGCGACCGGGACGGTGAGCTTCACCTCCAACGGCGACGCGATTTCCGGCTGCACGGCGGTGCCGCTGGCGTCGCAAATGGCGGTCTGTATGACCTCAACCCTGGCGGTGGGGACGGATGCCATCGTAGCCACTTACTCGGGCGATACGAATTATTCCGGCAGCAGCGGCACGCTCTCGCAACTGGTTAACCCGATTCCGTCGCCCCTGCAGTTCGTCGCCGTCACGCCTTGCCGGCTGATTGACACGCGGTTAACTGGCGGCCCGATTCCAAGTGGCACCTTCCGCAGCTTCCCCATCCCGCAAGAGGGCGGCTGCAACATTCCCGACACGGCGGCAGCCTACTCGCTCAATGTTTCGGTGGTGCCGCAAGGTTCGCTGGGTTACTTAACCATCTGGCCCACGGGCGAAGGCCAACCTGTAGTCGCCACCCTGGACTCGCTGGATGGCCGCATCAAGGCCGACGCTGCCATCGTGCCGGCGGGAAGCAACGGGGCGGTCAGCGTTTATGTCACCCAGACAAGCAACGTGATTCTCGACATCAACGGCTACTTCGCGGCGGCGTCCGGTTCCACGCTGGCCTTTTATCCGCTCACGCCCTGTCGCGTCGCCGACACGCGCTCCAGCAGCTATCCGCAGGGCCTGGGAGCGCCGTTCTTGCCTGGCCTCCAGCAACGTGACTTCCCCATACTCAACGCCACGAGCTGCAACATTCCGTCCAGCGCAGCCGCCTATTCGCTGAACTTTTCCGTGGTGCCCCACGGCCCGCTGGGTTACTTGACGGTTTGGCCCACGGGCCAGTCGCGGCCGCTGGTTTCAACCTTGACGGATATCCCCGGGACGGTCATCGCCAATGCGGCGATTGTGCCTGCGGGTACCGGCGGCGAGGTCGCGGTTTATCCCGGCAACGACACCGACGTGATCATTGACATCAACGGCTACTTCGCTGCGCCGGGCACCGGCGGATTGTCGCTCTATGCGGTGGCGCCTTGCCGGGTCATCGACACGCGCCATCGCGGCAGCGGTCAGCCTTTCAGCGGAACCCTGACTCCTCCGGTGGACGTGGTGGGCAGTTTTTGCGGACCGCCGGCCACGGCGCAGGCCTATGTGTTCAATGCGACGGTGGTGCCGACCGGCGCACTGTACTACCTGACGCTGTGGCCCGACCTGCAATCGAAACCCCTGGTCTCGACCTTGAATGCGTTCGACGGAACGATCACCAACAACATGGCGATCGTGCCCACGACCAACGGCAAGGTGGATGCTTATGCGTCGGGGCCGGGGCTCACGCAATTGATCCTCGACCTCTCCAGCTACTTCGCACCGTAGCCTCGGCTCGGGCGCTCCCTCACAAAGGCAGGTGGAAGCATCCACGCTCCACCTGCCCTCTTTTCGCCCGCCCTACTGTCGGGGCGCGTAGTATCCCTTGCGGGCGCGCCTGTCGGCTGTTACTTGGGAAGCGAGTACGTCCCGGTGCAAGCCCAGCTCATCGACCCGTCCGCCTTCCCGGTTCCGGCGCAGGTGCCGCTGGCCTTGATGCCCTTGAACTTCCCGGCTCCGCTGGTGGCCTGAAACTTGTTGGTACCAGACTGCGGCTTCCCGTCCTTGAGGGCGACGATGAATTGGTAGTTGAAGTGGAGCTTGTCTCCGTTGGCCATGGTCTCGACGAACTCGCCGTGGCCTTTGGAGCTGGTGCCGCTGACTTCGGCGAACTCCGTGGCGCTGCCCTCCTTCTCCCGCACCCCCGCAATTTCGCCCTTGGTTGAGGTGCACGTGACCTGGTCGATCGAGTAGGCGTGGCCGGGCCTATCTCCTACGTCGATACTGTGTGCAACGGCCGCTTTTGGACACGCCCATTCGTTTGCCACCTTGCCTTGCTCGGCGACGGCCAGGGACGCGCACAAGCACATCAGGCCAACAATCAACACTAGCTTTCGCATGACTCATCCTCCTGAAGTAAAACCGCAATTTTCGCTTTAGCTCCGAACGCCCGACACTATACACCCGGAGAGGGACTCCAATGCATGATTTCTTGCTGGCGCGTTAGGGATTAGCCTTGTGCCCCAGGTTCGCGTCCGCCTTTTGGACGCCAACCTGGGCAGAGGAAGATCCGGGCCGGCCCACCGAACATTTTCAACTCGCGATTTCTGGGTGTCCATTCCGATTCTGCGAGCTGACGAACTTTGGCTGGCGACGATAACAACTGAAGGTGATGAAATGCGGGGATTCGTGAAACCGGCGCAGACCCCGGGGCAGGAATGCAATCTACATCCGTGCGACTGCTCAGTGCAGTGATCCCAGGTGGGCCCAGCGAAAGGCGAACCTGAGGCAGCAGGCTAATTTCCGCCGCCGCCATTTCCCCCTGCAGCCTTGATAGCGAGCGGCGGCTTGGGAGGCGCAGAGGCATCTGGCTTGTCCTGGTCAATTTTCCAGAGCTTGCGTCCGTACAGCCCACCCAGAAAGCCGAGGAGGAAGGCGCCCACTCGGCTCACCACAGGAATGTTCTGAATATTGACGGGGGAGTCTTTGGGGAGCGCGATCGCGCCAAAGCGGGCAAAGAGATAAAAGATCGCTCCCAGGACGGCGCCCAGCGCCAGCCCTCGCCAGGTGTTCGAAAACCAGCGGGACGAGAACAATTCTTTCGAGCTGGAGACAAGCGCACCCAACAGTCCCCCTCCGGCGGCAAGCCAGACGAAGTACCAAGGGAAGGAGGGGAAGGTGATGGCCTTGTTGTCTGGCTTGAGGCCGCCGGCTTCCGCCTGGATGCTGGCCGCACCCGATGCTGATGTCCAGGCGATCAAATCGCTGCAGGATACACCGTGGCGAATGGTTGCCACGGACGAAGCAAGCTGGCCGGGAGCCGTGAGCGTGACCTGCACGTCCTGACCAGAGAAGGTGAGGGCGCCGGATTCATCCAGTAGACAAACTTGAGTGTTGACCGTACTCGTGCCGCTTCCATTGATCGTTGGAGTGCCCAGTGAAAGACGGAGCTGGGCAGGCGGAGGGAGAAGGTAGGTGACCTCGACGGGCCCGGCGTGCCCCAGGGAGGAGAGCGCGTCCACCCTGTCGGCGCCGGCGCGGTCCGTAGTGAGCAGTACCGGATTATCGAAATTGGAAAACTGTCCCGCGTGCAGAATGATGCTGGGCGGCGAAAGACGACCGAAACTGGAATGGAATTCGATGGGAACGTCGGTGGCTACCGGCGCGAGTGAATCCTGGTCTCCCAGAACTGCGACCGAGACCTTAGCGTTCCAGATATGTTCGAGGGGATTGCCATAAACCGGTAGGGGTTCAACATAGAGCTGAATCTTCTTCGCCTGTCCCAATGCCGGCGGCGGTGGAGGAGGAGCGGCGGTGGCCGCCGGCTGCGGAACTGGTGCGCTGGACGCCGACGCCGATTGTGCCCCGGCAGGCGCCCTGTCGATCATTGCTCCCACTGGCATCTGACTTGTCCCGCGACTCCTCTGCGACGCCTTTGCCCCAGACGGCAGTTGGGCAGGCATCGATACATTTCGATTGACGATCGCGGCCTTCGGCATGGGCGGCGTAACCAGCACTAACCCGGTTGCCGGATATAGCTTGCCCGACCGCACGGCCATGTGCGCGACGCCGGAGTTCGCAGCCGTCCAGGTAAAATTCGCCGAGGATTGTCCTGCCGGTATCTCGACGGTCTTGTTACCCGACGGAGTTTCCACCTCTAATTGCATATTGCTCGAAGCAGCCACAGCTTGACCCTTGGCATTCTTCAAGACCACGGTGTAGTTTACGATCGAGCCAGCCTTGACTTCGACGGTGGACTTGTCCAGTTCAAGGCGTGCAGGTTTGGAGAGCAATTCCGCCGGAACAGACTGGGAAGCTCCTAGCCGGGCAACCCACAAAACCAGAACCAGGACCCTGAGTACACGAGGCATCGTAACCTCCAGCTCGGAGTAGCGCGCAGAAGTCATGCTACCGCTCAAGACGCCTGCCGCAAAGCGAAATTGGCGTGGCAACAGGAGAGTGAGCCGAAACATCCACTGTCCATAAATTTCCCTAATACCCCCCATCAACTTTTTTAACTGGCAAGGGATAGCGGCGGGCTGTACCCTTGCATTTCCACCCGTTGAACTTTCACCCGTTGCAATGCGCGATTTCACCTTCATCTTCACTCTGGCCGACAGCGGCCGAATTTATTCCGAGGAGATCCATGTCAACTGAACTGCGTAGCTTCCTCGCGCTCTCCTACGACGAGCTCGAAGACCTGAATTTGCGCTCCAAAGAGCAGCGCAAGAACCGCGTCCCCCTGGACAAAGTCCGGGAGGAGCGCCTGAAGTACCTGACCGACGAGAAGCGCATCAAGGCCGTCACCGTGCTGTTCAGCGACCTCGAAGGCCGCCTGCACATGCTCGACTACGACAAGAAGTTCCTGCTGAAGAGCTGGGACAACCTGACCTTCGATGGCTCGTCGATTCGCGGCTTCACCGCGCAGCGCGAGAGCGATCTGCGGTTGGGCATTGACTGGCCATCGTTCTACTGGGGCCCGGCCGACATTTTTGGGCCCGGCAAAGTGCTGGTGTTTGGCGACGTCATCGACAAGGGCGGCACGCCGTATGCCGCCGACATTCGCGGCGTGCTGAAGACCTATGCCGACGACCTCTTCAAGCGCGAGGGCTACACCCTGAACGCCGCCAACGAGATCGAAGGCTTTCTCTTCGACGGGGTCCAAGCCGAGCGCCATTATCATGAGACCCAGAAGTTCGATTACGTCAATACCGGCGGCTACTATCACTCGCTGCCCGGCGATCCGCTGCGCACCTTCATCGACACGACCGCCGAAGTGCAGCGCGCCATGGGATTCCAGAACGAGAAGGACCATCCCGAGGTGGCGCCGTCGCAATTCGAGATTAACTACGCATATTCGGAAGTGGTGAACGCCGCCGACCAGATCCAGCTTTACAAGCTGATCTGCCGCCAGGTGGCGACCAAGATGGGTTTCACCGCGTCGTTCCTGCCCAAACCGGTGGTGGGGGTGAACGGCAGCGGCATGCATACCAACGTTTCGGTCAGCAAGAACGGCAAGAACCTTTTCTGGGATGCCAAGGGCGAAGAGAAGCTGAGCAAAATGGGCTGGTCGTTCGTGGACCGCATTCTCACTCACGGCAACGATGTTTGCCTGATGCTGAATGCCAGCGTGAACGCCTATCGCCGCCTCGATCCACACTTTGAAGCGCCCAATCAGCTGAAGGCCTCGCCGGTGGACCGCGGCTCGATGATCCGCATTCCCATCGGCAACGAGAAGAGCATGCGCGTGGAAGTGCGCTCGGTGAGCCCGGATGCGAATCCCTACATGGTCATGTACGCGGTGTTCAAGTCGGGACTCGACGGCGAGACGGCGAAGATCAAGAACCTGCGCCAGGCGGAGCGGTACTCTGCCCGACAACATCTATACCGCGCTGGAGAACTTCCGCGACGCAAAGTGGACGACCACCATGCTGGGCGATGACGTCAAGGGCCGCTACGCCGACCTGAAGCAAGCCTCGGCCGATCGCTGTCCGCGGCTGCTGGGAACTTTTGTGAAGGCGCCGGAGGTGCAATACCACCACGACGTGTACAACCAGTTCCTGTGGAACCTGTTTTAGGGTAGATGGACTTCGATCAACTGACGACCTTTCTGGAAGTGGCAAAGCAGGGGAACTTCTCGCGCGCTGGCGAGAAGGTGTTTCGCTCGCAATCGGCGGTGAGCGCCCAGATCCGCCAGCTTGAGCAGGACTACGGCACCAAGCTGCTGGACCGCTCGGGTAAGCGGGTCACGTTGACTCCGGCAGGCGAGGTCCTGGCCGAGTACGCTGCCCGCCTGCTGGCATTGCGCGGTGAGTCGTTGCGCGCCGTGGCCGACCAGGACAAAGTTCCGCGTGGCGTGCTGGAGATCGGCGCCAACGAGGCGACTTGCCTGTACGTGTTGCCGGAGACGTTCGGAGAATATCGCCGGCGCTACCCAGAAATTCAAATTAATATCTACCGAAATTTCAGCCACAAGATCATGGAGCGCCTGCAGGAAGGCTTGATCGACGTTGGCATCGTGACCATGCCGGTCAAACTGTCGCGCGTGGTGGTGAAACGCATTTTCCATGACCGCCTGGTGTTGATGACCAGCCCCAGCCATCCTCTGGCCAGCTTAGGTTCGGTTTCCGTAGAGGCGATCGTGGAGCACCCCATCATCCTCCCCAAGACGGGAAGCACCCGTAAGACGATGGACCGGCTGTTCCGGCCTTACCAGGCGCAGTTGCGGATCGCGATGGAACTGCCCAGCATAGCAATCATCAAGGCGTTTGTGGCGTCGGGCATGGGTGTTTCCCTGATCAGCGAGACCTTTGCGGAGAAAGAGCAACGCGCGGGAGAGTTGAAGCTGATTCCTCTTTCCGATGCCACACTCTTCCGTGAACTGGCGTTGGTCTATCAGCAGGACCGGACCTTGCCGCAGTCGGCGATGGCGTTCATCGAGCTCGTCAGCAATGGCATCGTGCGCCGCAGTGCGGTCGCCGCATCCGAAGTGGGCCATCCTGCCATCGCCGACGCAGCCAGCTAAAGCGAAGGCATCTCGTCCATCGTTTCTTATCAGGGCACGGCTTCACAGGCTGCGGAAAAATGCTGTGCGAAACCCAGGGTGTGAGATTCCTGGTGGGAGCCCCCGCATTTATGCGGGGGAAGGAGCGCTTCAGCGCTCCGGGAAAAGCTTCCACTTTGACCATGCGCTTTAGCGCTGGTCTCGGCAAATCCCGCGGCTCAAGCCGATTTTAGGAGTGAACCTTCTCCGCTGGACTTAAAGTCCAGCTCCCCCTGCTGAAGCAGGGGGCTCCCACCACACGCACTCCCCAGAGTTTTTCCACAGCCTGCTAGTGCGCCGATAGCCTGCCGTAATAAGTCTTGTTTATTCCCCTTATAAAAACATATTCTGGGCAAATTTTTGATTACTTTGAACAAAAATATGCGTTGGACTAGGTCGCGATGCTCCCGTAGATTCGCAATCGCTGGTAGCAATCGCGCACTCGTCGGAGGATGAGCGCGGTACAGGGGAAGAAAGGGGTCACAACAAGCCATGCACCTTAGGTTTCTTAAAAAGTTTGCAACGGCTGCTTTGTGCATTGGATTGGCGTGCGTTGGCTATGCCGAGGATACACCGGCTTCCAAGCCAACCGACCATCCACAGGGATCGAATCCAACCGCCGCGCCCGCCGCTGCGCCCGCGGCTACGCCCGAGACTGCGCCCGCCCCCGCAGCCGCTGCGCCGGCTCCGCTCCCAACGCCTGCGATCACCGGCCCGCTGCAGGCAGCGCTGCCCATGAATATGGAAGCTGGACCTCTGGGCAAGCTGAGTGTGAACGGCGTAGTCAGCGGAATCGGACTATTTCAAAACAACACTGTGGCGGGTAATAACGGGGCAGAAGGCGCCTTCAGCAATGCGCAGGTCTTCTTTCAGAAGGCGGATGGCTGGTTTCAGTTCTATGTTCAGGCGGGCGCCTACGACATTGTCTCTCTGGGGTCGCCTTTTATCTCGAACGCGAAAACCAACGATGACCTCTGGGGCCCGGTTCCGGTGGCTTACGTGAAGCTGGCGCCGGTGAAGAATACCAATCTATTGATCGGGATACTGCCAACCTTATTGGGCGCTGAGTACACCTTCGATTTCCAAAACATGAACATCGAGCGCGGCCTGTTGTGGAACCAGGAAAACGCGATTACGCGCGGCGTGCAGATCAATCAGACTTTAGGAAAGTTCACCGCCTCGTTCAGTTGGAACGATGGCTACTATTCCAATCGCTATTCGGGACTCAGCGGCTCCCTGACTTATACCAACGGCCCCCACACCCTGATTTTCGCCGGCATGGGATACCTTGGGCAGACTGCCTGGCAAAACCTGGCGACGCCGCTGCAAAACAACAGCACGATGTACGCCGCCGTATACACGTATACGAAGGGTAAGTGGATTGTTCAACCCTACGTTCAATACAGCAACGTTCCCACCAATCCAAGCGATCGGCGTGGTGCACGGCGCTTCCACCTGGGGCGGCGCGATTTTGGCAAGCCGCACCATAAAGCGCGGGTTCTCGCTGGCAGGCCGCTGGGAATACATCGGGAGCACGGGGAATGCCGCGCAACAAGCCGCCAACCTGATGTATGGCCCGGGTAGCGCGGCTTGGTCGATCACGATGACCCCTACCTATCAGTACAAAAAGCTCTTCACCCGCACCGACATTGCTTTTGTACAAGCCAACCAATTCACGCCGGGTGATGCCTTCGGTGCATTGGGCACGAAAGGCAGCCAAACCCGCGGGCTGGTTGAGCTAGGTGTTCTGTTTTAGCCAGCAGGAGTTACAGAAGAGTTTGGAACACACAATCTAATTGCGAGGAGCAATAGCATGGCTGCCAGTCAGCAACAGGGAACATATCTAGGTGCGGTTTTGATTGGCTTTACGGCACTGACCGCGGGAATGGTCATGGACGGAGCTGCCGGGAAAGTGATCGCAATTGTAGGAGCGGCCCTATTGGTAGGTTCCGCGATCGGCTTTTACCGCATTAAGGATGTCCCATCAGCCGATTAATTGAACCTGGAAACAAGGAGAGAAATATGAAGCTCATTGGTGTGTGCTTAGCGATAGCCGGGTGGTTGATTCCAGTCTGGGCATTAGCTTTCACTCAGTCACTTGCCGTCCGATTCGCATTAGTAACGATCGGCATCATCATCGCGCTGGTGGGGATTCTCGGCGTTTTGAACCATGCCCATCTGAAGAAAGCAATCTGGAAAATCTAGTTACCGAAAACAAGGTTGTTTCAGAGCTGCTTTGCAACCTGCGGGGCGCACGGCACGTGGGGCGCGAGGCCAATAGGAACAAGGAGATATCGATGCGACTGAGGATGCCGACGTATTCGTGGGCAGTTGTGGTGCTGCTCTTCCTGGGTTGTGGTTTGGGGACCATGGTGCAAGCTCAAACCGCGGCCGCGGCGGCACCGGCGTCGGCGGCACCGGCGAAACCCGTTGGGGGCGCGCCTTCGCCGGCCATGGACACGCCTCTAAATGTGAAGGCTGCCCAGCCCCCGTCAGCGGAGGAACTGGCCAAGGGGGACCCCGGCGGCACCAAGACCGGCACCGTAAGCGACATCGTTGTTTCCGACGCCAACAAGGGATTGACCTTGGCCGATACGGTCAACCAGGTTGGCCAAAACCGGATCGCGATTAACTTCGTTTGGACCTTGATTGCCGGCTTTCTAGTCATGTTCATGCAGGCCGGGTTCGCGCTGGTGGAGACCGGCCTGTGCCGCGCCAAGAATGCCAATCACACCATGATGATGAATTTCATGGTGTACGGTTTTGGCTTGTTTGCGTTCTGGGTCTGCGGATTCGCGCTTCAGATGGGCGGGGGCGCTCCCTATTCCACTCTAGGCGGCGCGTACCCACTGAATTCGGAACACACGCTCAATTTCCTGGGTAAGACTTGGGGTGTCTGGGGAACCCACGGCTTTTTCCTAACCCAGGCCGGTAGCTATGACGTTGCGGTCATGGTCCTCTTCCTGTTCCAGATGGTGTTCATGGATACCGCATTGACCATTGTGACGGGAGCGGCCGCCGAGCGCTGGAAATATGTGGCCTTCGCGGTGTCATCGATATTCATGGGCGCACTCACCTATCCTCTGTTCGCAAACTGGGCTTGGGGGGGCGGTTGGTTGTCACAACTGGGTGCGAACTTTGGATTGGGACACGGCTACTGCGACTTCGCCGGATCGGGGGTCGTGCACGCGGTGGGCGGTCTTAGCGCCCTGGCAGTCTCTCATGATCATCGGGCCCCGCATTGGAAAATATCGTCGCGACGGCAAGCCCAACGCTATGCCAGGCCACGACATTCTTATTGTGCTCGCCGGTTGTTTCATCCTGGCCTTCGGCTGGTTCGGGTTCAATCCCGGAAGCACTCTGGCCGCCTCGGGGAACGGCGCCCTCCGGATCGGCTCCATCGCCGTGAACACCATGCTCGCCGGATGCACGGGCTCCTTCGGCGCCGTTCTTTACATGTGGATGCGCTACGGCAAACCGGACGCTTCGATGTCAGGCAATGGCTTGCTGGCGGGTCTGGTGGCCATCACTGCCCCCAGCGGGTTCGTTAACACCGTTAGTTCAGCCATCATCGGTCTAGTTGCGGGACTGCTGGTGTGCGTCAGCGTTGAATTTGTGGAGCGAGTGCTCAAAGTGGATGACCCGGTCGGCGCCATCTCGGTCCATGGAACCAATGGGCTCTGGGGAGTCATTTCGGTCGGCTTGTTTGCCGACGGTACCTCAAACTACGGCGGCAGTTGGAATGGCGTCAATGGTTCGGTTCGCGGGCTATTCTACGGCGATCCCGGACAACTGGTCGCGCAACTGATCGGGGTTGTCACCCTGCTCGGGTTCGTGTTCAGCCTTTCCTATGCGGCGAACTATGTGATCGACCTCATCGTCGGACAGCGGGTGAGTGCAGCCGATGAGCTCGATGGCCTGGACCTCCCTGAAATGGGAGCGCTCTGTTACCCCGAGTTCGTGCTGAAGCCGGAAGCCATGGGAAGTGCGATGGCTGCGGATTGATGGTGAGAAGCAGGAGATAGCAGGAAAGGGCGACTCTTATGACGAGCAGTGTTCTTTCAGGACAGCAGGAGTTGGCACGGTTTCCCGCAGGGTTGCAGACTTCTCCGCCGCAGGAAATCTCTGTGGAGGCGCGGAACTTTCTGCGGGAAGGCTTGCACCATCTCCAGTCGGGAGAGGCTGAAAAGGCGGTAGCAGCCCTCTCCCGCTGCATCCAGTACGCAGCGGACTTCGCCGACGCCCATGTCTTTCTGGGTATTGCGCATGCGCTGACCAACAACATCTATCCGGCAATCGATCACCTCGAACAGGCTGCGCGGCTGGAACAAAACAGCTTCGCCGCCCACTATGCGATGGCGCAATTGCACTTCAAGCTTCGCATTCCCCAGATAGGATACGAAGCCGCAGAGCGCGCCAGGCGCTGCGTGGGCACACTCGAACAACGCAAAATGCTGACCCAGTTGCTACGCGAAGAAAACGCACGCAAAAGAAATGGGATCGCCCGGCCGTGGTTTCACAAACCGTTCAGTCCTGCGGTGCTTTTCCTGGTGGCGAGTTCCGCGGCCGCCATTATCGTCGCCTTCATGGCACACCTGCATTGAAGAAACGCAGCCGATCAGTCTGGACAGGAGCCGACGTGGTGGAAACCGCAATGAGAGTAATGAAGCAACAGCGGCTGGTGTGGTGCGCGGCCATCCTGGTGGGGCTGGTCCTGATTCTCGTGGCCCATGCCCCTGTCTTTCCGGTTATCGCTGGCTGCCTGCTCGCGCTGGCGATAACCACGGTGCGGTCGGTGTTGCGCAACTCCAAGAACGTTCCGGTGCGAAAACAGGGATGAATACCTCGCTGCAAATCCTGCTCTGCATCGCAGTCATCATCTTTGCCGCCAAGTTGGCAGGAGCACTGACCGCCCGCTGCGGTCTGCCCCTGGTTTTAGGCGAATTACTCGCGGGCGTGTTGCTGGGGCCCACCTTTCTGAATATCTGGTCCCTTTCATGGCTGGCACAAACGGCTTCTGCCGATACGGTGTCGGTCGCCAACGTATTCAAGGTGCTGGCGGAAATCGGGGTCGTGTTGCTGATGTTTGTGGCCGGCCTGGAAACCGATGTCGAGATGATGCGCAGCACGCTGGCCCCCGCTTTCTGGACAGCAGCCGGAGGAGTCATCCTTCCCGATGGCGGGAGGCACTCTTCTCTCGCGCAACGCTGGCTTTGCCTGGCCAGAGGCAATTTTCATCGGTACGATTCTCACCGCCACCAGCGTCACCATCACGGCGCAAACTCTCCTGAACCTCAAGCGGCTGCGTTCGAAAGCGGGGTCTACGATTCTAGGAGCAGCTGTTATCGATGACGTCCTGGGCTTGATTGTGCTTTCGATCGTAATCGGCGTTGCGCTTCAGCTCAGATCTGGTGGATTAACGCCTTGGCGCAGTCTCACGATTGTTCTCGCCCAGATGGCCGTCTGTCTGGGCTTGATGTTTTGGCTGGGGCCACCGGTGGCACGCTGGATACTTCAAGCAGGCGTCTCGTATGCATGGTCATCATACGGAAGCGGCATCTGCCTTGATTGTTGCGTTTCTGTTTGCGTTCCTGTCACAAAGACTCGGTGGCCTGGCAGCGATTACCGGAGCCTACCTGGGCGGACTGTTTGTTGCCATGACCTCAGCGCAGGAGCAGGTTTCCCGCGAACTGCACCCTATGGTCAACTCGTTCTTCGGCCCTATTTTTTTTGTGTCGATCGGACTCGAAGTCAACGCCCGTCACTTCACAGGAGGAATCGGGCTCTTTCTCGCCCTGCTGCTCATAGCCATCGTGGGAAAGGTTGTGGGGTGTGGACTGGGCGCGCGATTAAACCGCTTTACCGACCGGGAGTCGCTCATCGTCGGCATTGGAATGATTCCTCGTGGGGAGGTTGGCCTGATCACGGCCAGCCTGGGCTTGGCGGCCCACCTGGTGACCCGCGATGTGTATTCGCAAGTTGTGGTGCTGGTGCTGATCACGACGTTGATTACGCCGCCCTTGTTGCGTCTCGCTTTCCCGAAGCAACTGGTTCTGGAAGTGGCGCCCGCAGGCGATCTCGGCCGCCTGGGCGAACTCGCCAACGGCGCGAGTGAGTTGGCCGACGCATAGCAGGCGAATGTGGGTGCGCTGTTGAATATTGAAGCTGGCGTAAATCTCGTCATGACGCCAGGTTGCATGTGAGTTACCGATAGGAATCGAGGACAGGAACCCAGTGATGACCAAACTTGAAGCGATCATTCAACCTAGCAGATTTGAGGCTGTCAAGGACGCTCTCATTGAGATCGGCGTTCAGGGCATGACGATTTCCGAGGTGCGCGGCCACGGGCGCCAGAAAGGCCACACGGAACACTATCGCGGCCGTGAATACAGCGTTGATCTTCTGCCCAAGGTCAAAGTGGAAATGGTGCTGGAGGACGACCTGGTCAAAGGTGCCGTCGATGCCATCTTGAAAACCGCCTGCACCGGCAAGATCGGCGATGGCAAGATCTTCCTGTCAAAGATCGACGAAGCCATTCGCATTCGCAATCAGGAACGCGGAGTCGCGGCCCTGTAAGCTGACATGCTTTATCGCTTTACATCGACCCTTCCTTGCAGCGGTCCGGGTGCGAGGTTGCATTGAGCGTCAGCTGGATTTTGCAGCAAGGACCGCCGTCTCGGTTGTTCTGGGTGATCGCAAATCGCTGGTTCGGTTTGCGCCCCGGGGTGATGAAAGTCTTCCGCGGCGAGGACCGCGGCCAGCTTCAATCGATTTTTTTAATGGGGGTGAGAAGCGGGACCATGTCAGAACCATGCTTGGGAAGTGGTCGATGCCCGATGCAATGCAGGAATTGTGTTTTGCGGCGAGGCGAAATCGGTATAAGCTGGGCCGAGTTATGCGATCTTGTCCGCATCGCGCGCTGCTCGCGCTTCTTTTTGTGCGAACATTCCTGCCCGGCGCAATCGCCTCGGCGGAGACGGGTATGCTGGTGGTGCACGTCGAAGATGTGCAGCGCCGTCCGGTCGTCGGCGTACAGATCGCGCTTGAGGGCGAAGGCGGTTCTCCTGCTTTCACCCAGGACCGCGGCACGGCGCGCATTGCTCTGGCCAAGGACACGAAGGCTAACGCCTGGGTCTCACTGCAAATCTTGAAGTCTCCCGCCGGTAAGGACTACGTCATGGTCTCCCCCTGGGATTACCGTGCCCAGGTGCCGTCGTTCGAAAACGAGACGGAAAACTTCGTCAAGGTTGTCGTGGTTCAGCGAGGCGATCGCGTCGCGCTGGAAAATGGCTCTGTACTGGCCGCACTCACCGCGAAGATCAACAAAGCGAACGCTCCCAAGTCAGCCGACAAGCAGGCGGCGGAAGATCCCAAGGCCAACCTGGACGCCGTCGCCAAACAATTTGGCATCACGCCCGAGGATTTGGATAAGGCGATACGCGCCTGGGGCACGAAAACCACGGACCCCTACGATGTAGGACTGGCCGCTCTCTACGCGCGCAACTACGACGCAGCCAGCAGCAGCCTCCGGGATTCGCTTAAACAACGGGAGAAGAAATTAGTCGCCGATCAGAAGGCTGTTGCCGATGCTGCATTCTTTCTGGGTTCGTCGCTGTACCAGCAGGGCAAGTATCGGGAATCGGCGGCCGCCTATCAGCGCTGCCTGCAAATCAGAGCCGATGACCCGACGGTACTCAACAATACAGCACTGAGTCTGGCGGAGGCCGGCGACTACGCGGGCGCCGAGCCGCTCTCCCGTCGAGCGCTAGCAATCAATGAGAAAGCGCTAGGGCCGGATCACCCCGAGGTGGCAATAGATCTCAACAACCTGGCCTTGCTGGGCGTAGTCGCCCTTAGTCGGAGCGCGCCAAGTTGCAAATCTGGCGTCACCTGCAGGAGATCAACGGAGCGATCATCAAGCTGGCGGAATCGGGCAGCTACCTGGCGGCCAAGACGCTTTTCGATTTTGCCGGCCTGTACACGCTGCCGCTGGAGGAGGAAACCGCGGCGAGCGCGCTTCCGGCTGCGCTGGGCACTCTTCCAGCGGTGCTGAGCGCCAGCCAGACCGCACCTTCGCAGTCGCCGGCGCCGCCGCCGGTGAATCGGGTGGAAGCATTTCTGAAGACACTCAGGCTCGATTCTTTGTCAGACGAAGAGCCTGGATCGGACGTGGCGGTGTGAGGGCGCTCCGTCGAAGAACGTGCCAGGCGAGAGTTCGTGGCAGTGTAGGGGTCCTGCGACTCCTCGTCCGGTCGCTACCGCGCCCGGACACGTCGCTCAGGATGACAAACCTTAATTTTGTGCAGCATCTTTGCGCAGCATGTGAAGCTGTGTCCTTTGAGAACCGATAGGGAAGACAGGCGCCTTGTAGAATAGGAAGTGGAGTTCCCGCTGCGGCGGATGGCTCCGCAGGGGAGCAGACTGAGGCATGGACATGACGTGGGTGACCGACCGCATCGCGTTGGGCGGCGGCATCTGGACCGATGACAAGATGATCGAGGTGGTGCGCGCGGGAGTGACTCACATCGTGGACATGCAGATCGAGTGGGATGACACCAAACTGGCCAAGCCGTACGGCGTGAAGGTGCTGTGGAACCCCACCGACGATGATTTTCAACTGAAGCCTGCGGAGCTGTTGCAGCGCGGGGTGGAGTTTACGCTGGAAGCGCTGGACGATGGCGCCGACAACAAGGTTTTCATCCATTGCGCGGCGGGGGTGCATCGCGCGCCCATGATGACGCTGGCGGTGCTGCGGGCCTTGGGCTTCGGGCTCGAGGATGCCATGGAGATGATCCAGGCGCGGCGGCGCGTGGTGGACTTCGCCGATGTCTACGTGCACAGCGTGGAAGAGTTCATCCGCAGCTACCAGGCGGCGGAGCCGGAGCGCAGCTAGGGGTCGGCGAAGCCGGTTTTAGAGGCTGCGAAAAGAGTCGAAAAAGCAGATCCCTCGCGGGCTGAAGCCCGCTCGTGATGACAAAAATAAAGGACCTAGCGGCACGGTTGAAGCCGAGCCCTTTCAAGTCACAGTCGCGTGGAGTTTTTCGGCAGCCTGTGAAGCCGTGCCTTTTCAAGTCACATACGCGTACCTCTCCATTTCGAGGTTAATCGAAGGAGTCCCACATTGTGGGACGGCACACTAAATTTCGCAGTTCACCACTTTCCGCCGGCTTGGGCCGGCAGCAGAGAGGCATGGATTATGCCGACGATCAGCCGCCTGACAGGGCGGTTTTTTTCTGGTGTGCCGAGCATGTTTGACAGCTTGGAGGTGAAAGTCCTCTTCCCATCCTGATGGAGGAGAAGGGATAGCGAAGCGCAAGGGCGACGTTGTGAGGCGTGGTCTGAAAGAAGCGCGGAGCAAAGACGCGAGCCGATGAACAAGAACCAGATATGAGGCATACGGTGCCGGACGAGCGGGCTAGTGATCGCGAAGTCCATATCCATCAAAGGCGCTGGTTGTAAATCTGGCGGTTGTGCGTGGAAGGCGGTCGAACTTACCTCGGGAGGTCTGCTGCATGTTCCGGAATCGGGACTGAGAGTGGAGCAATTCATTCTGACCGTGCGGCAGAAGTCAGCAGCGGGCATAGTAGCTGCGCAAGTGGCGAAGGCCCAAACGGAAGGAAGCGGCAAGTAAGCGGCGCGACTCGATGAGCGACAAGCGGCAGAATAACCAGCTTCGGCTGGCCTTTAGCGAGGAGAACAGGAGTGAAGCTCCGAAGTCTGCTAGCAGAGGGTCCGAATCGCCCACGGCGAAGCGCGGGACTGAAAGCTCGGCTATAGAGGAACAAGTGATGGAAGAAGTTTGCGAGCGGGAGAACTGCTTGCAGGCTTGGAAGCGAGTGAAGTCCAACAAGGGAAGTCCGGGTATCGACGGCATGACGGTCGAGGAGTTGTCCGGACACTTGCGGGAGCACTGGCCAGCCATCCGGGAACACTTGCTCAACGGGACTTACAAGCCGCAGCCGGTGAAGCGGGTAGAGATACCCAAACCGGACGGAGGGGTGCGTCAGCTGGGCATCCCGACGGTGCTGGACCGCATGGTGCAGCAGGCGGTGATGCAGGTTTTGCAGCGCAGATGGGACCCGGAGTTTTCCGAACACAGTCACGGGTTCCGGCCCGGGCGTTCGGCGCATCAGGCGGTTGCCAAGGCCCAAGGGTACGTGGCTGAGGGACGCCGCTGGGTGGTGGATCTCGATTTGGAGAAGTTTTTCGATCGGGTCAACCACGACAAGCTGATGGCGGCGGTAGCGCGCCGGGTCGCCGACAAGAGGGTGCTCAAGTTGGTGCGGGCATTCCTCACGGCGGGCGTGATGGAGAATGGGCTGGTGGGTCCCGGTGGAGGAGGGAACGCCGCAAGGTGGGCCGCTCTCGCCACTCCTGTCCAACCTGGTGCTCATGAACTAGACCGAGAGCTGGAACGGCGCAAGCATTGCTTCGTGCGGTATGCCGACGACTGCAACATCTACGTCAGCAGCCAACGGGCAGGCGAGCGGGTGAAGCGGAGTATCACGGGCTTCATCACACGCCGGCTCAAGCTCAAGGTCAACGAGCAGAAGAGTGCGGTAGCGCGGTCGGCAGAACGTAAGTTCCTCGGCTTCAGCTTCACGAAGGCACGCGAGCCCAAGCGGCGTATCGCCGCCAAGGCTGTGGTGCGTTTCAAGCAGAAGGTGCGAGAGCTTACGGGACGGACGCGAGGCATCAGTCTGGAACGGATGACGAAGGAGCTGGCCAGCTATTTACGGGGTTGGCGGGGCTACTTCGGCTTCTGTGAGACGCCCTCAGTGCTGCAGGCACTAGATCAATGGATACGGCGTAGGCTGCGATCCGTGATCTGGAAGCAATGGAAGGGCGGCAGGCTGCGGTTCAGAAAGCTATGTGAGCGGGGAGTGAGCAAGACCTTGGCCGCACAAACGGCTGGGAGCGCTCACGGTCCATTCCGCATAGCCAATAGCCCAGCCATGAGCTACGCATTTCCTATCGCCTACTTTGATTCGCTCGGACTTCCACGCTTGTTCGCTGGTACGTAGCTCAATCCACCGAACCGCCGGATGCGGACCCGCATGTCCGGTGGTGTGGCAGGGGCGGACGGGTGACCGTCCTGATTGTGCTAACTCTAGCGATCCTATGGCCGACGGCCGCGGCCACCGGCCAAGGTCCCACACTGTGTCAGATCACCGACATCGTGTACCGCGCCGACGGCACTCCCGCGCAAGGCGCCGCGCTGATTTCATGGCCGGCCTTCACCACGGCTGGGGGACAGGCGGTGGCGCCCGGTTCGTTCACCGTCACACTGGACTCCAGCGGGGGTTTCAACGCCAGCCTGGCGCCCAACACCGGCGCAAGTCCTGCGGGGACCTACTATCGCGCGATTTTCAAGCTGGATGAGCCCGCCGCAAGGTTCGGGGGGCACGGCCATTCCTCCGTCTCCGTTGCAGTCGGGTTCCAGCTTGACCCATCTGGTACTGACCAGCGATCAGCTGGCCAACTACAACCTCGGCGACATGGTGGCCGTTGATTCGGACTACACCGGCACGATCGGTTATGTGGGCGCGGGCGCGCCAGCAGCGTATCTTTCCTCGCCCTTGAACCCCAGCAGCCAATCAGATTTCATCCGCCGCGTGACCTTTAACGTGTCGCGGGTTTCGTCCAAGACGTCAACCGCATTGCTGCTGGCCCAGCCCTTGATCGGTGTACCCACCAGCGGGATGGGGGTCCAGAGGGTGATGGCGTTCGTGGACCGCGAAGGCAGCAGCTTCTTCCAGGAGTGGTCAGGGCTGTTTGTCATCGTGGGAGAAACCGGCGGTCGTGCGTGCTTCTATTATCCCCGGCTGCAGGTTGCGGGCAGCGGCGTGGAAACCCGACAGCCGTTCTCGGCGCCTCTGTTCGGTCACATGCTGCACGCCAGCTTGCACGCTTTGCCTACGGTTGACAGCAATGACGGTGAGACCGTGCTTTGCTACCGCAGCTATTTCCCCAGCGCCGACGCAGCGCTATTCTGAAACCAGTTGACTGGTCACGAACGCGGGAGAACCCTGGAGAGTAGTTTTATGTCACAAGCCAAACGTTTTGTCCCTTTACTGGCGCTTTTGTTCATGGCGCTGCCTGGCTTCGCGGTCGCACAATCGGCCCCTATGCCGTGTACGGGCGCAATCACTTGCGTATCCCCGACAAACTGCACAGCGACGTGCAGCACCGCGACGCAGCCACCGCTGCCGTTAAAAGTCGCGACAACGACGCTTATCCCGGGCACGGTGGGAGTGCAATATCAAGCGACACTGGCGGCGAGCGGGGGCACCCCGCCCTACAACACGTGGACTGTCCTCGCCGGCAGCATTACCGCCGGCAGTCTTCCGCCAGGGCTCGCTCTCGACAAAACTAGCGGCGTGATTTCCGGCACGCCGGCGAAGGCTGGGGCCGACAAGTTCACGGTTCAGGTGACCGATGCCACCTCTCCGCCAGCTATGGCTAAAGGTGACGTGAGCATCGTGGTCGCGGACAGCGGGCCTCCCCCGCCACCGCCCCCACCTCCTCCTCCAGGCGCTGTGGACTGCTCGACCACTAATCCGCTGCTCGACAAGTACTGCGGAGTGAAATCGCTGCCCTCGCCAAACGGCGCGACCGGATATTTCCGCGTGGAGAAAGACAAGAACAACCGGTGGTGGTTTGTCTCTCCGTTGGGAAACTACCTTTGGATGCGCGCAGCTTACAACGTGACCACCTCGTTTTTGCAAACTACTCCAACCAACGTGCTGGCCACAAAATACGCGGGGAATAAGGCGGCGTGGGCAACCCACCAGAACAGCCGACTGCTCAACTGGGGATTCAACGCGCTGGGCGAGTATGCCTTCCTGTACGCGCTGCCGGTGAACACCAATGGCTCCAAAAGCAATGCCAACCCGGTGAAGCTGCCCTTTATCCTGCTGACCAACGCGATGGTGAACATGCACGTCCATCCCACTCTGGACGGCATCGCGGAGGCTCCCAAGAACATGATCAGCGGCGTGCCCAGGGGCATCAGCGTGTGGCGTGGTAGCCAGATGACCGACATGTTCGACCCCAAGGTGAAGGCCGCGTATCAGGCGGACATCAAGCGGCAAGTGACTGGCACTTTTACCGGCGGGCTCGATAGCCCGTGGATCCTCGGCATCACCACCGACGACACTGACTACCTCTTTGGGTTGAAGAACCGTGGCGACTCGCCGTTCAGTCCACACCCCAATGTCGGCTTCATCGCTGCCGTCACAAATTTCAACTACAGCGCGGTCTCGGGCGGCCCCTACCTGGACGCCAAACTCTACACGAAATATGCATGGGTCGATTTCCTGCGGGCGAAGTACAGCACGATCGCCGCGCTGAATGCGGCATGGGGAACGGGCGGCTTCTACACATCGTTCGACGATGCCGGAGGCTACGGGGCCGGGACCGGAGTGCTGGACGAAGATGGGAGCCATGCCTGGATCGGCAAAAATGCCTTGACCCTGGCTGGAACAAGCGCGGCGGTTGCCACGGACATGAATGCGTTCGTCTATAAATATGCCTACCAATACGCCTCGACGGCCGTCGCCGCCATCCGCACCTATGACACGCACCACCTGATCTTCGGGCCGGCGGCCCTCAGCGCGGGTGGCTATGAAGACCGCCCGCAAGTTCTGCAGGCATTTTCTGATGCCGGCATCGACGTGATCCAAATGTCGGCGTCGATCACGGGAGACTTCAGCGGCCACAAGGCAACCTATGATCTGATCGGGAAGCCGATCTATTTGTGGTATGCAGTCGTTGCCAACGATGACTCGGGACTTCACGGCTACGTGTCGAGTGGGCAAGGGGTGAAAGATTACGGGACACAGGCGGCGCGTGGGGCACAGTACGCGATCGACCTCAAAGCCTTCCTCGCTGCGCAAGCCACGAATGGGGACCACTACCTGCTCGGTATCGACTGGTGGGAATTCACGGATGGCAACTTCCACGAAAAGACCAACTGGGGCCTGGTCTCTGACCGCGACAACGCCTACGACGGCAAAGAGGCGACCAGCACATCAGTGAAAGATAGTGGCGGCTACACCACCGTCCCCGAGGCCGGGAACTATGGCAACTTCATCGGCCCCGTGACCGCAGCCAATGCAGGGATGTCGGAACGATGACGGGTTGGCGCGCATCTTCTGGGGACCTATGAGCCGGCCTCAACCCAGGTGATCTACGGCACGACGGCCAGCTACGGTAGCTAGGTCGCCGCTGGATCCGACGATGGTGACCCACACGCCGTCAACCTGACCGGCCTGGCGACTGGCACGACGTACCACTCCCGCACAAGATCAATCGACGCGGCCAGCAACATCGGCTCCATGCACGACCTGACGTTCACCACCGCCAGGTAGATCGCTGGCATTAGCCGCTTCCATCAAAGCAATCCGTGAACTTCCAACAGAAGAGCACCCATGAGGAAGGGATAGTTCATGAACCTTCTAATCGACAATAACGACGGTTTGGGACAACAGGATTACACCGCCTGGGTCGACGCCGATCATCTGCCAAAGATTACGCGGCGGTTGAACCGGGCGGCCACCATGACGGCCTGGCTGGTCGCCGCCGATGCCAGTTTTCATCCGCCGGTCAGTGGAGCGCGCGTGCTGTTGCAGCGCGCCGATGGATTTCGCCTGTTCACGGGCTATTTGGCGACGGCCCTGGGGCAGCAGTATCTTGGCTACAGCCATGCAGGCGCCGCGTGGCGCTACAGCCTGGCAGCGGTGGACGATTCCTGCCTGCTCGATCACAACGCGTTGCCGGTGAGGACGCCCTTCGCCTTTCGCACCGCGGGCGACGCCGTGCGCACGCTCACCAATGACGTTCTGCCCAACGGGTTCGATCTTTCGGGAGTGCAGGACGTCAGTCCGGTGAATCAGTTCGTTATTGTTCCGCAGAAGACCTGGACTGAGCACGTGCAGGAACTCGCCACCATGACGCGCGCCAGCTATCGCGCGCATGACGGCAAACTCTATTTCGAAGAGGTTGGCCAGCAAAGCTTCACCATCAGCGAGCAGAGTGCACATTTCGTTCCCGAAGGGCTGGTGCTACTGCAATCGGACCAGTTGCGCAACGATGTGACCATCATCGGCGAGCTGGAACCGCAGGTTTACGTTCGCGATTACTTCCTTGGCAATGGCGCCACGTTGGGCTTCTATCTTTCGGATACTCCGTTCAGCAAGAGCACGGTCACGGTCTTTCAGGAGGACTACACTTCGAGCTCGCTGGATCCCACGTTGTGGAGTGTCACGGATCCCAGCGGCAAGGTCTCAGTCAGCGGAGGTCAACTACACATCAGCGGTGGCCCTGCCACCGTCAGCTTCGTCGAACCATTGGAACTGGCCGGCGGCCTCATGATGCAGCACGGCCAAGTCGGGTTCAATGCCGCGTCCAGCGGCACTTTCGGAGCTATCTACAATGGTCCGGCCGGCGATCCCAACTGCATCGCGGGCTTCGCGATTTCGCCCAATGGCGGCAACTGCTATATTCAGGGACTGATCAACGGCGGGCGGGTCGGCCCTGCGCTGCCGACCGTGCCCGGGCATCTGTACGGGTTCACCACTCAACTGATTTGCAACGAAGCGCACCGCGTGCATCAGACATATTTGTCATCGACTCATCCGGCGGGAGGCGGGCGAGGCGGCGACTCGGTGTCGGCGGCAATGCGGGTTGTGCTGGCGGTACACGATGTTGATCCCAACAATCCTGGCACGTTGGCGGCGCCCGCAACGGTGCTGTACGACAACGTGCTGCCCGCGCCTCCGGGCTTCGCCACCTACGCGCTGGTGAACGGGCCCAACCTGCATGTCAGCGTGTCCTTCACCCGTTTGCAGCAGGTCGTGGACGCCGAGGTGCGCAGCCTGATTCCGGGCGGGCAGTTCCATACCCGGCTGACCGGCAACTTTGCCGATGGCGGCGAGTGTTACGTGACGTCGTCTGGTGAGCTGCGGTTTTATCCGCCATATCCACCGCAACCAGACGAGCAGGTTGTCGTCGCCTATCGCAGTAGCGCTCCGGCCATGGCGCGGGTGCAGGACACGAACAGCATCGCTGCTCATCGCCACGGAAGCGACAACGGACGCCGCAGCTACGTTCGGCGGTTGAAGCTGCCACTGGCCCCCACCTCGATTGACTGTGAAAACGCGGCGGTGGCTTTGCTGGACGACGCGGTGCAAGCCGGCCTGGGCCGGTGAATATCGCGTCATCAGCGACTTTCTTCCCATTGGCGATGTCATTCCCGCCAATGCCGTGCAAATTTCAGCGCCCTCCCGGAGAGCGGCATTCACAGCGATCGTTCGTGAGGTGGAACTGCAAGTGGTCTCGCTGCGCGACGATCGCTCGGAATACCTGCTGCGCTTTTCGAATGATGCCGCCGAGTCGCTGGCCTTCGAGTTTGCAACCATGACGCTGACTGCGCCGCTGAAGGCAGTGTTCACCACGACGGTTCCGTCGTCGTCTTTATATCTCCCGCCGCTCACGGCGGCACGAGTCACCGACGTGATCGCGACGGAAATTACCGTGGATGCGGGCATGGCTCCGCCTCCCGGCGGCGGCATCGAAGTGCGGCGCTCAAATGGCGGTTGGGGCGCCGGGAGCAGCGACAACCTTGCCGGGCGCTTCACCACCCAGACTTTCATTCTGCCACGCCTCTCGCGCGTACAGGGCTATTACCTGCGGCAATACGACGCGTCATCGCCGGTCAAGTATTCGCGCGATTCGGCCCTGCTGTATGTGAACTATCCGTGGTGAGTTATGGCGTAGCTACGGTACTTGTGATCACCACAGAGACACAGAGGCACAGAGAAAATCAAGAAATTCTAACTCGACAAAATATTCTTCAGGGACAGCCTCTTGAAATCAGAAATTCTCTGTGTCTCCGTGCCTCTGTGGTAATTCCGATCTTCCCTTGCAACTTTCCCTGGCTGCGCCGCGTCGTACCTTCAGGTATCCTCGATACTTACCTGAGGTTTGCAAATGAAGTCGATCCTCCCTCTCCTGACGCTGGCGGTCGCCATTGGCATCCCCGCGTTGACCCAAGAGCCTGCCACCGCTCCGCAGAACTCGTCCCCTTCCGGCAACACCACTGTCGAACAGCAGAAAAATGCCGCCAGCGCGACCAAAGACAACAGCGGCATCAGCGGCGACCAAGTAACCAAGCCGGCCGGCGCCAAAGGCACTACGGTCATCGGTTGTCTCAGCGGACCCAACCCGGAAGGGAAGTATGTGTTGACCAGCATGCAGCACCGCACTGGGGTCCAGGTGCTTGGCCCCGACGAGTTGAAGAAGGATGCGGGCAGCAAGGTCAAACTGACGGGCCTATGGGAAGCCCGCCCGCAGCAGCAAGCGCAGGGGAAGGGAAAAGAAACGCGGCGCTTTCAGGTGACCGCAGTCGAGGTGCTCGCGCAACACTGCACGCCCCCCAGCGAAACAACGCCGGTCAGCAAAGAGAAACAGCGGCAGCGGCAACGACCGCAGCCGCAGTGACGGCACCGCTTACACAGGCTGCGGAAAAATTGTGGCAGTGAAAGAAACAGCAGATCTTTCGGGGGCGAACCTTACCCCTGATCGCCCGCTCGTGATGACAAACCTAAATTTCGCAGCAGGTCCATCCCCGAACTCAGAACAGCTTCTTTGAATCCAGCAGAATCGTGACTGGGCCACTGTTCACCAGTTCAACTTCCATCATCTCCTGAAATCGTCCAGTCTCGCAGCGCAGTCCCAGCGCGCGAACACGCCCCACGAAACTTTCGTACAATTCTCGCGCGCGCTCCGGTCGCGCGGCGGCATCGAACGATGGCCGCTTGCCGCGCCGGACATCTCCCAACAGCGTGAACTGCGAAACCGCCAGTACCGCCCCGCCTATCTCCACCACGCTGAGGTTCATCTTCCCGGCATCATCCTCAAAGATCCGTAGTCCTGCCACTTTTTCCGCAAGGTAGCCGGCGTCGGTCTCGCTGTCTTCCTGCCGAACTCCCAGCAATACCAGCAGGCCTTTTCCGATCTCCCCAGTGATCTCGTTGCCCACCTTGACCGACGCCCGGCCCACGCGCTGCACCACTGCTCGCATGGCAGCGTTGTACCACAGGTGCGAGGTGGAGACATATTCAGGGGAGGGTCTAATTAAGCCAGTTGGGAGTGCCTCAGGGGCTAGAGAGTGTGCGTGAGAACCCTGTCGCCCCCGAGGGGCTCTCCCCAAAAATCGCAATTTACCCAGGACTCCGCTGCGCTCCGTCCTGGGCTAACTGCAATTCCACCCCTTCGTGGTTCGATTTTCGCGTGTGATAGTCCACCGCCTAAGAGCAGACTTAGTTCTCACACAGACTCTGAAGCCCAGCCTTTGTATTGGCCATTTACGGACGGCCTGAAGGCGGTTCCTTTCAAAGGAGCGGACTTAATCAGAGCTTCCTTGGGGCAGAAAAGAATTTCCCCGTCGCGTTGACCTTGCCAAGCCCACCGTTTAGGATGAATCGGGCATCATCTATCTGAGCGCGCTCGAAGCCCAGGTGGGCTTCGGGCGTCGGAAGAGCCTCGGCATTCTTTACACGGTTTCCTGACTGCAATTAGACTTACGGGTTTGCCCGCCGCGGCGGATGTCACGGGCGCGACAGGAGAAGGAATCGATGGCTTCGGTTGAAGAACGGGTAAAACAGATCATCGTGGAGCAGTTGGGTGTGGATGAAGCGGAAGTGACGCCCAGCGCTTCCTTTGTGGACGACCTGGGCGCCGACTCGCTCGACACGGTCGAGCTGGTCATGGCTTTCGAAGAGGCCTTCGAGATCGAGATCCCCGACGAGGACGCGGAGAAGATCCGCACCGTGCAGGACGCCGTCACCTACATCGACCAGCACGCCAAGGCCAAGAAGTAGTCGCACTCCGGCCACGATCCGTCCGCCCGCCGTGGCGGGCGGCCTGGTCACGGCAACCGACTTACCAAAGTTTTGCCCTGCCGCGCAGGCGGGTCGAAAGGAGATTGCTGACCTCATGGCATCCGTAGATGAACGCGTAAAGCAAATCATCGTGGAGCAACTGGGCGTGGATGAGGGCGAGGTAACGCCCAATGCTTCGTTCGTGGACGACCTCGGCGCCGATTCGCTCGATACGGTCGAGCTGGTCATGGCCTTTGAAGAGGCCTTCGAAATCGAGATCCCCGACGAGGATGCGGAGAAGATCCGCACCGTGAAGGACGCCGTGGACTACATCAACGCGCACGCGAAAGGATCGAAGTAGGTTGAGCCGTCGCGTCGTCGTAACCGGAATCGGCCTGATCTGCGCCGTCGGCAACAACGCCGAAGAGGTGTGGCAGGCGCTGCTGGCCGGCAAGAGCGGCGTGGAGCGCATTACCAGCTTCGACGTCTCCGCAGTTTGCCTGCCAGATCGCGGCCGAGGTCAAGAACTTCGACCCTCTGCAGTTCATCGAAAAGAAGGAAGCGCGCAAGATGGCGCGCTTTATTCATCTGGCCATCGCCGCCAGCGATGAAGCGCTGCGCATGGCCAACTACAAAGTCGAGAATGAAGAGCTGGCCGAGCGCACCGGGGTCAACATCGGCTCCGGCATCGGCGGATTCGACATCATCGAGCGTGAACACTCCAACCTGCTCAACGGCGGCCCGCGCAAGATCTCGCCCTTCTTTATTCCCGCGGCCATCGTGAACCTGGCCGCCGGGCAAGTCAGCATCCGCCACAACGCCAAGGGCCCGAACGAAGCCACCTGCACCGCCTGCACCACCAGCGCGCATTCCATTGGCGACGCCGCCCGCGTCATCAAGTACGGCGATGCCGACGTGATGATCGCCGGCGGCACCGAAGCCGCCATCACGCCCATGGGGGTCGGCGGATTCGCGGCCATGCGCGCGCTTTCCACGCGCAACGACGATCCGCACCGCGCCAGCCGTCCCTGGGACAAGGACCGCGACGGCTTCGTCATCGGCGAAGGCGCGGGCATTCTGATCCTGGAAGAGCTGGAGTTCGCCAAGAAGCGCGGCGCGAAGATCATCGCCGAGGTGGTCGGCTACGGCATGAGCGCCGACGCCAACCACATCACCCAGCCCGCGCCGGAAGGCGAAGGCGGCTACCGCGTGATGCGCAACGCGCATGCGCGACGCCGGAATCTGACGCCGGAGCAGATCGGCTACGTCAACGCCCACGGCACCTCGACCCCGCTGGGCGACGAACTGGAAGCCACCGCCATCAAGCGCGCCTTCGGCGATCACGCCTACAAGATGCTGGTCAGCTCCACCAAGTCCATGACCGGCCATCTGCTGGGCGGCGCCGGCGGACTGGAAGCCGCGATCACCGTGCTCGCGCTGCGCGATCAGATCGTCGCCGCCGACCATCAATCTCGACAACCCGGACGAGGGCTGCGACCTCGACTTCGTGCGCCCACACTTCGCGCAAGGTCACCATGGACTACGCCATGTCGAACTCCTTCGGCTTCGGCGGCACCAACGGCTGCCTGGTCTTCAAGCGCTGGACGGAGTAGTAGCAATCAGCAATTAAGCCCACATCGTTGGAGAGCAGACGCGGTGACGATTCCCAGCTACATAGTCCTCGCTGTTGCTGCCATTCCCGGCATTTATTATCTGCTGGCCCTTTACAGCTCGGTGCGATTCTTCTTGAGCTGGAGGCGAACTACCCCGAGAACTGACTTCACGCCCCCGATTAGCTGCTTGAAGCCCATCAAGGGACTGGACGTCGACGCTTATGAAAATTACGCCAGCTTCTGCCGCCAGGACTATCCTGAATACGAAATTCTCTTTTGCGTGGATGGCGATGATCCCGCGTTGCCGATCCTGGAGAAGCTGGTGCGGGATTTTCCTGAGCGCCGCATTCGGCTGCTGTTTGGCTCCGGGCGTAGCGCGATCAATGACAAGATCGGCAGGCTGGTCCGCCTGGTGAGCGAAGCTCAGTACGATCTGCTGGTGATCACCGACGGCGACATCCGGGTCCGGCCTGATTACCTACGCTCCGTGGCCGCGGCTTTCCGCGATCCTAAAGTTGGGGGGGCCACTTGTCTGTATGTTTCCACCAAAGAAACTACTCTGGTGCAGGAATTGCAATCGATGGGAATGATCTCCGACTTCTTCGCTGGAATCCTTGTGGCCTGGCAACTGGACGGCGTGAAGTTCACCTTTGGACAAACCATCGTTACGACGCGCAAGAATATCGCCGCTTTCGGCGGCTATGAGGCGATTGAAAATCGCCCGGCAGACGATCTCCGGGTTGGCCGCTTGATCGCCGAGCTTGGATATGAGGTCAAGCTGCTTCCCTACGTTGTGCAAACCGTTGCCGATTTCGCGTCGCTCAGCGATCTGTTTTACAAGCGGGTCCGCTGGATGACGGTAATGCGGCTCATGCGGCCGTGGGGCCATTTCGGTTTGATCTTCACTTGGGGTCTGCCGTGGGCGCTGGTCGCGATTGCAATCCACCCTTCAATGGGGACCGCCGTCGGATACCTTGGCAGCTATGCCTTGCTTCGGGTCGCGATGACCTGGCTGATTGGCGTCTGGGGAATGAAGCAGACGGGCCTGTGGAAAAAAATGCCCCTCATACCGGTGTGGGACGCGATGGCCTTCATCATCTGGCTGATCAGTTTTAGCCGCAAGACTATTCGCTGGCGCGGCATTGAATATTTCATCCGGGAAGGAATTCTGGTGCCGGTTACGCCAAAAGCCGGGTCCTGAGGAACGAGGTCCAGGGTCAGAATGAGAGCCAAAGTTGCGGTCGCGGGCGCGGGAGTGTACGGCGCCACCATTGCGATCAGTCTTGCGGAAGCGGGCCACGATGTCCATCTTTTCGATCCGCTTGGTATCCTGCGGGCTGCGTCCGCCATCAATCAGTACCGGATTCATTCGGGATATCACTATCCGCGCAGCCCAGACACCATCCGCGAGACTCTGGAAACCCGGGCGGAGTTTCTGAAGACGTTTGCACCGGCGATCGTGCGCAACAGCCGGCACTATTACGCGATTCCCCACGAGGGCTCGCAGACACCTCCTGCATTGTTCGAAAAGGTGATGGCCGAGTACCATCTCAGCGTGAAGCCCTGCCGCCCCGAGTGGATGGACTTCGGCTTCATCGACAAGTGCTACGAAGTTGATGAACAGATCTATGACCCCGAGATTTTGCGGGAGCTGTTATCGTCGCGCATTCAGGCGCTCAACATTCCGTTCGATCAGCGGGCATTCACTCCGGCGATGCGCCCCGAATATGACTGTGTCGTGTGGGCGACTTACGGATTAGGACCTGGGCGCGGTCTGTTCGAGGGTGTGAAATACCAAGTTGCCGAGAAGATCCTGATTCAGCTTCCACCAGCGTTGCAGGGGATCTCGTTGGTCGTAGTAGACGGTCCATTCACGGCGTTTGATCCTTACGGCAGTTCGCCGCAGTCGCTGTTTGGTTCAGCCAAGAATACGAACCACTGGACAACCACAGATCCCGATGAGCCGATTCCCGAGATGTACCAGCCGTTGCTGAATCGGCCTGATTTCGAGCCTTTCGCGGCCACCCGATTTGAGGTAATGCGACAAGACTCTGCTCTCGCCGTGCCGGCATCGAAGGACGCGGCTTACCTTGGTTCGCGCTTCACCATTCGCGTTGTGGAAGACAACCCCGCCCAGGATCGAAGGACGCTGTACATCCTGGAGCGGGAAAAGGGGGAGATTTTCGTGTTCTCGGGCAAGGTGGTCAGCGCCGTGAAGGCTGCCCGCCTGGTGACCAAGCGAATTACAGACGGCGCGACATAGAAAATCCCGAAACATTCGCCTTGCGGCGCCCGACGAAGCTCTACGATGTGAAACACGGCGAAGAGGGCAAAAACGTTAGGACTTCGGCGCGGTCATGGCCCGTTCTAGAGTTTCCCGAATAAAGCGCGTGTAGGGAATGCCTCGCGCCTTTGCCCGAGCTTTGAGTGCAGCCAGTAAGGGCCTGGACACGCGCATATTGATCTGTTCGTCCTTTTTCTCGAATTCAAAGCGCGCCGGTTTGAACTGCGAAAAATCAAGGTCCGACAAGTCTTGCGCCAGAAACGCTTCCGCTTCCTTATCGGTTTTAAGCCTCGGAACTTTCTTCTTTTTCATAGGCTTCATAGGCGGCAATCTCCTTTGCATGCATGTAGCGGGCCGTCACCGGGCGGATGAGACGGTGGCGGTTTTTCGTCCGTAGAGTGAAGGCCACAAACACAGGCCGCCCGGCGCTAGTTCGTCCCACGGCAATCATGCGGTCTTCGTCTTCCGAATGTTTCGAATCGGGCGCAATACGGAGATCCCCCATGAACAGCGCCTCGATTTCCGCAATGGAAACGCCGTGCTTTTGGCACTTCGCGCGGTTGCCGCCGTCCCAGTCAAGTCCCGTTATCCACAAATTCATCATAACAGGGAACTATGCAAATGTATATACAAATGTCACACAACCAAATGCTCACACGCGGGTTACGCCACTTGTATCTATCACTATTCGTAGTGCAGGCTTTCGACCGGATCCAAGTTGGCGGCGCGGGCGGCGGGCGCGGTGCCGAAGATCACCCCCACCAAGCTTGAAACCACCACCGCAATGATGACTGACCAGCCAGAAATCGGCACGCGGTAGTGGGTGATGAAGCGTATGGAGAAGGGCAGGGCCAGGCCGAGGAAAGTTCCGAGGCACCCTCCGCCCAACGATATGAGCATGGCCTCAGTCAGGAATTGGGCGCGAATTTCCGAGTTGGTGGCCCCGACGGCCTTGCGAATGCCGATTTCGCGAATGCGGGAATTCACGGTCGCCAGCATGATGTTCATAATGCCCACTCCGCTGACCAGCAGGGTGAGTACGGAAATGAGCAGCAGCACGGTGGTCAAGGTGTTGGCGGTCCTGGCGGCGACCGAAAGGAGTTGGGTCAGGTTGTACACCTTGTACACCGATTCGGGGCGATGGCGCGACTGCAGCACTTCATGAATTTCCTGGGTCGCTCGCGGGACCTCGGCCAAGTCCGCCACCGAAAAGAACAACTGTTTCACGTTATCGCTGGCGGTAAAGAACCGCGCCACCGTGTAGGGAATCAAGATGGTGTTATCCGAAATTTCCGACTCACCGAAGGTGTCAACCCGTTCCTTGAAGGTCCCAATCACGGTGAAGGGTAAGCCGTTGAGTTTGATCTGCTGCCCGATGGCTGCATCCTGTGATCCGTACAGGGTGTTGGCAAGAATCTGAGTGATGAGCGCGACTTTGTTGCGTGCCCGGGTGTCGCCATCGTCGAAAAAGCGGCCGGCCAGAATATTGAGGTTCCGCACATAGCGGTACTGCCACGACACACCCAGGGCTACAATCTCGCGTTGCTGGCCACCGGGGATGGGGACCCGGTCGTGAAACTCGATCATCGGCGACGATGCACTGATGCCGGGCACCTGCTCCCGCACCGCATCCAAGTCCGCCAGGGTCAGCAAATCGCTCGAACTCTGGCTGCCATACTTGCTGCCCCCCTGGTACTCGGCGACCATCATGTTCGAGCCGATATTCTGGATCTGCTGAATGATGTACTGCTTGCCCGTGAGCCCGACGGTGACCACCAGGATGAGCGACGCCGTCCCGATGACCATGCCCAGAGCCGTCAAAATGAATCGGAGCTTGTTGGTGCGAAAGGTCTGAACCGCGACGCTGAGGGTTTCGCCGAAAACCAGTTTCGGATACGGACGGCCGTTATTGCGGCTGGTTGCCATGCAGATGCTTTAAGAGTAAATCGTTCACGAGCGAGGCTTCAAACGTAGCGGCACGCCTCGTCGCATTGGAAGAAGTGTCCGGTCTCGGATTGTTGAATCGTCCCTCAAGGTGCTATCGTCAGCATTACCCCATTTTCTGATACTCAGTGACTCATGCTGTCGCCTCTCCATCGTTTTCTGCTGCTGCTAGCTGTGCTCGTCCTCGGGATGGGCGGCACGGCTGAGGCGCAGCAAACCTTGGGGGAGCTGTACGCGACCGACGCCAGGGTGAAAGGAGCCGTCATCCTTGCCGGCTCCGGTACCAGCGTTCTAAGCGGCTCTTCGATAGCCGCGGGAGCGCAAAACGCTACGTTGAAGCTGGAGCGTGGTGGGAGCCTGCTGGTTTGTTCGGGGACGAATCTTTCGGTTAACGCGTCGCAGAACGGGCGCGAGTTGATGTTCAGCTTGAACAGCGGAAACCTGGAGATGAATTATCCGCTGGGGGCCGCTGCGGATACCCTTCTGACCCCGGATCTACGGCTGCTGCTGCCCGGTCCGGGCACGGTACACATTGCTGTGAAGGTAAGCCCTCAAGGGGACACATGCGTCCAGTCGTTGCCGTGGAACGTAGCGGCTATCGTGGTTTCCGAGACCATGGGCGACGCCACGTATCAGGTGAAGCCAGACGAAGCCGTGTTGTTCAAGGGCGGACATCTCAGCGAAGCCGCGACCACGAAACAAAACTGCGGATGTCCCTTATCGCAGCCGATTCCCCACGCAGGTGGCGAAGGCTGCGCCGCCTCCGCCTCCGCCTGCGGAAGCCCAGCCAATGCAGCTCGTTCCCAAGCCGGCTCCTGCGGACCAAAACGTCCATATTGCAGTTAGCGCGCCGCTAGTCTTCCGCGCCGAGGATCCTGCGTCCGACCTCGACGAGATTGTGGCCAGCCTAAAGCTGGAGCACAACCAGGCATTGCAGTTTGACCCAGTCGTGCTACCTCCGGCAGAGCCCAAGAAAACCCGTGCCGAGCGTCAGACGGCGGCGGTCGCCCAGAAGGAACAGAAGCATGGTTTCTTCAGCAAGGTGGGCGCATTCTTCGCGACCCTGTTCCACTAACGCTGTTCCACGAAAGACGCGATAAGATAAATCTTCACCATAGGGGGGATCTGATGTCGGCCATTGTTCTCGACGGCACGCGGATCGCGGCGCAGATCAAAAGCGAAGTCGGCGAAGAGGTGAAGGAGCTGACAGCCGCCGGACTTCGTCCTGGTTTGGCGGTTGTGCTGGCGGGCCACAATCCGGCGTCGGAGATCTACGTTCGCAACAAAGTGAAGAGCTGCGAGCAGCTTGGCATCTACAGCGAAAAGCACACGCCGCCCGACAACGTGACCACGGCGGAGCTGTTAGCGCTGGTCGAGGACCTGAACCGCCGCGACGAGATCGACGGCATCCTGGTGCAATTGCCGCTGCCGCCGCAGGTGGACGCCAAGAAGGTGCTGCTGGCGGTATCGCCGGAGAAAGACGTAGACGGATTTCATCCCATGAACGTCGGCTATCTCTCGACCCAGCGTCCGGGACTGGTGCCGTGTACGCCGGCGGGCATCATCGAAATTCTGAAGCGCAGCGGGATTGCCATCGCCGGCGCCGAAGCCGTGGTGGTGGGGCGCAGCGACATCGTCGGCAAGCCGGTCGCGATGCTGCTGCTCAACGGCAATGCCACGGTCACGGTTTGCCATTCCAAGACGCGGGACCTGGCTGGCGGTCTGCCGGCGCGCCGACATTCTGGTGGCCGCCATCGGCAAGGCGGGGATGATCACGCCTGACTTCGTGAAGCCGGGCGCGACCGTGATCGATGTCGGCATGAACACGGTCACCGATCCTGCCGAGTTCAAGCAGTTCTTCGCCGGAAACGAGAAGCGTGAGCGGGACTTCGCGGCGAAAGGCTCAACCCTGATGGGCGACGTTCATCCCAAAGTTGCCGAGGTTGCCGGAGCGATCACGCCTGTACCCGGCGGCGTGGGCCCGCTTACCATCGCCATGCTGATGAGCAACACGGTGAAAGCGGCCAAGCTGCGCCGGGGGCAAACCGCGGGGTTGCTGGCGGCGCGTTAGAAGTCATCAAGTATCTCATAAATACCGGTACAGTCCGAGGAGAAGTACCCTCTGGGGCTAAAGCCCGCTTCGAAAAAGGCCATTTGCGGCATGGCTGAAGCCATGTTCTTTCAAAGCCCGATTTATGAGATGGCTTGATGGCTTGATGTCTTCGAGACACAAACTTGAGCAAACAAATGTATATACTGCCTCAGGGCTAACTGGCTGGTGCTGGTGCGGCCCCAACTCTCGATGATACGTATATGCCAATGTTGCGCGTAGGGCTAACTGGTGGCATCGCGTGTGGCAAGTCCTCCATTGCTGCAATGTTGGTGAAACGTGGTGCGCATTTTCTTCAGGCTGACGGACTGGCGCATCAGCTTTACGCACCTGGAACCGGCACCTATGACAAAGTTGTTCGCAGCTTCGGCCGCGAAATCCTGAATGAAGATGGCGCCATCAATCGGAGCAAGCTGGCGGACCTGGTTTTTCCCGGGCGCATCAAAGAGCTGAACGCCATCGTGCATCCCGAGGTGGTGAAGCGTCAGAATAGCTGGATGGCGGAGGTCGAGCAGAGCGATCCGCAGGGCATCGCGGTTGTGGAGGCGGCGCTGCTTATCGAGGCCGGAGCGGACAAGGATTTCGACAAAGTCATCGTTGTGACCTGCGACTTCGAGCATAAAGTTGAACGCTTTGCCCAGCGAACCAATGTCCCACTCCGAGGTTGCGCGCGCCGAAGTCGAGCGCCGCAGTGCTGCGCAGTTCTCCGACGAAG
Organism: uncultured Acidobacteriaceae bacterium; assembly: GCA_963736385.1. Classification (GTDB taxonomy): domain Bacteria; phylum Acidobacteriota; class Terriglobia; order Terriglobales; family Acidobacteriaceae; genus Bog-257. The sequence continues at coordinate 52,673 of CAVTOE010000004.1, read as the reverse complement.
AGAAAGCGCGGCGCGGGGATTACATCGTAGACAACTCCGGTTCGACGGAAGATACGGAGCGGCAGGTCGAGCGGATCTGGCGCGAATTACGACAAATCGAGTAGGGAGTAACGTTCGGTGGGCGTGCGAGAACCTCTGTCGTTCCAGTCCTCTCTCATGTTTGTCATCCCGATCACATAGTCCTGTGGCCCACCCAAGGGATGAAGATCGGACCAAGCCTGCGACAGAAAAGCAAGCCTGGCTCAGTTGCGCAATGAGATTGGCTCGGCGACGAGGTATCAGCTAACCTGAATACATGCCGCAAGCGGTAGAGCAGGCGCTGGAGCTGATTCGCCAGAACCAGCCGGAATCGACTGACCGGGCGCTGGCACTGCTGCAAAACACGGTCTATTCCTTCAGCATGAAAGTCTGCGGCCATCCCCAGGACGCCGAGGACACCATGCAGGACGTGCTGCTGAAGTCGATGCCGCATCTTGCCAAGTTCGACAATCCGCAGGCGCTGAACGGTATGGCTGTACAAGGTGGCGCGCAACCGCTGCATCAGCAGCCACCGGGGAGCCAGATGCTCGCCGCGCCAAGAACTTGTCGCTGGACGAATTGATGCCCGACAGCCGCGAGCTACAGGAACTGCTGAAGAGCGCAGCGCCCAATCCGGAGGCGGCCCTGCTGAACAGCGAAAGCGCCGAGCAACTGAAGCAGGCGATTCTGCAGCGTGCCTCCGCAGTACCGGATGGTGCTGGTGCTGCACGACATGGAAGAGCTGAGCACAGCCGAAGTAGCCAAGATCATGGACCTTGCGCGAAGGAACGGTGCGGGTGCGGCTGCACCGCGCGCGCTTGTTGGTCCGCCAGCATCTGGCGGAGCTGTCGAAGGCCGCGCGCACCGGTCTGACGCTCCATGCCGCCGCCGAGGACGCCACGATCGCAGCGTTGCCGCCGGTTGTTTGCCGCGCTCTCCGATTACATGGACGGCGTCATCGACGATGCGGTGTGCGAGCGAGATGGACCGGCACTTGCACGACTGCCAGCCCTGCCAGGCGTTTCTTGGCGAGCCTGAAGAACGCCGTGGCCCAGTGCCGGTCGTATCAGCCGCAGTGCGATTCGCAGCGCGCCGAACAGCTTCGCCGAGAACTGCTGCCGAAATACCAGCAGGCGGTCACGGCCTTGGGACAAAGAGCAAGGCCGTGCGCAATTAGGGGCTAGAAGAGTGATTGTGCGGGCAGTAATTTCTTGCAGTGTCATCCTAGCGACGAACAAACGGGGTCAGCAATCCCTCGCGGGCTGAGGTGTTGGAGCAGGAGTCGAGAAACCTTTGGCAGCCCGCAATCCAGGTTTGCAGCTTTGCCACGTATCAACTTGGCGTCTTTGAGGTTGGGGGCCTTCCCTGTTACGCCCGCTCAGTGATGACAGACAGATAAAGCAGCTCACCAGCGCTAAGCGTGCTCAAGGTGCGACCCTTTCCAAAAGCGCCCGCTGAAGTCGCATGTTCGTTTAACTCGCGGGCTCCCAAGACCCTTCCACTCTACCAAAGCGTCCGTCCCACCAAAGTGTGGCCTTATTTGGGGATTTCTTCACTCCCCGCAGAATTCCTGTAACGGTGAGCGCCGTCACAGCGTTTATCCGTGTGGCTCAAGTGTAATGGGCTGTAGGAGTCCCCAAAGGCTCCCTACATCACGGAGACAGCACATGATCTCGGCAAGCGTAACTTTGACTCAGCCCCTAAGGCACTCATCGGCAATTCATAGCTACCAGCGGTACCGGACACCATTCCTGATCGACGACGCCGCCGGCAATACCGGCGCGAAGCCCATCGAACTGGTCGCCATCGCGCTGGCGGGCTGCACGGCGTTCGATGTCATCAACATCCTGCGCAAGAAGCGGCAGCAGGTCACCGGCTACGAGGTGAAAGTCGAAGCTGACCAGACGCCGGATCCGCCGCAGGTCTTCACGAAGGTTCGCATCCACCACATCGTCACAGGCGAGGACGTGTCGGCCCAGGCGGTGGAAGACGCCATCCGGCTCTCGGAAGAGAAGTACTGCTCGGTCGGCGCCATGGTGAAGTTGAGCGCCGAACTGCACACCACGTTCGAGATTGTGCCGGCGCTGGAAACTGCCTTGGTCGGGGCGTAGGGATGTTGGGAGGCCAGCTCGTCTGCGATCGCCGAGCTATTGCAGTGACCCACATCTTGCGGATGGCTGCGTACTCGCGGCCATGTCTGGCGATGCCGCTGGCCGCGCAAACCGCGACGCCGCTTACTTTGCCGCAGGCCGTCAGCATGGCGCTGGAAAAAAATCCCCTGCACAAGGCCGCGATGGCGGACACCCGCATTTCCGCTGGCCGAGGTTCGCGAAGCCCGCTCGCCGCTGCATGCCGAAAATCATGTTTACCGAGAGCGCGATGCGCGGCAACGATCCGGTGTTTGTTTTCGGCACGCGACTGCGGCAGCAGATCTTCACCGCTGCCGACTTCGCGCTGAACACGCTGAACACGCCAACCCCGATCGGCAACTTCTCCAGCCGCTTCTCCGGGCAGTGGAGCCTGTTCGACGGCCTGCAAAGCTGGTATCGGCGTTAGCCGCGCGAAATTCATGCAGCAGGCGGCGGAGCAGCAACTGGACCGCACCGACCAGGAGCTGGTGTACCAGGCGGTGCAGGCTTACTACGGAGTGCTGCTGGCGCAGAAGCAGTGGCAGGTGGCCCAGGACGCGTTGAAGACGGCGCAGGCCATCGAGCAACAGAGCCGAGCGCGGGTGGAGAGCGGCATGGCGGTGGACTCGGACTTGTTGAGCGCGCAGGTGCTGACCTCGTCGACGCAAGCAGGAACTGATCCAGCTGCAGAACGGCCTGGCGTTGGCGCGCACGCAACTGGCGCTGGCCCTGGGCATGCCTGCGGATACCGTCTACGAACCGCAGGAGGCGCTGGAGGAGCGGACGTTTCCGCCGGCGACGGCGGCGGAGTTGGAAGCCGAGGCGCTGGAAAAACGTCCCGACTTGAAGCGCGTGGAGTCGGAGCGCAGCGCGCAGGCCAAGAGCGTATCGATGGCCAAAGGCGCGTTGGCTCCGCGGCTGAATGTCTTTGGCTCGTGGGAAGACGGACAGCCCTTCCGTCGGGATGGAACGGCGGCAACAACTGGATCGCGGGCGCGGAGTTGCAGTTCGATCTGTTCGACGGCGACAGCAAGCGGGCGCACTCGCCCGCGAAAAAGCGGTGCAGGAGAGGGCGGCGGCGATGCGCGATGCTTTTCGCGACGAGATCCGGCTGCAAGTGCGCAAGGCGTTATTACGAATACGATGCGGCACGCCAGCAAGTCGAGGTGGCGCGCGGCGCGATCGCGCAAGCGGACGAAAGCCTGCGCATCAACCAGAACCGCTACGAAGGCGGCCTGAGCACGGTCAGCGATCTGCTGGGCGTGGAAGAGGCCGCGCATCGCGCCAAGGCCGACTACTGGCAGGCAGTGTACCGCGTGCAAACCAGCTACGCCGGGGTGGAGCTGGCGACCGGCACGCTGACTCCGAGTTCTCCGGCGGTGACGCAATGATTCGCAACATTCAGACTCGCGGTTTGTGCTCCTCCTCGTGTTGACCGGCCGCTTGCTCCGGCGAGAAGCCCGACGCCGGCGCCCGCGCCCGAAATGGTGCGTGACGTTACGCTGCTGACAGCGCGAGAAGACGACTGTGCCCGATTACAGTCGAAGCCACCGGCACGGTGCGCGCGGCGCAATCGGCGCAACTTGCCAGCCAGGTGATGGGGACCATCACGCGCGTCAACGTACATGAAGGCGATCGGTGCGGCGCGGCGAAGTGCTGATCACGATCGACGAAGCCCAGCAGCGTGCCGCTTACGCCGGCGCCAATGCCGGGCTGCAAGCCTCGCAGGAAACCATTGCCGCCGCCGATGCCGACTACGCGCTGGCGGAAGCGACGATGAAGCGCTACCAGATGCTGTACGACAAGAAGTCGGTCAGCCCGCAGGAGTTCGACGAGGTGAAGACCAAGCTGGCGGCGGCCAAAGCGCGACGCGATGCCGCCCACGCCGGCCGCACGCAAGCCGAAGCCGGAGTCTCGCAGGCAAGCACGGCCATGGGCTTCACCAAGATTCGCGCGCCGTTTGACGGGCTGGTGGTCGCCAAACTGGCGGACGCCGGCGCCATGGCGGCGCCGGGAGTTCCGCTGCTGCTGGTCGAAGATCCCAGCCACTTCCGCCTGGAAGCCACGGTGGACGAAAGCAAGATGGGCGCGGTCCGCCTGGGTGAAGCCGTGCCGGTCGTGATCGATGCGCTGGGCGACCAGGCGATCGCGGGCAAGGTTGTGCAGATTGTTCCCGCGGCCGATCCGGCGAGCCGGACCTTCACGGTGAAGATCGAGCTGCCGCCGAATGCGCAGCTTCGTTCCGGGCTGTTCGGGCGGGCGCGCTTTCCGCGCGGGCAGCGCGAGTCGGTGGTGATTCCGCAGACCGCGGTGATCAGCCGCGGACAGTTGCAGGCGGTCTACGTCGTCGGCAAAGACCAGCTGGCAAGCCTGCGCTACGTCACGCTGGGCAACCTTCGGCGCAGCAAGTCGAGGTGCTCTCGGGACTGCAAGCGGGCGACCAGGTTGTCGCCCAGCCCGGCGATCGCGAGTTGAGCGGCAAGCAGGTCGAGGCGAAGTAATGGCCGAGACCAAAACCCCAATGCGGATCGCGGGCGCGATTGCTTCGCACTTCATCAACTCGAAGCTGACGCCGCTGTTCGTGGCGGCCTCGCTGCTGCTGGGCGCCTTCGCCATCTGGAAGACGCCGCGCGAAGAAGAGCCGCAGATCGTCGTGCCCATGCTCGACGTCTTCGTGCAGATGCCGGGCGCCACGCCCGCCGAAGTCGAGCAGCGCGCCAGCATTCCCATGGAGCGGCTGCTGCGCGAGGTGCCGGGCGTGGAGTACGTGTACTCCATTTCGCAGCCCGGCATGAGCATGCTGGTGGTGCGCTTCTACGTGGGGACGAAGGAAGAAGACGCGATCGTCAAGACCTACAACAAGCTGTACTCCAACTTCGACCGCATACCGCAAGGGCGTTTCGCAGCCGCTGATCAAAGTGCGCTCCATCGACGACGTGCCGATCATGGCGCTGACGCTGTGGGGCAAAAATTACGACAGCTATCAACTGCGGCAGATCGCGGGCGAGCTGGAGGAGCAGCTCAAGCAACTCGACAACGTTTCCGAGACCAAGATCATCGGCGGCCTGCCACGCCAGGTGCGGGTGACGCTGGACACGCAGAAGCTGGCGGCGTATGGCATGACGCCGGAAGCGGTGGTGGCGCAGTTGCAGCAAGCCAATGCGCGCGGCGATGCCGGCAGCTTTGCGCGCGACAATCAGGAGTTCGCCGTCGAAGCCGGACGGTTCCTTGGGACGGCGAGTGACTTGCAGCAGATTGTCGTCGGCGTACACCAGGGGCGGCCGGTGTATCTGCGCGATGTGGCTGCCTCGATCGCGGACGGCCCCGCCGAGCCGCAGGATTACGTTCTCTACGCCAATGGCGCTGCTACGCAAGACACCGTGCGCGGCGACTATCCGGCGGTGACCATCACGCTGGCCAAACGCAAGGGCACCAACGCAACCGATATCACCCAGGCGGCGGAGAAGAAGATCGAGTCGCTGCGCGGATACCTGCTGCCGCCGGACCTGAATGTCACGGTCACCCGCAACTACGGCGAGACCGCGAAGGACAAGTCCGATGAACTGCTGAAGCACCTGTTCATCGCGACGCTTTCGGTCACGTTGCTGATCGCGCTCGCGCTGGGCTGGCGCGAATCGGGCGTGGTGCTGATCGCAATTCCGGTCACCCTGGCGCTGACGCTGTTCATCTTCTACTTCTTCGGTTACACGCTGAACCGGGTAACGCTGTTCGCGCTGATCTTCTCCATCGGCATTCTGGTGGACGATGCCATCGTTGTGGTGGAGAACATCGTGCGCCACTTCCGCCTGCCGGAGAGTCGCGGTCGCTCGTTATCCGAGGTGGCGGTCGAAGCGGTGGATGAAGTCGGCAATCCAACCATCCTGGCGACCTTCGCCGTGATCGCCGCGATCCTGCCGATGGCCTTTGTGCGCGGGCTGATGGGGCCGTACATGCGGCCGATTCCCGTGGGAGCATCGGCGGCCATGCTGTTTTCGCTGATTGTGGCGTTCGTGGTTTCGCCGTGGGCGGCGCTGCGCCTGCTGCGCCACTACGCCGAACGATGACAGCCGTAAGCACGACACCGGAAGGCTGGACCACCCGGCTCTACCGTCGAATCATGGACCCGCTCATTGCGCAGGCAAAACGACGCTGGCTCTTTCTTGGCAGCATGGTTGTGCTTCTGCTGCTGGCCTGCTCGCTGGTGGCCTTCAAGCTGGTGAAGGTGAAGATGCTGCCCTTCGACAACAAGAGCGAGTTCCAGGTCATGGTTGACATGCCGAACGGCACCACGCTGGAGCAGACAACCCGCGTCGCGCAGGAACTGGGACAGTATCTCGGCAAGCAGCCCGAAGTAGTGAACTACCAGATCTATGCCGGCACTTCCGGCCCGTACAACTTCAACGGGCTGGTGCGGCATTACTTCCTGCGGCACGGCGCGAACCAGGCCGACATCCAGGTGAACCTGCTGAACCAGCACCAGCGCAGCACGCAAAGCCACGAGATCGCCAAGCGGCTGCGGCCCGGCCTGGTTGAGATTGGCAACAAGTATGGCGCGCGGCTGAAAGTCGCCGAGGTGCCGCCGGGGCCTCCGGTGCTGGAGACGCTGGTCGCCGAAGTGTACGGGCCGGATTACCAGCAGCAGATCGAGCTGGCGAAAAAGATCAAGCAGATTTTCCAGATCGACGCCCGGCGTGGTGGACGTGGACTGGTACGTCGAAGACCCGCAGGTGAAGTACGACGTCAAGGTGGACCTCGACAAGGCGGCGCTGAACGGCGTTTCCGCGGCGGCGGTGGCGGAGACCGTGCGCGATCGGACTCGACGGCGCAACCGCGGGCTTGCTGCACGATCCGAAGTCGCGCGAAGACGTTCCCATTCGCGTGCAACTGGACCGCGCCGGGCGCTCGGCCATCGAGTCGCTGACCTCGATGCGCATGCCCACGCGCGAGCGGCGGGCAGGTGTCGATCGCGCGAAGTCACCAACGTCGAGAAGAAGACCATCGACATCACCCGCTACGGCAAGAACCTGCGGCCGGTGGTGTATGTGCTGGGCGATGTGGCCGGCCAGGAGGAGAGCCCGGTTTACGCCATCATGAAGATGGGCAAGGCCATCGACCAGTTGAGGACTGCCGGAGGGATACCAGATCAAGCAGTACAACGTTGCCATGCCCACCGAGACCGACCGGCTGGCGATGAAGTGGGACGGCGAGTGGCACATCACCATCGAAGTGTTCCGCGACCTGGGACTGGCGTTCGCCGCCGTGCTGGTGCTGATTTACGTGCTGGTGGTGGGCTGGTTCCGGTCCTTCATCACGCCGCTGGTGATCATGGCGCCGATCCCGCTGACGCTGGTGGGCATCCTGCCGGCACATGCGCTGATGGGCGCGTTCTTCACCGCAACCTCGATGATCGGCTTCATCGCCGGGGCCGGAATCATCGTGAGGAACTCGATCATCCTGGTGGACTTCATCGAGCTGCGCCGTGAACAGGGCATGACGCTGGAACATGCGGTGGTTGACGCCGGCGCGGTGCGCTTCCGCCCCATGCTGCTGACCGCGGCGGCGGTGGTGGTGGGCGCCAGCGTAATTCTGTTCGACCCGATTTTTCAGGGACTGGCAATTTCTCTGATGGCCGGGGAAGTGGCTTCGACGCTGTTGTCGCGCATGGCCGTCCCGGTCCTGTATTACATGGTTGAAAAACGCAAATTGCCGGCGCCACCCAGGTTAGAGTGCGCGCCGGACGCTTCGGAGGTACAAGTATGAACATCGAACGCTCATTGCGCCTGATCGCGGGCGCTTTTGTCCTGATCTCGCTGGCCCTCGGTTATTGGGTCTCGCCCTACTGGTATCTGTTCACCGCTTTCGTCGGGCTGAATCTGTTTCAGTCGGCGCTTCACCAATTGGTGCCCGATGATGGCCTTCCTGCGCAAGCTGTGGCGTTAAACCGGCGGGTGGAGTGTAATAGAAGCATGGCTGGCTGGGTCCCAATCATCTGTGTTCCTGGTTGTCTAGGTGGTGCTGACGCAGTGGCTTCTGCCCAAGCTCGGCGTTCCCACGTGAAGGAGCCAGAGGAGCGCCGGGTCGCGGTGCGAAACCAAGCAGGAAGCACCTCCGCCAAACAAATAAGTTCAGCGGCGAGATCATGTCGCGATTAGGTTCCACAGTTCACCCTTCACCACGGGATACGATCTGACTCATGAAAGAGCGCCGGAAGTTCATCGCCGGAACTCGAAACCAGATAGCGCCTGGGAGGGCATATGAAGAATTTGAAATCATTACTTATAGCACTTATGGCCGTAACTCTTGGCTTGGCATTCGCCGCCACAGCTCTGGCCCAGGGCCAGGGGATGGGAATGGGGATGCGTAACTACGATCCCAAAACAGAAGTCACGGTCAAGGGAACAGTCGAGGACGTCCAGCAGCTTCAGGGGATGCATGGCTGGATGGGTACACACCTGCTTTTGAAAACTGACTCGGGAACCATGGACGTACACGTCGGGCCGTCGGATTTTGTTACGGAGAACAACTTCTCATTCGCCAAGGGCGACGCAATTGAAGTCATCGGATCGAAGGTCACGATCCAGGACAAGGAAGCGTTGCTGGCGCGTCAAATCGTCAAAGACGGGAAGACACTGGTACTGCGAAATGCCCAAGGCATTCCCGAATGGTCGGGCGGCCGGCGGCGTAACAACTGACTGGCGATCCGGCTTCTGAAGGAGCACCCGCGAGGTGCTCCGCTTTTTTGGTGGACTGACCTTTCGAGGGGAAGATGACCCATCGCGTTTGTCCTTTGTGGCCGCAGCCGCGGCCGGTCTCAGGTTAGTCGAGCGCCCATCCATCCGGCGTAGCCACGTTGCGCTGCTGAAGAAAAGCTAAACCTGTTCGCTATAGTTTATGCTTCTGGGTTACGGGCGAATCTCCGCAATGATTGAATTATGGAAAGGCACTCCGATGAAATCCTTAGCAAGGTGCTGCTTTCTTGTTGTCGTCGTAGGGATATTCGTTGCAATGCTGGTGTCCACCCGCTACGCCGTGGCGAATGGCGGGCTGGCGCCGGGACGCTCCGCCCACCCACAAGCGCGCCGCGTCTGCATCTGACTTGGCGCCGGGCAGCGCCCAGCTAATCAATCCCGAGGACCTGGTCAACATTTTGCAGTTGCCCAAAGGCCAAACAGCCGCTGATCCTGAACGTGGGCCCGCATCTTCTGTATATGCAGGCGCACATTCCCGGCTCGGAGTACATCGGGGCCGGCTCGGATTCGCAAGGCATCGAATCGCTGCGAAGGCGGGTAAAACCGCTGCCGCATAAAACGTTCATTGTTCTTTATTGCGGGTGCTGCCCCTGGAGCCACTGTCCCAACGTGCGGCCTGCCTACAACGAGCTGCACAAAGAGGGCTTCACCAACGTGAAGGTGCTCTACATCGCCGACAACTTCGGGACCGACTGGGTATACAAGGGCTACCCCACCATCAAAGGCCAATAGATTCGATGAGAAAAGCCGTCCTGATTGTGGTCGCGATCGTGCTCGTGTTCGCCGTCTACAAGTAAGCCGGCGGAGTTCCGACCCTCCAAGCCCGGTCGGACGGTCGTCCATGGTTCATTGGGTCGCGCCCGATTTCTCGCTGCAAGATTTGAATGGGCAGCCGCTGGAGCTTGCGAACTATCGAGGCAAGGTTGTGCTGCTGGACTTCTGGGCGACCTGGTGTACGCCCTGCCGAGGCGAAGATCCCTCATTTGTGGAGTTCCAGAACAAGTATCGCGAACAGGGCTTGCAAGTGATCGGCATTTCCATGGACGACGGCCCCAAGCCGGTGCGCGAGTTCTACCAGGAATTCAAGATGAACTACCCCGTCGCCTTGGGAAATGAAAAGGTAGCGAAGGCATACGGCGGTGTGCTGGGACTTGCCGATCACCTTCCTGATCGGCCGCGACGGCCGAGTTGCGGCAAAGTATGTTGGCGAGGTGCAAATGACCGACCTGGAAGCGGAGATCAAGACTCTGCTTCAGGCCAAGTAAGGCCCCGAGTGGTTGCACTTCGCGCGCGACTAGGGCGTATTGCCTACAGCGTGTTTCATAAATAGGTTCGGCCTCACATCCAAGTATTATGCGTGAGGCAGGTGAACTGGTGAGCTTCTGTCATGAAGAAACGGCAGAAGCTGTTGACGGACGAGCAGTGGGAGCTGATTGGGCCATTGCTTGCCCGAACCAAAGCGTCGGCGGGACAAACCGGGGCCGGCCGTGGGCGTTGAACCGGGCCTGTTTGGAAGGCATTCTGTGGATTCTGCAAACCGGTGCCGCTTGGCGGTTCCTGCCCGAGGAGTTTCCTTCGCCCTCGACCTGCTGGCGGCGGCTGGAAGCAATGGGAAGAGGAAAGTGTCTGGCTGAAGGCATGGCGTGCCCTGCTGGGGGCTCTGGATGAAGAGGGCCTGCTGAAATGGGACGAGACCTTCCTGGACGGCAGCTTCGCCCCGGCCAAAAAGGGGGCCTCGCGGTGGGTAAAACCAAGCGGGGCAAGGGCACGAAGTGGATGGTACTGGTCGACGGTCAAGGTCTTCCGCTGGGAGTTCGGCTGGAAAGTGCCTCTCCGGCAGAAGTTACGCTTGCGGAAGCCACGCTCGCCGCAGTCCGCGTGCCTCGTCCCAAAGGCCGGCCGCGGCAAAAACCCGAGCGCGTAATCGCCGACCGTGGCTACGACTCTGACCCACTGCGCCAGCGACTGAAGAAGCGAGGCATCGAACTGATTGCGCCCTATCGCAAGAACAACAAGCAACGGCGCTATCGAAGATGGACGTAAACTGCGGCGTTATGTTCGCCGCTGGATTGTGGAGCGAACCAACGCTTGGCTTGGTCAATTCCGCCGGTTGCTGGTTCGTCATGAGCATCTACTCTCCACCTACCGCGCCTTCTTCTATCTCGCGTGCTTCTGGATTACGCTGAGGCACTGTTTATGAAACACGCTCTAGGGAATCTCTGATTAAGTCCGTTGGACCTTCCGCAGGGGCTAAAGCCCAGGCCTCATATTAGGCATTTACGGACGGCCTGAAGGCCGTCCCCTTCAAAGAGCCAGACTTAATCAGAGCTTCCCTTAGGCCAGTACTGAGGTGCAGAACGCGCACCGCCGGGCCTCGATCGGGACATCGCTCTGGCACTCCGGGCACTTCTTCTTGTCGGGCAGGGCCTGCTTCTCAAAACGCTTCATCAAAGTATTGACCGGCAAAACCACAAAGTAATACACGGCCGCAGCGATCAACAGAAATGAGATAAGCGTATTGACGAAGTCGCCGTAAAGAAACTTCGCCCCATGGGCCTCGAAGAAGAAAGCTGGAAAAGTCCGGCTTGCCCGCCACCGCGGCAATCACCGGAGTCAGCAAATCTTTCACGAATGCACTGACCACGGTGCCAAAAGCGGCGCCGATAACGACGCCCACAGCCAGATCGACTACGTTGCCCCGCAGCACAAACTCACGAAATCCTTTGAACATGAACTCCCCCTGATGTTTCTACCCTGAATCCAGGCGTTCAACAGAAACGATTGTATGCTTGACTTAGGATTTCAAGGTTTATACGGCGGGTTGTGCGGTTCCTGGCCACATGTGCAGACCTCCAGCTCGGATGTCAAAACTTCAACAAAAGAGCCGCAGCGCGGGCAAACCAAGTGCAATTTTATAGGCCCTCGGGCGTTCCGATCCTCCAGCAGTTCCTTGAAAAACTTCTCTTCGTCTTCGCTGCCCGGTATGAGGTGAAAAGGCCTTAAACAGTCGAGGTTGTAGCAGTAAGTCAGTAACGCTTCTTCCGGGATTTTCCAGACATTCGATGAGGTACCCATTTTATTACCTCAAGCCAGAATATTCTCATGACCGACGATCTAACGGTAGACAAATCGAAGTTCGACACCCTACCCAATAAAATGCTAGCGCCCCAGCCGCCCTTCTAGCCTGCTTTTGGCTAGGGCAGGGCAGTCGCAGGCTTCGTGATGCGAACCCGTAACGGCATCCCCATACGTTCCCACCTCCGACCAGTCCACTCCGACTCGATTTCGACAACGCCTTCTACTCCTGTCACATAATGCCGGAGGCTGCTCCGTCCTGAACGCCGTGAGGAATGCGACTCAACATTGTAAGCCGCCGTACCTCTAGAATCGAGTCATGACTGCAGGTCCCAACGTGCATGGCACGTCTTACCGCGGACGGCTGGCGCCTTCGCCCACCGGACTGCTGCACATCGGGCATGCCTGCACGTTCTGGACAGCCTACCGGCGCGCCGTTGAGCATGACGGAACCCTGATCTTCCGCAACGAAGACCTCGACCCGCAGCGCTCCAAGCCGGAATTTGCGCGGGCCATGATGGAAGACCTGGATGGCTGGGCATCCGCTGGCAGGAGGGCCCCGACATCGGCGGGCCGGTTCGCGCCCTATGAGCAGAGCCGACGGCGCGAGTTCTACCTGGCCGCGTGGCGCAAGCTGCGCGATGGCGGATTCATCTATCCCTGCGATTGCTCGCGCAAAGACCTCGCCCAATCGGCGGCGGCGCCGAATGAAGGCGATGATGAGCCACTGTATCCCGGGCGCTGCCGCGAAAAGGTCGGCGAGGCCAGCCGGTACGAAGTCGCCCGCAGGCGTGAACTGGCGATTCCGGGTGCCCGACGGCGAGACGGTGGCCTTCGACGATCTGCGGCAGGGACCGCAACGCTTCTTGGCGGGCAAAGACTTCGGCGACTTCGTGATCTGGCGGCGCGACGACGTGCCTGCCTATCAACTGGCGGTGGTGGCTGACGACGCTGCCATGGCCATTACTGAAATCGTGCGCGGCGCCGACCTGCTGAAGTCCACGGCGCGGCAGTTGCTGTTGCTGCGCGCGCTCGATCTAGCGGTGCCCGCCTACTACCATTGCGATCTGTTGCGCGACGAAGCGGGCGTTCGACTGGCCAAGCGGCACGATGCCCTCGCCCTGCGCACGTTGCGCCAGCAGGGTCATACGCCGCAGCAGATCCTGGATAGATGCGCACACCGGTGATGGCAATTTTTATCAAGGGCTAAGGCCACAGCGTTTTCCTGGCATTGCGGCTTGTCAAGAGCCGGGGACGGGGCGAAAATGAAGGTGGCTTTTGATTGTGCCTTTGAAGTCAGGCGGAGTTGCGCGCATGGAGAAAGAACAAGTAGTTTCGAAATTACGCGAGCATGTACCGGAGCTTAAGGCCGCCGGCATTGTCCATTTGCGGATCTTTGGATCTGTGGCTCGGGGCGACGCTGCGCCTTTCTCCGATGTCGATTTGATGGCCGATTTCGACCAATCGAAGTCCTTCACTCTGGTAAGCGTTGGCAGGCTTGAAAATCGCCTGAGAGATATTTTGGGCGTCAAGGTCGATTTGTCTTCCCCCGACTGGATGCGAGAACCTGTCCGCACCAGAGCCATACGAGAGGCTGTCCTTGCCTTTTAGAGATGCTCAAACGCACCTGCGTGACATTCAGGAAAGCATCGACCGCATCGATGAATTCATTGGTGAAATGGATTTCGAGTCCTATCGAAAGGACCTTAAAACGAAATCCGCTGTCGAGCGGCAATTGCAAATTCTCGCCGAAGCGACAATCAGACTCGGGGATGAAGCGGAAACGATATGCCCAGGACCTGATTGGCAAGGATTTCGCGGGATGGGCAATATCTTGCGTCATGGGTATCATCGCGTCGATGACGCAATCGTATGGAATACGATCCAAGAAGAATTGCAGCCCATGCGCGTCGCCGTAGTGAAGGCGCTCTCGACACCTCCAGCCGCAGGCCCAGCGCCCAATTTGCCGTAGTCCGGTTGGCAGGCAACCGGCCAAGCAAGATGGCGGATACCCCTCCGAATCCCGAGTTGAAACTAGAACGCCTTAAACCTACTACCATTGCGATCTGTTGCGCGACGAAGCGGGCATTCGACTGGCCAAGCGGCACGATGCCCTCGCCCTGCGCACGTTGCGCCAGCAGGGTCATACGCCACAGCAAATCCTGGATAGATGCGCACACCGGTGATGGCAATCTCTATTGAGGAACTCAGGCAGCAAAATTTCCTTGTTAATGAGACCGGTCTTACTCAACCGCGACCTTTGTGCCCTTCTGGCCCTGGCTCGACAAGTGCTCGATGCGCTCGTTGAGGACCTCCCGGATCGCCTTGAGGAACTCGATTCTGGAGGCTGCCAAGTGCTGCCTTACAGTAGGCGAAACCCCCAGGAACTCTCGCACGGTATCCACGATCTCGCGGCATGGGCAGGGCGCGTACTCGACTTGCTCTGCCATGGTTGACTGGCCCTTTCTTGGCTTGTTCATGGTGTCTCCTTCATCTCGACCGTGAGGATCTTGCTTTCCAGCCTCGCCCGCGATGGCGAGAGGGCTGCCATCGATCGCGGCAGCCCGATGTGACGCCGGAAAGTACCGATCTGCACGACCAGTTCGTCGCCTTTCTTAAACAGTTCGACCTCGCCCTTGGTGGCGAAAGGCAGAAGGACGCGAATCTCGTACACGCCATTCTGCTTCCCGAAGGTGTAGGGTTTCTCGGTTCGGGTCACGGCTGACGGATCTTCGTCCTCAGCATACAGCACTCGCGCAAGGTCCTGTAGGCGCTGCGTGCCCAGCACCTCATGCGAGAACAGCGGTACCTTCTTCACCGGCACGGGCGCAAAGTAGTCCTCGATTTCGCGCACCATCGTGTTCTGGGAGGTGTGCCACTCCTTGAACCAGGCATCCATAACTTCCCTTGGAAGCACACGGTTCACAATGACTGCATCCACGGTGAGCCCGTGCAGAGAAAAGTACACGAATGCCCGTTGCGTCTCCCGCAACACCATCTTCTCCGGATTGGTGACCAGCCGCACACTGGTAATCTGCGGGTCTTCCATGATCTCGTCCACCCCCTCCAGCTTCTCGAACAGGTCGCGAATGTTGCCAAAGTAGGCGTCGGGCGGCAGCTCGAACGGCGCAACCCGGTTGGCGATGGGCCGCACCGCCTTGAGAAGATTACGCTGGAAGGGAAAGATGTGCTTCATGTACCAGTCCAGCGTTGTCGGCATGCTGATGAAGCGCATGGATTCCGCGGTGGGCGCGGCATCCAGCACGATGACGTCGTAGCGCTGCTCGCGCCGGTACTGATTGATATACATCATCGCGCTGAGCTCCTCCATGCCCGGCAGAATGGCGAGTTCTTCCGCCTCTACGCCGCTGATGCCGGTGGTGCGCAACACGGAACTCACATAGGAAGAAATTTCCTGCCAATGGCGCTTGATCTCTTTCTGGATGTTCAGCTCCTGGATCGAAAGCCGATCGCTGATAGGCAGTGGGTCCGCGGTCTGAACATGGAAGAGGTCGGTGTCGAGATCGAAAGCATCTGCCAGGCTGTGTGCCGGATCGATACTCATGACCAGGGTGCGGTACTTCAGTTCCGCTAGTTTTATGCCCGTGGCGGCGGCAAGGCTGGTCTTGCCTACGCCACCTTTTCCGCTGAACAGCAAGATCCTCATGTCCGCATTCTAGAACTTTGGCAGCGCTGAGTCTGCGGTGAACAAATCAGGACACTCATCACACAATGGCTACGCGGAGAAGCGACAGTTAGTGCACCGCATGTCTCCGTTCGGCTCAGCGCCGCGATGTGTTCTAGAATGGCCTTTCTTCATCGGGAGGACCAATCCGTCATGTATACGCATTCCACCCGCATCAAGCGATGCGCCTTTTATCTCGCCCTTCTTTCGTTTTCCCTGGCGTCATTGGCCGCCGCCCAGCAGCGTCCAGAACTCTCCATGGAATGGGCGATGGGCAAGCCCGGCAGAAACATTGCCAAGGTACCCAAAACGCTTTGGCTGCAAGACGGTTCCGCCATTCTCTACAACGAGCGTCTGCCCGAGCCTGAGCGTAACTTCGAATGGTTCGATCCGGCGACCGGACAACGGCGTCCGCTGCTGAACCTGGCGCAGGCCGTGGCCTCGCTCAAGTCGCTGCTGCCGAAGGAAGGGGTCAAGGGACTCGAGTGGCCCCAGGAGTTCGACAGCGCCGGCACAAAAGCCGCTTACCTGTTCGCCAACGACGTGTTCCTGCTGGATTTGCCGAGTGCGACGTTTACCCGCGTGACCTCAACACCCTCCGAAGAAGAGGACGTGCACTTCTCTCCCGACGGGAGCAAGCTGGCCTACGTCCGCGACAACGACCTCTATGTTTACGACATCGCAGCAAAAAAAGAGTCTCGCCTGACGAAGGACGGTTCGGAGCAAATCCTGAACGGAACCCTCACCTGGGTGTACTGGGAGGAAATTTTCGGGCGCACGGATCTCGGCTACTGGTGGTCGCCGGATTCCAAGTCCATTGCGTACTTGCAGACCGACGTGACCGGCGTTGCCGTGAGCACGTTCGTGGATTTCCGTCCGCAGGACCCGCGCATCATTCACCAGGTGTATCCGAAGCCGGGCGAGAAGAACCCTAGGGTACGCGTGGGGGTGGTGGGTACCGCGTCGGCCAAGACGCAATGGATCAACATTTCCGAACCCTACGAATGGTTGCTGCGGGTGAACTGGCTGCCGGACTCCCGGCGCGTGGCGGTGGAGACGCTGGATCGTCCGCAGGCAAAACTGTGGTTGTACTTCGCCGATACGCAATCGGGCGAGGCCAAGCGCATCCTCATCGAAACATCCCGGGATACGTCAACATGCAGGACGATCTGTACTTCCTCAAAGACGGCCAGCACTTCCTGTGGGCGTCGGAGCGCGATGGCTACATGCATCTGTATCGCTATCGAATGGACGGCACGCTGGTAAACAAGGTAACGAACGGCGACTGGGCCATGGCCTCCTCCGGCGGCCGGCCATTCTGGGTGCGACAGTCGGTCACCGGCATTGACGAGAAGAATGCCTGGGTCTATTTCGTCACGCTGAAGGACATCTCCACCGAGCGGCAGTTGTATCGCGCCAATTTCGACGGCACGGGCCTGACGCAAATCTCGCGCGAGCACGGAGTGCATCGCATCTCGATGTCGCCGGACACCCGCTACTACTTCGACAACTTCTCCGACATCAAGACGCTGCCAGCCCTGAGTCTGCACGCGTCCGACGGCAAGCCGATCTCGGTGCTGGCGGCGCCGCGTCCGGAGCTGTTACCGGCAAGCGTGCATTTTCCCGAGCTGCTGACCATTCCCGCGGCGGACGGATTTCCCATGCCGGCGCAGATCCTGAAGCCCAGCCACTTCGATCCAGCCAAGAAGTACCCGGTAATTCTGCACATTTATGGCGGGCCTTCGGCGCCGTCGGTGAGCAACGGATGGCAATACAGCATGATGTACTACAACATTTTGGCCGAGAACGGATACGTGGTGGCGGTGATCGACAATCGCTCGGCGACCGGGATCAGCAAGAAATTGGAAAACCTGGCAGTGGATAATCCGTCGGTTTCGGAGACTGACGACCTGGTGGCCGGCATCAAGTGGCTCAAGCAGCAGCCGTGGGTCGATGCCGGACCGGGTCGGGGTGTATGGCTGGAGCGGCGGCGGCACCAACACCCTGAACTGCATGACGCGCTCGCAGGAATTCAAGGCGGGCATCGCGGGCGCGCCCGTCACCGACTGGCACTACTATGATTCAAAGTGGTCCGAAGCCATAGCCAAGCTGCCGAATGAGCACCCCGAGCTTTACGAAAGTACTTCGCTGGTGAAGCGGGCCGCGCAACTGCACGGCACCCTGCTCATCATTTTCGGCAGCTACGATGACAACGTGCACCCGCAGAACGAGCTGGCGTTCATGAACGCGCTGATCGAGGCGGGTAAGCAGTACGAAAGCATCATCTACCCCATGCGCAAGCACGGATTTACCGATACTCCGGCGCAGATCCATCTCGGATATGCGATGCTGGACTTCTGGAAGCGCGCCCTGTAGCAACCCGAAGAAAATCGGCGCAACTGGCGCGCATGCAATAACTGTCTGCGTTTGAAGGTTGCAACACTCCCGGAGAGATTGGGGGGATTAGCAAGGGAACTAAACGGCCTGGCAGAATGCGGCGAACGCTGTGCCCAGTTTTGGTTTCATCCAAGACTTGCACTCCAACTCACCGTAGAATGTCCCTTCATGAATTATGTGCCGATAAACGGTCTGCGGATGCTGGCAACGGAAAGCGGCATACTTTTCGCCGCATTCCTTCTCGGATATGTCAGCCTGCGTTTTCTGCATCCCGCAGTGAAGCGGCCAAGATGGTTGGCGTGGATACTCGGCAGCAATTTGCGCGGAGTGGTGTTTGTGATTGCCGTCACGCTGGTCGGCCGGGCACTGCTGCTACCGGCTGTCGGTATCCCCGCACCTCGCATCAACGATGAATACAGCTATTTACTGATGGCTGACACCTTCTCCCATTACCGGCTCAGCAATCCAACCCCGCCAGCATGGCAGCACTTCGAGACCTTCCGTGTGAACATGACGCCCACCTACCATTCGAAATACCCGGTGTCGCAGGGCACTGGTGTTGGCGTTCGGGAGGTCGTCTTCCATCAGCCGTGGATCGGGGTATATCTGAGCACCGCCGCCTTGTGCGGCGCGATCTGTTGGGCGCTGCAAGCCTTCCTGCCGCCGGGATGGGCGCTGCTGGGCGGGTTGCTGGCGGTGGTCCGCATCGCGCTTTTGTCCTACTGGATGAACTCGTATTGGGGCGGGTCCATGGCTGCGCTTGGCGGCGCGCTCGCTCTGGGCGCGGTGGTGCGGCTATTCCAGGCGCAACGAACCGAGCGCAACCGTCTGCTACTTGGCATCGGTGTTTGCGGTCTCACTCCTGATCCTGGCTACTTCCCGACCATATGAAGGCTTCGCCTTCTCGCTCCCTCTGCTGGTGTACTTCGGCTACAAACTGACGCGGGCCACGATCCGCGGGGAAGGGAAGCTTCGATCAACGGTACTGCCCGTGGTGGCTATCGGTGTCGGCTGGAATGGCTCTGATCGGATACTACAACCAGCGAACCACCGGCAATCCGCTCTTGCTGCCTTATGTCCTGAACGAGCGCACCTATTCTCCGCGTTCCCTTGTTCTTGTGGCAACGGGCAAAACCCGCTCCGGCATTTCGCGATCCGGTGTTTGCAAAGTTCTATAAGGTCATCGAAGAGGAGTTTGGCTACGAGAAAACCAAATCTATCTCCGGGCTTATCAGCGTGGAGGATACGGCGCCTTCTGTCGGATTGGTTTTTCTATGTGGGGCCGGCATTATCGTTCCCGGTATTGCTCGGCTTTCTCGCAAGCCTGAGGCAACCGCGCGCGCGGATCGTGGTCTTTGCTACGCTTTCGATGGCTATTGCCCTTGCCCTGTGTTTCTATACCATGCCGCACTATGCTGCGCCGGCAACGTTAGCCGTCTACCTATTTGCGGCGGAAGGGCTGCGATATCTGTGGCAACAGCGGCACGCTGGCGAGCAGGCCTTCGTTCTGGCCGTATGCCTCACCGTGGTGGTTAGCTCGCTGACCAGGCAAACCGGCAGCACCGCGATGAATGCCGTCTTCACTTTCCGCGACGCCCGAAAATTGGTGGCCCAGCAATTAAAGAGCCAGCCGGGAAAACAGTTGGTCCTGGTGTCGTACGATTTGCAACGGCACTATCCGGGAAACGAACTGGTGCACAATGGAGCGGATTTCAACTCGGAAAAGATTCTATGGGCGCGATCCAAGGGGGCCGACAATGACCGAGGGTTGTGCCAAGCCTACCCGGACCGGACCTTCTGGAGCGTGAAAACCGACGACGTGAACCTCTCGCTGGACCCTCTCGACCTGTGCAAGCACCCATAACCGGGGCGCTTTCTGCCCGCGGCTGCACAATTCAGATTTGGCAATTCGGTATTTGCGCAGCCCCCGAACCGCCGCCGTTAAAGGGGCAACCTTCCGCCCGCGCTTTCCATCACAATTATGAGTTTGCGGTCTGTGTTGCTATAAAGTTTGCACCGCAGGCTGCCGAAGTTTATTAACAGGGGCACTGTAATGCCGATCGGATGAAACAGAGAGGTCGAAGTATCCTGTCGAAATCGCCTTCTCACCGTTCCGGCCAAGTTCCTTGCGATCGGCGGGCTACAACTTTGGGCATTTTTCGGCAATTGAGCACATGTGACCATACACGGGATGCGGTATTGTCTAGGCTGATCGCTAGGCTATCGAGTCAGTCAAGCCAGCATCAGCGGATGAAGGAAATTCCATGAACCTAAGTCGGAAAATCGTTCCATTCCTTATTCTTTGCATCCTGCAAGCCGGAGACCTGTTGTCTACCCGGATGGGGATGACCGTACCTGGAGTGGTGGAACTGAACCCGCTGGTGCGCGTCGTTCGGGTTATGGCAGGCCAAGCTGCTGGTGTTCGGACTGATTGTATTGCTGGCGTGGCAGACGAAAAAAATGCGGCGGCTGTGGACGTTGTGCGGAATCTATGCTTTCATCGTCGCTTCCAATGTGCTGTTATTTGCCACCCATGCCTGAGTCTTGGCGCAGCGGCTAAACTGAACAACGCCCTCAAGCGCAACGCGTAAGCTGGCCATACCAATCTGCAACTACACCCTCGTCCGCTTTGGGCCCAATACGGATGTGAGCATCACCAAGCCTTCGCGCAGTCACTGCTGGGCAAGCGATTTTTGCTCCAGACTTGCGCCCACTGTGCGCTTGCCTGCGGCCACCTGCACTTTGCGCTGCCACGTTCCGAAGTCTCTCTTGCGCAGGGCGATCGTGTATTCACCCGGTGCGACGGCGAGGGAATACGGCGTCTTTCCGACGAACCCGCCGTCCAGGAATATGTCAGCGCCCGTTGGAGTCGACCAAAAATTCAAGATTGCCGCTGTTCCTGGGTCCTTGCGAGCCGCTGCCGGCGGGGTGGGAGCCGGCGGAAAATCCAGGGTGAGCGTCTTTTGCTCAAGATAGGCGCCGATTCTGCGCCTGCCGGCATCCACCAGCATTGTGCGCTGCCAGGTTCCGAAGTCTTGCTTGTGCAGAGTGATCGTATGTTCACCGGGTGGAACGACGAGGGAATGCGGGGTTTTCCCGATGTTCATGCCATCCAGCGATATGTCAGCGCCCGCCGGACTCGACCAGATTTCTAGCGGCGTCGCTGGTGGCGGCGGCTTGTGCGCCGGTTCTGCTGGCGGCGTACTGGGCCGAGGTTCCATAGCAGTCTGGACGGTTGGACTGTCCACATCGCAATTGACGTAGTAAACGGACATTGGCACTGCCATCGGCGTCTGTTTCGGTGGCGGCGAGGCATCGCCAAGGATGCTCGCCAGTACGTACTCCAGAAGCTTCTCGCGGGAAGGAAATCCAGCCAGGCCATAGCTGGATATTACCCGGCCTTGCTGATTGTAGGCGTGCACGTACAGGGATTTGGGCTTGTCGTCGCGCCGCAGATCAAGGGTGGCGGTTGTTTTGGGAGGTGGCACCCCCGCGTAAGCGTAACTCCAAGTTCCTCCGTAACTGCTGGTGCTGGCATTCCCGGAACCCGGCACACTGGTGTAGGTGTGGGCCGACGGAGTAAGTCCCTCGAACATCGCTTCCGATGTCGAAAAAATCACCACGTAGTTATTCGTGCTCGAGGAAGGTATCTGGGAAAAGCAAAGCCCGCTGTAGTCGTGCTTGTGTAACTTTTTGTCGATCCATTTCGAGGCGAACTTGGGGATGGCGGGAACCGGCTGTCCCCCCTCAGCCACCGCGAAGGAGACGTTCTTGGCGCAAACTTCGGGAGGGGACGCCGGGGTCTCTCCCCAGATAGCGGAGGCTGCCGCCAGCAGAAAAATCAGTGCTGCGGAGTTTTTCATGCTGAATTTGGATTATAGCTGAAAAAACACGGCCGGAAGGTTGCGTCGGCCGTGTTGAGTCTTGCGCACTACAGAGCCGCCTTTTGGACAAAGAGACAGCATCTCGAAATCTGTTCAAATTCCAATTTCGAATTTACGACAAGAAAGGTGCGCTACAAAACGCCCACGATACAATTGCCTAGACATGCCAAAATAGCTAGCCGTATAGAGTCATAATTGATCGAGTATGCATGGCACCTTAGAGTCATATCGTTATTAAAAGCTTAGTGGTGGGTATAAACCTTTATGATGTTTATATTGTTTAACTTACATGGAGTAAACGAAAAAAAGACCGGCGGCGATTCAAAAGTGAGGGAAGTCAAGAAGCAGGTCCAGCTATAGCCTTAAAGTGCTTCATCGAATGTTCTTCTGCAAAGCTTTCGTGTCATGTTTTTCCTCTAGAAGAGCCATAGATTTTAGGGGAAAAAGCCCCCTACACTAATGGTATGGTGCGCCTATTAATAGCGGGTGTCGTTGTGTTTCTAGCCGTCGGACTGACGCTGGTGGCCTATAACGTATTTGTTTTGGGGACGGGTCTTGCCGGTGCTGCTGCTCTTTTTCATGGCTATTGGCAGGATGCCACCGCCGGTACGTCGCAGAGCACCCAATGGATGATGATTATTATCATAGCGGGGCTTATTCTCGGGTGGAGCGCCGGTTACATGCGCGAATCCGGGCGGTACTAATAGCCAGATGGTTGCGGCGATTAATGTGATTTTCACAGATTCATTCTAGCTGCATGTAAGTGGCACTTACTAATTATCGAAGCGGCTTAATATTGCGGATTTGGTTTACTTGCAGGACGGTTCGGCTACTGCTGCTCTGTCCTGGCTAATGTTGGATAAAATCGCCGGAATCAAAACATTCGCGTACGCGGAGGGGCTACTGTGACGAATCTATTTCCACAACAGAAACAGAGTTTGAAGGGCTTTGGAAGATCCGACGAAGGGCAAGCTCTGGTGCTAACCGCCCTGGCGCTGGTTGTCCTGATGATGATGGCCGGCCTCGGTGTCGATGTCGGCTACCTGCGCTACCAGAAACAGCAGATGCAGAAAGCGGCCGATGCCGGCGCGATCGCCGGTGCCAGTGCGCTCATATATAACGGGAACTGGAACGCCGCCGCCCTGAGCGATACGGCTGCGAATGGCTTTATCAACGGACAGGATGGGATAGTCGTTACCGTTTCCAGCCCACCGGCCGACCCTCCGTTTAGCGGCGCGCCTAATGCCGGGAGTTATGTGGAAGTGGTTGTGTCGCAGCCTCAGCCAACATTCTTCATGCGGGTATGCCAATCGATGACATGGTGCCGTCCGCAGCCTGTCGGTGGCTTCCTCGATAGCGAATGGGCCGAATTGCCTATATTGCCTTAGATCCTACTCATTCACAGACGTTTTTAGTGGACGGGAACGTCACCATTTCGTCTTCCTGTGGCATTCAGGTTAATTCCAGTAGTACAGATGCATTGCACGAGAACGGGAATAGTGGAAGTGTCAGTGTCAACAACGCCACGATCGGCGTCGTTGGCACGGATCCCGGCTATTCCGGTAGCCAGTTCCACCCAACGCCGGTGATCCGGCGTTGCCCCATCCAATGATCCGTTGGCCAATGTGCCCGATCCGCAGCGTGAGGCCGGCTGCAAAACGGGTGAGCCCGTGGGCACCGTTTATCATCCGGGCACCTATTGCGGAGGGATCACCATCCACGGCAACGGCACCTACACCTTCGCTTCAGGCCTTTATACCCTGCTTGGTGGCTTTACCGCCAGCGGTAACCTGACACTCACCGACGACGGCAAGGGAGTGACTTTCTACAATAGTTTCGACGGAACCTACCCGTACCGCGGTATCTCGATTGGCGGTGGCGTTGCAGTAGCATTTTCTGCTCCCACGACCGGCCCCCAAGCGGGAATCCTGTTCTTTCAAGACCGTTCGGTGCCCGTCGGCTCTGACCCGAGCGACTTCGGCGGGAATAGTGGAGGGGCTTACACAGGGGCACTCTATTTTCCAACCACCTCTATCTCATTTAAGGGAACCCCCAATTTGACAACTACGCAGACAATCATCGTTGGGTGGCAGTTAGAGTTCAAGGGACATTCTAGTCTCGCCAACTACACTTTGTTGCCCGGTGGACGGGGGCCGATCCAAAGCGCGGCCCTGGTCGAGTAAAGGAAGGTGTCTGACAAAATGAAAAAAGCAAATGATTCCGGTCAAGCGCTGGTAGAGACTGCGATCTCATTGTCGATTTTCTTGCTACTCGTACTGGGAACCGTGGACTTTGGATATCTGTTCTCTACGAAGCTGACCCTCCAGAATGCAGTACGGCAAGCGGGACGGTACGCCATCACCGGGCAATGCATAACCGGCAGTGGTGGTACGTGCTCCCTATCGAGGTATAACTCAATCATCCAAACTGTCGAAACGTTCTCACTCGGCATGGTTACCGCCGGCGAGATCAGCATGCAATGTACGGATAACGGCGGAGGGTGCCCCAACAACGCTGGCGGGCCGGGTGACGTCGTAACCATCACTGTAACCCACCCATATACATTTATGACCGGGCCAATCGGGGCGTTCTTTCCGGGCAAGTCGTACACGTTAAACGGTAAGTGCGGCTTTTACCAATGAAATGTTTCCACCCAACGAAAGTTAGGGGCGTATGATGAAGACAAAGATAAATACGGAAGAGTCAGGTCAGGCGTTACTAGAATTTGCGTTCGTGTTGGTCCTTCTGTGTGTCTTCGTCTATGGAGTCATTGACGGCAGCCGGGCCATCTACTACGTTGAGGTAATGAAAAACCTCGTTGGAGAGGGTTCCAGCATGGCTTCGCGTGGAACCAGTCCTGCGAAAACAGCGCAAACCGTGGCTACCTACGCGGGAGCGGACATAAACATAAACACCTTGGGATGCGTCATAGTCACCGCTGTTACCAACAACGCAGGTACTCTCGCGGTCACAGCCCAAGCTGCTCAGGGTGGGATCACGTGCACCAGTAAAGTCGGCTGCCTCCAGGGACAAGGAGGCTGCGCCAGCTCGGGTGCTATTCTCCCCCAAGCGGCACGTGACGCACTGCTATCGGAAGTCTCAGGGTCGTCCCTTTACGTGACCGAAATCTACTACACCTACAACACCGTCACGCCCATCCCCGCTTTCTTAGGGAATAACATACTGCCATCTCAGTTGTACAGCGCAGCTTATTTCTAAAGGAAGGGTACGCATATGTGCAATGCCAACATTGTAAAGAACGATAGAGGGCAAACCATTATTGTTTTCGCTATCGTTGTGCCCATCCTCATACTCTTCACCGGGCTGGCCATCGACGCGGGACTTCTTTATGTCACCAAGGCCAAGCTATCGACGGCGGTGGATTCCGCGTGCCTCACGGGCATGAAAAACCTGAACGATAACTCGCCGCAATCGCAGGCGAAGGCTGCGCAACTGGCCCTCGGTTTGTTTAATGCCAATTTCGGAGATAATCCGCCTACGCCAACCATCACGTTCCCAACAGATGCCTACGGCGACCAGCAGGTCAGTGTAACGGCAACGGCTTACGTGAACACTCTTTTCATGCAGTATCTCCCGCAATGGGCAACTGTACCGGTGGGCGCCAGGGCGGTGGCAACACGCGGCAAGCTGATCATGACTCTCGTGTTGGACCGATCAGGCTCAATGATTACGGATGGTGGACAAGCGGCACTACAAGCTGCCGTCCCACAGTTCGTCGCTAACTTCAGTGACACCCTTGACGAAGTGGCGCTGATTAGCTTCTCTTCCAACGCGCGGATAGACTTTCCCATCGATTACAACTTCAGAACGCCGATTACGGATGCTGTCTCAAGTATGCATTTCGACGGCGGGACATTTGGCACGGGGGCAGGGACCCAACCAATCCTGAGTAATACCATAGGTCCACCACTCTCGCTCGCCCAATTACAAAACGACGGCGTTCCCATACAGCCGGGGCAGAACGTCGTCAGAGTTGTCGTGTATTTCACTGACGGATTGATGAACGCCGCGCAGGACAATATTCATTGCGGCGGGACAGCCAGTGCGGGTTTAACGCTCATCAACTATGGCGGGTATGACGCAGGGAGCACTGTCTCCTTCCTGGATCCTACCTGCAGCCCAGCTAATTCAGCAGGCAGCTCATGCACGAATGAGGCGGGCCATGTGAGTATATTGGACACCAGCAGCAGCGGCTACCCAAGCGGCTTCAAGTACAATACCGCCGGTGACATTTGCACGAATGCAGCTGGGACAGTTGTAACCGGGTTTACCCCTCAGCAGCCGGGGAACTGTTATGACGGTTCCACGCCGCCATGCGCATTCACAAGGGGGAATGTTACCAGTGAAACCCAGTACCGTGCCATTCAAACTGCCATTGCTTTGCGTACCGACGCCCCTGTCCCCACCTATATCTATTCTATCGGGTTGGGCGTAAACCTAACGACTCAAGCTTTGTTGGGACAGCTTGCAAATGACCCTGCCTATCCAGCAACTTACATTAAAGGCCAACCCGCAGGCGAGTTTTTTTATATACCAAACTGCCCCTCTCCGACCTGCACAACTGAACTAAACACAGCCTTCCAAACGATTGCGGCCAAGATTCTTTTGCGGCTAACGCAGTAGCACCCTGGGTGAATGAGTGTATGAGGTGGACCAAATGAAACAGACCGCAACGAGGCAAGTGAAAGCGGTGGGCCGTTTGCCTATGCAGGCTGCACGACAGGCCAAGACCGCCGAGTGTGGGCAGACCTTGCTGGAGTTTGCGTTGATGCTGCCGTTCATGATGTTGCTTTTGCTTGGAATCGCAGAACTCGGGCGGGCGGCTTTCATCACCATTAAGGTGACCAACGCCGCTACCGCGGGCGCCTCGTTTGGTGCTCAAAACTCTGCCAATGCATCGAATTTTCCCGCCATTCAAAATCACGCCGTATGCGACGCCAATGGCGACCTCGGTCTCGATGTGACTCGTTGCAGCGCCGGTATTCTCACTCTTTCGAATACCGTTCCGACGAATGGTTGCGTATGCGATGACGGAAATGGGGCTTCGTGCAATCCCATGCCTACCGGCGACTGCACGACAATTTCCTGCGGGAGTGGCCAAGTTGTTGAGTGCGTGAAAGTTACTACCCACGCAGACTTCGATCCGTTGTTTCACTTTCCGGGGCTGCCCACAACGTACCAAGCCAATGGGAAGGCAATCATGCGGGTGCAGCAGTAGCAGATCGAGCGCTATGCATTTTTTGGGACACCAATCACGCCTGGCAGATTCATGCTGTTATTGGCGATGGCTATGTGCCTTATGAAGGAGTGATGATGATGCGAGAGTGTCGGACAAAAGAACGGAGAGGCGGGTAGTGCGCTGGTAGAGTTCGCACTCGCGACCGTGATCATCCTCACCGTGCTGTTCGGAATCATAGACGTGGGTCGGGCGGCCTATGCCTACCATTGGGTATCGAATGCGCCAAGAACCGCCACGCGCTATGCGATGGTGAGAGGAACGTCCTGCTCGCCCGTGTTAAGCGGCTGTGCTAGTTGTGGTTCTAGCCATAACCCTCCTGTCAACGGAGCCTGTGAACCTGATGTTGAGAATTATATCAAGAGTAACGCGGATGGAATCGACACGACTCAACTCACCGTGACTGCCCACTGTGATGTAGGCGCCAGCGCCTTTCAACCCCTACCTTGCACTCCTGGCCAAGGGGTGATTGTCCGTGTGCAATATAGGTTTTCGTTCGTTTCGCCCTTTATTCCCCTCACTTGGAACATGACCAGCGCTTCGGTGAGGACAGTCGCACAGTAGCGCGGCGACAATAGAACGTGCTGAAAATTTCAGGGGCGAGATGGCGATTCTCAGAATACAGCTAGTCGGCATCTGTGCATTGACGCCCCCACCCTTGTGAACCTGTGAGATCCCCCTGGCGCGAAAAGCAGCGGAACAAAAATGGGAAAGGGTAAAGCCCTATGCCAACAGATCGTCGATTATCCGCTGGCCTAACTGCTCCGGCGTATAATGTTCCGCGCCGATCTCGGCAAGCATTGCTCCGTCGCCAGAGAGAACCAGCTTGATTGCTTGTGCAGCTTCAGAACCCGCCCTCAACCTCAAGGAGGTGGTGTTTTCATCGTAGCTCAGGCTGGCAGTGCCCTCTCGGTCGCGGATAGGTCGAGCCAATATCTGTACACTGCGGCTGCCGTCACTTCCGGTCACACTCACCGCAAGCACGTGACCGCCGAATCTATTATTAAAACGTACTTCTATGCTTTCGAACCATGCAAAAAGCTCTCGGCAAAATTGGTTGCCAAGCTTACGTTTCAGTACCTCTGCTTGAACCGATCTTTCTTCCAGCACGCGCTGCATCTGATACTTTCCCTTCGCCTTCTGTACGGCCTGGTCGAGCCAATCAGTCCCTTTCGTTTTGAGTACTGCCATCTTGAGTTACTTCCATTTTGAGAAGACTTCTTGTGGATCTCACAGAACCAAAAAGGAGGGCGACTGCCGGGTTGCGTTCAAGCTGCAAACGGCGGGCCACCCATATTCCGAGGGCGCCACGCCCCTTGGCGTGGTGTGGCTTGCGGCTTCGTCACGGCCCTAATGGGAAACAGGGGATGGAAGACGGTCATCAGTGCCGGGTACAGATATAATTTCGGCGAAGCCCGATCATTTACTCCGTGATGGACAACTGGTCCCCGACCACAGTTGACGTTTGAGCGATCACTCCCGAAGGTAGTTCCAGCACACAACGCGCCCTCCAATGAAGCCCGGTCATGCGGAATGGAACCATCGCCCTCCGCAAATGGATTACGCGCCAGTTGCGGTCCAGGAAGACAACATCGATCGCGAACCGCATGGCTACCGTATGTATGGCTTGCGATGGGATAATGAGCAGGCCCGTACCGGGTTCGAGGCCCCGTTTGCCCAATAATCCTACCAGCCGGCGCAGACTCGTCCCGGCGACCTTAATCTGCTCGCCGAGCACGGTATTCCTGGTCGTGTTCAGAACTGCGACCGTCTCCGTTTCCATGCTACTTCTTCGGAGTGGTACGCCTGCTCGAAGCCATACGTTTCCGCCTGGCGATTACGATTGCCAGCAAAATCACAGCGAGTACTGCTGCAACAACACGAATCATCGTTACGTTATCCATACTCCTCCATGTTTATCTATCTGCCAAGGTCTTCGAACGTCTTCATCATTGAAAGTACTCCCGGTCCAAGCAGCACCACAAAAAGCGCAGGGAAAATGAAGATTGCCAATGGAAAGATCAGCTTTACGGTAGTCTTGGCTGCCTGCTCTTCGGCCAGCATCAAGCGCTTGGTCCGCAAGCCGTCGGCAAACACTCCGAGAGCTTTAGCTATCGGCGTTCCCAGCCTTTCCGTTTGTACCAGCATGGCGACGAACTGGCGAACCGTATCGAGATCAACCCGATCCGACATGCTCCGCCAGGCATCAAGGCGCGGTTTGCCGGCCCGCTGCTCGCGGCCGATAATGAGGAGTTCCTCAGTCAGTTCCGGGTGGATAAGATCGATTTCGCCGGCGATTCTGATCACCGCCTGGTCTATGCCCAAGCCCGCTTCCATACATATGACCAGCAGATCCATTGCGTCGGGCAGGGCCTTGGCAATTTTTGCCTTGCGCTGGCTAATTGCATAAAACAGAAGCATATCCGGCACAAAGAACGCCGCCACGGCCAAAAACAAAGCGTAAAAGATGAAGTTCTGCGCTCCGGCAAAGGTAGCGAGCAGCACCCCGACGATAGGAGCCAGCAGCTTTAGGCTCAGAAATGTATCGGTGTCTTCAGGCTTGCGAAAGCCGGCAAGGCTCAAGCGAAACGATAGTTCTTCATCATTGGAGCGCAACCACTTGCGGAAAGGCGCTAGCGGGCGGGTAACCACAGTGAGCAGGTCTTGGGCCTGATTACTCTCAGCTGGTGCTTCGGCATCGTAAGCAGCACCAGACTGAGCCCGCAATGCGGCAAGCCGAATTTCGGTCAGCGAGCGCTTTCCCACCAGCATGGTAAGAACCAGGGCGCTTGCAGCAAACAGGGCTAGAGCAGCGAAAATCGCGATAAATAATACCGTCATATCAGTACTTGATCCGAATAATCCGTCGAATCAGAAGGCCCCCAAGAGTCATGCTTATCAATGTTCCATAAACCATTTTGTGGCCGGTCTCTGTCTCGAACAACGGGGCTGTGTAGCCGGGCCTAGCGAGATTCAAAAGAACGAAGGCGATGAACGGCAGCGCTACCAGCACAGCCCCGGTCATTCGGCCTTGCGCGGTATACACTTTCACTTTTTGTTGCAGGTGAATTCGTGACCGCAGCACGGCCGCGGTCTTGTCCAGCAACTCAGCGAGATTTCCTCCCGTTTCCCGTTGCAGGAGAATCGCAGAGATAAGAAATTGCAGATCCTGCAAAGGAAATCTCCGGAAAACATTCAGCAACGCTTCGCGAAAGGGCAACCCGTAATTCATTTCATCGGCGCAACGGCGAAATTCCGGCCCCAGTGGATCTGCAATCTCCTCGGCAACCGTCACCATAGCGCTCGGCAGTGACTGTCCAGCACGAAGCGAGCGGGCGATCAAGTCGATGGCCTCGGGAAGCAGCAAATTAAACCGACTAAAGCGGGCCGAACGCTTATACAGTACCCACCCCAACGGAGCCAGACCCAACGCCAGCCCTGGAATCCATCCCACAAAGCCCAGGGGTATCCACCAGTGGCCAATGAGCGCACCCACCAACATAAAGCATGCCGAATAGAAGAAGAAACGGCCAACCGTCCATGACACCTTCGCCTGCTCCAGCCATAATTGCAGCTGCCCTGCGGCCCTAGTCTCGCGCAGGAAGCGATCGAGCCAGGCAATTCGACTGAAGGTGACCTGCTGCCTTACGATTTCCGCTTGGTCACCCTCACCAACGATATGCCGATCCAACCCGGTAAGCCGCCGCTGGATTCTTTTGTCGGCCTCCGAAGGCTCCGTGAAAAGGAGAAATGTAGCGAATACCGCCACCAAGAGGATCAGAAATACGGTGAACACCGACATAAGTTACTCCGCCTATACTTCAAACGAGTGTTCAAAGACGCTTGGGGGAAGGACGATCCCAGCTTTCTTCAGCCTCTCAGCGAACTTCGGAGACACACCGGTTGCTTTGAACCGACCCAACACACGTCCACTGATGTCGATTCCCAGCTTTTCGAAAACGAAGATGTCTTGCATCGCAACCACGTCGCCGGTCATGCCGGTAATTTCCGTGACGTAGGTTATGCGACGCGTGCCGTCGCTCATGCGGGCGATCTGCACCACCAGGGCTATCGCAGATGCAATCTGCTGCCGCAGTGCCTTCTCCGGGAGATTCACGTTAGACATCAATGCCATGGTCTCCAATCGGGCCAGTGCGTCACGGGGAGTATTGGCGTGAATCGTGGTCAGCGATCCATCATGTCCGGTGTTCATCGCCTGCAACATGTCGAGAGCCTCCTCGCCACGTACCTCGCCGACGATTATTCTGTCCGGCCGCATGCGCAAGGAGTTGATGACTAATTCGCGCTGACGCACCTGCCCCTTTCCTTCTACGTTGGGGGGACGACATTCCAGGCGAACAACGTGCTCTTGCTGCAGTTGGAGTTCAGCAGAATCCTCGATGGTAACGATGCGTTCCGCCTCGCCTATGTACCCGCTCAGCACATTCAACAGCGTCGTCTTTCCGGCGCCCGTGCCGCCGGAAATGAGGATATTGAGTTTGGCTCGCACGCCCGCCTTCAGGGCCTCAAAAATTGGGGCGGTGACGGTACGATTGGCCACTATCTGTTCGGGCCCGATTGGGATTTTTCCGAAACGGCGAATCGACAGAATCGGGCCGTCGACCGCAAGTGGGGGGATGATGACGTTGACGCGCGATCCGTCGGGCAAGCGCGCGTCGCACATCGGCGACGACTCGTCTATGCGCCTGCCGACTTGGGAGACGATCTTATCGATAATGTGGCTAAGATGGGCGTCGTCCTTAAAAACGACATTTGTCTTCTCCAGCTTGCCGGCGCGCTCGACGTATACTTTTCTGTACGTGTTTACAAGGATGTCGTTGATCGTGGCATCCTGGAGCAAAGGCTCGAGCGGCCCTAAGCCGAAAACCTCGTGCAATACCTCACGTGACAGGCGCTCTCTCTCGCTGGTACTGAGAGGAGTCTCCAACTCCACGATGAGATCTTGAATCACCTGCTGTACTTGCGCCCGGGCCCGTACATCCTCGAGTGAGGTGAGCTTCTCCAAGTCAATCTTGCCCAGCAACTCACGATGAAGAGTGGTTTTGAGCTCCTGATATGCCTTGGCGGAAACGCCAATACTGCGCGGCGCACTCCATGTGCCACTACCGATGCGCATATCAGGACCAAAAGTCTTTGTGGTGTTAGCCATTGAAATTCCTTAACCTAAGATCCAAAGAGACTGAACAATTTACGCGATCCCTTGCCCGCCTTTTCCGTAGCCGCCTCGCTCGGCATAAGCCGTTCGGCCCACGCATCGAAGGCCGCGGGCAGGTCCGCCTTACGAGCGAGATCGATTGGAGTACCAGCATTGATGGCGTTCACAACCAGGTCGTAATCGTTGGGGATTTTTACAGCAATCGACCGATGCAGCGATGCTTCTATCTCGCGTTCACTCAGCGGATTCTTTCTGGAATAGCGGTTTAGCACAATATCGATATTCTCGTCGGGATAGTGCAAGCCTGTCAGGTACTGGATCGAGCGAATTGCGTTATGGATCGCTGGCAGTTCGGGAGTAATAACGATGGCCAGCCGGTCCGATTGCCGGATGACAGCACAGGTGTCCTCGGTCAGCCCCGGCGGACAATCGACGATGACAAACTGATAATTTTCCGCCAGAAAAGCCAGCGTATGCTCGATGGCGTCCGAGGAAGTATTGGAAAAGGCATGGATTGCTTCCGGGGAATCCAAGACGCTCAATCCGCTGGAGTGCTGCAACAGGAAACCCTGCAGCAGGTCAGCATCAAGCCGGTCCATGTTGTGGACCAGTTCATAAAAGCTGTATTGATGCCGGCCCAAGCCGAGGCACAAAGCCAGATCGCCGAACGCGGGATGTTGATCCACCAGCAAGCACTTCTGGTTTTGCCTTTGCACCAGATTTAGCGCCAGATGCAACGCCAGGGAAGTAACCCCCGCTCCTCCTTTGGCTCCCATCACGGTAAGGACTCGGCCTTTTTGTCCCGGCAACCTGCCCCCCTGTTGCCGTGCCGCTACGTGCGCTAGGGCGTTCAATATCTGGTCAGGTTGGAACGGCTTTAGCAGATATTCCGAACACCCGGAACGCATGGCTGCAATGATGTGGTCAGGATCAGAGTTGCTCGAAGCGGCAAAAATGCTTATGCCGGTATCGCAGCCCTCGCGAATCCGCTGGCTGATCCGGGCGCTCTCCTCACCCTCTTCAAAATCGATCACGCAGACGCGATGCTGAAACTGCTCCAGCATCCTCATAACTTCACGTGGGGTGACATGCCGATCGACGTTGTCTACGACATGGGCTCCCGGCGTTTGGGCAACCAAAGTCTCCAGGCTTTCCCGCGAGACCGGGTCCATATTTATGCAGAGAATGCCGATACGCCGCTCGGAACTGCGCGAACCTCTTATGGATAATTCAGTCATAGTTACTTGGTTCCTGGGTTCTTAGTCGGGCTCGGCAGGCCCTTATCGAATCCGTCCTTGTCAAGATGTTGAACCGGATAATTGACCTCCGGCTCCCCACTCGGCACCTGCCCCGATACTGGGTCCACAATGGTAGGTGTGACCAGTACGAGCAGCTCCGTGTTGGTACGACTTACATTCCTCGACCTGAAAAGCTGTCCCAGGATGGGGATATCTCCGATTCCCGGAACCTTGCTGAGTTGTACGGTCGTGCGGTCATCCAGCAGACCCGCAATGCCGAAACTCTGGCCATCCTTGAGCTCGACCTCAGTTTCAGCACGCCGCGTTTGGATGGCTGGCAAGACGAATCCCGAAATCGTCACTGTATTCGAATAGTCGAGCGCGCTCACTTCGGGAGCAACTTTAAGTCGAATCACGCCGTTGTCCTCGATCGTCCCCGTGAACTCCAGCTTCACCCCATACGGTCTAAACTGGATGGTGACGGTCGGAACCGAGCCAACGCCACCGCCCTGCACCACCGGGTACGGAAACTCACCCCCCGCCAGGAACTTTGCCGTCACCCCACTGTAAGCCATCAAGTTTGGTTCAGCAAGGATTTGCAACACGTTCTTCTGCTGCAGGTCCTTAATGGTAGCGCCCAGGTTAATGTCGGGACGGAAGAGGAAGACATTCAAGAGATCCGCCAAGGCAAATTGTCCTACACCGCCTTGGGCAGCCGTTAGTCAGAGCAAGCGGACTAAATTGCTGCGTGCCTACGGTGCCAATGGTATTGGTTGCACCCGTGCTGAAGATATTGATGCCGAAAGCGCTCAGCTTGGAGCGGTCTGCCTCAGCGAAGCGCACCTTCAGCATCACCTGTTTCAGGTGCGGCGGCGGCGCAATTCGCAACCCGTTGACCACGTCCTTGGAGTAGTTGCCGGCCATCTTCAGCATCTGTTCCGCTACCGCGGCTGTGGGCACGGTCCCGACCAGCATCACCCTGCCGGACTCCGATTGCACATCCACGCCATTATTCGGAAAGGACTGGTCCAAGGTGTTACGCAATGGGGTTACATCCAAATCCGCGTACACATCCAGGCTGCGGTTCTGCCCTGCTTCATCCCACAGCATCAGACTGCTGCCGCCAGTCGCCTTGGCAGTAATTACCAGTTCCCGGGGTGAAGTTAGTACCGATTCGATGACCGCGGGATTCCCGGTAAGAACGCGCTTGATCCGCGAGGGGGTCCGAATCAGCAGCGAATGTCCTACCATGATGTGCACGCTCTCCGGACCCTGCTCGCCTTGCTGTCTTTGGGCTGCCCGGGGGGACTGCGGGGTTGAGGCCGGAGCCTGCTCCGTGTAGGGCACTTGCGTTGTGGTCGGCTGCTGGGTGGCCGCCGGAGCCTGTGCCGCGGGTGCTTGGGTTGTGGCGGGCTGCTCGGTGGTCGCCGGAGCCTGCTCCGTAGTTGGTGCTTGCTCTGCAGCCGGTTGTTGGGCTGCGGCTCCCAACGTTGTTAGGCAAAGCGCCGTGACCGTCAGCAGCACGAAGGCCATGCTTTGCCAGAAAAGCTTTTCCTGGTTAGGTCTCTTCATTTGCACAAGATGCTCCGTTCTACGGCGTCTCAAAACTTGACCGTACTCTTCTTCGTGCCATCGTAGGTGTCAACCGTATATGCGCTCGGCGGTTTGGGAGCCGCCGCCCTCTTGGCCACAAGTGGCGCTGGTCGAGCGGTCCCTTGCAGGTCCCTCATATCCACGGGGCGGGTCGCCGGCTGGGCCTGATCGGAAGCATTCCGGAGAACGAATTGCACCGTCCCTTGGTTAACCGCCAGCAAAACCTTTTGCGCATCATCCGGCGTCAGCAACAGCGTCACCACCTTCACGTTTTGCGGTTTGCCCTGCGGATCCGGTTGCAACTTCTCGCCGGTACTCAAGACCTCGATATTCTGCAAAACGGTCGTGGTCATCGGCTGGTTATTAATGCCGGCTTCGGGGCGGAGGCTCACCAGCACATCGACGTGCGAGCCGGGAAACAGAAATCCGGAGACGTTGTTCACCTCATTGGTGACCACGGCTACCGCGCGCATACCATCAGGAATTTTAGCGGTCAGGCCCACGGTGGCTCCCGGAGCTGCCAATAACCCGTCTCGGATGGGTTCCTTGAAGGCAATAGGATACATCACCACCCTGCCGGTCACGTCCTCCGGCTTGTGGAAGGCGCCATCCAACGGAGCGTTAGTCGGCCAATCCATCAGGGTCACGTCGGCAGCCGTCAGTGGCGTCCCCGTGTCCAACGGTTTGGCAGCGATTACCACTTTTATGAGCGTCCCGCCGCTATATTGCTGCTTAATGCGGCGATATAGAAAATAGGTTACCAAAACCGAAACAACCAGCGCCATGAAAAGAGCGATACCTAAGCGACCAGTTTTCGTAAGTCACCTCCACCACGTCAGCAGGAGCGCGTAGAGCGTTCCTGTCGCTATAGCCAAGCCGTACGGCATACGTAATGCCGCGGGATTGTCAAGATTCAATTCGGGATGGGCCTGCAAACCGGAGCGAGCATGGAACCACAGTACGGAGCCAAGATTTTTGATGGTTGCCCCCATGCGGCCGCGGTAAACTGAATACACGATGGCCATCACTCCACCGCAAATCGCTGTTGCCAGAAGCACCACGATGGCCTGCCCCGGGCCCATCAGCGATCCGACCGCCGCCATCAGCTTCACGTCACCCGCTCCCATGGCCCGCACCGCGTAAAAGAGAAACATGATTCCGCCGGCAAGCAGCAATCCCTCAACCGCGCTGCCCAAGCCCTTCAATCCAAACAGCCCGCCGCGCAGCAGCACGCCACGCAGTACCAACCCCAGCACCATTCCCGGATAAGTGAGCCAGTTCGGGATGCGATGCTCTCGCACATCAAAAACAGCGGCGGTGATGGCCAAGGCTAACGCGATAAAAAGAAGAGTGCGGTCCCAATCCATGGCGCATCATTGAAAGTCAGAAACCGAAAGCTAAAAATGCAAGCCAAAAAAGAAAAAAACCAAAAATGGAAGCAAGCTACGAGGCTTACTACTGACTCGTAGCAGGCACGCCCGGCCAAGCGTTCCGTTGGGTCTTGCGTGCAGACGGAACCGGCCGTTCCGGCCCCCTCTGCCTGCATAGCCTGCTTCCAACAGGCGAAATGGGGTTAAGTGAGTTTGCCAGCGATCTTGGTGAACTCGGCGTTAATCGAGCCAGCCAAGCTGCCCATACCGACGATCGCGCCCAGAGCGATAATCAAAGCGATCAAGGCGTATTCGATCAGGTCCTGGCCAGATTCTTCTTTGTGCAGATTCTTCAACATGTTGATCATTTGTAAATCTCCTTATTTTCTTACGATTCGGTTTGCTTCCCGCCCGAGCGAGTCGAGGGTTTCCCAGAACCGCGAGGGCTTCGGACATAGCGGCGCAACCGCAATGTAGGGTAGCAAAGGTAATGTAGCAGTGAAAGCGCCCGGTGAGCAAGGAAAAATTATAAGATTCTAACTAAAGGTAATCCCATTTTGGCGCCTGAGTTGGGTACTCGCGAAGAAAGTAACCGCTCAGCCTCAGCCGCGATTGGTTGGGGCGAGTCCACCTCAGAAATATCACCAAAATGCCAATTATTATAGCCACCTTTGTACCAGACTCACTATAGTGCCAAAGAGGCATAGAGGCGAGTATGGTTGGCTAGACTGCGAAGGAAATACTTCTCGTTCTTTGGATGAAATCTGCACCCGTCGCTTGGTCAGGGGAGATCCGGATAGCCCATGCACGACAACCTGGGATCCTTTTCACGGAAGAAGCAAGCTACGAGGCTAACGATCCACCTCGTAGCCGCACACCCGGAGCTTGTCTGCAAACGGCGCCGGCTGTTCCGGCCCCCTCTGCCTGCATAGCCTGCTTCCAACAGGCAAACTGGGGTTATGTCAGTTTGGCCAGCGATGCCTGGTGAACTCGGCGTTGATCGAGCTCAGCCAAGCTGCCCATCCCGACGAGGGCGCCCAGAGCGATAATCAAAGCGATCAAGGCGTATTCGATCAGGTCCTGGCCAGATTCTTCTTTGTGCAGGTTCTTCAACATGTTGATCATTTGAAAATCTCCTTATTTCGTTATGATTCGGTTCGCTTCCCGCCCGAGCAAGTCGAGAGTTTCCCCGAACCGCCTGGGCTTCGGACATAGCGGCGCAATCGCAATGTGGGGTAGCAAGCATAATGTAGCATTTCGAGCGCCAGTCAGCAAGGAAAAGTTACAAGATCCTAACCAAAAGTAATCCCGTTTTGGGGCTTTTTCCTGTTACTCGTGAAGGAAGTAACCTCTCAGCCGCAGCCAGGCGCAGATTGCGGAATCTACCGCCGGATTCCGCAGTGGTAATTACGGTGCACTTTCCGCTATAAGTTAAGACGTGCAACAGCCGCTATTAGGACAAACCGGGGGAAAGGCCCGGCAAACCGTGATGCGTTCAATTACTCAAAGCAACGGAAGCTCACGATTCAACCTCGTAATGGCTGCGACTGTGATACCGCTGCTCGTCATCGATATCGCCCTGGAGAGGCTCGTTCACCTAAACGCTCGAGAGGATTTACGGGTTCTGGCGCATGTGTCCGTAGGATCCTTTGGCCTATGGCTGCTAATCGCGGCCTACTGCTATTGCCGCTGGCGGGGCATGACAAAGTTGGAAGACATCTCCCAGTTGTTGGCCTGGGCAATGCTTGTCGTCCCAGCGATATCGTTTCTCATTCCAGTGGCCGGCAGAAGCCCCTATCCGCTGGTCGACGGCGCGCTGGCAAAAATCGATGCCGGTATGCATTTCCACACCGTCACGGTCGTCCACCTGGTTTCGCAATTTCCCCGGCTGCGACTGACGCTGGCCATCGCTTACAATCTACTTCCTCTACTGATCCTGGCTTCGCTCTTGCTTCCGCCATTGTGGGGACGAGCGATGGATTCGCGCCGTTACGTCCTCGCAGTCATCATGGCGGCGCTAATGACCGCTGCGCTTTTCGCACTGTGGCCAGCAGCCGGTCCGTGGACCGTCGAAGGTTTCGCGCCCACGAAAGATCAGGCGGTCGTGGTTGACAGCCTGGCTTTGCTCAAGTCGGGTAAGCCACTACCGGAGGGAGTGAAAAGTGCTGTCGTTGCCTTCCCCTCATTCCACGTGGTCCTCGCTGTGCTGTCGGTGATCGCCATGTGGAACCTGCGCTGGGCGCGCTGGTTCGTGTTCACCATTGGCATGCTGGTCTGCCTCTCCACCATCACCACTGGGTGGCACTATGCGATCGACGTCATTGGCGGCTTGGCCGTGACCTTTCTGGCGCAAGCGATCGCCAACCTTGTTTTTAGACCCGACCCTTCCCTGGTGGCTGCTCCGGCGATGGCTCGCGACGGCGCCGAAGTTCCTGCCGCCACATGTTAGCGCGCCGCGCGACCGTCTGATTGGAAAATTGCGGTTTGTCGCTCGCACCTTTACCTTCTGTTACCCTGGCCGCTAACCAAAGTAACCTCTCAGCCGCGGTCTGGCTGCTGGGCGAGCCTGCCGGGCTATTTGCAGTTAGCAATTACAGTGCCTTCTGCGCTATAAATAGCATTCATTTGAAGCTTTACCAGAGAGCGGCCGCGGCAGCGATGCCCTTGAAAGCACAGTTGAAGTGAGCTTAATCGACCCGAGATTGGAAAGGACCTCCGTGCAAACCAACTCCGATCCGCCGCCCGAGACACTCCAAACCGCCCCCACTGCAACCATCCAGGGGCGGCCTTCCTGGACGCGTTTGACGGCCAAGGTTTTCTCCTTCCCGGTTATGTGCATGTTCTTGCTTGCGAGTGTGATCTTTGCATATGCCCCGCGAGGCATTACGATTGGCGAATCCGACATCTGGTGGCATCTGCGCAATGCCGCCTACCTTTTCCAACATCACTCGCTCCCTCGGGTGGACACTTACTCGTTCACCGCGGCAGGGTCGCCTTGGATCGCTTGAATGGCTCTCGGAGATCCCATTTTTTCTGGGGTTCAAGGCCTTGGGACTGCGAGGGTTTCTGGCTGTCTATTTCGCAGTCATGGTGCTGATTTTTACGCGGCGTTTATTACCGATCATTACGCGCAGGCGCCGATTGCAAGGACGCCGCAGTCGCCACCTTAGGGGGCGATTTGCATCGGATGCGTCTCGCTGGCTCCCCGCATGCTGCTGTTCGGCTGGCTGTGCATGACGGGGCTGCTGCTCGTGCTGGACCGTTTCCAGCGAACGAGAAAGGGCCTTTGGCTGTTGCCGCCCTTGTTTGCCTGTGGATCAATCTACACGGATCGTGGGTTTTCGGAATTGTCGTATTGGCGCTGACCACCGCCTCCGGCCTGGTCGAGGGCGAGTGGGGCCTAGTGGCAGCGAAGCGCTGGAGCCCGGCGGAGTTGAAGAAACTGCTGCTGGCTTTGGCCGCTTCCCTGGCAGCGCTGTTTGTCAATCCCTTTGGCTACAAGCTGGTGCTGTATCCATTCGACCTTCTCTTCCGCCAGCAGGGCATAATGCAAGGCGTGGAGTACTGGCGGCCGGTGGATTTCAGCACCTGGAATGGCAAGCTGGCGCTGATCCTGATTTTCGTCTTGCTGGCAGCCGCCTTGTTCTCCCGCCGACGCTGGAGGCTGGACGAGGTGGTGCTGACCGCCTTTGCTCTGTGGGATGCGCTATCGCATCTGCGGTTCTTGGATTTTCGCCGCCCTGATCATCGTGCCGATACTTGCACCACATTTGAAGCTGTTTCCGCCGTACGAACCGGAACTGGATAAACCGTGGCTTAATGCCGGGATCATGGCCGCGATCGTGCATCCGTAATCTTCTTTTCCCGACAGCCGACACGCTTCAACGGCAGATGGACCAAGAGTATCCTAGGGCCGCACTGGAGTTCATGCAGCGACAACATATCAACGGAAGGATCTTCAACTCCGTTGAGTTCGGCGCGTACATGGAATGGAATGCGCCTGAGTTGAAGCCCTTCATCGATGGACGAGAGGACATATTCATCTACAACGGGACGTTTAATGACTATATGAGGCCGTCACTATCATGGATCCTCTTGACGTCCTCGACAAGTATCGAATCGACTATGTTTTCTTGGAGCGGACATGGCCTCTGGCGTATCTTCTCGAGCACTCTCCGGCTTGGCGCTTGATTTATGAAGACAAAGTAGCGAAGCTTTACGAGAGAGCGCCCGCGGCGGCAACTTTGCCTGACTCACGCTGACTATGGTGAAAGACTCCTCGGTTAAAATCGCGGCTCCGGCGACCATCTCTACCGACGGGCCTGCCGCTCCTGCGGCGAACGCACGAGGCTTCGCAGCGATCTTCAAGCGAGCTTTGCGTGTACTGTTCGTATTGGCCACGATCGTTCTCACATTTGCAATCTTGACCATAAGCCTGACCAGCACCGGGACTGTAGCGCATAAAGATTTCCTCTGCTTCTGGACAGCTGGCCGTCTGCTGTTGCATCACGCCAATCCCTACGATGCGGCTGCGGTTTTTGCCCTCGAGAAGTCTGCCGGCTACAGTGAAGCGCAGCCACTGGTGATGTGGAACACGCCCTATTCGCTTTGGCTGAGCATCCTCGCAGGACTGCTTAGTCCCGTGAAAGCTGCCGCCTTTTGGATTCTTTTGATCGTAGCTTCTATCGTCGCTTCTATTCGCATGTTATGGAATATTCACGGACGCCCGCCGGATCGGCTTCACCTGCTGGGATATCTATTTGCGCCGACCTTCGCCTGTACGGTATTTGGGCAGATGTCGAGCTTCCTGTTGCTCGGCGTCGTCTCCTCCTGCCTTTCGGTTTGGTCCTACTGGTGTGGATGGTCGTTCGCAGGGCATACTCGGTGTTCTTGGGGGCGGGTCTTGGAATGGCGCTGGCGGTGGCGTTGCCGCTCTGGTTCCGCCCTTCGATTTGGTCGGATTATCTCCCCATTTTCCACGGCGCAGTTGCCGACAGCGTAATCATCCCAACCATAAGCACGCTGGTGCGAATCGGGATCGCCCCGCACGCCCAGTGGGTACAGTTCGTGCCCGCGATTCTCGGCGGTATCTGGGCAATCGCCTTTTTCGCGCGTCACAGGACCGAGTGGGACTGGAATCGGCCATTGCCCTCTGTTGCTGTTGGTCTCTGTGTTTGTAGCCCCGTATAGCTGGTTTCCCGATGAGACCGTCGTGCTCCCGGCCATCCTGGCCGCAGCCTATTGCTGTGCCGAGCGCGACCGGTCACTGCTGTGGTTTGCCATTCCGAATGTCGCGGCGCTTCTGCTGGTCTTCTGCGTCGTGCGTGTGCAGTCGGGCGCGTACATCTGGACGACGACCGCGTGGCTCGGCTGGTATCTTTTCGCCACCAGAAGCATTCGCGATCAGTATGTCCTCTCGTCCGGAGTTGCCACTAGCTGATTGGCTGTAAAGCCGCCGGTCCCGGGGTAGCCAGGAAAACTACCTGGATCTCCTGTTCAGCTCATCTCATGGTTTGGCACAGCAGACGTAAATGGATGTGTCGCCGATCGATCGAATAGCGGTGTATCCGTTGGCACGAAGCGAGTTCTTAGCTGTGTCCCCCATCACCTCCTCCAGGAAATGGTTCTGGTTTCCCAGCACAACGATTCGTGGCGTATGAGCCGCAAAATTGCCCTCGATTTCCGCCGGTGAAAGGATGTGATACATCGTTCTCTGTTCTAAAGTCAGCCTCTCGGAGATGGGCAGACCAAAATCATTTTCAAATCCGGGGAAAGGAGTTGCTTTGGTTTGGAAAACGTAGCCAGGCCAGAAGCTGGCCACAGTTTCACCGGGAATCGCAACCTGGTCAATCGCTTGAGAAACCTCGAGGACTCGTTCCAGTCTCCAGTCACCTTTATCGTGGGCGAATCGTACACTGCCGATTCCATCGCCGGTGATGAGATACTTACGGAAATCGCCGGCGGATGCGGCAACATAAACACCCAATAGTGCAATACAAGTGCCCGCCGCAACCTGCCTTCCTCTCCTGGATTCCAAGCGCGCAAACAGCTCGTTTACGACGCATACAGCACTCACGATTAGGAAGGGGACACACAGCGAAAAGTATCCCGGGTAGACAGGCGTAGGAAGGAGAGAGACGATACCTAGGACGGCTGCAGTCTGAAATGCCAAGCGCGGGGCGTATCTTTGCGCACGTAGTGAGAAGATGAATCCTAAGGTGATGAAAAATAAAGTGCTGTTTTGAATCCCGTTGCCCTGCGGACCCCCTAAAAACAACATGATCACGACGACGAACTTCTCTCCCCACGATCCGATCAGGCCTTCGTTGGACCGAATCGCATGGTAACCCAGGTTATTGAACAGAAATGCGTGTGGAGAGGAGATAAATAGATAGAGGCAGGGGACAATCCCAATGCTGAAGCCGCCAAGGAACCAGAGAATTGAGGCTATCTTGGCACGCGTATCACGATTGCGCAAGATCCACAACAGGAACACCGGAGTGGTCAGAAACAAATAGGAGCGAGTATCGACGCTCAGGCCAAGCAATAACCCGCCAGCCGCGATCAGCCATGGGGAGAAGTCGCGGTGGAGCTTGCTGACAATGACGTACGCGGAAAATAGAAATAGGCCAGCCAGAGAGTACGACTTCACCACCGGGAACCAGGCGAAAATAAGGGTACTGGAGGCAAACAACACCACCGCCGAAAGCCCGGCGAGCCAGTTCCGCGTCTGCCGGCAAACATGCGCATATAACAGGGTACCGAGGAGGGCCGTCAGCAATGCAGAAAATAGCTTGGCTGAGGTCCAGGAGACTTTCAGTGCACTTCATCCATATGGCGTACGTGTAAGGCAACAGAGGCGCCTGCGTATAAAAAAAATCCAAATACGGCTTCTTGTGCATGAGGACGAGCCGCGACGCCAGCAGATAAAAACCTTC
The DNA here is from genome assembly GCA_963736385.1 of uncultured Acidobacteriaceae bacterium. Lineage (GTDB taxonomy): Bacteria > Acidobacteriota > Terriglobia > Terriglobales > Acidobacteriaceae > Bog-257. Next base: position 9,164 of record CAVTOE010000004.1, on the reverse strand, counting down.
GTCTCCATCGATGAATCGGTGAAGGGCAATGAAGGCAAAAAAGAGTACAAGGAGCAGAAATATTGGGACCAGTAGCAGCTTGGCCGTGCGAGTCATCATGTAGAACCGGGTTAGCGAACGCGAGTATACTACAGGGCCCGCGGCTGTGATACTGTCAGCGGGCGGGCTGAAAAGGGGCGCCTATTGCCGACGACCGCACATTCGCCACAATCAGAAAAACCCCGGGCCGCCAACACTTCTTGGACTGGTCTGGCGGCCACCATCTTCTCTTTCCCTGTTATGTGCATGTTTTTGTTGGTAGCGGCGATCTTTGGATATTCTGCACGAGGGATTACAGAATCGGACATCTGGTGGCACCTGCGCAACGCCCGCGATCTTTTGCAATTCCACTCGTTCCCCCGCATAGACACCTATTCGTTCAGCGCAGCCGGGTCGCCCTGGATGAATTTCGAGTGGCTCTCGGAGGTCCCATTTTTCCTGGCCTTCAAGGCCATGGGACTGCAAGGCATTCTGGCGGTATATTTCGCGGTCCTGGTGCTGATTTACGTCGGCGTTTATTACCGGGCATGCCGTGCCGGCGCCGACTGCAAGGACGCCGCAGTCGCCACCTTGGGGGGTATTTGCCTCGGAGGCGTGTCCATGGCTCCTCGCATGCTGCTGTTCGGTTGGCTGTGCATGGTCGGGCTGCTGCTGGTGCTGGACCGTTTTCGGCGGACAGGAAACGGCCTGTGGCTGTTGCCGCCGTTGTTTGCCCTATGGATCAACCTTCACGGCTCCTGGGTCTTTGGCGTGATCGTACTGGCGCTGACCATCGCCTCCGGCCTGGTGCAAGGGGAGTGGGGTTTGGTGGTGGCGCGTCGGTGGTCCTCCGGGGAGTTGAAGAAACTGCTGCTGGCTTTGGCCGCTTCCCTGGCCGCGCTGTTTGTCAACCCCTTTGGCTACAAACTGGTGCTGTACCCATACACGCTTCTTCTCCGCCAGCAAGGCGTTATGCAGTACATCGAAGAGTGGCAGCCTGTGGACTTCAGCACGGTCAATGGCAAACTGGCGCTGGTCCTGATTTTCGCTTTGCTGGTAGCCGTCCTGTTTTCCCGCCGCCCGTGGAGATTGGACGAGGCACTGCTGACGGCGTTTGCTTTGTGGGCCGCGCTGTCGCATGTGCGGTTCTTGTTCTTCGCGGGCCTGGTCCTGGTGCCGATACTTGCGCCACGTCTGAAGCTATTTCCGCCCTACGAACGGGAACTTGATAAGCCGTGGGTTAACGCCGGTATTATTGCGGCCATCGTTGGGTCGCTGATCTTCTTCTTCCCCTCGGCGGCGCAGCTACAGCAGAAAGTGGATGAAGAATACCCCAAAGCCGCGCTGGATTTCATGCAGCGGCAGCACCTCAACGGAAGGATCTTCAACCAGTATAAGTGGGGCGGCTACATGGAGTGGCACGCTCCCGAGTTGAAGACTTTTGTTGACGGCCGTGCCGATATCTTCGTGTACAACGGAGTGTTCGAGGACTTTCTCTCAGCTACTGCGCTTAAGCATTCGTTCGAGATCCTGGACAAGTACAAAATCGACTATGTCTTCTTGCAGCCGAAACAGCCGCTGGGCTACCTTCTTGGAGCACTCTTCGTCATGGCGTCCGATTTACTCCGACAAAGTTGCGGTGCTGTTCGAGCGCATGCCCAGCAACTGCGGCAGCTGCGACGCCGTTGAAAGTCCAGCCGAACTGAGGTGGCACGCCATGCGGGGAGGAAGAGCATTTACACGGAGCGACTACCTAGTGACGCCAGCCTGAATCCGACCGCTATTCAGGTCCTATGAAGAGCTGATCAAAGACCCTATTCGCGACCGTTTCATGGGGTCCAGACCACAGTTCTTTCATCTGCGGAAGCGTGATCTCGTTCGCCAGTACTTCAACGCTCGGGGTGTCGACACACGAGGACTGCGCTATCTCGACGTAGGCTGCGGCAAGGGCGAGTTGCTGTCGCTGCTGCGCGACGACTTCCAACAGGTTGCCGGCTGCGATCCTTCTCCCGGTATGCTGAGCTCCAGTCAAGGTGTGGAAACGCGCGTTCAGGAGGATCTCGGCAAAATACCGTTTGCTGACGCCGCCTTCGACTTCGTCACCGCCGTATGTGTTTATCACCACGTTCCGCCATCGTCCCGGCTGACGCTGACCCGGGAAGCTTATCGTGTCCTGCGGCCCCAAGGCGTGTTCGCGATTATCGAACACAACCCTTACAATCCGGTGACGCGATTGATCGTCAGTCGAACACCCGTCGATACCGACGCCCTGCTCCTGCGGCCTCTCCGAGGCCCGTGATTGGATGCGCCTGGCCGGATTCACCTGCCCTGCTCCAAGATATTTCCTCTACTTTCCGGAACCGATCTACCGGCGGGCCGGCCATCGGCTGGAACACCTGTTGCGGGGCGTGCCTCTCGGCGGCCAATATGCAATCTTTGGGACCAAGTAGAGTTCCCACCTCTGACCGATAGTAAGCGTCCGGTCAAAGCCGCAGTGACGGAGCGATACGGGCGTGGAGCTAAGTGTCCACTTAAGAATAAGTGGACACTTGCAGGCACCTGTTAGGGTGGGTTGATCTCGTCGGTATAGATGTTCTCCTCGTAGGCCTTGGCAATTGCTTCGTCCAGACGGGTCAGCAATTGAAGGAGTTCTTCGCCTTTGCGGCGAACCAGCATGGCCAAGCACTGGTCTTCGTCGCAGGCGGTGGCGATGCAGCCGATGGGACGTTGCTGTCCAACCGTGATGTCACCATACGCGATCAAGTGCGCGATGTTGGGCAGAGCTAGGGAATCGATGGCGGGGGTTTTGCCGCCGCCGCTCTCTACGCGTCGGGTCCGATTACGGGCTGCAGGCTTGCGCTTATGCTCCATGGCAGCAGTTCCTCAATGCGGTTGATGGGGTGCTCGGCGATGCGCTGCAAGACCTCGCGGAGATAGGCTTCCGGATCGAGACCATTCAGCTTGGCCGTGCCAATCAAGCTATAGATTGCGGCTGCGCGTTCGCCGCCGGAATCGGATCCCGCAAACAGATAGTTCTTCCGCCCCAAAGCCACAGCCCGCAGCGCCCGTTCAGCGGCGTTGTTATCGATCTCTATCCGGCCATCTTCACAGTAGCGCAGCAAGGCACGCCAGCGCCCCAGTGCATAGCGGATGGCGACTGCGATCTCTGACTTGCGCGAGACGGCGGCCAAGGTAGTCTCGAACCAGTGACGCAGTGCTTCCAGTGAGGGCCGAGCCCGCGTGTTGCGAATGGCAAGTCGCTCGTCCGGTGGCCGGCCACGGATCTCACTTTCGATGGCGTACAACTCCGCGATTCGCTTCAGGGCTTCGGCCGCAAGCGGTGACGCATGGGCCACCTGCAGTTCGTAGAACTTGCGCCGCACATGTGCCCAGCAGGCCGCTTCCTGAATCTGTCCACCTTCATAAAGGTGATGAAAGCCGGCATACGCATCGGCCTGCAACGTGCCACCGAAGCTGCGCAGATGTTCTCGGGGATGCTCGCCACGGCGATCCGGCGAGTAAGCGAACCATACGGCGGCGGGTGTGTTATCGCCGGCCGGGCGATCATCGCGGACATAGGTCCACAAGCGTCCTGTCTTGGTCTTGCCATTGCCAGGAGCCAATACCGGAACCGGCGTGTCGTCGGCATGCAACTTGCCAGCACTCATGACATGGCGTCGCAAAGCTTCCACCAAGGGTTCGAGCAATCCACTGGCGCCGCCGACCCAGTCCGCCAACGTCGACCGTTCTAGCTCGACGCCTTCGCGGGCATACATCTCTGCCTGGCGATAGAGTGGTTGATGGTCGCAGTACTTCGCCACCAACACATGGGCCAGCAGACCGGGCCCGGCCAGGCCCCGTTCGATGGGGCGGCTCGGTGCAGGCGCCTGCACGATGCGCTCGCAGCTAGCGCAGCTTAGCTTCGGCCGCACATAGCGCATCACCTTGAAACGTGCCGGCACGTACTCCAGTACTTCGGAGACGTCTTCGCCCAACCGGCGCAACCGCCCGCCACACTCGGCACAGCTCTCTTCTTCCGGAGCGTAGGTCTTCACTTCGCGAGGCAGATGTTCGGGCAGAGGCTGACGGGCCGGTTTCGCCGTCGCCCTCAGACTAGAAGGTTGCGCGGAAAAGGCAGGGACGAACTCGCTCGCTGTGGGAGCCTTGGCTGACTCCAGCTCTTCCAGTTTCAACTCCAGTTGTTCGATCTGCCGCTCCAGCTTCTCCGACTTCCGCCCGAACTGCATGCGCCGCAGCTTGGCGAGGAGCAGCTTCAGATGCTCGATCTCACTTTCGCGAGACAGCAACTGTTGTTGCGTGGCCAGCAACTCATCATGCTGCGACAGGATCAGCGCCTTCAATCCAGCGGCATCGAGAAGATCCAGGTTAGGAAGGGTTGCAGGCGAGGCAGCCACAGGCGGAGTATGCCATCAACTCGGCTTCGCCAGTAGGGTGCAGTACACAAAAATCTGTGCAAATGATGCGGGGGAACTCAGATTGCCAACTGCGGCTCCGCCGTGCGCACGGGACGCCGCCAATCAATGCCTTCCAGCAGCATCGAGAGCTGGGCTCGCGTCAGGGTCACGCTGCCATCGCTAGCTTGTGGCCACACGAAGCGTCCACGCTCCAGCCGTTTGGCGAACAGACAGAGTCCATCCCCATCCCACCACAGAACCTTGATCAGATCGCCGCGCCGGCCGCGGAAGACAAAAACGTGGCCCGAGAACGGACTCTGCTCCAGCTTGGTCTGCACCAGCGCACTCAGCCCATCAAAGCCGCGTCGCAGGTCGGTCACCCCCGCCGCAATCCAGATGTGGGTCTTCGGTAGCAGCGTGATCATCGCTGCAGCGCCTCCAGCACCAGGCGCAACAGCGCAGCATCCGCCCCACTTTCAATGCGGAGATGGATCTTGGGAAACTCGATGTAGATGTTGCCTGCGGCGGTCGCGGGCATGAGCGCCGGCGTCGAGGAAGCTTATCGCGCCCTCAACCACAGCGGATGCTGGCGACTCGCTCACGCTCACCGGCAGCAAACGAATGCTGTCGGCTCGCTTCTCCCCCAATCGACCCTGGCGATACAGGTTCCGCCAGTAATGCACCATGTTGGCATTAACTCCATGCTCCCGTGCCACACGAGCTACCGATGCTCCAGGCTGCATCGCCAACTCTACAAGCCTGCGCTTCTCCGCGATGCTTCGCCGCTTTCGCTTTGAACCCTCTATCTTCGGAACTAAAGGACCGTCCACCATCACCTCGCACACTCCTATGTCCAGGTGATGATCTCGCTGGCTTAGGTGGCAGTCCAGACGGTAGTAACCGGACGCTTACGGCCGATACGTATTAGGGCCGGATGAAGAAGGCAAAAAGAGTCGGAGGGAAGGAGGGCTTTCGACCCATGGTGGTACCGGTGAAGTATCCTTAGGAAGTGACTGAGAGTCACGCTGGGCGCTGGTTCGCGCGAAGTTCGGTCAGCGAAATTGCAGCTCGATCATTGAGACATCTGAAGGCTCTTATTCAGCCTCCGCGAGTATCTGTCCGCTCCCACACTTCGGATGCGTCCCTAAGCGACGTTGTAGCCCGGCTGCTGGAACTGCGTTTGCCGATCATTTTGCGAACCACATACTGCGGACGGCCCTTGGCTTCTTCATACACCCGACCTACATACTCTCCGATGATCCCGAGAAAGAACAGATTCACGCCGGACAGGAAGGTGATCGCCAGAATTAGTGCTGTGAAACCCTGGGGCGAGTGCAACCAGAACTTCGCGTACAACGCGTAGAGCGAGTACAGTACCGATAACGCACTGGCAGTTGCCCCAACTAATGCCGCGGCGCGAAGCGGGGCAATAGAAAAAGCAAAAATCCCATCGGAAGCGAGCTTGAGCAACTTTAAGAGGCTGTATTTCGTAACTCCGGCCTGCCGCGCTGAGCGCTCGATCGGGACCCCTATCTGGCGAAATCCCACCCACGTCCGCAGTCCTCGCAAATAACGATGGTGCTCAGGCATCCGCCTGATTTCTTCGGTCACGCGTCGCGACATGAGGCCGAAATCCCCAGCATCCAGCGGCAGTTGAATTGACGATAGTGCGGCAAGCAGCCGATAGAAGAGGTAATAGCAGGCGCGAAGCCACCAGACTTCCTTGCGATTCACCCGCCGGGCATACACCACGTCGTACCCCTGCCTATAGGACTCCAGCAGCGTCGGAATCGCTTCGGGAGGGTCCTGCAGGTCCCCGTCCAGCAGCACGGTGACGTCACCCGAAACCTGGTCCAGCGCTGCCGCTAAAGCTGTCTGATGACCAAAATTGCGTGACAGCGCAATTACCAGCAGCCGGGGATCTTTTTCAGCAGCTCTTTCCAACAGTTCCAGGGTGCGGTCTGAACTACCGTCGTCCACCAACACAATCTCATGCGGGCCACCGGGAATCCCATCCAGAACCGCGGCCGTTCGACGCAGCAGTTCAGGCACTACCGCTTCCTCGTTATAAACCGGGATCGCAAGGGAAACACTCGGTTGCGCAATCATATCGTTGACCTTCCTTTGCTAGCCTGGTGGCGTACTGAGTCAACCCACGGAATTGTACCTTGATGTGCTCACAGATCTTCATTCTTTCCGTCTCCTTCTTTCCGTCGGCGGTACAGCTACAGCAGAAAGTGGATCAAGAATACGGGTGGTACGCGGGTTCTGGGGAAAACGGATGCCGCTGCGGGGCGGGAACAGTCCAGACTCGACCCTGGGGACCGTGTCGTCGATCGGGGTTGCGAACTCTTGCCGCGGTTTCCGACGGCGAAGCACCCGCACCGCTTCCGGTTCACTTCCATCTAAAGATGCTTATGACGCTCGAAAAGTCATCCGTCCAGACCTTCGATCCCGGCTTCCTAAGCAAGGGCCTCCATCTTGAATCACCTGCCAGCCTGCCCAAGTCATTTGAACTGCGCCCAATGACCACCCAAATGGAGGGGAGCGCCCCGTTCTTCATCATTTCGGCCTCACTGATCTTGCATCCGACTTCGATCAAGCCGACCAAACCGGCATCTCCCGCAAGGGTCCCAAGCACCGGCTGAAGATCAAGGTAGTTGTTGCTGATATGGAAGACCAAAATTCCCGTTGGCTTGAGCTTCCTGAGGTAAAGCTGTAATGCCTCCCGGGTGAGCAAATGCACAGGTATGGAGTCTCCGCTGAAAGCATCCAGGATGATGATGCCATAGCGATGATCCGGCGCCGCCTGAAGCGACAGCCGCGCGTCACCCAGCACAACCCGAACTCGTGGGTAGCAATCTCGGAGAAAAGTGAAGTATTTGGGACTCTCGGCAATTCGCTCTACCAACGGATCAATCTCGTAGTAGGTCAGCTGCTGAGGGGGACTTAGATAACAGGCCATTGTACCGGCGCCAAGACCCACAATTGCGACCTGATTCTCATCAGTGTTCCCCGAGAAGGCATTGAACACCTGCCCGACCGGTCCAGCCTTAGTGTAGTACGATAGCGGCTCTTTGGCCCTTGCCGGGTCTAAGCTCTGGAGTCCATGTATTGTCCCCCCATGCAAAAGCATTCGTAATTGTTTCTCATCGTCATCTGTTACCCGAGTCACCCCAAAAAAACTGCGCTCCGTATGTAGTATGTGGCCGTACTGTCCTATATATACGGTGCTGGCGAGAAAAACGGCTGCCAGGCCCGCAGCAAACCGGATAGGGCGTCTTCCGAATGACAGGCACCACTCCAGGGAGAAGCCAAAGATTAGGATAGTCGTCGCGCGCCCGGGCTTCAGACCCACGGCCTGCAAAATCAAGATCACGGCAAGGAGGCTTAGCCCCAGGATGAGCGGTAACAGTAAGTCCAGCCTACGGGCGCGCTGAGTGTTTTCCTTGACATCGATCGGCGGACGCAGCAGAGCGGCCAGCACCAAGACCAGTGGAAGTTCAATCACTGACTTGAAAATCACTGGGGCGATCAACGCATTGAATATCCCGCCAGAACTCCTCCGACCGACATCCAAAGGTAAAATTCAGTGAGACGCTTTGTGGATGGGCGGCTGCGCGCGAGTTCACCATGACAAACCAGGGCCACGCTGAAGAGCGTGAGCAGATCCAATGGGATCCATAACAGGATCGGCAGCTTTACCTGAGACACAATCGGGAAAGTTGCAGCGAGAATCAGAAACGGGAGTCTCCGAATCAACCAGTCGTGCGAAATAACGGGTTTGCGCGCGAAGACGAAAACAAAGCTGAGCAGATAAAACGCCAGGGGCAGAACCCAGAAGAGAGGAATCGCCGGCATGTCGGTGGTGAGCGCTGTGGTGACACCCAGTGTGAGGCTGGCAGGAACGAAGGCGAGGACGACCCAGCGGAATCGCCGCTTTACACTGGAACGAGCGCTCTCACCGGTTTCATCAGGCGCTCCCTCACCCTCTCCCAGTTGATGCGCCGGCTGCATCAGCGTTTTCGGGACTCGCCAGATCTTGGCCGCACAGCCGCAAGCCATCAGAAAAAGCAATACATAACCGTAGCTCCACATCTTGCTTTGTGTTGTCAGGTGAAGCGTTGGCTCAAGCACAAACGGGTAGCTCAACAAACCCGCCAGACTCCCGGCATTACTCGCGACATAGAGAAAATAAGGGTCCTTCGCCGCCGGATCGCCTGAATGAGAGAACCACTTTTGCAACATCGGGGTGCTGGCGGAAAGTGCGAAAAAGGGCAGCCCAACTGAAACTGAGAGCAACGCCAGCAACCAAAGGGCGGGGTTGTGTCGAACCGGCGGCACCCAACCAGCAGGAATATGAAGGGGCAGAACCGTCAAGGCTAAGAGGAGCACGGCTATGTGCAAAACGATTTGACGCCGATAACTGAGTAGTTGTGCGATACATGAGCGTACACATACCCAGCGAGTAGCGCGGCTTGAAAGAAGACGAGGCAAGTGTTCCATACCGCGGGAGCGCCGCCAAGAAGGGGCAGGATCATCTTGGCGATGATGGGCTCCATCGAAAACAGTAAGAATGCGCTCAGGAACATGGTCGTGGCAAATAACACCACGCAAAATGTTCTCGGCCCAGGTGCCTTCCGATTTGGGGCTGAAACAACGGCCGAGATCACGTTGGTCGAGCCTTCTTCACTCACAGAACCGACCTGAATCTTGGATTTGCCACACCGA
>CAVTOE010000003.1:0-280931 GCA_963736385.1 uncultured Acidobacteriaceae bacterium | reverse complement strand
GGGCTGAATCCGGCCGAGCATTCCAGTGGCGGGCGGCAGCGGTTGGGCCGCATCAGCAAGCAAGGCAATCCCCTGGTACGCAGTTTGTTGGTGGAAGCGGGACAGAGCGCGGCGCGCCTGGTCCCAGAATTGAAGCGCGCTTATCAGCGGCTGAAGCACCGCAAGCATTCGGCCGTGGCCAAGGTCATGGTGGCGCGCAAATTGGCGGTGCGGTTGTACTGGATGTGGCGCAGCCAACAACCCTACGCCGCCGCTCGCACGCAGGGCAGCCCGAGTCATCCTGTGGTGTCGGAATAAGACCGGTCACTTGAGTGCGCCCCCTGCCTCCCAGAAGGGTCTGGGAGTTCGAAGACAAGAATCATGGTTGGTGAAACAAACCGAATAAGATGGTTGGTGGAGCGAAGGCTGCCATCAGTGATTCTCGTAGCGCGCGAGTCTTGGTCCTATGCAGAGATGGTGTTTTCCACTAGAGCGAAATGGCGCTACTTTAAAACCGTGGGCGTCGCCGCTTTCGTGCGCCCTTGACACCGCCGTCGTTGTTATAGACAGGATGACAGACAGCAAAGGCTCCCCGACAATCCCACTTGTCTTATCCGTGTAATCCGCGTAAATCCGTGGTTGCTTTTCTTCTTACGCCCGCTCAAAGGCGTGCTTGGCGTGCAATTCTTCCAGGGCGCGGTCTTTTGCGGAATGAAAAGCCTGCGCTTGCGCCAGCAAACCATCGGTGGCGCGAGCGTAATCGCCGGCCAATTCGACCATGCCGCGCGCCGCCAGATCGTTTGCCGCGGCCAGCAGTTTGTCCACCATGTTCGGATCGGCGGCGCCCAGATACTGTGCGTCGCACGGATCGGCGATCATCACCGGCGCGCGCTGGTTGCCACTTAACCAGAAAACCTTGCGCGCCACAAACTCCTCCACCTGTTGCGGGGTGGCCTGCCAGAAGCGGAAATGCTTGTCGCGAATGCTGTAGCAGCGGCTTGACACCGGCACCGGTTGCCGTTTGCTCGACTTCAGCAACTCCAATTGCTTATCGTCGAGCGCCTTGCGCGCGGTATTGATAGCGAGCCAGAACGCCAGGTCGCTGTCGAGCGATGGCAGCACTTCGCGGATGGTCTGCGCCAGATTGAGCGCGATGTCGGCATACAGCGGGCCGCCGTCGGCCAGGCGCAACGTGCCATGCAGCACGTACCAGTCGCTGCCCCCGCCGGAGGAATGAAACGGCCATTGCAGTTCGATGCGCACCGGCATGCCGTGCAGGGTAACGCCATCGAAGGTCTTTTGTGTGTCAGTTGGCATTAGCAATTAGCAACTAGCCATTAGCAATTAGTGCTTGGCAACGGCTTACTTCCTCGCAAAGCCGACGCCACTCGGTTCCGGCGGCAGCACGGCCTTGAAGATCAGTGCAATTATGCCGCATCGGCGCGGTGCAATGAAGGCGCGATTACGCTTGATCGAGGAACTGACTGAGCCGTTGTTTCACCTCAGGCCACTCCGCGGCCACGATGGAATAACGCGCCGAATCGCGAGCGATGTAGTCAGCGGCCATCCGATGGGCCCGGAGAATTCCCTCGAACTTCCCGCCAATGCGTTCGATGGCCGCGCGCGAACGCTGATTGCGCACGTCCGTGTGCAAGCACACTCGCAGCAGCTGCCAGGTTTCGAAAGCGTGGGTCAGCATGAGCCGCTTGGCCTCAGTGTTGGCGGCAGTCCGGATGGCCGAGCGGGCCAGCCATGTGTAGCCGATCTCACAAGCGTCGAGGACGCCGTACCGAGAGTGACCTTGCGGCCACGCCCAGCGCTCCAGGTTAAAGAAGCGTGTGGACCCGATGACGACACCGTCATCCACTCGGACGATCGCAAACGGCAGCGCGGTGCCAGCGTCCCGCCAGGCTAGAGCGGTATCGACGTAGCCGACCGCCTCGACTTTGCCCTGGGGGATGGGACTCCATTGGTAGAGGGAGCGGTCCGCCGCCGAGGCGGCAACCAAGCCGTCGACATGGCGGTGATCAAGCGGTTCCAGACGCACGTACCGGCCGGCCAGCGGAACATTTTCTATTTCCATGCTCGCAGTATGCAATGAGTGCCGAGCGGCTGCAACGGGTCGGGGCTGGGGCGTTAGAGGCTGTATCGCGACCTCTGCCGTCCCTACGCGACTCGGATCCATTTCCCACGCTACCCAGCGCTAAATTTAGCGCCGTATTATTCATGAATGTGAGGTGTCATCCTGAGCGGAGCGCCCGCGAAGACTTTCCGACCCGCCTCATTTGCGGGTCGGGCGGGCGCGAAGTCGAAGGACCCCTATGGTTGCGAGAAATCACGATGTGGCCGGTTGGCAAAGCAACAAGTTCGAGATGGTGGCGGCCAAAGGGGTCCTTCGACTCCTCGGTCGCCACTGCGACCTCGTCGCTCAGGATGACACCCAAGAAAACTACGCGGTTCATGAATAGTCATGAATAATCTAGCTAAAGCGCTGGGCTAAGCTCTTTCGGCACATTTTTGCGAATTGAAAAGCGCGGTTTTTCGCCATACTTTTGTCTCGCTAACATAGTCACTTACTAAGAGGAGAGAAAAATCCCTAACTCAATATCGAGGTGAATTCATGACAGCCAGAATGAACTACTTAAACGCTCCCAAAGACGTAACCAAAGCCATGACCGACTTGTCGGCGCAGGTCAGCAACAGCGGCCTGGAACCCAAGCTGCTGAACCTGGTTTATCTACTGGTGTCGCGCATCAACGGATGCGCCTACTGCATTGACATGCACAGCAAGGACCTGCGGGCCCTGGGCGAAACCGATTTGCGCATTGACCTGGTCAGTGTGTGGGCCGAGTCGCCCGGCTACAGCGATCGCGAGCGCGCGGCCTTCGCCTGGGCCGAGTCGGTGACCAAGGTGAGTGAAACCCATGTGCCCGACGATGTGTTCGCCTTGGCGCGCCAGCATTTTTCCGAGGCTGAACTGGCCAAGCTGACGCTGGCGGTGGTCACCATCAACGCGTGGAACCGGTTTGCCATCGCGTTCCGCTCCGAGCCGGGGCACTATAAGCCCGGCCAACATGAGGTCAGTAAGACTCGCGCCGCCTGACGCGATCGCCAACAAGCAATTTTCACCACGGAGGCACGGAGCGCACGGAGATACTCTGATTTTCGGATGAGCTTCGTGCGCTTCGTGGTGGAACAACCTCCGAAAGCGCCAAAGCTCTGCCTGGCAAGATTCCCGCCGGATTAATCTTCTAGAAAATCAAGAAAGATCCTGGTTCTCCGTGTCCTCCGTGGTGAAACTACCTAGCCTTAAGTATCACGCCTGATCGCGGAATGTGATTTTGCTTTAGCGTGGGCACGCCAGACCTCCATCACAGGTGATCCTGAGCATCCAGATCAGGTACCGTGTTCATCCACTCCCAGAACGCTGAGTCGGTCTTCAGCACAAGTTGTACTCCCAGTGGTCGCTGCGCGCCTCGCGGCACCAGCAGCATGCTTGGAGGACCTTGGCCGCTCTGCCGCAAACGCCGGCCTAGAATCTCGTCACGCCGCAACACTCGGGTAGAGACCAGGTTACAAACTTCAATGCTGTCCATAGACAGGACTACACGATATTTGACGTTTTGCACCATCGCAAGTATCCCGCCAATGGTGAACAGGATGCCCGGCACAAGCCTCACACGCACTTGGGGTCCCGCAAGCGCGGACCGTAAAGTGGAGACTCCGATGCTGATCGCCCAGAACTCAAATATCAGGTCAAAAACTCTCCAGCCCAGAGAAATGCGATAGGTGCGCGGGTAGTCTGCGGAACTCAGCTGGTAGTGGCTGAAGTTGCTATTCGATGCCTCGCTGTTCAGCAAGTGCAGTGCCCTTTCGATAAATGGGCTACGTGTCGTTGTGACAAAACGAAACACCGCGAAAAACACCACTATGGACACGAGGACGAGGATCAGCTCTTGTTTTGGCGTCAACATAGCGGAGACAGCTTAACCCGGAATTTCCTTTTTGATCTCGAAAAACGGCACCATAGTACGCCCATCTCGCCCGTTCGCGACACCGTGGAACGATTTGTCATCGGGAGCACTCCCGGCGGTGTGCCATCCCCCTCCAGCACGGCTGATTTCTCTGCGTCTCTGTGCCTCTGTGGTGATCCGATTACAATCGTCTGCAATGTCCTTCCGCTTCCAGATTGAAGCCCGCGATGGCGCGGCCCGCGCCGGGCGCTTCTTCACGCCGCATGGCGAAGTCCAGACCCCGGTGTTCATGCCGGTGGGAACGCTGGCGACGGTGAAGGGCGTATCCCAGGACACGCTGGAAGAGCTCGGCGTCCAGATCCTGCTGAACAACACCTACCATCTGTATCTGCGGCCGGGCGTCGAGATGGTGCGCCAGCTCGGCGGGGTGCAGAAGTTCATGGCGTGGGACCATCCCATCCTCACCGACTCCGGCGGCTTCCAGGTCTTCAGCCTCAGCGATCTGCGCAAGGTGACGGAAGAAGGCGTGGCGTTTCGCTCGCACCTCGACGGCTCCTCGCATTTCTTCAGTCCGGAGAGCGCCATCGCCGCCGAGATCGGACTCGGCGCCGACATCATCATGGCGTTCGACGAGTGCACCGAGCATCCGGCGGAGTACGCGCGCACCCAGGCGTCGATGGAGATGACGCTGCGCTGGGCGGCGCGCAGCAAGAAGTATTTCGAAGAGCACAAGCACGAGGTGCCGTGGTTCGACGAAGGCCCCGCCGAGCTAAAGATGCGGCGAAAGCAGGTCCCTCGACTCGGTCGCCACGGCGACCTGCGCTCGGGATGACAGAACGGGGCACCCCGCCGGAACGGGGCACGCGCCCGTGCCCTCAAAGCGAAGGCCAGACCCAGGCACTGTTCGGCATTGTGCAGGGCGGGATGTTTCCCGACCTGCGGCGCGAGTCGGCGCAGCGCACCGTGGAGCTTGATTTCCCCGGCTACGCGATTGGCGGGTTGAGCGTGGGCGAGCCGCGCTCCATGACCTACGAGATGGTGAACGCGGCCATGCGGTTTCTGCCGGAAGACAAGCCGCGCTACCTGATGGGAGTGGGCACGCCGGAAGAGATTGTGCATTACGTGGCGCATGGGCGTGGACATGATGGACTGCGTGCTGCCCACGCGGGCGGCGCGCCACGGGCTGCTGTTCACCTCGGAAGGCCGTCTCGCCATCAAGAACGCGCGCTATGCCGACCGACGAAGGGTCCGCTCGATCCCAACTGCGGCTGCCAGGTCTGCGCCCGCTATTCGCGGGCCTACCTGCGGCATCTGTATGCCTCCAACGAACTGCTGGCGCAGGTGCTGAACACCGTCCACAATCTGGCGTATTACCTTGACACCATGCGCAAGGTGCGGCAAGCTATACTACTTGGGGATTTCGCGAGTTTTCTTTCTGGCGTCCGGCCACCGCATCTACCATCCCAATCCGCGCAAAAGCGGCGCGGCTTAGGGACCCCGGAAAGCTGAGCGTTCCTTAGCAGCGTGTCAGCTGGTTGCAGGTCCCCGGCAAAAGCGCGATACCATAGAAGGATCAGGGGCTGGGTCTCTGACTGGCTAAACGAGGTTGCTGAACGAACGCTGGTCGCCTCTACTGGGTCAGTGCGGGTCGTTGACAAAGCTCAAGCGGGTCTTGCGCGCACGGCTGAAGCCGTCGCCCGTGCAAGACCGGCAAGCACGTTGTAGGAGTCAGCGAAAGTCGAAAGCAAAATGGCCATACTGGCAGGTTTGTTCGCGCAGGGCATCGGCGGCGTCCGCCCCGATCCTGATGATGGTTGCGATCTTCGCCATCTTCTATGTTCTTTTGATCATGCCGCAGCAGCGCCGCCAGAAGAAATGGCAGGCGATGCTGCAAGCAAATCAAGTCCGGCGACAGGGTAGTCACCAGCGGCGGCCTGATCGGCGTTATCATGTCGGTCAAGGATGATGCTGTCGTCCTGCGGGTTCCTCCGGACAACATCAAGATTGAAGTTGCCCGCTCCTCCATCGTCACCTTGACGACCGCGGAGGACCGAACCAAGTCCTAAGGGTTGCAGTCTCTCATGAACAAGAACCTTCTAGCTCAAAACAGTTCTGATCATCGCGGTGCTGATCGTCTTTCTGTTCGGCATCGTCGGCATCCCCAGCAGCTTCACGCGGCGAGGGTCTGCTGGTCTGCGGTGCAGAAGCGCATCCACCTGGGCCTCGACCTGAAGGGCGGCACGCACCTGATTCTGCAGGTGCAGGTGAACGACGCCATCAACGCCGACACCGACCGCGCGGTCGAGCGGCTGAAGGACGCCCTCAAGAGCGCCAACGTCGCCTTTGGAGAAATCTCCAAGCCCGATCCGCAGCAGACCATCCGGAGCTGATCCAGATCAAGGGCGTGCCGCCGGAGTCGTCCTCGGAGCTGCGGCGCATCGTCAGCGAGAAGCTGCCGCGACTACGATCTCGCCTCGGGCGCGGAGAACTACCTGGACGCTGACCATGAAGCCGTCGGTGGCCAACGACACCAGGAAGAAAGCGGTGCAGCAGGCGATCGAGACCATCCGCAACCGAATTGACCAGCTCGGCGTATCCGAGCCGGTGATCCAGGAGCACGGACTGGGCGACTACCAGATCCTGGTGCAGCTGCCGGGCGTGGACGATCCGGCGCGCGTGAAAGAGATCATGCAGTCCACCGCCATGCTGGAAATCCGGCAGGCGGTCAAGGGGCCCTATCCCAGCGAGCAGGCGGCCATGCAGGCCAACGGCGGCGTGCTTCCGCCGGACACGGTGCTGATGAAAGGCACCAGCTCAGCACGCGCAGAACCTGAGGAAGCTGGCGAGGTGTACTGGCTCATCAGCCGCGCATCGGCGGTGAGCGGCAGCGATCTGCGTTCCGCCGATGCCGGCCGCGATGAGAATGGCCGTCCCGATGTCAATTTCACCCTGACCGGCGATGGCGGACGGCGCTTCGCCGCCTTCACCGGCGCCCACGTAGGCGACAAGCTGGCGGTGGTGCTGGACAACCAAGTGAAGTCAGTGGCCACCATTCAGGAGCAGATCCACGACCAGGGCCGCATTACCGGCTCGTTCACTCCGGAAGAGACCCAGGACCTGGCGCTGACGCTGCGCTCGGGCGCGCTGCCGGCGGGTATCAAGTATCTGCAAGAGGTCACGGTGGGGCCGTCGCTGGGCGCCGATTCCATTCGCGAGGGCGTGCGGGCGGCGATCATCGGCATGGTCGCAGTGCATGGTCTTCATGCTGTTCTACTACCACGCGGCCGGCATCAACGCCGACCTGGGCTTGATCCTGAACCTGGTGATCCTGTTGGGATTCCTCGGCTTCAGCGGGGCGACTCTCACCTTGCCGGGAATCGCGGGTGTGATCCTGACCGTCGGTATGGGCGTGGATTCCAACGTCCTGATCTTCGAGCGTATTCGCGAGGAGTTGCGGCACGGCAAGACGCCGTCCTCGGCGGTGGAGCAGGGTTTTGCTCATGCCTGGACAACCATCATCGATACCCACGTGACGACGATCGTGTCGGCCGTCATCCTGTTCCTGTTCGGGACCGGTCCGGTGAAAGGATTTGCCGTGACCCTCAGCTTCGGTCTGGCGGCCAACCTGTTCACCGCGGTCTTCGTCTCGCGCGTGATTTTCGAGTCCATTCTCAGTCGCCATCAGCGTGGCGAGGCATTGAGCATTTAAGGAAAAGAAGTTCACCACAGAGGCACGGAGACACAGAGAAGAGAAAATTTTCAAACAGGATCTGTCGAGCTCATTGCCGACTTGAACGAAAGTCGATTGTTGGCTGGTCAAGATGCCGAGGCATAAAGAGAATAGGTTTTACAAAACTCTGTGCCTCTTGTGTCTCTGTGGTGAAAAAAGAATTGCAAGGGGTTAGCGGTGGAGTTATTTCGCAATACCAATATCGATTTTCTGGGCAAGAAGTGGTATTTCCTTGCCTTCTCCCTGGTCTTCAGCGTGGCCGGAATCTGTTCCATGCTGTTCTGGCACCACATCCCGCTGGGGGTGGAGTTCCGCGGCGGCACGCTGGTTTATGTCAAGTTCGCGCAGACGCCGAATCTCGACCAGATTCGTAACGACATGGACCGCGCCGGGCTGCACGATCCCCGCATCCAGCGCTTCGGCCCGACCTCGGACAACGAGGTGCTGGTCGATCTGGGCATCGCAGGAGACCAGCGAGGCCGCGCTCGATACGGGCAAGAACACCATCATCCAGGCGCTGCAGGCCCGAAATCCGGTCGCCGAAGGCAAGCAGGACCTGAATAATACCGGCGTCGCCAGCCTGGAGCAGTACTCTGTTGCAGAAGGACCCGCTGCACCTGGGGGCGGACGCCGCCACCCAAGTACGAAGCCATCGCGCAAACAGATTGAGGACTTCCGCAACAAGGAACGCGGCGGAATTCTGAGCTCCGTCGATGAACTGCGCGGAGTGGTGCCGGCCGAAGTGGTCAGCGCGCTGCAAGCAGGACTTCTACACCTCCAACTTCGTGGTGCGCAACGTGGAGATTGTGGGCCCGCAGGTGGGCTCGCAGCTGCGCCAGCAGGCCATCATGGCCACGCTTGTATTCGCTGGCGGGAATGCTGGTTTACCTGTGGTTCCGCTTCGAGATGATTTACGGCGTGGGCGCGGTTGTGGCCTGCCTGCACGACACCATCATCACCGTGGGCTTCTTCTCGCTGCTGAACAAGGAAATCAGCCTGACGGTGATTGCCGCCATCCTCACCCTGATCGGCTACTCGATGAACGACACCATCGTGGTCTTCGACCGTATCCGCGAAAACATCAAGCTGCTGCGCCGCGAACCGCTGGCCGACATCGTCAACAAGAGCATCAACCAGACCCTGAGCCGGACCATTCTGACCTCCGGTCTGACTTTCCTGACGGTGCTCTCGTTGTACGTGTTCGGCGGCGAGGTGCTGCGTGGATTCTCTCTGGCCCTGGTGATTGGAATCCTGATCGGCACCTACTCGTCGATCGCGGTCGCCGCTCCGATGCTGGTCGCCTACCAGGATTGGCGGGCCAAACGGGCCGGCCAGTCGGCGGCCCAAGCATGTCGTCGGCGCGGGACAAGTCGCGGGAAAAGGTGAAAGTGAAGGCGTAGGCGGGCAGAATCGCAAACCGGCGGTGTTCTGCTCCCGCCAGTTTGGAGCTGGAGCAACCCCTGCCACCTGAACAGCTTCTGCTATGGGATAGGCCATCCGGCTCGCCCGAGCGCCTGGGACTGTTCGGGCTGGCAGGGTTGGTGGCCGGAGGTGCCGAACCAGGTGGGCGGGTGTATACTTCGGTTCGCCCTTCTAAGGTAACCGGCCCAGTGCCGACCAAGGTTCGGCCGACCACGAGGTATTAGGGGCGGCTGGCAGTTTGTGGGAGCAAAAAACTGATACGCCGGTGTCTAAGTAATCGAAGGGTTCGACGGAGAACAGGCTATGTTTGAAGACAGCCTTGTGGAATCGGGCGGCAGGCTCAGGGGCAAGCGCGGAACGACTACCTTCATCTCGTTTGTGCTGCAAATCGTGCTGATTGGCGTTCTGGTGTTGTTGCCGTTGATTTTCACCGAGGCGCTGCCCCGGCAGCAACTGATGACCTTCCTGGTTGCGCCGCCGCCACCGCCGCCACCGCCACCGCCCCCGGCCGCGGAAGTCCAGTCGTGGTGAAGAAGATCCAAAGCGAACTGGACAACGGCCAGTTGCGTACCCCCACGGCCATTCCGAAAAAGATTCAGATGATTAAAGAGGACGAGCCGCCGCCGAGCACGGGCGGGCCGGCGTAGTGGGCGGCGTCCGGGCGGCGTTCCCGGAGGCGCATGGGCGGCGTGCTGGGCGGCGTGATCAGCACCATGCCGACGGCCGTGCCCAAGGCCGCGACCCCGCAGCGGGTGCGCGTGTCCCAGGGCGTCTCGCAGGGATTGTTGATCCACAAGGTGCAACCGCAGTATCCGCCGCTGGCCCGCCAGGCGCGTATTCAAGGGACGGTCGTGCTTGCAGGCGCTGATCGGCAAAGACGGCGCCATCCAGAACCTGCACGTAGTCAGCGGCCACCCCATGCTGACGGGCTCCGCGCTGGATGCCGTGAAGGAGTGGAGGTACAAGCCTTATTACCTGAATGGCGAGCCGGTGGAAGTGGAAACCACCATCAACGTGAATTTTCACGCTGGCGGGCGGTTAGACGATGTGCGGATGAGCATTGCGCGCATCTAAGTCGATGCCGGTCACGCATGGTTGCCTAGCGGCTCCAGCGTGCATTTAGCTTAGGTTGGTTGCTTATGAGCGGGTCAAAAGCGCGTCATCGTTTCGCAAAGTAATCGGCTCCGGATATTCGAATCACCTGCACGACCAGTAGCAAGCCTGTTGGTCTGCTGTAACAAAAGTTCTGAGGAGGAAAAGTCAACCCATGTTCCTAGCTAATCTTGCCACCTACGCTCTCAGCCACGTACCCACGGCTGCCGCCTGGATTTTCCAGGAAGCCCAAGTGGGTTGGGATCCCATCTCCCTCTGGAAACAGATGGGAATTTTGGCCAAGATCGTTGTCTTCATTCTGTTCATCATGTCGGGCTGGTCGATTGGCGTGATGATCGATCGCGCCATGGCCTTCAGCGCGGCCCGCAAGCAGTCGCGCGCGTTTGCTCCCGCCGTTGCCGGCGCGCTGCGTGAAGGCAAGATCGACGAAGCCATCAAAGTCGCCGAGCGCAACAAGAAGAGCCACCTGGCCAAGGTCGTGGTCGCCGGCCTGCAGGAGTTCAAGGCCCACGGCGATTCCGCCGACATCCCGGGCGAGCAGATCGAAGCCTCGCAAGCGCGCTCTGGAGCGTGCCGAAGCCATCGTTCATGCCGAGTTGAAGCGCGGCCTGGGCGGCCTGGCCACCATCGGTTCCACGGCTCCCTTCGTGGGACTGTTCGGCACGGTGGTCGGCATTCTGAACGCCTTCAAGGAGATTTCCACCCAGAAGGCCACCGGTCTGGGCGCCGTCGCCGGCGGTATTTCGGAAGCCCTGGTGACCACCGCCATCGGACTGTTCGTCGCGATCCCGGCCGTCATGATGTTCAACTACTTCACCAACAAGGTGGAAGCCTTCGACGTGGAAATGGACAACAGCTCCAGCGAGCTGATCGACTATTTCCTGAAGCGTCGCTCGGTCCGCCGGTAACTGGAAGCTCAGCGCGACTCGTTTGCGCTGACGCCGGGCTGAAGGAGGTTGAACGTTATGGCAATCGCAGTACGCAACGAAGGCACCAAGGTCAACTCCAACATCAACGTCACCCCCATGGTGGACGTGATGCTGGTGCTGCTCATCATTTTCATGGTCATCACGCCCATGTTGCAGAAGGGCGTGAGCGTGGACATGGCCAAGGTAAACAACCCGACGCCCATGCCGGACGCGGACAAGGAAGACTCCTTGCTGGTGGCCGTCATGCGCGACGGGCAAGATTTTCTTTGGCACCGACCGGATTCAAGTCGACGAACTCACCAACAAAGTGAAAGACCGCCTGGCCAATAAAGTGGACAAGCGGGTCTTCATCAAGGCCGACGCGCGCGCCAAATACGGCGCCGTGGTGGACGTGGTGGACAACGTGCGCTCCGCCGGAGTGGATGATGTCGGTCTGTTGACCGAACAGAGACAAACTGGCGCCGCCGGAAAGAAGCCGCCGACAACCGGCGCCAGCACGGGCGCTGGCGCCCAGTAACGGGAGTTCCTTATGGGAATGGCAATGGGAGGGTCCGGCGGGGTCCCTCAGCCGACATCAACGTAACGCCACTGATTGACGTGTTGCTGGTGTTGCTCATCATCTTCATGGTGATCACGCCGCTGACGCCGAAGGGTCTGGACGCGCTGGTTCCCCAGCCGCCCAAGGACCAGCAGAAGCAACCGCCAAGCAACGACCGCACCATCGTGGTGCAGGTACTGAAAGGCGGCGGCGACAAGCCGGCGCTGAAGATCAACCAGGACGACGTAACGTGGGAGAACCTGGAAGGCCGGCTGAACGACATCTTCAAGACCCGCGCCGAAAAAGTGATGTTCGTGAAGGCTGATCCCGACCTGACCTTCAATGATGTGGCCCAAGTCATCGACATCGCCCACGCCGCGGGTGTCGACAAAGTTGGGCTGATCACGGCCAAGATCGAAGCCGGCGGTTAGCCAGCTGCCAGCCGGGCCCTCCTGGTGCGCCGCGGTGGCACGCCACCGAGGAGTGGAACGAAGCGGGTCTCATGGCGCCTCCGCCACGGCGGTCGCCTGTGAGGTAAGAACTAGGAACGTGATTCGGGCAGCACTCCTCCTTCTGGAGGGGCGGGACGTCGCGAGCGACCGTCCCGCCTCTCCTCGGAACCCGAACTACGCAACGGAGAGTGATACCAAACATGAACAAGAGCGGACGGGTACTGACGGTACTTGCGGTCCTGCTTGCGCTGTTCTCGACCGTTGGCTGCAGCAAGCTGAGAGCGCGCGACCAGCTCAACAAGGGCGTTCAGGCCTATAAGAACGCGAAATACGAAGACGCGATCGAACATTTCAAGAACGCGGTGGAGCTGGACCCCACCCTGATCAATGCCCGCCTTTATTTGGCCACCGCCTACGCCCAGCAATACATTCCCGGCGCCGATTCGCCGGACAACAATCGCTTTGCCGAGCAGGCCATCGACGTCTTTCAAGCAGGTGCTGGAGCTGCAATCCGCCCAAAGAACAGCAGGTCCACAGCCTGAAGGGCATCGCCTCGCTGTACTTCAGCATGAAGAAGTTCGATCAGGCCAAGGAGTATTACCAGAAGGTGGCTGACCTGGATCCCAACGATCCGGAGACCTACTACTCGATCGCGGTCATCGACTGGATGCAGGCCTACCAGCCCGCACCAGAGTCGCGCCAAGCTTGGCCTGAAGCCGACCGACGAACTCAAGGACAAGAAGGCCTGCGCCGAGCTGAAGGACGAAGAACGAGCAGAAGGTGGAAGACGGCATCCAGAAGCTGCAGAAGGCGCTGCAGCTTCGTCCCGACTACGACGACGCCATGGCCTATCTGAACCTGCTGTATCGCCAGCGCGCCGAGTACGAGTGCGACGATCCTGAAGCCCGCAAGGCCGATCTGAAGACCGCCGACGACTGGGTCGACAAGACCATGGCCACCAAGAAAGCCAAGGCCGAGAAAGCCGGGCCCACCGGCATCATCACCACCGAGCCGCTAAGTAGGTTGGCGCAGTTGCAGCATAAGCTTGAACGCCCCTCCGCAGGGAGGGGCGTTTTTGCCTGAGTACGCCACCTGAACTGCCGGGGTTTCCGTCCTCCATCACACACCCCGGTGACGTGGCCCCGCACCGCTGCCCGCCCATGCAGTACAATCCATTCTTCTGTGGAGTATAGGGGTTAGCAGCCCGGTTTCCGCCAGCGGCTTCCGCAGAGTATCCCTTAGGTTGCTTCGCTTAACGCCTTCGAGGCCCGGTTATGTTCAAACGAGTCCTGATCGCCAATCGCGGCGAAATTGCGGTGCGCATCATTCGCGCCTGCCGCGAGATGGGCATCGAGTCGGTCGCCGTCTTCTCCGACGTGGACCGCAAGGCCCTGCACGTCCGCAAAGCCGATTACGCCTACCACATCGGCCCGGCCACGGCCAGCGAGTCCTATCTCAACGTCGACAAGATTCTCGACGTGGCGCGCCGCAGCCAGGCGGAGGCGATCCATCCCGGCTATGGCTTCCTCTCCGAGAATGCGCGCTTTGCCCAGGCGTGCGCCGACGCAGGTTTCAAGTTCATCGGCCCCACCCCCGAGTCGATGGAGATGATGGGCTCCAAAACGCGCGCCCGCCAGAACATGAAGCGCGCCGGCGTGCCGTTCGTTCCGGGCTCGGAGCGCGGCCTGGACATCGACTGCGACGGAACGGCTGGCGGAGCAGATCGGCTATCCCGTCATGCTGAAGGCCGCGGCCGGCGGCGGCGGCAAGGGCATGCGCCTGGTGCAGTCGGCCGGGGAACTGCGCTCCGCCTACGAGAACGCGCGCAGCGAGGCCCAGCGCTCCTTTGGCGACAACGAGGTGTACCTGGAGAAGTACATCGTCAACCCGCGCCACGTCGAGATGCAGATCTTCGGCGACGAGCACGGCAACGTCGTCTATCTCGGCGAGCGCGAGTGTTCGGTGCAGCGCCGCCACCAGAAAGTGATGGAGGAGTCGCCGTCGCCCATTGTGGACGAAGACATGCGGCGCCGCATGGGCGAAATCGCGGTGCGCGTCGCCAAGGCCGCCAACTATCACAACGCCGGCACGGTCGAGTTCCTGGTGGACGAGCAGCGCAACTTCTATTTCCTGGAGATGAACACCCGCCTGCAGGTGGAGCATCCCGTGACCGAGTTCGTGACCGGGCTCGACCTGGTGCACCTGCAGATGCGCGTTGCCGCGGGCGAGAAGCTGCCGTTCCAGCAGGAGGACATCACGGCTGCGCGGCCATGCCATCGAGTGCCGCGTCTACGCCGAGGATCCCGACAACAATTTCTTCCCGTCGCCGGGACAGATCACGCGGCTGATCTCGCCCTCGGGCCCGGGCATCCGGCGCGACAGCGGCATGTATGAAGGCTGGAACGTGCCCATCGAATACGATCCGCTGCTGGCCAAGCTGGTCGGCTACGGTGAGAACCGCGACCAGGCGATCGACCGCCTGCTGCGCGCTCTGTACGAATACTTCGTCGGCGGCATCAAGACCAACATCTCGCTGTTCCGCCGCATCCTGCAAGGACCCGGACTTCCGCGCGGGCAACCTGGACACCGGCTTTCTCGATCGGCTGCTGGCCAAGCCCAGCAATGAGACCGACGCGCGGCGTCCGGTGATGGCGGCCATCGGGGCGGCAATTTTCGCGACCATGGAGCCGAAGAGCGACGCTTGCCGGCGCAGGCACGGCGCAAGGGAACGGCAATGCAGCTGCGCCTCCGGCCTCGAATTGGCGGCGGGCAGCGCGGCGCCGAAGCGCTGCGGGAGCGATAAGCAAAGCCATGACCTACGACGTGGTGGTAGACGGCAAAACGCATCAGTTGGAGCTGACGCGCGGCGAGAAGACCTGGCTGTGCAAGGTGGACGGCCAGGAGATCGAAGTGGATGCCGCGCTCACCGCGCGCGACGTGCTGTCGGTGCTGATCGGCGGCAAAGCCTACGAGATCAAGCGCGAGCGCTCGCTGCAAGGCGAGCTGCACATGGTCATCGGCAGCGCGCGCTATGCCGTGGATGTGCAGGATCCGCGCTCGTTGCGCACCCGTCGCGCCGTCGCCGGCTCGGAGGCCGGCCCGCAAAAGCTCAAGGCCCCCATGCCCGGTAAGATCGTCCGCATCATGGTCAACGAGAAAGATGAGGTAAAGGCCGGACAAGGCATGTGGTGATGGAAGCCATGAAGATGCAGAACGAGATGAAGTCGCCCAAGGACGGCCGGGTGCAGAAGATCCTGACCGCGGAAGGCTCAACCGTCAACGCGGGCGACACGCTGGCCATCATCGAATAGAGCAGGTCAGGCGAACCGGGCTGCTCCCGGGAACGACCGGGCGCCAGACTACTTCATGGTTCCGGCCTTCTTCAAAATTTCGTCGGCAAAATAGTTTTCCACCGAGGCCTTGTCGCGGATGGATTCGTAGTACGCCGCTTTCAGCAACTGCTCGCGGCGGTCGCGAAGCTGCTCGCGTATGGCCTGTTGCACGCGCGGATCCTTGAGCTCGCGCTGGCCGGCGATTTCCTTGCTGATCAGCTTGACGATGCGGTAGCCGTAAATCTGATGGCTGTTGGGATCGGCCACCGGCAGCACGGCGGTGTATTGTCCGGGCTTCAGCTTGTTGATCGCATCATAGGCGATCCTGTCGCTCTTCAGCGAAGATTCCGGAACGAAGCCCAGGTCGCCGCCGTTCTGCGAGGTCTCCGGCTGCTCCGAGTAGTTCATGGCGAC
This sequence comes from uncultured Acidobacteriaceae bacterium, assembly GCA_963736385.1. GTDB lineage: Bacteria > Acidobacteriota > Terriglobia > Terriglobales > Acidobacteriaceae > Bog-257. Next base: position 265,048 of record CAVTOE010000003.1, on the reverse strand, counting down.
GGTGGCGAAGTCCTCGCCGCTGTCCAGGCGATTGGCGATCATCTGGATCTTCTTGCGCGCGTCGGCCTCGTTCTGCGCCTTCATGCTTTTCACTTGCGGGATTGGGCTGGGTGGTCACCAGGATCTGCGCCAGGTGGTACTGCGGCTCGATCAGGTTGAACTCGGCCTTGTGCTGGTTGTAGTAAGCTGGTAATGTCGTCGTCGGTGATGTTGATCTTGGAGGTGACTTCCTTGTTCAGCACCTTCTCGATGGTCAGCGAGCGGCGCAGGTCGCGCTTGAAATCGTCGAGCGTCAGGTTGCGGCTCCTTCAGCCGCTTATCGAATTCCTCCTGGGTGTAGGGCGCTTTGATCTCCGCCAGCTTGGCTGTTGACTTCCTCGTCGGTGGCCAGCAGGCCCAGCTTTTCCGCGCGCTGCATCAGGATTTCGTTGTCGATCAGCTCGCGCAGGATGCTCAGCCGCAAACTGTCGGCCTGCTCCTGGCTGGGCTTTTGCGGCGACTTCGGCGGTCTGGTTGTCGTAATACTTCTCGACCTCGGTGCGGGTGATCTTGCGGCCGTTCACGCTGGCCATTACGTCTGCGCCCGTCCTGCTTTCCGGTGCAGCCCACGCTCGACAGCAGCAGGACAATGACAGCCATCGACAGAGCGGCTAGGGCGAGCTCACCACACTCTTGCGATTTCAATTTCAAACTCTGCTCCTTCTGAAGCCCTGCCATGCGATGCGAGACATTGGGGAAGGCCAGCCTTCGGGCCGCGTCCCTACCGCCGTATAACTTCTGCGGCTTCACTGGCGCGTGAGAACCTGCTGCCGTCCCAAAAGATTTGCTTTCCAGATTCTCTCCCCAACCCGTAAAGCCGCCCTTCTATGCCGGGCCCGCGTCCTATTTGCTGGTCGCCGGCGGCGATGCTGAGGCTGGTGCCGGGGCTGGTGCCGGGGCCGGTGGCTGTACTCCCGCGGCCAACAACTGCTGGTTCAAGGCCGCCCTCACCTGGTCGGCGTCCAACGCGCCTTCCATCCGTTCTCCGTTGATAAACATGGTTGGCGTTGCACTCACCCCCACGGAGTCACCCTCGGCTATCGAGGACTTTCACGGCGCCGTCTGCCTGGGCCTTCACGCACGCCTGCAGCCGGGTAGCGTCGGCCCCATTCTTTTTGCCGATATCCAACGTGAGGCGGTCCAATTCACCGAAAGCCTGTTGCGCGTCCCTCTGAGGACCGCTGATGGCGTGCTGATTGGCGTGCACGTAATCGGCGAACTCCCAATAGTCCTTGCCGCTCTCTTTGGCCAGGCAGTTGGCGTCGTTGGCAGCATGTTGCGCCCACGGATGTATCGAGAGCAGCGGATAATCTTTGTAGATGATCTTTACCTTGTCGCCATACTGCGGCAGGATCTCGCTCATCAGGGTGCTGTGCATGCGAGAACAGAACGGACATTCGAAGTCATCGTAGTTCACGATGGTGACCTTGGCGTCCGGATTTCCCCGCACCGGCCGGCCGGCTAAGTTGATCTTCTTCATCGTCTCGGCGTAGGGGTCCTTGGTCAGGTCCAACCTGGTCATGCGAATCAGGCTCTTACCGTCTTTGGAAAGAATGAAGTCGACGGTTTGCGACTTTCCTGCATGACTCAAGGTGACGGTCAGGTTGTCGTAGTTGGGAAACTCGCTGGCGGTCAACGGTCCCAGCTTGATGTCAACGTCGGGAGGAATGTTGAAGTAGGCCCGAACTTGCCGCTGCACCTTTTGGGCCACGTCCGTACGGGGGGATTTTGAATTCGACTGCGCCGAACACCCGGCGCAGCACAATAGCAACAAGACAGCCATTCGTCGCAAGAGCAAAATAAAAACCACCTTCGAGGTAAAACCTGAGTCTTGATTATCTCATGGCGGGCGCATTTCCAGCACTTGCGGTGAGGGGTGGGATGCGTACGGGTAGAGCGGGCCTTCAGGCCCGCGTCCAGGGTTTCTTACAATTCCTAGCTTCAGCCGCTAAGGTCAACGACCTCAGCGGCTGAAGCACTTTCTTCCCAGCGCCGGAACGCGGCGCTAAAGAGGCTGTTACGAAACTGTGCCGTCCCTACGGGACCCGAATCAAATTTCCCACTTCACCCAGCACTCCGCCTTCGGCTCCGTGCTGGGCTAAGATATTTCGTGCCTACGGCACTCGGACTTCGTCGCTCCTGTTCCACCGCCGAGAAGGCGACTTGAGTTTCGTAACAGCCTCTAAAGCGCCGCTCTACCCATGCTCGCAGGATGTTGCAGTTGCATGTGCTCGCGATCGGGGTTCAATCCTTCCCCGCGATTTTCAGCAGCGTGCCCACCGGCAATAATGCATTCATCGAACCTGAGCGAAATCCTTCCAGATCAAGGGTGACATAGGTGAATCCCAGCTCCTTGAAAATCCGCGTGAACTCATCAGCCATCTCCAGGGTCATGGCCCGTGGCAATTCCTGGCGCGCGACTTCGATGCGCGCGACTTCGCCGTGATGACGCACCCGCACCTGGCGGAAACCGAGGTTTCGCAGCGCATCTTCGCCCTGCTCCACCGCCGACAGCGCCTCCCGAGTTACCGCGCGCCCGTACTCGATGCGGGAAGACAGACACGGCGAGGCAGGTTTGTCCCAGATCCGCAATCCGGCTTGCGATGCCAGTTGCCGGATGTCTGCCTTGGTCAATCCCGCGGCAAGCAAGGGCGCAGCCACGTGATGCTGGCGGGCCGCCTGCTGGCCCGGCCGGTAGTCGCCCTGGTCGTCGAGGTTCGCGCCGTAGGCAATGGCATCGAACCCCAAGCCTTGCCGCCGCTGTTCCATGACGGTAAACAGCTCGTCTTTGCAGTGATAGCAACGCGATCCATCGTTGCGCAGGTATGCGGGACGCTCCATCTCCTGGGTTGCAACCACGCTCAGCGGGATGCCGTGTTCGCCGGCGAAGGCAACGGCATCGCGCATTTGCGAGCGCGCCAGGCTGGGAGAGTCGGCCAGCATCGCCAGCATGTCGCCGCCCAGTTGGCGGTGCGCCGCCCAAGCCAGGAATCCGGAATCCACTCCCCCGGAATAAGCCACCAGCACTCGCCCGAGCGAACGCAAGTGTTCCGCCAGCGCACGTGATTTGGCGGCAAGAACTTCGGCTTCGACAGGAAGGTTGGAACTCACCACAGACATGGCTCAATTGTAAGACACTCGTTCAGTTTCGAAATCAACGTTGCGAAGGTCAATCCTTCACGGCGACGATCGCGACCCTATGAGCCTGTTCACCGTGGTGGGGATGATATTCCTTTCGGGTGGCGTCGGAGATGGGATATTCCAGAACCATCGAGAAGCCCGCCTGCCGCAAGCCTTCCATCAAGTCGCTCTTCATCGGCCAGAATGATTTCCGATTGTTCCAGGCCGCCCACTTTTCCTCATGTCCCCGGTGAAACCACCGTCCGTGGCGCTGGTTGTGCTCGCGGACCCACCGTCCAGTCCAGCCTTCGTTCTGGGTAACTTTGGAGAGGGCAGACCTGCGCCGGGTATCGGCGACATGGGTATCGATAATGGCGACGCGCCGGCACGCCTGCGCCATCTGTGCGACAAATTTGCGCGGTTCATCCAGGTGATAAAGGAGGCCCGAGCAGAAAACCGCATCGAAGACGCCATACTTCCCCAAATTGCGGACATCGTCACACGCGAAGCTCAGGTTGGGCAGATGGGTCCCGGCTTTGACGCGCTGACAATTCTCAAAATTGCTTTGCCGGACCTCGATGCCCAACACCTCGAAGCCAGCGCGCGCCAGTTCGACGCTATAGCCACCCTCCAGGCATCCTAGATCGACAATCCGTTTACCCGCGGCGCCATCCGGAAACACCATCCGCAGAAACTGCTTGGTGAACTTAAGCAGCGGAAGATCTTCCATCTGCCAGGGCTGCTCCGGCTTCGTGAAAGATCCGTCGTCAAGCCTGACGTTGTGCGCCGTGAAGCCGCTTGCCATGACTTAGCCCTCGCGCCTCCAATGTATCACTTGAATTTGGGACCACCACGGCAGCGGTCTAATACAGTCTGTTCAGCCGCCGGATGGTGCCGAAGGTGCCAATGTTGGAAAGGCTGAACGAGAAGCGAAAACTGTTCTCCTGGCTCACCGTGGGGGCAAGGGCGTATCGCGAATATTCGAAAGCGACGCCGCAGCAATCCCAGTTGTAGGTGGTTTGTACGGTCGCCGACTGCAGGTAATGCATGCGGCTATCCACTCCCACAGCTACCGCGCCGCTCAACCCCCGCATGGCGATGTTGCCATACTGCACCAGGGCGCGGTACTGGTTGTAAATGCTGAGGCCGAGCGTCGGTTGACCCGTGATGGGGGTGGTCAGCGCGGGCTCTCGCATGTACGTCTGCCCACCTGCCACGTACCACTTGCCGCTGTCGCCGATCTTGTGGCCCGCTATGAGGGTGCTGGCATTCAGCTGATGCAGTATCGGATCATAATCCACTGCCCATTGAATATCGCTTTTTGCATCTTGCATCCGGAGACGGGAGATGATGGGCGAAAAGCGGCGCGGCGCCGTAAGAAACGCAATGCCGGTGAGATCTATGGTGCTGTCGAACACGTTACGCTGACCGGGTACCAACGCTCCGCCAAAAGTAGAATCGAAGAAATACTTCTGCGCCAGCTCCCAAGTGATGACTTCGCGCGCCGGACCTTGCTTGTCATCGCAAGTACCGGGCCCGGTTTCGTCGCTGGTCTTTTTAGCTGGGAGTCCTTTTTGCTCGGATAGAAGCGCATATTTGGGATGGTGAAAGCACTCGGCCGTCGACTTCGTCTTCTTGGCGAACAGCCGGTTGACCACCCCATATTCCACTTCGTTGGTGTTGGCCAGAATATCGCGCTGGTCGAAACGGAGGATCTGGTCGAAGTTCTGGATGCCCGTCTGGTAGCGATAGACAACCTGCGGTTCGATGGTGTGCTTTATCACGTAGCCAAAAAGTTTGCGCTGGAAGATCTTCGATAGGGTTGGTGGCCTCACTTCCATGGCCGCAGCGAAGATATTCCGGTTGATCGGATTGCTGACCGCCTGGCCCACCGCCATGGCTCCTCCGCTCTGCAGTCTTTGCGTGTAATAGGTCTCGCGCGCCTCGGCCTCCGGCCGAAAAGTCCATCCGTGCAGAAACGTAGGCAGAGAAACGTAGGGATGGGCGTCGAGGCGGCCGACCACCGGGGCCGTCTCAAATCCCATCTCGTGCCGGGAAAGTCCTTCCGTAGCTATGTCGTAGGCATACACCAGGTTGGCTCGGCTGAAAGGACGTTCTACCGAGGAAAACTCCAGCGTGGGGAGGTGAGCGATATCGATCACCTCTCCCGGAGTCGTGCTCTGGTAGGACTGATAGAGCCCGGCCTGCAAGCCCAGCGCGTATCCATTCCAATTCTTGCTGAGAAATCCGTAGGAGCGGACCTCGGAGCTGATGGTCTGCAAGGCAAAACCTTCGGCGAACGCGGCGCGAAACAGATAAGAGCTGAGATAGTCAACCGAGAGCACGCCGCGAAATCCCTCCGGCAGCAGGATTGCTCCGTGCGCTCTCAGTTCCTGGCCGCCCTGGTTCTGCCCGGGATTCGGTTGTGTTTTGGGGGCGCCTTGCTGGTCAATCACTCCGAAGTATTCGGCCCTAAACTGGTACTTATAGCCGACCGAGCGAAAGATCGCGTGTTGCGCCCATCCCCGTGCGGAGTAAAGCGAGGTGCCAATGGTGGCGTCATTGCTGCGATTGATGGCCCAGTAGAACGCGTCTCCCAGGATGGTGCCCCGGGTATTCGACTGTCCAAAGAGTGGCATGAGAAAGCCGCTCTTGCGTCCCAGGTTGTCGACCGGGTGTTCCACCCAGGGAAAGTAGAAGACGGGAATGCCACGGATGCGCAAGGTGGCGTGATGCATAGTGGCGTCGGCCCCCATTTCCACGAATGAGGTCTGGGAGTTGAACTGCCACTTGGGTTTGGGTAACTGGCAGGAAGTAATGTAGCCGTGGTTGACCCGGTAACGATCGGGGCCAAGCTTGTCCACCACCTTACCGGTAAAGAAGAATGGGGTCGAGGAAGTAAGGAACATGTCTTTGTTCTTGACCTTGACTCCGCTCGACCCGACCACGTCGTAAAAAGTTCCAGTGTCGCGGCTAACGTCGTAGCTGGCGTGCGTCCCGACCAGCCGGTCGTTGTGGGGACCACCCTCGAAGACTACGTGTCCGTTGGCCGTGACCTGCCCGGTGGTGGAATCGTACGTGACCTGGTCGGCGTGCAGCGTATAGGTGCGGAAGCGCACCACGACATGGCCGCGGGCCTGGTAAATGTCCTGGTTCTTCTCCTGTTCGTCGCCGCGGATCAGCACTTCATCCCGGCCCAACACAACGTTCATGGACGGACGCGGAGGCCCCAACTCCTGCTCGTCGCTGCCCGACTGAATTTCCTGCTCAATGATCTGTTGGGTTGGCTTGTCTTCCTGGCCGGTATCGGTTTTCACCGTGACTCCGGGCTTGGCGGACGGAAGCTGCTGTGCCGGTTCGATATCGGAGGTCGAGTCGCCCGGCAATTGCGGTTTGGCGGGAATTTCAGGGGCCGGAGCCGCATCGGACGAACCTGATTGCGCGGCGGCTTGCGCCGGTGAATCAGCCTGCTCCGGCGGGCGCAACTGGCTGGTTAACATAGCAGGCTGCAGAAACAGATGACATGCCACCAGCGCCGTGATAATCATTCGAGTGCGGGCAATCATCGAGAAGCTGGCGTCCCCTCACCGGGTTGGGTTGAATTGAGCAGAACCTTGCAACTTAGCACGTTGCCTACGGTAAGGTAAAACGCCATCTGCTTACGCTGGTTCCACGCTGCTCTGGATTTTCTCCTAAACCCGCTCGATGTCCACTGGTTGCGCGATTCTGGCGATCGGGTGCACAGCTTGCCACGCCTCACGGACGCGAGCCAATGGCCTCTTTTTCTCATTTTTATTCATTACACCATGCTCTTGTGCCAGGCGCCTCATGCGCGCCTAGCCAAAGAAGCGGGTAGAAGGAATAGTCGCGCCACGACATGACCGACCAGCAAATCTTGTGTTCTGAAGCATCTGGAAATCTATCGCCGACCACTGCCGACATCTGGCGTAACGAAATTCACGCTCGCGTGGACGGCTATCGCACGCGTCGCGGACGCCGCATCGAGGGAGCCTACAGCATGCGCTTCCCCTTCCCCCCGCTTGAACCCGGCGTGTCCGGCCCAGCAACTAACGCGCCCGCGGACTTGGCGAACCAGGAACCGTTCGCCGCGGCCCATACCGCGAGCGCGGTGCAAGCCACCGCTACCGAAGTTGCCAGCTCCGAGACCCGCGATCTCGCACTGCAACCTGCTGTCACAGAGCCGGAAGTCTGGGTCGCGGCCCCCCCTGCGCTTCCTGGGTTGCTGGCCGACAATGGACCGCCAGCTCTGCCTGGGGTGTCGGTTGCGGTGGATCCTGAACCGCCACCGCCTCGTTTGCCGCGCCCCAGGTCCCAACGCAAAGTCATTGCCTTTCCCCGCCAAGCGATGGGGGCCCCGGAAATGCATCGTCTGGCCGATCCGGTTGTGCCGGAGCAGCCGCGCATCCTGGATGTGCCTGAGGAACTGGAAGCGTTGCCCACCACGCCTTTCCTCGACGGATTGCACTTTGGACCTGACGCGCAGCCAGTCATGGCGATGCATGCGGACAACGTGGAGCTTCCATGTCGGCCTGTGGGCGTGGCACAACGCCTGTACGCAGCCTTGCTGGATTGCGTCCTGGTGGCGGCGGGCACCGCGGTCTTCGCAGCCGTGGGTTACAAGATGCTGCCCAAGCTAAGCTTCACCAAGCCGGTACTGTTGACGGCGGCCGCGCTGCCGCTACTGTTGTGGGCGGTCTATCAGTACCTGCTGCTGGTTTATGGTGGAGCGACTGCGGGCATGCGTTTCGCCAAAATCCGCCTGAGCACCTTTAAAGGGAAATCGCCGTGTCTCCCGGAGCGTCGCCATCGGGTTATGGCCCTCTATTTCTCCACCGCTTCCTTCGTCATGGGCTTGCTGTGGGCCTTGGTTGATGTGGATTCTCTCTGCTGGCACGATCGCATCAGCCGAACCTACTTGACCGAGCGGAAGTAGCAGGCGGACTCGCGACGGCTTATTCCGCAGCCTGCGATGGCTTTCTCCGTGATCTCCGTGCCTCCGTGGTGACTTTTTCGTCCCAATGGGTGGGCCGACCTTTGCCTGCGCGAAGCCTCCAATGGAAGAGGCTTTGTCCAAAATTAGTCAAGCACCGATCAAAAAGCACCAAAGGCAGTAAACTGATGTACTCCGGTTGCGGGGTCCCCGCGAACGGAGCGCTGCCCAGGGGCCGCGCCAACAACTATGTCCACACCAGCTGAGAATCTGCAGCGGCCCGCCATCAAAGTCTTCGTCGCCACGTCGGTGATGCTGACTTTCATTTCGTTCTGGCGGGCCGCGGCCATTGTGCTGTCCGACCTGGGCTCGTCCGCCTACTACGTGGGCGGCGATGCCGAGAAGGTCATCGGCAAGAGCGCTCCCTGGTTCGTGCTGGCGGTCATGCTGTTCAGCTACGCGGTGCGGGCCGTCTACATCGAGTCCAGCGCCATGTTCGTCCGCGGCGGCGTCTACCGCGTGGTCAAGCAGGCCATGGGCGGGACGCTGGCCAAGCTGTCGGTTTCGGCCCTGCTGTTCGATTACGTCCTGACCGGCCCCATCAGTTCCGTGGCCGCCGGGCAGTACGCTGCCGGACTGCTGACCGACACCTTCCACCATCTCGGCTACAACATCCACTTTCCCGAGAACTCGTTTGCCGCCGTGCTTTGCCGTGCTGGTGACCCTCTATTTCTGGTGGCAGAACATCCAGGGCATTCACGAATCCAGCGAACGCGCCATGCAGATCATGAAGATCACCACCGTGATGGTGGTGATGCTGATCGTCTGGTGCCTGATCACGCTGGCCAAACACGGCGGCAGCTGCCGCCTTTGCCCTCGCCCGCACACATGCACCACGACAAGGAATCGCTGGGCTGGCTGCTGGGGACCTGGGCCGAGCGCATTCCATCTGATCATGCTGCTGGTCGGGCTTCGGCCACTCGGTGCTGGCCATGAGCGGCGAGGAATCGCTGGCGCAGGTCAACCGCGAGATCGAACATCCCAAGCTGAAGAACCTGGAGAAGACCGGGCTGGTGATCTTCCTTTACAGCCTGTTCTTCACTTCGCTGGTTTCGTTCTTCGCGGTCGATGATCATTCCCGGACGGCGTGCGGCCGCGAGTACTTCGCCAACCTGATCAGCGGCCTGGCCATGAATGTGGTCGGGCCCTACACCCTGCGGCTGTTCTTCCAGGCATTCGTGGTGATTGTGGGCGCCCTCATGCTGTCGGGCGCAGTCAATACCGCGATTGTGGGCGCCAACGGCGTGCTCAACCGCATGGTTGAAGACGGCGTCCTCACCACCTGGTTCAAGAAGACCGCAGCAAGCGCTATGGCACCAGCTTACCGCGTCATCAACATGATCGTCGGCTTGCAGGTCTTCACCATCCTGGCCAGCCGCGGCAATGTGTATCTGCTGGCCTCGCTCTATGCCTTCGGCGTGATCTGGAGCTTCTCCTTCATGTCGCTGGCGGTGATGGTGCTGCGCTACACGAGCCCGGAGAACCGGCGAGTGGAAGGTGCCGGGCAATATCCGCATCCGCGGGGTGGAGATCCCGATCGGTGTGGCCTTGATTTCGCTGGTCCTGTTCTCCACCGCGCTCGTGAACCTGTTCACCAAGCAACTGGCGACCATGGCCGGCGTCGCCTTCAGCGTGGTTTTCTTCATTGTCCTCACCATCTCCGAGCGCAAGACCGCGCGCGAACACGCCACCGGCGAATCCGGGCTGGAGCAGTTCAACGTCGCTACGGAACCGGAGCTGAGCGCGCAGACCATGGAGGTGCGGCCGGGCAATATTCTGGTCGCGGTCCGCGATCCCCGCAACCTGTACTACTTGCGGCAGGTGCTGGCGAAAACGGACACCACCAAGACCGACGTGGTGGTGATGACCTCGCGCGTCTATCACCGTGAGCCCTCCTTCGGCGGCAGCGAGGTGGTGGACACCTCGGAGGTCTTCAAGAAGTATGAGCAGGAGCTGTTCACTTCGGTGGTCACGGCTGCCGAGAAGGAAGGCAAGCACGTTTCGCTGGTGGTGGTGCCCACCAACGATGTTTTCGAAAGCATTGTGGCCACCGCGCAGCGGCTGCACTCCTCGGTGGTCGTGTGCGGCTTGTCCAACAAGCTCACCGCGGATGAGCAGGGCAAACTCACGGGCGACGCCTGGGAGCGGCTGCCGGAACCGCGTCCGCGGCTGCGGCTGGTGGTGGTCGAGCCCAGCGGCACCAAGCACGAATACCTGCTGGGGCCGCACCTCCCGCGCATGCGCCAGGAAGACGTGGACCTGCTGCACGGCCTGTGGAAGGAAGTGACCACCGACCCGCGTTACCGCGAGCTGCACCATTATCACGTACTTAATGTAGCGCTGCAGGAGATGGCCGAGCGCATGCACAATGGCGCTTACCACGATCAGGTCATGAAGGAAATCCTCGACGAGATGCACCGCAGCACTGCGGAACCGGTTGCCGACGATGATGTCCCGCCTCCCCCGCCGACGTAATCGCGGCCACCGTGGGCCGAGGGTCGACGCTGGAAATAAGGGGAGCCGGCGATCTCGTGAAAATCCGGGTTCATCCATGTAAATCTGTCGTCCAACGGTTTTCTTGCTTCGCTCTTGCTAACATCAAGGGGTGAGCAACCCCTCCAAGGTCCGCGTTCGCTTCGCTCCGTCCCCCACGGGACAACTGCATGTCGGCAACGCCCGCACTGCGCTCTTCAACTGGCTCTTCGCCCGTCAAGCGGACGGCGTCATGGTGTTGCGCATCGAGGACACCGATGTGGCGCGCAGCGAGACGCGCTTCGAGGACCAGCTTCTCGACGATCTCAAGTGGCTCGGCATTGATTGGGACGAGGGCCCCGACGTCGGCGGGCCGCACGCGCCCTATCGCCAGAGCGATCGTCTGGAACTGTATCGCGAGCACGCCGAGCGGCTGGTGAACGAAGGCAAAGCCTATCTCTGCTTCTGCTCACAGGAGGAATTGGAGCGTGACCGCGAGCGTGCTCTGCAACATCAGCAGCCGCCGATCTACTCCGGAAAATGCCGCGCGCTCAATGCCGAGGAGAGCCAGCGCCGCCGCGCTGGCGGTGAAGCGGCGGCCATTCGGCTGCGCATTCCAGAACATCCCATTCGCTTTCACGACATCGTGCACGGGCCGGTCGAGTTCTCCAGCGAAGTGGTCAGCGATCCCATCATCCTGCGCTCCACCGGCATTCCGGTTTACAACTACGTGGTCGTGGTGGACGACGCAACTGATGGACATCACCCACGTCATTCGCGGCGACGATCATCTCTCCAATACGCCCAAGCAGGTGGCGCTCTACGAGGCGCTGGGATGGCCGGTGCCGGAGTTCGCGCACCTGTCCACGATTCTGGGCAGCGATCGCGAACGCTTGTCCAAGCGGCACGGGGCGACGTCCATTGCCAATTTTCGCGAGATGGGCGTGCTGCCCGAGGCGCTGGTGAACTACCTCGCGCTGCTAGGCTGGGCGCCGACCGGCGGCACGCGCGAAATCTTTTCACCCGAGGAGTTGATCAGGGAATTTTCGCTGGCGCGCGTCACCCCATCGCCCGCCGTGTTCGACATGGAGAAGCTGTACTGGCTGAACCGGCATTACATCAAGCAGAGTCCGCCTGAGCGCATCGAGAAGCTCGCCGAGCCATTCTTTGTGCGCGCCGGGATGTTGCCGGAGAATCTCGATGAGCGCACTCGTGCCTGGTTCAGCAAGGTAGTCGCGTTGCTCGGGCCGTCGGTGGACAAGCTGGAGCAGCTTCCCGAGCGCGCCGCATTGATCTTCCGCTACGACGCAGCCGCTGCTTTGAGCGCTCCTGACAATGCCGAGGTCCTCGCCGCGCCCAAAACTGCCGATGTGCTCTCGACATTTGCCGATGGCGTTGCCGACGCTTTAGGTTTCCAGGACGCTGTAGCCTTCAACCTGCAACCTTCTACAAGCAATCTTGATCCGCCCGTGATGAATCCCGAACGCTTCAAGTCGATCATGAACGAAGTGAAAGCGAAGACTGGCGCCAAGGGCAAAGAGCTATTTCATCCGGTGCGGATCGCCTTGACCGGATCGCACTCCGGGCCGGAGTTCGACAAGCTGATTCCGATTCTGGAGGAGGGTTCGCAGCTCAATCTTCCGCAGCATGTGATGAGTGTCAGCGAGCGTCTGGCGGCGTTTCGTGCGGCACGCGGGAAGTAAGAATCAACCGCGGATTACGCGGGTGCGCGCGAATTTTTAGTTTTGCATCAAAACCTCGCCAGGTACTCGCGCTTCTTCTCTTCCGGCAAGAACGACGCGCGAAACGAATTTCTCGCCAGCTCGCGAAGCTCAGCCTCGCTGAAGCCGAAGACCTGCTGCGCAATCTGATATTCGCGCAACAGGTTGGTGTGGAACATGTCGGGATCGTCGGTGTTCAGCGTGACCCGCACGCCCGCATCGAACAATTTCCGGACCGGGTGCTGCTCCACCGCGGTGCAACAGCCGGTCATCACATTGCTGGTGATGCACACCTCCACCGGAATCTGCTTTTCGGCGAGATAGCGCACCAGTTCCGGATCGTCGCTGGCGTGTAGTCCATGCCCGATGCGATCTGGCTTCAGTTCCCGCAGCGCGCCCCAGATGGACTCCGCTCCCAAGGTCTCTCCAGCATGAACGGTCAACCGCAACCCGTGTTGCGCTGCGTGCTGATAGACGTCGCGGAACTGCTCCGGCCCGGCGCGGCGCTCGTCTCCACCAATTCCGATGCCCACGACGTTTCGTTCTTTGAAGCGAATTGCGTCTTCGACTACCCGGCGCGCTTCGTCAACGCCGAAGTGGCGGACCGCGTCGAAGATCCAGTACAGCGACATGCCAAACTCGCGCTCGCCGCGCTGTCGCCCGCGCTCGGCGCCTTCAAACAAAGGGGCAAAATCCTGCCCGCGCCACTGCACCACGCCAGGAGAGATGTACACCTCGGCATGAAGAACATTCTGCGCGCGCAGCTTCTGCATCATGCGATAGGTCACAAGTTCGTAGTCCTCGGCGGTGCGCAGCCGCTCGGTGACCGCCTTGAACGCCACCAGGAAGCCGGTGAAATCGGTGTACTCGTACAACGCACGCGCTTCTTCCTCGCTGAAGACGCGTCCGCTGTCCTCAATGTTCGTATAGCGATTGTTGGTGCTGGGAAGCGGCGTGGGATGGCGTCGGCTCAACTCCGCCAGCGTCGGCGGATCGACCGCGCCTTCCAGGTGGAGGTGCAGTTCGGCCTTGGGCAGGGACGAGATAAAGTCATCCGAATCGGATATGTCAAACAAGCGCTACTTCCCGGTCGAAGTCGGGCTTTCTTTCAGCATGGAGCTTTAGGGCAACACCGCAAGCTGTGGCGATCCGCTCCAGCATGACCAAGGAGTGCCCCATGTATTCAGCGTCCTCAAGTCGGGCGATCACCGACTGGGTCGTGCCAATCCGTTTGGCCAGCCCGGCTTGAGTTAGCCCCGCTTCCTCTCTTATCTCGCGCACCAGCAGCGCGAGATCAATCTGGCGAAGAGTGCGCGCAAATGTTTTGCGATAACCCGCGCTGCTGCGAGCGCGCTGGGCGACCACTTCGCTGTGCCGGTCGCGTTTCATAGGACAAACTCCTGCCAGAATCTTAGTATAGCATTATTGCGATAGGCGATGCTGGGACCTAATGGGCTTATCCTGAAAGCGCTAGGCGAAGGGCGTTCTCGTAGGTACAATATCCGTCGAGTAAAGGAGGTACAGAACATTGACCAAACTTTTGCTCGCGCCCGACGCCGCGTAAAGAAAGATCGCCTCTGCATGCAGAGTACATCGCTACTGAGCGGGCTATAGAACGGAATCTCAGACTGGCTTAAGCGGTTCTTCCAGGCGGTAGATAGGCTCGGTTTCGTTACGTCGTTACTGACCTATCCCATATGTGCGGCATGGCAGAAAAATGGAAACACGCCCACCTTATTCGGTGGGCGTTCTCGTTGAGCCTTTGGAAATCAAACTGACCCACCACTACCACTTTGATCAGCGCTTCGCTGGGTTCTGCCGCGGGCTGAACTCGCTGCGGTGCCGGCTGTACAGCACGTACACCGTCAACCCAATGATGAGCCACACGAAGAAACGCAGCCAGGTCAAAATCGGCAAGCCGGACATCAGTAGCACGCAAAACACCACGCTGAGGATGGGCGCCGCCAGCCCCCCGGGCGCGCGAAATCCGCGGTGCCGCTCGGGCTGCTTGCGTCGCAAAATAATCACGCCGATCGAGACCAGCACAAACGCGAACAGAGTGCCGATGTTCGACAAATCGGAGAGCGTGCCGATGTCGAGAATTCCGCCGGGAATGCCCACCAGAAATCCGGCGATCCAGGTTGCGGTGGCCGGCGTGCGAAATCGCGGATGCACCCGGCTGAACAATTTGGGCAGCAGGCCGTCGCGCGACATCGAGAACCACACGCGCGCCTGTCCCAACTGGAACACCAGCAGCGACGAGATCATGCCCATCATCGCGCCGAAAAGCACAGCCAGCTCCGTCCAGTGCAGCAGCGCGGATTTGTTGGTTCCCGCCAGCCTGCTCATGCTGTTGACCACGGGCGCGGCGTCGTCAATCAAAGTCTGCCAGGGAACGATGCCGGTCAGCACCACGGCAACCGCGATGTAAAGCACGGTACAAACGATCAGCGTCGCGATAATTCCGATGGGCAGATCGCGCTGCGGATTGCGCGCCTCCTCAGCCGCGGTCGAGACCGAGTCGAATCCGATATAGGTGAAGAAGATGATTGAGCCGCCGGTCAGCACGCCCGGCCAGCCCTCGGGTACAAACGGGTGATAGTTGGCGGGATGAATGAATCGCATGCCCACGAACACGAAGGCCAGGATGGCGGCGATCTTCAGGATCACCATGACATTGTTGGTCTCAGCCGATTCGCGGATACCACGCACCAGCACCACCGTCAGCAACATGACGATCAGAAACGCCGGTATGTTGAAGCCAAAGTGCCAGCCTGGGGCGTAGAGCACGGTGCCCTGCAGATCGCTGAGACCGCCGGGCAAGTAAGCGGGGGTAATCCAGCGCAGCGCGGGATGCCAGCCGAACCAGCTGAAGGTTGCGACCATGTGCGCGGCGAAACCGACGCTCACGGCCATGTTGCTGACCGCGTACTCCAGGATGAGGTCCCAGCCGATGATCCAGGCGATCAACTCGCCCATGGTGGCGTAGGTGTAGGTGTAGGCGCTACCCGCGATGGGGATCATGGACGCCAGTTCCGCATAGCAGAGCCCGGTAAAGGCGCAGACGATGGCCACCAGCACCAGAGAAATCGCCAGCGCCGGTCCCGCGCCGGGCCGGCCCAGCGTCGCCGCGTGATGTACCAGATAGTCGGCCAGAGGTGCATTCAGGATGGACGAGGTGTTGAATTTCTGTCCGGCGATGGCCGTTCCCACCACGGTGAATATGCCGGAGCCGATTACCGCGCCAATGCCGAGCCCAGTCAACGACCATGGCCCCAGCGTCTTCTTAAGCCGATGTTCCGGCTCCTCCGAATCGGAGATCAGCTTGTCGATGGACTTGCACGCGAAGAGTTGGTTCGCCAGGTAACGCTCCCGGGAGTGCTGGAATCAGTGCTTCCGAATTCAAACAGAAAGGGCCGGGTGAGGGCAAGTCGAGCGTCCATAGAGGCACGAATGGCACGGGGAATGGTGTTCCCGTAAACAGAAGGCAGCTGTTAGGATCCTGAGTTTCGACGCAAAGGTCCGGGATGCGCTGTGAAGCGGTGCGAAAAGTCAGAATCCACCGCCAGAGCTTCGCGAATGCCGAGCTTCTCCATAACGACGAAGCTCAAGCAATCAACAAAGCTGTAAGTTTTGTCGGGGTAGCGCTTGAAGTAATCAAAAGCAGCTCGTTCTTCATCAGGGCTGGCCGAATGAATTCGCGCCAGCTTCTGAAAATAGAGTTGATCGCCGAGCCTGACGGCGGCTGCATGGCCGAGCCTGCGCGCTAATGTGATTGTTTCAGCAATGACATGATTCGTCGTTACGATTTCTGCAGTGCTGAAGGAGCGGAGCGTTTCAACGGCGCGGGCATGCTGGGCATCTCTCGTCGACACGAGAGCAAATATGAACCCTGTGTCAAGGAAGATCACGGCTGGGGGAGATCGCGGCCATATAAGTAGAAGTCGTGATTTTCGGCCATGTCTGGCGCTGCATCCTCGATGAGGCCGATTATCGTTTGGGCCGCATCCCAAGCGCTACGGCCATTGTCATTCACAGACGACGTGGGCGGAAGCAGGACTTCAACCTCAGTGTGTTCTTCGAGATGGACTGGCTCCTGGGGCTTAAAAACGCCGTTTTCGTAGATGGCTTTGACAGTCATTACCGGTCCCGTATCGCATTGTAACCCGATGCAGGCCAAGGAATCCACCACGTCCCATGCCCTACTTCCCTGGCGCCAGGATCTGCTCGAAGTGGTTCTCGATCATATGGAACAGGTGGGTACGGGCCGCGTATCCGGCGATGCCGTGGGTCTTCCCCGGATACATCATCAGCTCGAACTGCTTGCCTGAGTTGATAAACGCGTTGATCATCTGGATGGTGTTCTGCATGTGCACGTTGTCGTCGCTGGTACCATGCACCTCCAGCAGGTTACCGTGCAAATTCGCCGCGAAATTCACCGGCGAACTCTTTCTGTATCCCTCTTCGTTGTCCTTCGGCAGGCCCATATAGCGCTCGGTGTAGATCGAATCGTAATTGCGCCAATCGCTCACTGGGGCCACCGCAACCCCGGCCTTGAAGATGTCGGTGTGCTCCAGCGTGTACAGCGTGAAGTATCCGCCGTAGCTCCAGCCCCAGAATCCCATCCGGTTACCGTCCAGTTGGGGAAACTGCTGGAGCGCTTGCTTCAGCGCGGCTATCTGGTCGTTGAACTCGATCTCGCCTAAGTTACGTTTGACCACCATGGCGAAGGCCTTGCCTCGTCCGCCCATGCCCCGGTTGTCAACCTTAAGAATCGCGAATCCCTGGCGCGCCAGGACCTGGTCGAACAGGTCAACGGCGCCCCACGCATCGCGCACCGACTGCGCTGCCGGGCCGCCATAGGGATTGACGATGAGCGGCGCTTTGCCGTTCGCCATCATCGGTCCACCGTCTGGCAGCAGGACGACGCCCTGTAAGGTGGTTGTGCCGTCGGCGGCCTTGAAGTCCACGAACTTCGGCGTTAGCAGGTTGTAGGCCTCGACTCTGCGCGCCTTCCAAAACGCGTTGCAAGCGCCGTCGACGGTGCACAACGAAATGGTCGGTGGAATGGTCAGGGCCGAATAACGATCCACGTAATACTTGGAATTCTGGGGATCGAAGTCCGTGTAGTGCGATCCATTTTCTTTGGAAACGCGGTGGAAGTTCTGCCCGTCCAGTCCCACGGCGTAGAGGTTGGTCTGCCGCCAATCGCCCTCATTGGCCGAGAAATACACCACCCGCTGCTTTTCGTCAACGCCGTTAATGCTCTCGACTTCCCAGTCGCCATGCGTGAGTTGGGCCACCATTTTTGCGGCACTGCTCAGCGGCTGCTGCTGGTCGAACTGGTACAGGTAAATATGGTTGTGTCCGTCGCGCCAGCTCGTCCACAAATACCGATCGACAGACTTCAAGATACGGAAATCCACCTCGGGATGCATATCAAGCCAGGCATCGGTGTTCTCGGTCATCATCAGCGTCCACTTGCCGTTCTTGACATCGACAAAATACAGGTCCATGCGGTTTTGCAAGCGGTTGAGGGCCATCGCCCACAACACGCCGGGGCGCACCCATCCGAAGCGGGGAATCAGAACATTGGGATTGTCCGACAGGACGAGGTCGTTGTTGCCCGTTCCCGCGTTGATCCACTTGACCTTGCCTCCATCCGAGCCCACCACCGCCAAACGCACATGGGGGTTGGGATCGCCGGGTTGGGGATACTTCTCCTGGTCCACGTTGGCATGGGTGGGCATCCAGTCGGTGATGGGATACGTGGGCACCGGCTTCTCGTCCATCTGCAGAAAAGCGATTTGCTTGCCGTCGGGAGACCAGAAGTAATTGCTGCGGGTGTACAGCTCTTCCTCGTAAACCCAGTCCACCTCGCCGTTCAGCAGATTGTCGTTGCCATCTTTGGTCAGAGCTCGTTCGCTAGCGCCGTCCAATTCCTGCACATAGAGGTTGTGTTTGCGCACATACGAGATGCGGCTGCCATCGGGCGAGAACTTGGGATCGACCGCGGCATCGGAGCTGGTCGTGATCTGCACGGCCGTGCCGCTCTCCAGGGTGTAGAGCCAAAGTTGGCCCAGGGAGTCGAACAGCAGCTTCTTGGAATCCGGCGACCAGTGATAGCCGCCAATGGAATAACGCTGCGCCGCTTCCTTCTTGCGCTCGTCTTTAATGGCGCTAATGGGCGGAGCCAGAGAGGCCAGTTTCTGGCTGGCCACCAGCACGGCCGGTTTTCCCGTGGTCACATCCACGTAATACAGCGCTCCGTGGTCGCCGCTGTCGTCCCGCTGTACGAAGGAAACTTTGGAGCCGTCAGGACTCCACTTCACGTCCTCCGGGCCGCGTCCGAGTATGCCGCCAGGTTTGAACATCTCTTCAATCGTCAACTCTTTTTTCGCGGGTGACTCTTGCGATGAAGGGGATGGGGCCGATTGCGCAAGCAAGAATGAAGTGGCCAGCACACAGCCGAGCAGTGCAGCGAACCGTGTTTTCACGTTAGCTCCGACCAGAAAAATCTGTAGCGGGAAAGTTTATATCAGGAGGGCCGTTCCATGCCGCCTGAACGGATTAGTCGTCTCGGAGGCTTGCGGCGTAGCACGGTGCGAAGGGGGGAGCAGTTCCAAAGGTCGTCGTCAAAGGTGGTCAGTGGCCGATCTGGTAGATCCGCAACCATTCGACAAGCACAATGAAAATGCCGATGCCGAAGTACAGGTTGCGCGCGGTTTGAGTGGTGGGCGCCGCGGGCAAAGGCATGCCCCGGCTGCGCAAGGTCACCACCAGCGAGCGCTCGCGATCAAGGATGAAGTCGGCAATCCGTTGGTGAAAAGCTACAATCAGCAGTCCCAGACAAAGCCGCGCAATTTCAATGGCCATAAGCTATGCTATCGGCGCCCGCCGCGTTCTCTCAGTAGACTGAAAAGTTTAGTCTGCCAGCAGGCCTGCCCGCAAGAGGCCCGGTTTCTGCGTGCTAGAATCGCAGCAGGTTCCCGTGGGGTCAAGATGAATTCCGATCTGCAAAAGCTGATCGACCTGCAAGTGGTCGATGCCCAAATTGCTACGCTTAGGGCTGAGGTCGCGGCCCTGCCCAAACAGGTGGCGCAGATCGAGGCCAAGCTCGCCGGCTCCAAGGCCCAACTCGACTCTGCCCAGGCCGCCATGAAGGCCGACGAGGTTGCCCGCCGCAAGCACGAGTCCGACATCAAGGACCAGCAGGAGAAGATCAGCAAATACCGCGACCAGTCGCTGAAAGTGAAGACCAACGACGAGTACCGGGCGCTGAACCACGAGATCCAGTTTGCCGAGTCCGAGATTCGTAAGCTGGAAGACAAGATCCTGGAGATCATGGTCGCCACCGACGCGCGCAAAGAGGCGATCAAGCAGGGTGAGGCGGCGCTGAAGGCTGACACCGCCGAGAATGAAAAAGAAAAAGACCACGCGCGGGCGCAGACCGCCGAGGACGAAAAGCAGCTTGCGGAGTTGAATGCGGCGCGCAAGGAGCTGCGTTCCGGCGTCGCCGAGGATGCCCTTAACCATTACGATCGCGTCCTCAAGCTGCGCGGCTCCGTGCTGGCGCCGGTCCATGAAGACGAAAGTTGCTCGGCCTGCAGGGTCAGGCTGCGCCCGCAGGTGTTCCAGGAGGTCATGAGCAACGAGCAGATCGTCACCTGCTTTTACTGCAATCGGATTCTGTACTACGTCCCCCCGCCGCCCCCGCCGGAAGAAGCGACAGCGAAGAGCGCAAAAGCCGGGCACGCTGCCAAGCCCGCCAAAGAAGAGTCCGTCGAGGCCGACGAGGCCGCGGCGCAGTAGGGACCTCTATGTTGAATCCGCCGCATCCCGGAGAATTTATCCGGACTGAAATCATTGAGCCGCTCGGCCTGTCAGTAACCGGCGCCGCCGAAGTTCTGGGCGTTTCCCGGCCCGCGCTGTCCAGCCTTCTTAACTGCAAGGCCGACTTGTCCGGAGAAGTGGCCCTCCGAATTGAACAGGCATTTGGCCCCAGGATGGACACGCTCATGCGAATGCAGTCCGCTTATGACATTGCCCGCACCCGCAAGCGCGAAAGCAAGATTCGCGTTCGGCGCTATCGCCGGACGGAGGCCATGGCGGAGTTCGTCGGTATCAGAAAAAACCGCCCCGAATTTCGCGATCCTGTCGCATACGTGCGCGGCTTGCGGCGCGGGGGTCGGATTGAGAGGCTCGGGAAACAGTGACGATTCTAAGGTGATTGCCGAGCCGAGTTCATTCCCGCGCCTCGGAGTCCGTTGTCTCGTACTGAAACACCTCTTCCAGCGGCACGCCGAACACGCGCGCGATGCGAAAGGCCACGTCCAACGATGGCGAATACTTGTCCTGTTCGATCGCAATGACGGTCTGCCGGGTGACCCCGATCTTTTCTGCAAGTTCCTGCTGGGTCATCTCCGAGCCCAGGAAGCGCAACTTGCGAACGTTATTCCGGATGCGTCCCTTGGTCATCGCAAGCCTCGCCGGTAATAGAACAACTGGGTGAGAAACTTCGCCAGCTCGGCCAGAACCCAGACGAACAGCACCAGGTTGACAATCAGGAAAGGTTTGAACGCCAGCATGACCGCACACATCACCACGAATATCCCTGCTGAAAGCAGAAAGTAGGCGTTTCGATACGCTTTGGATGCGATCAGAGTGTCACGCTCATCCTTGGGCTCGGGTTTCGACTCCAGCGCCAGGAGAATGTGATAGATAATCTCGATTACGACGATAGCAACCACCGCGAGTACCAGACGGCCAATTGGAAGGCTGGCGCCATCGAACTGGGACCGGTTGATATCACGCAAGACGGTCGCGAAGTAGTATCCAAAGACCACTCCGACGGCTAGCAGCGATCCCAAAATGCTCTTTTCTTGGTACGACAGGTCCATGATCTTTTGGCTCCTCATAAGTAATGTTTGACAGACATAATGTAATGTATAAGATACTAAATGTCAATAATATTTAACATATAATGCCAAGAAAATCCAAGTCGGGCTTAGCGACTGTCTCCCGCGTAAGATAAGTCTTTGATTTCAGAGAGGATGTCTTGGCCGATTCCAGTTCCTTTCCGGAGATAACCGCGAACCATCGCGGCGCGGCGCGCCTGCGCGGCGGACACTTGTGGGTGTATCGCTCCGATTTGGTACCCCCGGGCGAGGCTCCCGCCGGAGCGCTGGTCCATGTGCGTGACCAGCGCGGGCGCAAGCTCGGTTCGGCGCTCTACAGCAGTGCATCGCAGATTGCGATCCGCCTCTTGACCGGCGACGAAATCAGCGAAGCGCACCTCCCCCCGTTGCTGCGAGAACGCATTGCCGCCGCGGTTGGCCTTCGCCAGCAAGTCGCGCGCGACAGCGATTCCTATCGCGTGATCTTCAGCGAGGCTGACCTGCTGCCCGGACTCATTCTCGACAAGTACAACGATGTGCTTGCCATGCAGGCGCTCACCCAGGCCTTCGATCGCCAGGAGCTGCGGCAGACGGTCCTCGACGCCATCGCGGAACACTTTCCTGAGGCCAGCGTCGTCGAGCGCATCGACTCTCACATTCGCGAACTGGAGCAACTGCCGCCGCGCGAGTCGCAACTGGTACGCGGCGAGCGGTCGAGCACCATCTTCACCCTGAACGGCGTCCGCTTCCACTTTGACGGACTGGGCGGGCAGAAGACCGGCGCCTTCCTCGACCAGCGCGAGAACTATGCCGCCGCGGCGCGCTACGCTCACGGAGACGCGCTCGACTGCTTCACCTATCAGGGAGGATTTGCGCTGCACTTGGCGCGGACGTGCGCAACCGTCGCCGCTGTGGACTCGTCGCGTCCGGCGCTGGAAGTGGCGGAACGGAACGAACAGCTCAATCGCGCCGCTCATTGCTGCGGCGAGGTCGAATGGAACGAGGCCAACTCTTTCGACCTGCTCAAGGACTACGCCACCGCCGGGCGGCAGTACGACACCATCGTTCTCGATCCCCCGGCGTTCGCCAAGACCAGGCGCACCGTGCCAACCGCCCTGCGCGGCTATAAGGAGCTGAATCTCCGCGCTATGAAGATGCTTCGGCCGGGCGGCATCCTGGTCACCTGCTCCTGCTCGTTTCACGTCGGGGAAGGTGAGTTCCTGGCCATGCTCGGCTCAGCCGCTGCCGATGCCGGCCGCCGCGTGCGCATTCTGGAAAGGCGGGGCCAGTCGCTCGACCATCCTGTCCTGTTGAACGTGCCGGAAACGGCGTACCTGAAATGCGTTATTTGCCAGGTGCAGACGTAAGTCACGACTGTCTCGGTGGGGTATCTTCCGACTATGATCAGTAAGCTACTGATATTAAATAGGTTGTAGAAAGACTGGGATTGACTGCCGTCCATTCTATACTTGACAACAACACGCTCATATTTTATGCTTCATTCATGCTAAGTTATGCATCGAACTTAGCGATGGTTGGAGGTGCGGAAGAGCAGTTGTCAGTGGTCAGTTGCCAGTGATTGCTGACCGCTCGCAGCCCGCACAAGAGATTACGATTGTGGTTAGGAGTTTCTCGACGCCGACATTGACTTCCGGTATTTTCTGACGACTGACAAACTGACCACTGACCACTGGAGTTCACCATGGCAATTCGTTGGGACAAATTAACCGTGAAGACGCAGGAAGCCATGCAGCGGGCGAACGATCTCGCCAGCGAGCACGGCAATCCTGAGCTGCAGCCGGTACATATTCTGGCCGCGCTGCTGGAAGACCGCGAAGGCATCGTCGCGCCTCTGTTGGAGCGCGTCGGGCTGCATGTAGCCGACGGTGCAGAGCGAGGCCATGCGCGAGATCGAGAAGCTGCCGAAGGTTTCCGGCAGCGGCGCCACGCAGGCGCATCTCTCCGATGCCGCGTCGCAGATGCTGGAGAACGCCTTCAAAGAGGCGGCCAACTTCAAGGACGAGTACGTCTCCACCGAGCACATGCTGCTGGCCATGACCAAGCTGAAGCGCGATGCAGCCAAGGAAATCCTCGCGAAGGCGGGCGCGACCTACGACAACATTCTGCGCGGGCTGACCTCGGTGCGCGGCAATCAGAAGGTGACCGACCAGAATCCCGAGGCCAAGTACCAGGCGCTGGAGCGTTACGCCAAGGACCTGACCGAGCTGGCGCGCCAGGGCAAACTCGATCCCGTGATCGGGCGCGACGAGGAAGTGCGCCGCGTGGTCCAGGTGCTGTCGCGCCGGACGAAGAACAACCCGGTGCTGATTGGCGAGCCCGGCGTCGGCAAGACCGCGATCGTGGAAGGTCTGGCGCAGCGCATCGTTTCCGGCGACGTTCCCGAGCAGTTGAAGAACAAGCGCGTGGTGTCGCTCGACTTGGGCGCGATGCTGGCGGGCGCGAAGTATCGCGGCGAATTCGAAGACCGCCTGAAAGCGGTGCTGAAAGAGATCGAGCAGTCGCAGGGGCAGATCATCCTGTTCATCGACGAGCTGCACACGCTGGTGGGCGCGGGCGCGGCGGAAGGCGCGATTGACGCTTCCAACATGCTGAAGCCCGCCCTGGCGCGCGGCGAGTTGCGCGCCATTGGCGCGACCACGCTGAACGAATATCGCAAGTACATCGAGAAAGATGCCGCGCTGGAGCGCCGCTTCCAGATTGTTTATGTCGGCGAGCCCAACGTGGAGGACACCATCGCCATCCTGCGCGGTCTGCGCGAGAAATACGAAGTTCATCACGGCGTCCGCATCAAGGACTCGGCCATTGTGGCGGCGGCCACGCTGTCGCATCGCTACATCTCCGACCGTTTTCTGCCCGACAAAGCCATCGACCTGATTGACGAGGCCGCGGCTTCGCTGCGCATCCAGATCGACTCCATGCCGACCGAGATCGATCAGCTGGAGCGGCGGGCGACGCAGCTCGAAATCGAGCGCCAGGCGCTGAAGCGCGAAGACGATGCGAACTCGCGCGAACGGCTGGCCGCGCTGGAGAAAGAGCTGGCGCACATCAAGGAAGAATGCCAACGCGCTGAAGGCGCGCTGGAAGCAGGAGAAGGAAGCCATCGCCAAAGTGCGCGAGGCCAAGGAGCGCATCGAGAGGCTGAAGCTGGAGGAGCAGGAAGCCACGCGCAAGGGCGACTACAATCGCGCCGCGCAAATCAAGTATGGCGAGCTGCCGCAGCTCGAAGCCGAGGTCAAGAAGCTGAGCGCGGCGATGGACGGCAAGCAGTCGCGCATGCTGAAGGAAGAGGTGGACGAGGAAGACGTCGCCAAGATCGTCAGCAAGTGGACTGGTATTCCGGTGTCGAAGATGCTGGAAGGCGAAGTGAAGAAGCTGGTCACCATGGAAGACCGCCTGCGGCAGCGCGTTATCGGACAGGACGAGGCGATTCAGAGCGTGGCCAACGCCATCCGGCGTTCGCGTGCCGGGCTGAGCGATCCGCGCCGTCCGATTGGCTCGTTCATTTTCCTCGGACCGACGGGCGTCGGCAAGACCGAGTTGGCGCGGGCGCTGGCGGAGTTTCTGTTCGACGACGAGCACGCCATGGTTCGCATCGACATGTCGGAGTACATGGAGAAGCATTCCGTGTCGCGGCTCATCGGCGCGCCTCCGGGCTACATCGGCTACGACGAAGGCGGGCAGTTGACCGAAGCGATGCGCCGCCGGCCCTACGCGGTGGTGCTGTTCGACGAAATCGAGAAAGCGCATCCCGACGTGTT
The DNA here is from genome assembly GCA_963736385.1 of uncultured Acidobacteriaceae bacterium. Lineage (GTDB taxonomy): Bacteria > Acidobacteriota > Terriglobia > Terriglobales > Acidobacteriaceae > Bog-257. Next base: position 240,009 of record CAVTOE010000003.1, on the reverse strand, counting down.
CAACGTCTTCCTGCAAATCATGGATGACGGCCGCCTGACCGATGGCAAGGGTCGCATTGTCGATTTCAAGAACACCATCATCATCATGACGTCGAACATCGGCTCCAGCTACCTGCAAGACCTGGGAGAGCGCTCACCGGAGCAGATTTCTGAAGCGCATCAGCGGGTGATGGAGGCGCTGCGGGCGCACTTCAAGCCTGAGTTCCTCAACCGCGTGGACGACATTGTCATCTTCAATCCGCTGGGCAAAGAGCAGTTGACGAAGATTGTGGACCTGCGGCTGGAAGACTTGCGCAGGCTGCTGGCCGATCGCAAGATCAGCCTGGAGCTGACTGCGAAGGCGAAGGAAGTGATCTTCACCGAAGGCTACGATCCGAACTACGGTGCGCGTCCGCTGAAGCGGGCCATCCAGCGCCTGGTGCAGGACCCGCTGGCCATGAAGATCCTCGATGGCGAGGTGCTGCACGGCGATCACGTTGTCGTGGACGTGGACAAGAAGGAGCACAAGCTGACGTTCAAGGTGGCCAAGCGGGTGGGGGAACCGGCGGGAGTGGTGAAGTAACGACGTATTGAGCGCGCTCCGACAACAACTCCAGCTTCTAAGATCGCGAAGAGATTAGGAGCCACAAGGCTTGTCGGGGCGGCTCCATGCCTTGATCTGCGGCAACGTTAATGGACTAAGGCCCATCGCGCTGGTTTTACCGCTGGCGATGAGTTGCACCAGGTGTGGGTCGGGATTTTTCACCGCTTGGGCGATGCGTCGAATCGGGAGCCCTGCTCCCGAAAGAGCCACTGCGATGGTGCGAATGTCCTCATTGGTAACGCCGCAGCCGTATTCGAGGGTGTCGACAGGCAACTCCTGGATATTTGGGTTCGCTAATGCCGTCTTTACTTCCACGTTGTAGCCCAATTCCCTTAGTGCGGGCAGGACCTGTTCCATGGTCGGCCCCCGAAAGAGGACGACTTTTGGTCTTGGGCCGGGGCTCTGTTGGTTCACGTAACCGATTGCGGTTTGATTAATCGTAATCTGTTTCTGTTGGGCCTCAATCTGTTTCTGCTTGGCCTCGATTTGCTTCTGTAGTTGATCAACTTGCGCTTGTTGGGAATCAATTTTGTCGCTTAGAGCTTCACTTAGGCGGCCTTCCCGGATTGCGAGTATCGAAAAGGTAATGAAAAGGGCAACAGGTATTGCCAGCGACACCCACCCCAACGTTTGCAGCTTCCGGTTACGCCTGAGGTACTCCGCCAGCAATACGTCTGACTGATTATCAGTACCGCCTGTCAAAGGCTTGCCGCCGGGCATCAAACACCCCCTCTGGCCCTCAACAAGGAATCAACATCGTCCCAAATACGCTGACACTTCGGGTCGTTCTCATCGTACCTTTCACACTCGCTTTTGAGCATGTGGAGAATTTTCAGCGCACCGGACCTTTGAATGTGTTTGACAACCATTGGGATTGCCAACCCACTGAACAGGGCTCCGGAGTAGGGGGGGATCGCACTGTTGGCCCAATGGTGCAGGATAAAGACCGACAGAACACACACAACCAAAACGGCACCATAGAGCACGGCGCAAGTTTTTACGAAACTCCGGTCTGATTGGATGAGACAGTCAACTCGATCTCGAGAATCGCACGGCATGGGTCTGTAAGGCTGATCAGTTTGTCCAAGAATTCGCTGTAAAGTGTGCGCTCCTTCGGCATAAAAAACAAGCTTTCTTGTCATACGGTGCTGGCGATCGGATGGGATCTACGAACCAATCGCGTCTTTGTAACGTAGCCAAAAGTACTTGACAGTAAAACAGTAAAATAGGCCTTTGGGGGGGTGCGCGGTAGATGTCCGGTCCCCGCCCTTGCTGCCGTAAGACCGTTGGACCTACGAACCTTGCGGAATCCCTTGCGTTGGATCACCCGCAGGTCGTCCGGCAAAACATGGAGCGCAGACCCACATTCACCGCTGTTTCCGGCTGGGGCTTGGGTGCCATGGGAGTGACCGCGCTCATCGCTACGGTTGTGGCGATGCGTCAGCCAACCATAAATGGCTGGCTGGCAGTCTGGCTGGCGGAAGCGCTGGTCGCGTTCAGCATCGCACTGTTCAGCATGCAGCGGAAGGCGTCCCGGCAGGGAACAGACATGCTGTCCGCCGCGGGCCGGAGGCTGTTGATGGGACTGCTACCGGCGCTGGCGGCCGGCGGTGTGCTCACGGCGGCCATGGTGTGGGACGGCTCGACGCGCCTGGTCCCCGGCGTGTGGTTGTTGCTCTATGGAATTGGCGTGGTGCAAGCCGGCGCCTTTTCGGTGCGCGTGGTGCCGGCAATGGGCGCAGTGTTTATCGTGCTCGGGGCCGTTGCGCTGCCCATGCCATGGCTGTGGGCCAACATCATGCTGGCTGCCGGTTTCGGACTGGCGCACATCGGCTTCGGAGCTTTCATCGCCAGCCGGCATGGCGGCTAGAGCAATTCCACAATGCCATAATTCCTGGTTGCTAATTGCTAACTGCTAATTGCGTGTTAAACGTGCGCAGTAACAGCATGGCAAGCACGTACGCGGCAGCGCCGCAGGCCAGCGTGACATTCAATCCAAACTGGATGGCAATCACCATGGCCAACACCGAACCCAGCACGCTCGACGCAGCATTCATGGCCCATGCCCATTCCACGGCGCCGTGGTTTTCCGGGACACTCTGCGAGCCGGAATCCTGAGGCGACAAGGCGCGCAGGCCGCTGGGGAATGGCATGCCCATCGCAAAGCCCAGAGGAATAAGCAGCAGCGCGCTGAGCACCAGCTTCACCACGAAGGGAAGGCCCACCAGCGCCCCCAGCAGATGTGGCAGAGCGAAAACATAGATCACCAGGGCGGCTACGATGAACGCCATCGCCGAAGCGACTCGAATCGGCTCGTGAAACCATCGCCGCGAGACCATGCTACCCAATCCGCTGGACAGCAGCATCAGAAAGATCACCACCGTGAGAGCGTAGGTTGGGTTCCCCAGAAACAATACAAAGCGCTGAATGAAGGCGATCTCAACCAGGATGTACCCCAAGCCAATGGCAATGAAATACAGCAGGCGAACGCTGCGGCCGGATCGTGCTTGCGGCGAAAACAGCAACGGAACTACGAGAAAAGCGATGACGGCGGCGACGGATATGACTAACACCAGTCCCAGGATCGCGATCCCCAGGTTCACCTTCCAATCGATGCCGCCTCGGTCCTGGCCTCGGAACACCTGCCCCGGCTTCAGGGTGAAGAAGAAAAACGGCGCATTGTCGGTGACCGGCGAAACGTTAAATGCGTAATGCGCGGAGAAAGCGCGCGCGTCCTGGCTGCGAATCAACTCGGCGAACGCGGGATGCGCCATGCCCGGAGTGGCAGCGGTGGCGGGCAGGTAAAGCACGTGCAGGTTCAGGTTCGAGTCCGCGGGCGTTTCGCCCTGGATGTGGTCCAGCACAGCGCGCTGTTCTTGCAAGGTGAAGGGCGACTTCTTCGCCAGCACCAGCACCGGACGCCCGTCCACATCCAACGCGCCGTCGCTGATCACGATGAAATTCTGCGTGCTGTCCGGCACGCCGAGTTGACGCAGCGCTTCCATGGCCTGCGAGACCACTCGCAGGGCCTCGCGGGGCTGGGAAAATTCCCAGCGGGTGATGGCGATCATGCCGTCGGGCTTCAGATGTTCGAAGTACTCGCGGAAGGCCTCCACGGTGTACAGGTTGTTTTCGCTGAGGGCGAACGCCCCGGCCGCGGTGGAAGCCCAGGTGTCCACCAGGGTCATCTGCACCACGTCGTAGCGGTCGCGGCTGTTGCGCACAAAGGAGCGTCCATCGCTGACGTGCATGTGCACCTCAGGAATCTGGTAGAGGTGGTGAGCGTAGTCAGCGAAGGCCCCGCGCATGATGTCGGTGGCGATGATGGGATTGATCTCGATGCCGGTGACGTTACGGCTGCCGTTGGCCACAGCGCGCAGCACATCCACTCCGCCGCCCGGACCGATGATGGCGAAATCCCCGCGAGGACGCAGCACGTTAGCGATCGAGGACGCCGCCGACATGAGATTGCGGCGGTAGGCCTCATCCCAATGATAGGGGTCGGAATTCATGATGTAGGTGCTGGCGTCGGCATCGATGACGATCGCCTTGGCGTCTCCCCACCTGTCCACTTCCACGCGCGACAGCGCATTCCATTTGGCGTAGAGCGGCGTCTCGCGCTTCATGCCCTTGGCATAGACGATGTCAATGAGCTTGCCGCGAAAGTTGGCTGCGATCAGCACGAGCAAAACCAGCGCGAGGACCGCAGGAATGCGGCGAGTCCGTGGAGTGCCCCAGGCTATGCCCGCCAACGCGACTGCAACCGCGGCGAACAGGATGGTGTTGGGCCCGCCGATGAAGTTCAGCAGCGGAACCAGCGCCAGGCAGGCAAGCGATCCGCCGAGGAGGTCGGCACCGTAGAGCTGGGTGATCCGGGCAGGATGGCGCGCAAAGACAAGGGAAAACAATAGTCCAGTGATGAAAAACGGAACAGCCGCAGCCAGATAGAGCACCGAAAGGTGGCGAAAGTTCGCCCAGTTGAGGTGCAGCGACACCGAGGTGCGCAGGACGATCTCCAGCACGAGGAAGATGACCACGGCATTCGCGGCACACAGCCATGCGCCCAAGTGTCCAATGCCCCAGCCCGCCAGCCACTCCCGCCGCAGGTATGCGAAGACCGCGCCAGCGCCCAATCCGAGCAGCGCAATCGAGATGGCCAAAAAAGCGAAGTGGTAGAAGAGCACCACGGAGAAGAGGCGAGTGAGGCCCAGTTCCAGCAGCAAGGCAGAGAAGCTCATCAGCCCGATGGCCAGTGCAGCGCCGCCTGGCGAAACTGCAGCCGCGACTTCGACCGGGGTGGCTTGTTCCGTTGTTTCGATCATGAAGAATTGAGATTACTACGAATGGCTTTGCAATTGGCCAGCCAGCGGGTTGGCGACAGGTTAACTTCCGGGTCCGTCATTCAGGCGCGCGTAAGCGTGACGTCCATCTGATAAAACTTGAAGGTATTGGCAAACGGTCAGGCTTTCTCCGCTTCCTCGGATTCCAGGATGACCTGCGCCATGGCCTGCTGCCCAGCATGCGTGATCGACAGGTGAGTATCAGCGGCCCCGAGCCTCGTTAATGGCCTATGTGGTGAATTCCTTGGCCCAAGAATGGGCTTCAGCTATTCGGAATGACCACGAAAGGCCCCATCTGGTTATCGTGCTCGTGCTGCAGAAATGGGGGACGATGTGGCAGACGAGAGGCAAAGCCAGGTTCCCAGACGGGCGACTGCAGTTCCGGCATGGGCTCTGCCTGGAACAGCTTCCTGCACTGTCTGGCCGTCCACCGCGCCCACCTCCGGGACTTCTTTCTGCGGGCGCTATCGGTCGAAATTCCAGTCCCTGCATACATCTGGCGGTAGAGCTTGGAAAGGAACATAAAAGCGATCCTGGCCCGGAGCGTGGGAGCGCAGGCTGACCTTTGCCAGATAGCGCTCCACTTATAAAATCTGTCCCAAACCTTCTGTGTGCGTTGCCCTATCTCGTCCGAGCTCATCGAGGGGTGGGGGGTAAACATCTTGGGCCGAGTCTCGGTCGGAATCAGCCAGTAGCGGGTAATCGGCACCTGGTCGACCAGCGTGGGTTTCTTGGCCTGCTCTTTTTCCCAGCGGGCAAAATCGACGGTCCCCGGAAACGGCGTCATCATGACGAACTGAGCAAACGTTATGCCCGCCTTCAGTGCCATCTCTACCGTTGCATCGAATGTCGCTGGCTTATCCGTGGGCAGACCGAAAATGAACGAGCCCAGGACATGAACTCCATGCTGTTTGAAGGTGAGCAACTGCTTGGCCAGAGCCTCGCCAGAGCAGTTGAAGTCCTTGAATACCGCCTTGAGTCCTTCCGGGGTGACCGCCTCGACCCCCACCAGGGCCCCCTTGATATTGGCCCTGCGCATAGCGTCCAGATACTCGCCGTCCTCACCCGCCTCCATCGTGATCTGAGTGTAGAACACCATGTCTTTCGGCAGTTTGGCCAGCTCTTGCATGAGTTGGAAACGCTCGCTGCGGATGGTCGTCAACTCCTCAAGTTTGGCGATATTGTTTTGCTCCCGGGCCAGGCGCAGATCGGTCAAGGTGACGGGATAGAAATTATCGTCGGCAAGGGCAATGAAGCGGAAGCCCATGCGGCGCAGTTCAACGATTTCGTCGATCACGCTCTGATACTGCCGTTGGCGCGGCTTTTGTCCATCGGTCCGCCACACGCTGCAAAAAGAGCAATGCTTTGGACATCCGCGAATGGTCTGCACCGAGGCCCACATGTACTTGTCGCGCGGCATCAAATCCCATCGCGCCGCCAGGAATTGGCTGCCTTCAATCCGTCCGCCCTCGTAGATCCGGCTTGGCTTGCCGGCGAGGCAATCGGTGACGACCCTGCCCCACGCGATATCACCATCTCCCTTCACCACGGCGTGAGCGCCACCGCGTTCCAAAGCCTCTTCGGGATACAGCGTAGCGTGGATGCCCCCGTAGATTACCCATGCGCCGCGTGCGCGCGCCATGCGGCCAACTTCATATCCACGTAAAGCATTGCCAGTGTGCACACTTATGCCGACGATATCTTCCGCCATTATGCTTTCCGGCACAATCGACTCCAGGGACTCGTCGACGAGAATGGGATCCCCCACGGCGGGAGGTGTTGCTGCCGCCAGCACAAACAACCATCGCGGCGTAATGACGGCGGTACCGAAAGAATTGTCGCTGGGATTTACGAGATGAACACTCAAGGATTCCGACCTTTCCGCTGCGAGCCCGGCGACTCCCGTTCGGGACTCGGCCCAATCTGGTGAGATTGAGCTGTCATTGGTTGTCTAGCTCTGCGCCCCACGCCTGCCCGACCGTCGGAACGCGGGCAGACAAGCCCGTGCAGACAAGCCCGTGCAGACAAGCCCGTGCAGGTTCGCAAGCAGGTAATCTTGCCACTCCGCGAAAAAGAAAAATGAGCAAAATTGCACACAACTGGGATAAAGAGCAGCAGTTCCGGTTCGCGGTCCAGAAGCTGACAGATTGTCCGAAGCTGTCAGGGTTTTACGGCTTCCTCGGATTCCAGGATCACCTGCGCCATGGCCGAATGTTCGGTGTGCGTGATCGACAGGTGGGCATGAGCGGCCCCGAGTTGTTGAAAGAATTCGGCTGCTTTTCCATGAAAGGCCATGGTGGGCCGTCCGCCCGGGGAGCGCTTGACTTCGACGTCTTGCCAGGTGACGCCCCGGCTCCAGCCGGTTCCGATGGCCTTCATGGCAGCTTCCTTGGCGGCAAATCGTCCGGCGTAGCGCTCCGCCTTGTTGGCCTTGGATTCGCAGTAGCGGATTTCGTCGGGGGTAAATACCCGCTCCAGAAAGCGCCGGCCAAAGCGCTCGATAGTCGCCTTGATGCGATCCACCTCCGCAATGTCGAGGCCGGTTCCTACGATCACGGGTCGCTGTTCGCCTTTCGCTTCTCGCAGTTCGCTATTCTTGGTTCATTTGAATGCAGGCTCTTAGCCTTTAGCTCCTAAGCCTTTAGCAACCCTGCTGAAGGCGCTGCTCGCTAAGGGCTAAGAGCTAACAGCTAAGAGCCCATGGCGAAAAGCCAAGCGCTTGCGCCAATCCAAACTGCGCGTTCACAGACAAGGTAACATATTGAGAATACGCGTGTTCCTCACATTGGTCAGGGCCCAGACCGCAAATTGCTTTGGCTTTGCGGGATAGGCTGTTATGATGAAGTTGCTCGATTGATCGACGTTTGTACGCAGCAGTTCCTGCTTCACCGCACTCCCTGCCGCTTCACATCCCGATCGAATTGCGCTACATCCATTATCGAAGGAACTTGTATCACCATGGAACAAGGAACAGTTAAGTGGTTCAATGACGCGAAGGGCTACGGCTTTATCAGCCGTCAGAATGGGGAAGATGTATTCGTCCACTATTCTGCGATTCAGACTGAAGGCTTCCGCAGCTTGCAGGAAGGCCAGGCGGTCTCGTTCAACGTAGTCAAAGGGCCCAAGGGTTGGCAGGCTGAGAACGTACAGGTTCTCTAAGGTCCCTTAAGTGGGACTCTACATAAAAAAGGCGGCCACGTGGCTGCCTTTCTTTCGTTTGGAGCGGTCAGTTGCAGTCCAAGGTTTCGGAACGGCCCGCAGTTTGCGGGGCGTGGTGGGACCCTGAACTTCCGACGACCGGGCTGACCGAACCGTCGAAGTTGCAGGAAAGGCCAAGCTCTCGGAACCCCGTCAATCGGGCATTTTGTCGAATTGCTACTCAGAGCCCACTAATGAAGGGACCGGCGTCTGGGTCACGAGTCTGGCTGTCAGAATGCTGCCCTGCCGGGTCGCGATCTCTGTATCAGCGCCACAAGCGAAGCACTTGATATTGCCTTCGTAATCGTCATAGGCCTCGTCGAGATCTATCTTGAACCCGCAACCAAGGCAGTTGATTTGCATCATATAATCTCCTTTGTCCCTACCGAGTCTCACAACACGCAGGCGATGGCGTTGAGCTATCCGCCCACCATAAGTACAATATCGGCCTTATCGTGGTTTCATTTACTGGTACCTCTGCTCTTTCCTGAGGTGCTTCGAGTCTGCCAAACCCGTTGGGAGTGGCCACTCTTGTCCTGTTTCGTTGTCCTTCCCACGAAAGGGCTGTGTTAACCCTCAGCCAGAACACAGCATGTGATAGGCCGCTCCGGTCATCCCGATAAGTGACTGAAAAAGATCAGACTTGCTTAAAACGTGGCAGTAACTCGGTAAATGATTCCATAGAGTGAACTCCATACAATCATCCAATCTCTGCGAGTTATGGGGCGGCCAAACCCTCGCGACTTTCGAAGGTGGTGGATAGAAGAGCTGATGCAATCCAAAGCTCGTGTGTCGAAGTCATCAGTTCCCACTCATTCCAAAACCAGGAATGAGTGGGGTGCCCGGCGGGTCATGTTCATTTCTTCTCGTCCTCGTCGGCTTCGCGCAGCAACTGCGCGATTTCTTCTCGAAGCCGCGGGAGATTCGTCTGTACGATGTCCCACACCAACGCATGCCTCACCGTGGCATACCCGTGAACAAGACGGTTGCGGAACGCGATGATCTGCTGGTCATTTGTGACGCGGCCTACAACCTTGGGGAAGAAGCGTTGCGCCTGGCTGAGGGCCTCGCCAATGATTTCAAAGTCCCGCTCCACAGCGGCACGCAGCATGGCGTCGTTCTCGTAGTCGCCCAACTTCTTCCCACGCGTAAAGGCGAGAATGTCGCGGGCCGCCTGCTCGATATCCCAAAGATATGCCCGCAGATTACGCGGCATACAGCGTTTCCTGGTGCGCTTCGATTTCTCGCCGAAAGTAAGGATTGCGAACCGAACCGGACTCAACCAGGTCCACCGGTCGCTCGAACAGGCGCTCCAGCGCCTCGATGAGTCCAAAGTAGGTGTTGGCGTAAGCGCCTGGCGGCAAGGGCTCGAACTCGACCACGAAATCGAGATCGCTGCGCTGGGAATCGAAGTCGTCGCGCAGCGCCGAGCCGAACAGCGCCAGCCGGCGTACCCGGTGCTGGCGGCAAAGCTCAGCGACCTGCCCGCGTTTCTCTTCGAGTTCCCGTTTCATGGCGTAGTCGCAGGACAAGAATAGCAGGTACGCGCATCCTGTTTCGCTTTTCAGCGTGATCAGGTAGTGCCGGGTGCCCAACAACCTTCGCGACTTTTGAAGGTCTGGGGTAGAAGAGCTGATGCAATCCAAAGCTCGTGTGTCGAAGCAATCAGTTCCCACTCATTCCAAAACCAGGAATGAGTGGAGCACCTGCTTCTCACACACCTGCGGCGGCGAGGCCCTCGTAGTGCCTCTGCGTGCGCGGCAGCTTTGCGGCGTAGCCTAAGACCAGGAAGAAAGCTGTCGAGAGTAAGCAGATTGCCAACCGGAGGCGGGCCAGCGGAAGCGGCGACAGATCCATGAACCTGCCAAAGCGCCAAGCGCCCCAGTTGATGACCTGGGTCGGCACCACGGTCCAGATCGCGACATAGAACCAGGCCCGCTCGGCGCCCTCGCCCACGGTGTCGCGTCGGGCGCGCGGCGTCCAGTCGAGGACGGTCGCCAGAACTATGGCCAGCGCCAGCGGATAGTAGCCGTAGCGGTAGAGATCGTGCAGGAGCCAGCGGCCATTGATGGACGCCACGAGCAGTCCGACAAGGTTCAACGCGTAGGGCACAAGGATGTCGACCCAGGCCGCCGTGTAGCACACAACGCGGTACGGCAAGTTGGGCTGATGCACGCCATAGTGGGTGATGTACGGCGCCGGTTCGCAACCGGGAATGCGCCCGTTGAAGCCGCGCCACGCCACGCCCGCAACCACAATGGCCAGCCAAATCCAATGGCGGCGGTCCGGCCCGTGAGTGTACAGGTCGTAGGTGAGTGGATATCCGGGCAGGACCCAGAAGACCCAAATCCAAATGGGGGAATGCAGAACGCGATAGTAGCCTTTGTTGCGTTGGCGGAAGACGGCTTGTTTCATAGGCGAGTTTCTAGGGTAGCGGCAATCGAGCGAAACGCGCAAGAAAACCGCTGTTCGCTTTTCGCGGGCGGATAGCCGTCAGCCATCAGCCATCAGCTTTCAGTTACGCGCTGGGCAGTCCTGTGAAACGATGAACCGCAGATCCCTCCGCTCGGACTAAAGTCGTCGGTCGGGATGACACGCTTCGTGTTTGGCTGACGGCTGATAGCTGACAGCTCACGGCTAGAACAACTCCTGCGCGTTGTACAGCAACTTTCCGTCCACCAGACGCGCCTCGGCCATCAGCTTGTGCTCGCGCAATGGACGCTTATCGTCGTCAATGTGCAGGACGGTATGGCCGTGCGCCGCGAGATAGTCGCTCACCAACATGCGGTGGCACTGGAAGTACACGCGCTCGGCGCACATGATGGCGGTGTTGTCGGCGGCGGCGGTCTCCAGCAACCGCTCGACGCCCTGTGCGAATTCGGCTGTCAGCATGTAGTCGGCGTAGTTGCGAAACGAGTCGTTGCGCAGGCCGGTGTTGGGCGAATCATCGCGGATCTTCTTGCGGCGGCCGCCCAGTTCTTTCATCCAGACGTAAGCGATGCCGTGCTTGGGCAATTCGGCTTCCAGCGATTCGCGATTGAAGTGCGGCATCCGGCGAGACATGGGAAACGAGCGAATGTCCACCAGGGTTCGGATGTGGTGCGCCTGAGCGCCGTTACGAGTTCCTCGAAGGTGCGCGTGGAGTGCCCGATGGTGTGAACCGTGGCCACTTACTTCGAGATGCTCTCCAGGGCGGCGACGATTGCCTCTTCCTGCTCTGGTTCGACCGTGCGCAGGTCGAGCAGCACGCGGTCTTCCTCCACGCGGGCGACGATAGGCGTCTCCCACCGGCGGAGCCGCGCGCAAAGTTCATCGGCATTGTGACTTGCGCTCTTGACGGCAAGCACTCGCGTCGGCAGTGTCGACCCCGGAGCGGCGCCCCCACCCAGCACCGACCGCGACTCGACAACTGCGATTTGCAAGCTCGGACAGATCGCACGCAATCGCTCCGCCACCTGCTTCGCGCGTCGGGCCAGCTCGTCTTCGGAAATACGCATCATGCGCAAGGCCGGAATCGAATCATAGTCCTCGCGAAGATAGGCGAGCAGCGTCGCTTCCAGCGCAGCATAGAACATCTTGTCCACCCGCAGGGCGCGAAACAGCGGATTGGCGCGGAGCTTCGCCAGCAGCGCAGGACCGCCGCTAATTGTGCCGGCTTGAGGACCGCCCAGCAGTTTGTCGCCGCTGTAGGTAACGACGTCCACACCAGCCCGAAGGCTGTCGGCGATCATGGGCTCGCCGCGCACACCGACCTTGCGCAGATCGAAAAGTTCGCCACTGCCGAGGTCTTCCATCAGCGGAATGTTGTGCTTGCGTCCGAGCGCGGCCAATTCTTCCAGCGAGGGCTGCTCCGTGAAGCCGACGATCTGGAAGTTGGAGCGATGGACGCGCAGCAGCAGCCGGGTGCGGTCAGTGATTGCGCTCTCGTAGTCGGCGACACGTGTGCGGTTGGTGGTCCCCACCTCGCGCAGCACCGCACCCGACTTCGACATGACGTCGGGAATGCGAAACGAGCCGCCAATCTCGACCAGTTCGCCGCGCGAGACCAGCACCTCTCCGCCTTCGGCCAGCGAGTTCAGCGCAAGCAATACTGCAGCGGCGTTGTTATTGACGACGATGGTCGAGACTTCGCGTTCCGCGGTGTTCAGCAGTTTCGCAAAGAGGCGATCCAGGTGAATGTCGCGCTTGCCGCGCTCGCCCTTGCCGAGGTTGAATTCGAGGTTCGAATACCCTTGCGAAACCTCGGCTATGTGTTCCAGGGCTGCCCGGCTGAGCGGCGCGCGCCCCAGGTTGGTGTGCAGGATGACGCCGGTCGCGTTGATGACCGGGCGCAGCGAGCAGGCCAGCGACTGCTGCAAGCCTTGCTCCACCATTCGCGGCAATTCATCGAGCCGGGACCTGATCTGCGCCTCGTCGAGCGTGCCCGCCGTGATGTCGGTGCGCAATTGCTCCAGGACCGCGCGGGCTGCTGCCAGGGTCGCATCCCGGCCTGCGCGTCGAACCAGGGCCGCTAACAGAGGATCGCGGAGCAATTCGTCAATCGACGGCAGCCGGCGGAACAGGTCGGATTTACCGATTGCTTGCACCACGGAGATAGTTTGCGGGTAATCCGCAAAGGGCGCAAGTGCCGGCCAGCATCCATCCGCCCGGCAAAGGGGGAAAGGCTGGTGGCGAGTTGCTAACGCTGTGGGTCGGGCCCATGGGCACTCTTGGCCGAGGCGTTCTTCGGTTGATCCAAGTCCACCAGTTGCGAGCCCGGCGGCTGCTGCAAGGCGAACTGATCGTCTCTGATCGGCTCATTGATCAACATTTTGGTAACGGTCAGCCGGATGGAGTACTCCTCCCGAGGGCGGTCAATTTGAATCACGTTCGGAAAGCTGGCGCCGTTGTAGTTCCTGTAAACCTGATAGGTGACGTCGGTAGCGATTTCGCCCGCGGCGTCGTAAACAATCTGGTGGTGTGGAACCAGGTTCACGCGCTCGAATAGTATCTTGCGATACAAGTACCAGTCGGAGCCAGAGTCGGTGCGGCGGATGATGTCGATGACATAATCTGGCTGCTGGACCAGTTTCTTGGCTTTTGCGTCCACAACGGCTTCGGTATCATTTTCCAACACCGCAATTTCATCCTTACCGATCTCCGGCAACAATAGAGCGTTGTAGACGACCTGGGGCCGCAAGTTCGCCAGCGGATTGCTCGCAGGTCTGGTGACTTCGGCACTCCCAACGTAGAACTTGTTCTTTGCCGGAATGGACAATTTGAAGCGATTTCCGTCGCTCACCATGTCAAAGGCCTTGTTGCGCACCAGGGGAAACAGGCCGATCATGCGCAGCATGTCCGGCTTGCGCACCAGAATGTACCCAGTGATCTCCTCGTAATCGGTGACTTTTCCCTTCTTCTCTCCTCCCACGGAGGTAGCGATCTCCACAGTGGCATTCAAGGTCTTGATTTGCGAGGCTTGCTGGTTGATGCGGTCCACCAATTCCTGTTTGGTGGAAGTCTGCAGCTTGGCCGTGCTGGTCCGCATCTCGACGACGCGGGTGCGGAACAGGCATCCAGTCTGGCTGGCCAGAAGTGCGGCGAGAAACACCGCGGCAAGGATTGGGGATCGTCTCATAATGGATCGGGGCGCAACCGACCTGCTGGAATCATTCAGTATATAGGAGCTTACGGATCGTGGGCGCCTTCTCGAATGAACTTGCTGGCGGCTGGTTCAATTTCGGGAAGCAACAGGGATCATTCCCAAATGGGAATGGAACACACAAAGCAGGCTCACAGTACTTGTTTCACCTAACGATTTTTGGCGTTGATCCGGTGCTCAACACCCCTCTCTGGGAAAGCAATCCTGAGAATCGAATCGTCATCTTCCGCCTCGGTTGTTTTTGTCTTGGCGATGCTCTGGTCATGCGCTTTTTCTGGATTGTCCTTTGCTTTTGCAGCCGCCGCGGGGTTGGAAGCAGAGCCGGGTGTAGATTGCCCCTCGGTTTTGAACTGCTTACTGAGAGCCAATCCTTGCTCTTGGTACGATGAGCCGATGGAGACGCCGTACACCTTCTCCGGAATGGCCGCCATCTTGTAATAGTGCAGCCTGCCAACGTATTGATCGTCTTCCAGGACGATCGGCATCTCGTGCACACGGACTTCGAGCACCGCCTTGGTCCCGGGGATTTCCCCGCGCATTCCATATCCGAAGCCGGGATCAAAGAAGCCGGCGTAGTGCGCGCGGAAATCCCCAATGGTGGGATCATAAGCCACCATTTCAGCGGCATGGTCAGGCCCCACGCGGACCCGTTGCTTCGACGCCAGGAGATAAAATTCTCCCGGCTCCAGGATGAAGTGGCCGTTGCGGGGCCGGTGGATGGGACTCCAGAACTCGGCCCGGTCGTAGTGGTTGATGCGACTGAGGTCGATGGAGGGCGCGTGTTTCTTTGCCTGATAAGCGACCACCTCGGAATGCCCGCTGCCTTGAAGGTCAAGGGTGATGTATAGACCTCGATTGATGTCGGCTTGCCCCGAACCGTCTTCATCACTCAGGACCAAGCCGTCGGCTTTGGCCAACTCCTTCAGGTCATCATCTGCCGCAGGGTTCGACTTGCCGCGCACAAACCGCAATTGATTGAGCTTCATGCCACATTGCACGACGATAGGAAACGTTCGGGACACTACTTCCACGTACAACCCGCCACAATAGCCTTTTCGGACGTGCTCGAACTCGTCACCGGTTTCGGTAATTAGCCGGGTAAAAATATCCAGCCGCCCCGTGGTGCTCTTGGAATTGGCTATTCCGTAAACATCAGAAGGAAGCGCCAGACTTTCCATCAACGGGATGATGTAGACGACCCCCTTCTCCAGCAGGGTAGGCTCGGTTATATCGATCTTCTTTTCGAGCAGGCCGTTGGCGGTGGCCTTGTTGAGCAGCGTGGTGGATTTCCCCGGTAGGAACCTGGCACGGACCCGGTAGGCTTCGTGCCACAGGCGGAGGTCGATGCTGGCTGGCTGGATCTGGGTGTCGGGAATCTCCCGAGTCGAACGGATGATGCCAGTGTCGATGAAGTAGCGAATTTCCTGAGACGGCAGGATGCCCTCGCCGCTCGGCTGCCGGGCCGTGACTGAGGGAAACAGGGAATCTGAGGTCAAGATTTCCTCCACGTTATCGGTTGCTAAGGCCGCGCCGCGGCTGCCAACTGTCGTACTCGTTCACCGAATTCCAGCTTTAATGATACGACGCACCACAGTCTATTCAATTTCACAGTGGCTGAAGCACGTTCTTCCCTGCGCCCGGATACGGCGCTGAAGAGGCTGTTACGAAACTGTGCCGTCCCTACGGGACTCAAATGAAGTTTCCACTTCACCCAGCACTCCGCCTTCGGCTCCGTGCTGGGCTAAGATATTCCGTGCCTACGGCACTCGGATTTCGTCACTCCTGCCCCACCGCCGAGAAGGCGACCTGAGTTTCGTAACGGCCTCTGAAGCGCCGCTCTAGCTAGGGTCACTGCTGCTCTGCGCTTTTCGAGATTCCGAAGCGTAGCAGGTGATTCCCGCTGTGGATTGCTTGGGAATCTCGTGCCTATTGTGAATTTCCGACAAGCGCTTGTGCAATCAATAACTTAGTCGCTACAAACGCCCCAGATCAGGGCATTGTCTGTGCAAAAATATTTTTACGATCTCGCCGCAAGAAGGCACATGCAGCGATAAAACCTATCATCTACGAAGAGGCACGCTCGCAGGCCAACGCTCTGAAATTGGCGCTACTGGGGGGCAGCCACCGCATGGCGATACGCAACAACATTGCGTGCGTGTTCTTCCATGGTGCGGGCGAAACGATGGTGGCCGTTGTTATTGCTGACGAAGTAGAGGAAATCGCCGAGGGCGGGATGCAGAGCGGCCTGCAAAGAGGCGACTCCCGGATTGGCGATTGGCCCGGGAGGCAGTCCGGGATACTTGTAGGTGTTATACCGCGAATCGAATTGCAGGTCGGACTGATAGATGGTGCCGCGATAACGTCCGGCCAGCAGGGCTGCGTAGACCACGCTGGGATCGGCCCCCAGGGCCATGTTTCTGGCCAGCCGGTTGTAGTACACGCTGGCAACGAGCGGACGCTCTTCCGCTACCGCAGTTTCCTTCTCCACAATCGAGGCCATGGTCACGATGCGGTGGGCGTCAGCGTTACCCAGCAGGCCGATTTTCTGTGCTTCCTGCCGAAAACGATGCACCATCGCCGCCACCATGTCGTGCGCGGTATCGATGCGGGTGAACTGATAGGTATCGGGAAAGAGATAACCTTCGAGCGACTGGGCGGTGGGATCGATTTCGCGGAGGAGAAACACATCACCCTTGGCCGCGGTGAGGAAATCGGCGGCCGTACCCAGGCCCGCCTGCTCGACCGCGGCCGCGATGTCAAACATGGTGTAGCCCTCGGGGACGACGAGAGTGCGCGCATAGACGTCGCCACGAACCAGCCGACGCCACACCAGCAAAGCGCTGGCGGGTTCGTCGAACTTGTACTCGCCGGCCTTGAGGGTCTTCAATCCTTCGGCGTAGTGCAGCATGAGGAACGCCGTAGAGCTGCGAATGACGCCTTCGCGCTGAAGATCTCGCGCGATATGGCGCGTGCTCCAACCCGGGCGCAGCAGCACGAACTTGGTCTCCGAAGGTCGCAGGGGCAGCAAGGCCGCCCACGCAAACCAGAGAGCAAACGCCAGTACGACCGCGACGACGAGTTTGAAGAACGTCCGCATGGAATACAGCAGTTTAGATGATGAGCGGCACATGCGCGCTGCTCGGCAGGACAAAGAGCCCTATCCCAGAGTCGGATCTCGGAGACTCAGACAAAATTCACGCTCACCCGTGCTTAGGGGTTTCGGTTTTTCCGGAATTCCAGGAACGATTGCAGAATCAGCACGGCCGCCAATTGGTCCACCACTCCCGCGCGGCGGTGAGTGCTCATGTCGGTTTCACGCAACAGCCGATTGGCTTCCACCGAGGTCAAGCGCTCGTCGAAAAGGTGGACCGGCAGCTTGAACTTGCGACGCAATTCTTCGGCGAACACCTGCACTTTCTCCGACTGGATGCCTTCGCTTCCGCTCATGCGCAGAGGCAGTCCCATCACCAGCTCGCTAATGTGAAACTGCTTGATCACGCGCCGCAGGTGGTCCAGGTCGTTACGTTTGTTGCTGCGGCGCAGAGTAGGCAGGCCCTGGGCCGTGACGCCCAGTTCGTCGCTCACCGCCAGGCCAATGTTGCGCGCGCCGAAATCCAGCGCCAGGATACGGCGAGGTTGATCATCTGGCTGCGCTGTCGTGAGGGTATTTCCCATCTTCAGATCTTTGATCTTTGATATTTGACCCAGCAAAAATATCATGTTCGGAATCCGAGGGTTGTGCGAGTACCATAGGCGAAATGCCAGAAAAGCTGCTGGACAATGTGGGGCCACAGGGGACGCAGGACGGCGCTCCCGATGTGGATGCGAATGCGGCAGGCGGCCCTGCCCCTACTCCGCAGGTGTCGATCAATCGCTCGACGGTCGCCGAACTGGAGCGCCGCCGCATTCTGCGCCTCCAGGCATCGGCGTTGCTCATCCTGGCGATCGCGGCCGTCCTGACCATGCTCTACGTCGCCAAGCTGATCCTGGTCGTTGTTCTGGTCTCGATCTTAATTGCATTCGTCCTGGCCCCGCTGGTGGACTTGCTCGTTCGGTTTGACATACCGAATGCCCTGGCGTCGCTGATCGCCGTGCTGCTGCTGGTGATCGCCGTGGGCGCAGTCACCTATCTCTCGTATAGCCGCGCCATGGGTTTCATGCAGGAGTTGCCGCAATACAAGGCCAATATCCAGCAGATGACGGGGCGGATGCGCGCCGAAGCCGAACAGATTGAGCAGACCCGCGAGACCATGTTGCCTTCCTCAGAAGCGGACAAGAAAACCATAACCGTCCGCCAGACGAACGACTGGACCGACTTGGTCAGCAGGAATGCCAGCGCGGTGTCGGAGCTGGTGCTGACGGTCACCTTTGTACCGTTCCTGGTTTTCTTCATGCTGAGCTGGCAGGACCACGTGCGCTCCGCCTCGGTGATGCTGTTCAGCATGGAAAACCGGAACACCGCTTACGTCATGATGGGTTTGATTGCGCGCATGATCCGGTCGTTCATTGTGGGCAACTTCATCATTGGCGTCTTCCTGAGCGTGTGCAGCATCGCCGTATTCGGAATGCTGGGTCTGCCTTACTTCTATTTCCTTGGGGCCATCAGCGGATTCCTAAGCCTGATTCCCTATCTCGGCGTTCTGCTCGCTATCATTCCGCCGCTCATCGCCGACCTGGGGCACCTGACCACGGCCACGTTCCTCATCGTGGTCACCGTTGTCCTGGGGCTGCACCTGATCGCCATGAACGTGCTCTATCCCAAGATCCTGGGCAAGCGCCTGCAACTAAACCCGCTGGCGGTCACCATCTCACTGCTTTTCTGGGGATGGCTGTGGGGCGCGATGGGACTGATCCTGGCGGTGCCGCTCACGGGCGCTTTCAAAATCATTTGCGACCACATCGAGCGGCTGCGACCCTACGGCGCCTGGCTGGGGGAATAGGCATAGCGCAGGTTCGCAAGGGGGGCTACTTACCCATGAAAATCCGAGAATCAATTCTCCACAAGCTCCTAGATTCTTGGGCAACGTTGGGATGCCTCAATGCGACAGCCGTGCGGCCCTACTCCGAGCGTAGCGCCTGCATGGGATCGACCGATGCTGCGCGATACGCCGGAACGTAGCAGGCGAGTAGAGCGACGGCACAAAGAAGCAGCCCAACCGCAGTAAATGTCACGGGGTCCGTCGGTTTCACGCCGAACAACATGGTCTGCATCAGCCGGCTCAGGGCCCCCGCCGCGACCACGCCGATGCCCACGCCCAACAGCGTCATGCGCGCCCCGTCGCGCAGCACCGCCCGCAGGACGTCGCTCTTCTGAGCGCCCAGCGCCATGCGAATACCGATCTCCTGCGTGCGCCGTCCAACCACATAGGAGAGCACGCCGTAGATCCCGACGCTAGCCAGCAGCAGCGCCAGGGCCGCAAATACGGCGAATAGCATCATGGTAAAGCGCTGCTGGGCGATGGATTCGCTCACCGTTTGTTCCATTGATTCAGGATTGAATGCGATGGTTTCCTTGTTCTGTTGCGCCAGAGTGCGGCGGATGGTCTGGAACACGGTCATGGGGTCGACGCCGGCGTGCGTGCGCAGATACACACGATCGCCGCCAGCCTCGCGCATGACGTAGTAGTTGGGCAGTTGCAGAAACGGCTCATAGATCTGAGCTTGCAGCGTCTGGGTAGCGTCCGCGGCCAGCCCAAACTGCTTCACGTGCCCCACCACGCCGACAATTTCTTTCGCCTGCTCGCCGCGAGAGTCAACCACCCAGACGTGCTTGCCGATCGGGTCCTGTCCGGCGAAGTAATGTTCCGCAAAACCTTCGTCGATCACGGCTACGAGCGAGGCGTGTTCGTTGTCAGCGTCGGTCAGGAAGCGCCCGCGCAGCAATGGCGTCTGCATGACACGCAGGTATTCCGGTTGGACCGTGTATTGCAGTGTCATCGGCAGCTCGGCCCGGCGTTGGGGTCTCAGTTGTCCCTCGACCCAGAAATTTTCTTCGGAGTCCCCGTGCATCGGATGAGCGCCCGCATTGATGGACGCACTCTCCACGCCGGGAATGGAGTGCAGGGTGGCGTCGAGTTGCCGATAGGCGGCGCGCACTTCGTCAGCAGTCTTGGTCGCCAGTGCGGGCGGCAGCCCCACGTCAAACGTCAGCACGTTGCCAGGGTTGATGCCAGGATCGACGCTCCACAGCCGCATCAGTGTACGGACCATCAATCCTGCGCCTACCAGCAGCACCAACGCCATCGCCATCTCGGTTACTACCAAAGCCGACTGCGCCCGGCTCTTGCCCAAAGCGACGGAGCGGCCGCTCTCGTTCAAAGTTGTGCTGAGGTGCAGCCGCGATGTCTTCAGCGCGGGCATGATCCCGAAAATCACACCCGCAAACGCCGAAAGCAGCAGGGTGAAAAGCAGCACACGGCTGTCCACACCGATTCCTTCCGCGCGCGGCAGGGCTTGCGGCAACGCCGCCAAAGCGGCCTTAGTGCCCCAAATGGCGAGCAGTAACCCCAGCGCTCCGCCCACCAGCGACAGCCCAATGCTTTCGGTCAGCAGTTGACGAACGAGTCGCCCCCGTCCCGCACCCATCGCAGTTCGTACGGCGAACTCGCGGGTGCGCGCGGTCGAGCGCGCCAGCAGCAGATTGGCCACGTTGAAGCACGCAATCAGCAGCACGAACCCCACCGCTCCCAGCAGCACTACCAATACCGGGCGCACGTCGCCGACCATGAGCTCTTTCAGTGGAACGATCTTGGTCTTGATGTTGGCGTCCGCGTCGGGATATGCAGCCGCAAGCCCGTTATTCACACGTGCCATGTCCTGCGCGGCTTCCGACATAGTCACGCCCGGTTTGAGTCGCGCAATCGCGTCTGTGCCCCACGCTGAGTTGCGATCGCGGAACTGCGGTTCCTTGAACTCGCCGATCGCAGTGTAGACATCGGCTGGCCGGAAATTCCACATCTTCAGTCGAAAGTTTGCAGGTAAAATGCCGATGACGGTGCGGGCTTGGCCATCCAGGACAATCACCTTGCCCACGAGATTTGGATCTGAGCCGAACTTGCGCTTCCACAGGCCCTCGGAAATCATCGCCGTGGGATTGGCTCCCAGGCGGTCTTCGTCGGCGGTAAAAGCCCGTCCCGCGACCAGCTTCGTGCCCAGAATCTCGAAGAAGCCAGCCGATACCATTTCTCCGGTGACTGCTTCCGGCTCGGCCATGCCGGTGAGACCGAAGCTGCCGGCATTGCGGTAGGCCGCCATCGATTCGAACGCATGGCTATCGCGCTGCCAGTCGAGGAAGTTGAGGTACGAGATGGAGCCGGTGGGGAAGTTCGGCTTGTCGTGGAACAGGACCACGAGGCGCTCTGGCTGCGGGTAAGGTAGCGGATTCAGCAACACTCCGTTCACCACCGAGAAAATTGCTGTGTTCGCGCCGATGCCCAGCGCCAGCGTCACAATGGCGATCGTGGCAAAGCCCGGCGACTTCCTCATCTGGCGAATGGAGTACCGGAGATCCTGCAGGAAACTGCGCATCAGGCCACCTCAAATGACTTCAAGACACAGCTTGCAATCCGATACCCAACCAGCAATTCCTCTAACCTGCTGTGGCTGAACGCCTTGTTTCAGACGGACAACTGAATTGCTTTGGCGGCCATGTTCGCTGACGGACGGCGACGTTCGCCTGTGAACACGTTAGACGGTGCTTCGTACGGTTGTACCCAGGCTACTGCCACTCTGGAACTGCTCTTAGCCGCCGGCGATGGCGCCGATGATGAGGAAGGGCTCTGCGCCCGACACGACCGCGTCGGGCAGCGGGGCGTCCGGCGATTCATGCGACAGGTCTTCCTCGCAGGCGAAGAAGCGCAGAAACGGCCGCCGCTGTTGGGTGACGTGGTCGCGGATGGTGCCGCGCAGCATGGGATAGCGGGCCTCGAGCGCGTCGAGGACCGAGCGCTGCGTGACTCGACCCTCGACTTCGATCTCCACCTCGCCGCCAACGTGCGCCAGCGTCCGCAGATGTGGCGGCAGTATGACGCGGATCATGGCAGCGTCTGCACCTCGACCGAAAGCACCGCCGGAAGATCGCGGACGATGGGCGCCCAGCTATCTCCGGCGTCCGCCGAGGCGTACACCTGCCCGCCGGTGGTGCCGAAATAAATGCCGCAGGAATCGAGCGAGTCCACGGCCATGGCGTCGCGCAGCACGTTGACGTAGCAGTTGCTTTGCGGCAGGCCTTTGGTGAGCGCCTCCCACTCGTTGCCGCCGGTGCGGCTGCGATACACGCGCAGTTTGCCTTCGAGCGGAAAGTGTTCGCTGTCGCTCTTGATGGGCACGACGTAAATGGTCTCCGGCTCGTGCGCGTGAATGTCGATGACGAAGCCGAAGTCGGTAGGCAGGTTTCCGCTGACCTCGTGCCACTAGTCGCCGGCGTTGTCGCTGCGCATGACGTCCCAGTGCTTCTGCATGAACAGCACGCCCGGGCGCGATGGGTGCATGGCGACGTGGTGAACGCAGTGGCCGACCTCGGCGTTCGGATCGGGGATGTATTGGGAACGCAGTCCCTGGTTGATGGGCTTCCAGGTCTTGCCGCCGTCGTCGGTGCGAAAAGCGCCCGCCGCCGAGATCGCGATGTAAATCCGGCTGGGATTGCTGGGATCGAGAATGATGGTGTGCAGGCACATTCCACCGGCGCCGGGCTGCCACTTCGGTCCGGTGCCGTGGCCGCGCAGTCCGGAAAGTTCGTGCCAGCTCTTGCCGCCGTCGGTGGAGCGGAACAGGGCAGCGTCTTCCACCCCCGCGTAGACGGTGTCGGGATCGGTGAGCGACGGTTCCAGATGCCAGACGCGCTTGAACTCCCACGGATGCTGCGTGCCGTCGTACCACTGGTGGGTGGTGAGGGGCTTGCCGGTTTCCGGAGAACTGTCGTAAACGAATTTGTTGCTCGCGGGCGGCGGCATGGCGCCGGGCTCGGGCATTTTTTCGCCTCCGGGCGTTTCCCAGGTTTTGCCGCCGTCGTTGGAGCGCTGGATCATCTGCCCGAACCAGCCGCTGGTCTGCGACGCGTATAGCCGATTCGGATCAACCGGCGATCCCTTGATGTGGTAGATCTCCCAGCCCGCGAAATGCGGGCCGCTGACGTCCCACCTTTCGCGCTTGCCGTCCGACTCCAGAACGAATGCGCCCTTGCGTGTGCCAACCAGTACTCGTACTTTGCTCATCCTTACTCCTTGCCACCCGCGCCGCGGGTGGTGCCATTGTATTGACGATTGGACCGGCTAAAGATAGCCATGCCAGCCGAAAAAATTATGCCGCCGCGGTACCTTTTGGGGCGGTCCCCAGCAGGGGCTCGCCAAGGAATCTCATGGGGTCCTCCAGCGGGCCTGAAGAACGCGCGGCGTTCAATTCTCTCCGATCTTGATCCAATCTGTCACGGCAGCGCTACAAATTTAAGGACGGGCAGCCAGCCGGCTCGGTCTTCGCGTTCCTGCCACTTGGGTTCTGTGGCCGCCGCCATTAGAATCAAACGTTGGCATTCGTACCGCCGTTGGCGGACGAGAGGAGTTCTTGATGGCACACATGGTGAAGTGCGTAAAGATGGGGCGCGAAATGGAAGGTCTGGACGAGCCGCCGTTCGATGGCGCGCTCGGACAACGCATCTACGACAACGTTTCCAAGCTGGCGTGGGAGCAGTGGCAGGAGCACATGAAGATGCTGCTCAACGAATATCGCCTGCAACCCTGGAAGAAAGAACACCAGGAATTCATCGTGCAGCAGATGGATGCCTACTTCTTCGGCGAAGGCGCGGAGAAGCCCAAGGAATACGTGCCGCCAAGCCAGTAGTGTCCCTGTCGAGGAGTGCACGCCGATGATCGTTGCGATCGAAGGTCCGAGCGCGGCCGGGAAAACCACTTGGTGCCGAACGCATTTCCCCCACTCCTGCGTTGAAGGGGCGGCGGAAAACATTGCCGCACCCGACCTTTATGCCGATTCTGCTGAAGTCGGACAATTCTGGGTCAACTACGCAGTTGAAAACTGGCGACGGGCGCTTGCCATCGAACGAGAACGAGGCCTCGCTGTTTGCGATGGAGATCCCTTCCACCTCTACTACTCCTGGGCGCTGTGGAAATCGGGGGTGCTTACCAAAACATTGTTTGAAGTTGAGTGGGAACTTTACCGAAGCGCGTTCGAAAAAGAGCAGATCGGATTTGTGGACCATGTTCTCTGGCTCGGAGTGCCGACGAACGAACTACGCCGCCGCGCTAAGTCCGATCCCGCTCGCCGCCGGAAGCGGTACGAAGTGTATCTGGGGCTCGTGCCGTGGATGAAGGCCTGGTACGCGGCAAGAGAGCAGTTTCTTCCTGGAACCGTGCACGCATTGACGGGTCGAGCGCTGCTAGAAGAATTGACAGCTGGCTCTCCCTCTCTGAGGTACGACACGGCATTAATGGATGGAATGCTGGGGCGGCTCAGGCAGACATAGGCGCCCTCTCGTCAGCAGTTGTGCCGTCCCTGAGGGACGCTGATTCTCGATTTGCCACTTACTATACCTAACGCCGTATCGCTGGTCAGCGCGCTTGCTCGGACGAGGCTCGCCCGAATGTACTGCCGATGGTTCATTACGTCAGAATTAGTGACAGCTGGGAAATTTCAAGGAGACGATGCGGGTCCTCCAATCCTCCGAGCCCGCCTGCAAGTATTCCGTCGTGTACCAGAGCAGGCAATCGTCCGCCGGATCGGGGACCATGCTGCTGTAATCGCCCCAGCGGTCGCTGTACGACTGTGAGGCGGTGCCCGCCATGATGCTGGTTTCCTGCTCCATCGTGCTCGGCGGATCGGTGACTACGCGTCCCGTGAAGTTGATCGACGGATACATGGAGCTGCTGGAGATGCTATAGCCCATTGCCATATCGCCTACCTTGTCCATGGCGATGCTGCCCGTCCAGCGAGTGTTACTGTCAGGCGCAAACGTGCTCTGCTGGAAAGCGGTAAATTCGCCGTGCTCCAGTGCCCGCAACTCGTACCAGCGGATTCCGTACGAACCATCGTTGTTTTGCACCGTATGCGTCACCACCATGCTCTGGTGCGCCGCCTGGCTGGCGGTGGCAGGTACGGTTGGAGGAACGAAGTTGCGATAGGCGAGCCGGTACATGGTTATCTGGCCCAGTGCGTAGAGTGTAGTGCTGGTGTCCTTTTGCGGTACGCAATCGGCCCAGCAGGCAACCGTGTAGGGGGCCACGGATATCGGAAACGGGCCGGTGAAGGTGGAGTTCTGCGGGTTGACGAAGTCTGCGTGGAACTTGAAAAGATCCAACGCATGGTTGGAGCCGCTGACGTTGCCGACGATGAAATTGGGAGCTCCTCCCGGTGGCGGCACAGCCCCATCCAGATCGGCGGGCAGAAAATGAAAAACGTCGCTGCCGGTTTGGAAACAGATGGCCGAGGCCGGCCCGCCTTGCAGCATCGATCTACGATCCAGGGCGCAAGCTGAAGTGGCCTGAAACACCCAATTCAAATACAAATCAGTCGTCAGATAATATGCGTCGGGCCAGACAGCAAGCTTCGGGTAGTCAGGAAGGTAGTTGTTATAGGGAATGGCGTAACGATAGTAAGCTCCGGTCGCATCGGAGGTGGTTGAGACCGCAATGCAAACGAACAACGGCGGAGTAAAACCATACTCTCCCGCGATCTGCTGGATGATCCACCGCCCCGCTGCCCGGTCGAAGCGCACGGTGGGATCGCTCATGGCGTTTTCCGTCTCACATTGGCCCCCAAATCCCTGGAATAAGCTCTTAACGTAGTAGGGCCCGAACGTAACGTTGCCGGTGGACTTGTCGAATACGGCATAAAGGAAATTGGTTGTCTGGACGTATTGTTGGTTGCTACCCGGCGCGCCGTTGGTATCGGGAGGGACGGCGCCGCCCTGCGTGATGCCTTCGAAGTTCATTACAATCTGCGCTTGCTGGGCAGCCCCCGGCGACGATTGCACCACCGGGTCGAATGCCGGCGGGATGTGACGAGCGGGCGGCTCCTCCATCTCCAGCGCCTGCTGTCGTCCGGTATTACGTACAGGTTTGACGCTGCGCATCAACTCGCGCATGGGAGGGGAGGTGTCATGCCGCACGGCCCGAATCACCATCGGACCTCTTGCAGGTTGTTGCGCCACAGCGGCGGGAAGCAGAGAGAGCACCAGCAGGAGCGAGATACCGATTCGGGCCATACGATTTCTCCTAAGTCAGAACTTCCATTCTAGCCTCCAACAGCCCGCAGGGTTCCCTCTCACAACTGCGGTACATAGACCGCCCATCCTCGTGGAGCGGCCCAAAAATCAGCGAGTCCGTCCGCCGAGGTCGTCTTTGAATCGGGACGGGTGGCGTCGTAGCCTCCGTACGCAACCGGCTCGAATCGCACGCCCTGCCACTGAGTTTGCACCATCGCGCCATTCCAGGCATCGCCCAGGTTATTGAGCACATAAACCAGGCCGGGCTGCGCTCCGGCGCCAGTGCGCTGCATCACGTAGAGGTTGTCATCGGCATATAGCACTTGCGTCGTTCCGCCGGCATGCTGCTCGTGGGCAGCGACGAGCGCGGCGATTCCGTTAGATGTACCCGTCTTCGCCAGCCCGAAGTTGTACCAGTCCATCCAGAAGACGCTGGGATAGCCTTCGTGGGTCAGAATGAAGCTGTAGGCCAGTAGCTTGTCGTTGTTGATGGCGTTGCCGGGATCGCGAATGGTGTCGTGGTTGTCGACGAAGGTCATCGCTTGCGACGGCGTGTCCTGGGCGACGGTCCCGGGCGTGGCGAGCGTCCGCAGGCTGAAGCCGTAGGCGTCGCAGAGGTCCTTCAGTCGATAATGCAGAGGAAAATCGAACGCGGACACCGGGTTGTCCATAAAGCTATTGATGGTACCGAGCCAATCGTCGATGGTACGCTCGCCGTCCCAGCATTCGCCCACGCAGAACGGATAGAAGCCCTGCTCCGACTTATTCAGATAGCGCAGCTCGGCGATGGCCTTCACCATCCACGGCGCGTAGCCTTTGACGAAATCGAAGCGGAAGCCGTCGAACCCGATGGTCTCGATCATCCATTGCGCCAGGCTGATGACTTCCCCGTACACCTTGGGATTGCGATGGCACAGGTCAGGCATGTCGCCGAAGGTCATTCCGTCGAATGTCTCGTAACGCGAAGGATGGAAGTGCTCCCAGTTGCGCGGGAATTTGCCGCTGGCGGGATTGAACCTCGTCCAGCGGGTTTGGCCGTCGATCGGATTAAGCTCTTGGGCGTTCCCGCCGTTGTTGTGATCGAGCACCAGGTCGGCATAGACCTGCATGTTCGCCGTGTGCGCCGCGTCGATCAGCGATGTCAATTCCGCCTGGTTGCCGAACCAGGTCCTGGTGCGCCCCTTCTGGTTGAAATCGCCAAGATCGTAATAATCGTAAGGATCGTAGCCCATGGAAGGGCCGCCGAGATTGGCCGCCTTCGATGCGGGCGGAAGCCATAGCGCGGTGATGCCGGCCTGCTGTAGCTCAGGAATTTTGCCGGCCACGAAATTCCACCACGTGCCATCCTGATTTTCTGCTGATGGACAGTTCCAGTAGAAAGCCTGAAACAAGACTCCCATGGCGAGCTCCTTTTTCGCGGATGCAAGGAGCATAGCGCACCTGCGCGCCCCAGGAGGCGTTTCAACAATAAAAGTTGGTGACAGCGGTCACGCCCGTACGGATTGCTCGTCCGGCCCCAGCGGCAGGAAGTATTGCGTGCCGCGGATCGGCTCGCTGACCCGCCGCAGCAGCGCCTGCAAATCTTCGCTGCGCTCCACGAAGTCGATCTCCGAGGTGTTCACGATCAGCAGGTCCGACGAGGTGTAGTGGAAGAAAAAGTGCTCGTAGGCCTTGATCACCTCTTCCAGGTAGTCGTCGCTGATGGCCTTCTCGCCGGGCGCGTTCTTTTTCTTCAGCCGCTTCTTCAGCACCTCGGGCGTGGCCTGCAGGTAAATGACGAGGTCGGGCGTGGGCACGTTCTGCCGGAACAGTTCGTAGTAGCGGTTGTAAACGTCGAGCTCCGCATCGCCCAGGTTGAGGCAGGCGAACAGCTTGTCCTTTTCGAAAATGTAATCGGCGACGTAGGTCTTGTTGGGATTGCGCTTCACGTCGAGACTGCCCAGTTGCTCGTAGCGCGCGATGAGGAAAGCGAACTGCGCCTGGAAGGCGGCGCCGCGCTCGCCCTCGTAAAACGGTCGCAGGAACGGGTTGTGCTCGGGCTCGGTGATGCGCTGCGCGTGCAGGGTTTCCGCAATCACCTGGCAGAGCGTGCTCTTGCCGACTCGGATCGGGCCTTCGACTGCGATATACCGGGGTGGTTCGAAAAGGTTCGCCATGGGAGTAAAACGTTACGAACCGCAGAATATCTTGCTCGCGGTCTGCGCGCAATTGTCGTGAGAGTAAATGGTTGAAGCCGCTCTTCGCTATTCGCCTTTCGCTCTAAGGCTTTCTTAGCACTCAATGGCTTCTTGGTGACCCAAGAGGTTACCCCTTCGAGCGATGTGCTGGGATTCCGGGTCGTCTACTCGCTGGGGAAGGCGAAAAAGCAGAGCGAAAAGCGAAGGGCGAAGGGCACGAAAAGCGAAAAGCGAAAAGCGAAAAGCGAAGCGGCGAAGAGCGATGCTTGCCGCCTTCCGGCTACAATCGAGCCGATGCTTCCACTGCTTACTGGCGGGGCGGCCGCTGCGGGACTGGCCAGCCTGGCGGGCTTCCACACCATGTGGCCCACCTCGCAGCTTTATGGCCGGACGTTCATCGGCCTCGGGCCCGGCTCTCGCCTGCTGGCGCTGACCTACGATGACGGGCCCAACGATCCCTACACCTGGCGCATGCTGGAGGTGCTGGAACGCCACGGGGTGAAGGCAACGTTTTTCCTTATCGGACAATATGTTCAGCAGAAGCCCGAGATCGCGCGCGCCGTGGTCGCTGCCGGTCATGCCATTGGCAGCCACACCTGGAGCCATCCCAACCTGATTTTTGCACCGGCGACCGAGTTGCGGCGCCAGCTTGTGCAGACGCGGCAAGCCATCCTCGACGCCACCGGCGTGGACACGAAGCTCTTCCGGCCTCCGTTCGGCGGGCGGCGTCCAGCGACGCTGCGCACGGTGCGAGCCTTCGGGCTGCAGACGGTGATGTGGAACGTCACCTGTTACGACTGGAAGGCGAAGTCGGCCGAGGAGATCGTCGCCCACGCCGAGCGCCAGATTCGCGGCGGCGACGTCATCCTGCTGCACGACGGCTCGCATGTGCGCATGGGCGTCAACCGCAGCCGCAGGTCGAGGCCACCGACCGCATTCGTCAGCCGCTATCTAGGGCGAGGGGTACGAGTTCGTGACGATTCCGGAGATGATGGAGAAGCAGCAACTAGCAACTAGCAATTAGCAACTAGCAACTGCGGAAGATGTGGTTCTATGGCAACTTTGAGATATGGATTGAAGCAATTGGCGCGAGATCTAAGCGGACTGGTTGAGAAGCGATTCGCCCAAATGTCGCCCGCACAGCGGACCAAGAAACATGGAGAGTTTATATCTGCGCTAAAGGGCCGAAGGCCCTGATCTGCTCGCCGCACGACCACGCCGTGATTTCTCGCAGCTATAGGGGTCCTTCGACTTCTCGTCCGGTCGCCACGGCGACCGGACTCGTCGCTCAGGATGACAGCCGAAAAAAATCGTGGAACTGCTCTACATCAATGCCAGCGCCTCTCGTGCCGCGGCGATGGTGTCATCAATATCGCCCTGCGTGTGCGCGATGCTGAGGAACGCAGCTTCGAACTGCGAAGGCGGCAGCCAGACGCCGGCATCGAGCATGGCGCCATGGAAGCGGCCAAACTTGGCGGTGTCGCAGGTGGCGGCGCTTTCCCAATCGGTGACCTGCTTGTCGGTGAAGAAGAACGTGAACATCGACCCCACGCGGTTGGCGGTCATCGCGACGCCAGCCTCGTTGGCGGCTGCTGTGATGCCCGCCACCAGCTTGCCCGCCATGTCATCGAGCTGCTTGTAGAACTGCTGCCGGTTGGCCTTTAGCTGGCACAGAGTCGCGATCCCCGCTGCCATTGCCAGCGGATTGCCGCTCAGCGTTCCCGCCTGATACACGGGACCCAGGGGAGCGACCATGTCCATGATCTTCGCCGGTCCGCCGTAAGCGCCCACCGGCAGCCCGCCGCCGATGATCTTGCCCAGCGTCGTCAGGTCAGGCTTGATGTTGTACAGCTCCGACGCGCCGCCGAAGGCCACGCGAAAGCCGGTCATCACCTCGTCGAAGATCAGCAGCGCGCCTTCGCGCGCGGTGATCTCGCGCAGCGCGTCGAGGTAGCCCGGCTGGGGCGGAACGCATCCCATGTTGCCGACCACCGGCTCGACAATCACGCAGGCGATCTGGCCTTTGAATTTGGTGAACGCTGCTTCCACCGCGTTGCGATCGTTGTAGGGCAGCGCCAGGGTGAACTCGACGAACTCTTCCGGCACGCCTGCCGAGCCGGGAATGCCGAGCGTCGCCACGCCGGAGCCGGCTTTCACCAGCAGCGCGTCGCTGTGGCCGTGATAGCAGCCTTCGAACTTCACGATGAACTTGCGCTGGGTATGCGCGCGGGCCAGCCGGATCGCCGACATGGTCGCTTCCGTTCCTGAGCTGACGAAGCGCACTTTCTCGATGGCGGGAAAGGCCTCGATCACCAGCTCGGCGAGATCAGCTTCGGTCGGAGTAGAGGCTCCGAAGCTGGTGCCGTTGCGCGCGGCCTGGACGATGGCCTCGATGACCTCGGGCGGCGAGTGGCCGAGGATCAGCGGCCCCCACGAGCCGACGTAGTCGATGTAGCGGTTGCCGTCGGCATCCCAGACGTGCGCGCCCTGGCCGCGGACCAGAAACGGCGGCGTGCCGCCCACCGAACGGAAGGCGCGGACCGGCGAATTGACTCCGCCGGGAATGAGTTGCTCGGCGCGGGTTTGCAAGGCACGGGACTGATCAAGATTGCGGGCCATGGTTCGCCTTTCGCGATTCGCTCTTCGCTTTCCGGCTTTCAACGTAAAACAGAGGAGTTTATCAGGGTGGGCGCAGACGGGGGTGTGAGAAAGATCACAAGCCAACGGCGAGCCATGGGCGGCAGTGGTGCATTGGACGGTTGCACCGCCTTTTTGGTGATAATGCTTGACGTTACTAATGCCTTGGGTTATGCTGCGGCCGTGATCAAGAGCTTCGCTGATTCGCAGACGGAGCAATTTTATGTGTCGGGAAAGAGCCGGCGTCTTCCCGCAAATCTCAGCAGGGTCGCCAAGCGCAAGCTGTTCCAACTTGAATACGCGCGCCAGTTCAGCGACCTGGCTTTCCCCCCGGGAAATCGCCTGGAAGCGCTGAAAGGCGAGCGCGAGGGACAATACAGCATTCGAATTAACGATCAGCATCGGCTTTGTTTTGAGTTCAGAAACGGGGACGCATATAAAGTCGAGATCACTGACTATCACCGAGTTGTGTATGGTCAGGATCGAAAAAGACGCGCGTACCACTGCATGAAAGGCACGAACAAAATGAGCGACGAACACAAGTCCGAGGGCCCGAACAAGAAAAAGCAAAGAACATGGACCCTTCATCCGGGAGAGATTCTTCGCGAGGAGTATCTCAAGCCCTTGCGGATGACGCCCTACCGTCTGGCACATGAGCTCCACGTGCCGG
This sequence comes from uncultured Acidobacteriaceae bacterium, assembly GCA_963736385.1. Classification (GTDB taxonomy): domain Bacteria; phylum Acidobacteriota; class Terriglobia; order Terriglobales; family Acidobacteriaceae; genus Bog-257. Next base: position 208,552 of record CAVTOE010000003.1, on the reverse strand, counting down.
TTCCCCGCATCAATGACATTGTTCTCGAGAAGAGAGCCATCAGCCCCGACACCGCAGTGCGCCTGGCAAAGTTTTTTGGCACGACAGAAGCGTTCTGGCTGGGGATGCAGGCCGACTACGATGCTCACCGGATTAGGAGGTCTCTCCAGAAAGAGTTGGGGAAAATCAATCGCTTCAAACCGCCAACCATGACGGCGGCATAGCTGGCGTGTGGATAAGGCACCGAAAACGTGCCCGCTTACGATTCGCCTCCAGCCTACGTCCAAGCGATAGGAAAACGGGCGATTTACCAGAAACCAGGCGATTTTCTTGCCACCTTCCCATCGGCCCGGCATCGAAACTGAGGTAGAATGGGAGTGAGAGTATTCCTCCCACCAGCGAATTACACATGTCAAAGACCACCAAGCTTGTCGTTCTCACCCTCTCCTTTGTGCTGGCCACGTTTGTCGTGGTCGGCGGACTAGGGGTCCGGGCCAATACCAATGACGACGGTTCGTATCGCCAATTGGGTGTTTACAGCGAAGTGCTTTCGCGTATCCGCACCGAGTACGTCGAAGAACCGAACATTCCGAGCGTCACGAACGGCGCCCTGCACGGGTTGCTGGAATCGCTGGACGCCAACTCCAGCTATCTCGATCCCACGGAATACAAGGATTACAAGCAGCGCAAGGAAGGCAAGGCCGGCATTGGCGCAGCGGTTTCCAAGCGCTACGGCTACGCCGCGGTGATCTCGGTAATTCCCGGGGGGCCTGCCGACAAGGCAGAAATCGAGAGCGGCGACATCATCGAGGCCATCGAAGGCAAGACCACACGCGACATGTCACTGGCTGAGATTGACGGCCTGCTGACCGGAAATCCGGGATCGGTGGTCAATGTTTCCGTGGTGCGTCCGCGGCGCGCGCAGCCGGTGAAGTCGGCGCTCACCCGTGCCATCGTTACCGATCCGCCGATCAGCACGAAGATGATGGAAGACGGCATCGCCTACATCAAGGTGGATGACTTTCCCAAGGGGCGTTCGCAGGAGATCGCCAACAAGCTGAAAGCGGTGCAGAAGGAAGGCGCGAAGAAGGTCATTCTCGACCTGCGCAATTCCGGCGATGGCGAGGAGAGCGAGGGCATCGCCACCGCGAACCTTTTCCTGAATCATGGCACCATCACGTACCTGCAAGGCCAGAAATATCCCAAGCAGACCTTCAACGCCGATCCCGAGAAGGACGTGACCAATCTGCCGTTGATTGTTTTGGTGAACCGCGGTACGGCCGGGCCGGCGGAGATTGTAGCTGCCGCGGTGATGGAGAACGCGCGCGGAGACGTGCTCGGCGACAAGACCTTCGGTTCGGGCTCCATCCAGAAAGTGATCGACATGCCGGACGGCTCGGCGCTGGTGTTGTCGGTTGCCAAATACTACTCGCCGTCGGGCAAGGCGCTGCAGGACGCGGCGATCACGCCGAATATTCTGGTTGCCGACGCCAACGACGACTTCATCGCCCCGGACGAAGACGAGAATGCCGACGACAGCGCTCAGCAGGAGAAGCAACAGAAGGCCAATCAGCCTGACGATCAGCTCAACAAGGCGATTGAGGTGCTGAAGAACCAGGGCAAGAAGGCGTAGGAGTCGGTTCCCACCCTTCGGCTTCGCTCAGGGCAGGCTCAGACACAGAAAGCACGGAGAAGTTCTCCGTGCTTTTTATTTGTGTGCCGAACATGTTCGACAGCTTGGGGGTGCAAGTCCCCTGTTCAACCTGGTGGAGGTGAAGGACTAGAGAAGCGCAAGGGCGTCGTCGAGAGGCGGGGTCTGAAAGAAGCGTGGATCAAAAGCGCGAGCCGATGAACAAGAACCGGATGAGGAGGCCTACGGTGCAGGGCGAGCGGGCAAATGATCGCGAAGCCCATATCCACCAAGTGCACTGGTGGTAAATCCGGCGGTTGTGCGCAGAAGGCGGTCGAACTTACTTCGGGAGACCCGCAGCATGTCCCGGAAATCGGGACTGAGAGTGGAGCGATCCATCCTGACCGTGCGGCGGGAGTCAGCAGAGGGCATAGTAGGCCGCAAGGTCGAAGGCCCGAACAGCAAGGAGTGGCGAGTAGGACGCAGGACTCGATGAGCGACAAGCGGCAGAAGAACCGGCTACAGATGTTGCTGGCCTTCACCGAGGAGGGGAGGAGTGAAGCTCCGAAGGCTCCGCGGGAAGGGATCGAATCGTTCACGGCGAACGGCGCAACTGAAAGCCCGGCTGGAAGCGAACAACTGATGGAGGAGGTCTGCGGGCGGGAGAACTGCCTGCGGGCCTTACGCCGAGTGAAAGCCAACAAAGGGAGCCCGGGAATCGATGGCATGACGGTCGGCGAGTTGCCGGGCTACCTGAAGCAGCACTGGCCAGCATTGCGGCAACAGTTGCTGAGTGGAACGTATCGGCCACAACCGGTGAGGCGAGTGGAAATAGCCAAACCGGACGGAGGAGTGCGCAAGCTGGGCATTCCAACGGTGCTGGATCGATTTATCCAGCAGGCGGTGATGCAGGTTCTGCAAGGCAGATGGGACGCGACGTTTTCCGAACACAGTCACGGCTTTCGCCCGCAGCGCTCGGCGCATCAGGCGGTGGCCAAGGCGCAGCAGTATCTTGCCCAAGGCAACCGCTGGGTGGTGGACATCGATCTGGAAAAGTTTTTCGATCGAGTGAACCACGACCGGCTGATGGCGGCGATGGCGCGGCGGGTGAGCGCCAAAAGGATGCTCAAGTTGATCCGAGCTTTCTTGGAGTCGGGCGTGATGGAAAACGGGTTGGTGAGTCCGGTGGGGGAAGGAACTCCGCAAGGAGGGCCACTGTCTCCGCTGCTGTCGAACCTGGTGCTCGACGAACTCGACCGGGAACTGGAGCGACGCCAGCACCGTTTCGTACGCTACGCGGATGATTGCAATATCTACGTGGCGAGCGAGCGGGCGGGAAAACGAGTCATGCAAAGCGTGACCGGTTTCCTGCGACGGCGACTCAAGCTCAAGGTGAACGAGGCGAAGAGCGCGGTGGCGCGACCGCAGGTGCGTAAGTTTCTGGGCTTTAGCTTTACCTACGGGGCCAAGCCGAAGCGGCGCATTGCGCCGAAAGCTCTGCTCCGCTGTAAGCAACGAGTGCGGGAACTGACGCGCCGGACAAGAGGAGTCAGTGTGGAACAGATGACGAAGGAACTCGCCAGTTATCTACGAGGCTGGAAAGGATACTTCGGGCACTGCGAAACACCCTCGGTGCTGCGTAAGTTGGAGGCATGGATGCGACGCAGGTTGCGATCCGTGATCTGGAAGCAGTGGAAACGGGGCAGGGTGCGGTTTGCGCGGCTGCGCCAGTGGAACGTCGGACCTGACCTTGCGGCACAAACCGCCGGCAGTTCCCATGGGCCCTGGCGACTCTCGGACAGTCCGGCCCTGCAGTTAGCTCTTTCCGTTGCTTACTTTGACTCGCTCGGTCTGCCACGGTTGTCCGTGGGCTAGCTCAACCGAACTGAACCGCCGTATGCGGACCCGCATGTACGGTGGTGTGGCAGGGGAGGAGAGGTGACTCTCCCCCTATGCCGATTGAGAAGCAAGAGAATGCCAGTGTGAGAGGATGACTGGGATTTGATGGTCATGCGTGTCTGCGTAACAGGCGGTACTGGTTTTTTGGGGACGGCCCTGGTGCGGGACTTGCTGGCCCAGGGAGTTCCCGTCCGGGTGCTGGCGCGGCCTTCGCGCGGTGCCGATCTGCTGGAAACCCAAGGCGTGGAGGTTGTGCGTGGAGGATTGGGAGATCCAGACTGTATAGCCCGCGCTGTCGAAGGGGCGGAGGTCGTCTATCACCTCGCAGCCAAGGTCGATACTCCCGGCAGCAAGGCCGATTTCCTCGCAACCAATGTGGCCGGAACAGAGCGCGTCCTGACCGCATGTCTCCGGCAGGGCGTCGGCCGCGTCGTACATGCCAGTTCACTGGCGGTTTATGGTCCCGCCCCAAGCGGTCAGCGAATCGATGAGAGCACTCCTTATGATGAGTCGCCGCAGCTGCGCGACTTCTATGCGCAATCGAAGATCCTGGCGGACCAATTTGTCGTCACCTTCGCACGAGAAACTGCGCTGCCGATAACGATCATCAGGCCCGGCATCGTCTATGGTCCCGGCAAGCCCCTTCCGGTGGGCCTCCTGGGATTCACAGTGGGGAAGACCAACTTCGTATTCGGCAATCCAGGCAATCGCATTCCGTTGAACTACGTTGAAAATTTGGTGGATGCGCTGCAAGTGGCTGCACATTCTGGCGGAGGACAACTTCAGCAATTCAATATTGTCGATGACGACGAGCTTACCTTGGCGAAGTACCATGCGGCGAGGATGGCGGTAGACAAAACAGCCACGCATTTTTTCCCGGGCTGGCCGGTCCTGCTGGCAGGGCCTTTCGCCGAAATTGCGGTCCGCGTATTGCCAGTTGGAGGCAGTGTGCGATTTTCAAAGCATCAGTTAGGGCGCGCCTTGCAGGATCGCTGGTATGACACGCATCGAATCCGCGAAGAGACCGGATGGGCGCCGAAAGTGGCGCTGAAAGAAGCGTTGTATCGCACCTGGAAAGCTGGCCGCTGACTTGCTGCCGAACACTCTGGAAGTGCTCTACACCTGAAGTACGTCGCCTTCGCGCGCAACCATCTGGTACAGCACGGGATTGACGAAGAATCCGATGAACAGCCGGGAGATAAGACCGGCCACGATGACGATGGCGAAGGGCTTCTGCGTGTCCGAGCCGATGCCGGTGGAGAGGGCCGCTGGAAGTAGTCCGAGGCATGCAACCAGGGCGGTCATCATGATCGGACGAAGTCGTAGGAGCGAGGCCTCTCGCGTTGCGCTGGGGATGTCCATGCCTTCCTGGCGAAGCTTGTTGATGTAAGACACCAGAATGACCGCCGTCTCGACGGATACACCCAGTAACGCTACCAGTCCCAGGACTGACGACACGCTGAAAGGCGTGTGAGTAAGTTTCAGTGCTACCAAGGCGCCTACAGGTTCGGTCATGATCACGCCCAACGCGATGGTGACGGGGAATTTGAAGTTGCCGTATAGCGCGAACAAGATCATGAAGATGAGAACGACTGCGAGCGGGCCGATTAAGAAGAGCTGCGCTTTGGCATCCAGAAGTTGACTATATTCGCCGCCCCAGGACAGCCAATAACCCTGGGGTAGGGAGACCGCCTGACTGACGGCCTTTTGTCCATCTCTCACCGCGCTCTCCAAGTCGCGGCCCTCAAGGCTGAACTGAATTCCGATATAGCGGGAATTGTTCTCGCGGTAGATGAACGCCGCGCCACTTCCCTGGCGAATGTCGGCGAGTTGGCTGATCGGGATTTGCTTACCGTCAGGAGTGCCGACCAGCAACCCGCCAATCTCATGCGCGCTGCTGCGGAATTGGGGTTGCATGCGCACCACCAAGTCGAACACTTTTTCGCCCTGAATGACCTGGCTTACGGCTTGCCCCCCTACGGCAGCCGAAATTACGGCCTCCACGTCGGCGACATTGATTCCATAGCGCGCAATTTTGTCGCGGTCCACATCGATCAAGAGGCTGGGTTGCCCGAGTTCGCGGATGACGGTCAAGTCGGTAAACCCCGGAGTGCGGGACAGCGTGTTCTTGATTTGGACGGCTTTGTCCTCGAGAACGGTCAAGTCCTCGCCGTAGATTTTGACCGCCAGGGAACTTTTTAGTCCGGTCAAGGCCTCATCGACGGCGTCTTCGGCCGGCTGAGTGTAGTTGAAGATGATCCCGGGAAACGCGGTCAGTTTTTTGTTGATTGATTCAATCAACTTGTCCTTGGTATTAAGGTCGCCACTCCAGGCGTTATCTTCATAGGGTTTTAGTCCAACATAGAATTCGCAATTAAAGAAGCCGGTGGGGTCCGTGCCATCGTCGGGCCGTCCCAACTCTGAGCCGACCACGGTGACTTGCGGATATGACAACAGGATCTTGCGTATCTGGGGAGCAATGCTGCTCGCTTCTTCGAACGAGATTGTGTAGGGCATGGTGGCCCGCACCCACAGCGCACCCTCGTCCAGGTGGGGCATAAATTCTCCGCCGATAAATGGAACCAGAATAAGCGACAATCCGAAAATCAAGGTGGCGAGGGCAATGGTTAGTTTGGGACGTGCCAGCGCCCAGTCCAATTGCTTCGCGTATTGGTCCTTCATCCACTCGTAGGCGCGGTTACGATGCTCGCGCACCCCCCTCTTGAACCAGTACGAGGCGAGGACGGGAACCATGGTGAGCGTCAGGATCAGTGCACCGATCAAGGCGAACGACATGGTCTCGGCCATGGGATGGAACAGTTTTCCCGAAGGCCCACTGAGCGCATAGATAGGCAGATAACCGGCCAGGATGACCGCTACCGAGTAAAAAATTGGCCTATCCACGTCTTTGGCCGCCACGAGAATGACTTCGTTCAGCTTATAGCTCTGTCCTTCTCGCAGCGCGAGCTCACGGTAGATGTTTTCCACCATCACCACCGTGCCATTAATAATGATGCCGAAATCAATGGCGCCAATCGACAGCAGGTTGGCGGCGCCATCGTGGGCATGCAGCACGATGAAGGCAAACAGCAGGGACAGCGGAATGGTGATCGCCACGATGATGGCCGCACGTAAATTGATCAGGAAGGCGATCAGGACGATCAGCACCAGTACCATACCGCGTAGCAGGTTGGCTTCCACGGTATCGGTGGTCAGCTTTACCAGTTCGCTGCGATCATAAAAGGGGTGAATTTTAACGTCGGGCGGAAGGATGTGCTGGTTCAGTTCGTCGGTCTTGGCTTCCACGCCCTTAAGGACGTTTTGCGTCTGTTCTCCACGGAGCATGAGAATGACGCCTTCCACCGCATCGTCGTTGTTCTGAAATCCGAATTCGCCTAATCGCGGCGCATGTCCGATCACCACCTCGCCAACATCCTTCACCCGAATAGGCGCACCGTTGTTGCTGCCCAGGACGATGTTCCCGATGTCATCCGTGTTGCGGACCAGTCCAATGCCGCGCACGTAATAGAACTGGCCACCCTGCGAGTAGAATCCACCGCCCGCATTGGAGTTATTCGCGGACAGGGCCGCCATGACTTGCGGAACGGTCAGGTGATATCCGAAGATCCGGGCAGGATCGAGCAGCACCTGGTACTGCATGGTTGTCCCGCCAAATCCGGAATCATCGGCAACACCGTGGACAGAGCGATAGGCCCGCTCTACCACCCAATCCTCGATGACCTTCAGTTCCTGCGGACTGCGGTCGGGACTTTCCAGCACATAGCGATAGACCAGGCCGCTGGGGCTAAACAGCGGGGCCATCGAGGGTGTCACTCCCGAAGGCAGACTGGCGTCGGCAATTCGCTGAAACACGATCTGCCGGGCGAAGTAGTCGTCGGTACTTTCTTCAAATGTCAGCCTGATATCCGAAAGACCGTACAGCGAGACGGACCGCATCACCACCATGTGCGGCACGCCGTTCATCTGCAGTTCGAGAGGCAGGGTGACGAGCCGTTCGACCTCTTCCGCGGCATGGCCCGGCCATTGCGTGATGAGTTCGACTTGCGGAGGGGAGAGATCAGGATAAGCGTCCACCGGCATTCGCTGGAACGAGATGATGCCGGCGACCATGATGAAGCCGGTGAGCATCAACACCAGGAACCGCTGCCGCAGAGACGCTTGTACAATTCGGTGAATCATTCAGATGTGGACGCCCGTACCCCTCTCATGCTTCCTTCTCGGATGACGCTAGCCTAGCGCTGCAGGGAATTCGCAAACTGCAGGAACAGGCTGCCATTGCCGACGACGCGATCACCGGGTTTTAGTCCGCTAGTGATTTGAGTTTGCCCATTCTGGCTGTCCCCAAGAGTCACGGGCCGCCGTCCGAACTGTTGGGGAGAAGTCTCGACATAAACGAAGGGCTGGTTCTCGCTGTCCCGCAGGACGGCAGAATCCGGGATTGCAATCGCATTTTGGATGGCGCCTGCGTCCACCGACGCCACCACATACATGTCCTTCTTCAGCTTCTGGCCTGGGTTGTTGGTCTCGATGCGCGCCTGCAGAGTACGGGTGGCCGGATCCAGGGAAGCCGCCACGTAGGAAATGCGCCCGTGGAAAACATCAGGATAAGAGTCCGTCTGAATGGTGACTGCGTCTCCCACCCGCACGTTCGGCAAATCCTTTTGGTAAACATTCACCAGTACCCAGACGTTGCTAGTATCGGAAACCATGAAGCACTGTGTGGCCCCGACCTGGACCAACTGACCCACAGCCACGTTCTGCTCGACCACCTGGCCGGCAATGGGGGCCCTTACCGGAACCTCGAAAGAGGGCGGAGCCTTCACCAGAGCATCCGGATTGGTAATCCCGAGCACCTTCAGCGCGGCCTCGGCAGCGGCCAAATCTCCGCCGGCCTGCACCTCAGCCGATTCCGCCTGCTCCAGATTCTGTTCGGCGATGGCGTGGTGCTGGTACAAGTCTTTCGCTCGCGTCGAGGCCTGCTGCGCCAGAACGTACGCAGCTTTTGCCTTCAAGTAATTAGTCCGTAGCTGGGAGAAGTCGGGGCTGGCTACATACAGCATGGGTTCAGCCTGCGTCACCCTCTGCCCGGGAACGACGACGATCCGGCTGACCGGCCCACTGACCTGCGTAATCACCGGGGTCGTATGAAAGCTGTTGTAGGCAACGGAACCAGTCAGGCGCAAGGTTCGTTGCAGGGTGGCGGGCCCAACCGTCAGCACCTGCACATGCGACATCTGCTCCTGCGGAATGGTGAACAATTCTGCGGTGTTCGAATGGTTCCCGGAGTGGTTCTGCCCGCTGGCGTCAGATCCGGCGCCATGACACCCAATACATCCCAGCATGATCGCCGAGGCAACGGCCAACGCCGCTACGCCCTGCCAGCGATCTTTGGATATCTTCACGGAAGGTTCCTCGTTCCCACAGCTTCCTTCAACTGCTCCAGCGCAGTCATATAGGAAGACAGCGCCTGGCGATAAGCCAACTGAGTAGCCCTGTAACTGCGTTCCGCATCGAGGAAGTCCAGCAAGCTCGCCGCACCACGTTTGTAAGCATACTCACTGATGTCGCGCGAGTCCTGGGCCTGCTTCAAGTATCCCGAAGCATAGAGTTGTACCACTTCCTCGTTACTGCGAAGCGCTTCGTAGGCATCGCCAACATCGGAGAGAACGGTGTCGCTACCCGATGACTGCAGCTCCTGGGCTTGCGTAAGAGCATAGCGCGTGCGGGCGATCTCGCCCTGATTTCGGTTGAAGATGGGCAAATCAAAATTCACGAAGAACGAAGCGCTACTTATGCCCGCAGTGTGGGTATAGTCCACGGAACCATTTACATCGCGTTTGCCATTGGCCTTGGCCAGCAAAATCTGGCTTTGGGCAGCGGTCACTCCCAATTCGGCAGCCCGAAAATCCGGCCGTTGCTGCAACGCCCTTGACTGCAAGTCCTCCAGCTTCGCCTTAACGGACACATACGATAAATTACCAACCACATCGTAATTGGCAGAAACCGCGTCATAGCCAAGCAATCCCCGTAAGGCAACTAGTGCCTGCACCCTGGCCAGGCGGGCGGATGAGACGTCGGTCTGAAACTGTAGCAGTTGCAGCTTGATCTTGAGATAATCGCCTTCGCTGATGAAGCCCGATTGGTACTGGGTCTGGGCGATATCAACCGTTTGCTGAAAGCTCTTCAAATCTTGCAGCGCAAACTGCAGGGTTGATTCCGCCAATAAGACCGCGATGAACTGCTGCGCCACATTAAATGTCAGAGTGCGCTCAGCATCCGTCACCTGGGCCCCGGTAACGGCTGTCTGGTCTTGTGCCGCCTGCAAGCGGCGCTGCCGTTTGCGGCCGCGCTCAAACAGGTATCCGATTCCAACGTCGAACTGCTGGGTCTGGTTCAGAGTGTCTGCACTGAAATCGTTGGGATTAAAAATGGGGACGAACTGGGAATCAAAGTTAAGGGTTGGATTGGGACGAAGGTTGGCGGTGATTTCCTGGGCCTGGTTCTGAAAAATTAAGGTGTGCGTGGCCTTGAGCGAGTGATTGTGCGCAAGCGCCAGGTCAATCGCCTGATCGAGGGTGATCAGCGCTGGAGTTTGCGCCTCGACGGCGGACACGAAAAACAGCAACAGCGTGGTCGCAGCCAGAATGCTGATCCGGAGGTGCCGTGGGCGCATAGAAGTTAAGCCAAAGTGCAACAGCCTTGGGGCGAGCTGGAACAATCAGGCGATTGAGCACGACCCCAGGCGTTCGTATCCGTGCCATCCTCCCGCAATCAAAAGCTACATTCGCGCGGCGGAACAGCGCCGACGGTCTTCCCTGAGAATGTAAACCACTTGGGCAGTAAACACATTGTAAATCGGGAAGTTGCAGGCAGACCACTTGCGAGAACTCGGATTGACCGCGAAGCGTATAATCCCATCCGTTGTTGAAAGGATATGCATGGACATTCAACAGGTCCTCACTGGTCTCCACCGGGAACGTAATCGCCTCGACCAAGCCATTGCTGCTCTTGAAGGTCTTAGTTCCCGGCTGGCCGGTCGTCGCGGCCGTCCTCCCGGTGCGAAACACGCGAAATCAGCACGCACCCGCAAGGGTGGCGGCATCACTCCTGCTGGACGGCGACGGCTCTCCGAGATGATGAAGAAGCGCTGGGCCGAACGGAAAAAGAAGGCCGCCCCAAAGCGCAAACCGATGAGCGCAGCCTCCCGCAAGCGCCTCTCCGACATGATGAAGAAAAGATGGTTGGAAAGGAAGGCTAAGACCGCTTAGCTCAAGCCGAGGAGCCGACGATGGTGGGAGCCCCCGCATTCACGCGGGGGAAAGAGCGCTTCAGCGCTCCGGAAAAAGCTAACTTCAATCATGCGCTTTAGCCTGGGATCGGGGAATCCGGGGCGGGGCGGCCATCGGCGCTTCCTATGCATAGTCAATCGGATGGCGCTCGAGCCAGTGTTGATCACGAACCGCCCCCATCTGCTTCAGGGAGGAGCGGCCCATGCTGGCGGTGAGTTCACGAGTTTGCCAGGCAAATCCGGCACAAAATCCGATGGCGCTGCCGAGCACGCTCCACGCAATCGTTCTTGGAAGGCGGCCGCGACGGCTACTCACACAGACCCGCAACAGGCCGGCGCAGGCCCCGAGTGTGGCCAGGCTTAACGATTCACGCGCAGACTGCGTCAGGACGTCGGAAAGAGGCTGGCCATGGAGGTGGGATTCTCGGCCGCTACGCAGTCCCGACATTCCGGACTTGACCAGGGTCCGTCCGTAGTGAAGATATGCCGTTGATGATGAATCCGTTTTCATGAGGCGATCTCCTTCGGAGCTGCTTCGCGGTAGCCAAGCTTTCCTGACAGTTTGCTCAGCGACCGAACCGCTATTCACACCAGCTATCCTATCTATCTCATGAGAGCGCCATCCAAGTCTGTGTCCTGCATCACGCTTCACTCGTGGCTTTATCACAGCCGTTGAGTGCGCTAGGAAGCACGGGGAGCGGAATGAGCCGGAATTTCCAGAAAAATCGGCGGGGCTGAAGGGGGAGAGGCGACCATGGTCCGCAAGAGATCACCTGTATTTTGCCACCAGCCATGGAAGATCTGCGCGCCCTCGTAAACCGCTTGGAGAGGTTGCCAGCTGTTGAGTCCGCATGACGCCCCAAACGCGAGAGCCGGACCCGGTGCGCGTCCGTCTCCGCACGGCGGAGGGACAGGACGAACCGTCACACTACGGGTATCGAGTCGAAGCCCGGTACGCAAGGCTTTCAGGGAGCTTTCCTTTGCGCTCCAGAGCAGCGCCAAAAGTTGGGAACGGTCCGCCGCCGCCGTCCGCCCAATCAACGCTTGCTCTTCAGGCGCGAAGTAGTCGGCAATGAATGCGTCACTACGCGGCTCGATGATTTCCAAATCACAACCCAGCTCCGTCCCCGGCAGCGTGACGGCGCAAGCGGCCACTCCACCCCGGTGGCTGAGTGAAATGGCAATCCCCGCTGGTTGGCCGGCGATAAAGGCCTCTGGCGCCCCGGACGGCGCCGGGCATATCTCTATGTCAGCAAGGTCCCGCAAATGACTGGGCAGGTTCAGGTAGACCGCCAGCGCACGTTTCGCCGTCCAGCGTCCCAGCCGCCAGTCGGCGTTACGTTTGGGAAAACGCATGCCATCCAGGCGGACGGCTTCGCTGGTGCTTAGCCAATCATTCACCGCCGGCAGGTCGGCTTCGGTCTGTTCCAGCCAATACACGCCCATCATGCTTGACCGACGGAAGAAGCCACCATGAGTATCTCCTCGACATTGACCTCTTTTGGCGCCGGATTTCTAAGGGGTGGCTTCTTGGCGGTAGATTGCACCGTCGCTTTCATCCCGCGTTCGACAGCATCAATGAGGTAAGGGCGAAGATTTGCGGGCGGAAGAATATGATGCAACGCTCCCACTTTGAGCGCGCGATGCACGCTATGCACGTGGTCAAACTCCACCGCCATCTCGCCCAGCTTTTCGGAGTGTACGATTTTGAAGAGTTCGTTGTATTGGGCACGCAACCGAGCTTTCTCCTTGCCGTCGGCCTTGGTCATGGCTTGGGTAAGGGCCTCAAGGCGCTCATCTTTGCGGGCCCTGGCGTCGACTTCGCTGGCAAACACAACAGCCGCCGCTGGCGCGCCACCAATAACGGAAGCGTAGGTTCCCTCCAACGCCACCACCTCGAGCTGTTCGTTCAGCGCCCGCGAGAAAACTACGTATGCGCCCCCGTGGTAGCGGGAAATAACGCAAAAGATCATGGGGCCTTTGAAGTTCACCACGGCCCGGCCGATCTGGGCGCCGTACTCAAGCTGTAGCTTGCGCATCGACTCAGGCGATCCGTCAAACCCCGACAAATTGGCCAGAATTACTACCGGGCGATTGTTGCTCGCCGCGTTGATGGATCGAGCCACCTTTTTAGAGGAGAGGGGAAACAGCGTCCCGGCGGTCCATAGGTCGGGTCCGTCCGCTGGGACAAATCCTAACCGGGGTACCTGCTTGGATTCGATGCCGATGAGGCAAACGGGATAGCCTCCGAGATGGGCATCCCAGATCACCGCCGTCTCAGCGCCCCGCATACCGGGCCAGCGTTCCAGTGGACGATGGTCCTGGTCTATGGTCGCCCTCATCACGCTGCGAATGTCGAAGGATTTCTTTCGCCCGGCGTTGGTGTCGTCCGAGAAGATCTCGCCCACTCGGGCGAAACCGTTGTCCGGGCCGCTAGCGTGTGGATACGCCTGCACATCCCGGTCGAGGGGGTCGTTGGTGGCGGCCCGCCGTGGGAACCGCTCGCCTGGCGCCAGGTAGGTATGCTCATAGTGGCTCAGGAGGATGTGGCAGGCTTGATCGATGTCTCGTGCCCAATACTGGGCTTGGCCGTTGAGACCCATGATGCGGTCGTATCCGCCAATCCCTTCGTTGTCCTCGGCCGACACGCTGCCCGAGTAGTCCAGGGCGCGCTTGCCGGTGAGCACCATCGCCGCCTTCGGGGTCATGATCAGAATGCCGCGGGTATGCATGAGCATGGTTGCCTCGGCGTTCCAGTAAGGCTGCGCCCCCACGTTGATCCCGTTGATCACCAGATTCACTTCGCCGCCCGCCTGCGTGAACTCGACTATGCGACGCAGGACGCGGGCAATCCAATCCATGTTTTCCACGCCGCTGTCCATGGAGATCTTCGCGCCGGCCGAAATGGCAAACCACTCCAGCGGCACGCCCAAGCCCTCAGCGAGATCCAAAGCCGCGAGGATGAGCCGACATTCGGATTCGGCGAGTGCGCCCAAGTCCCTGCTCGGATCTCCCAGCAGCATCACGCGCATCATGCCCTCGGGATACTTGGTAGTAAAGTTGCGGATAACGCCAACGATGATGTTGGACTTGTTTTGCCCGGGCGGACGACCAACTGGTTCCAGCCGGCCCTCGGCGTCAAGATCGTACTCGATGAAATCGCCGTGGGGGAATTCGCCCCGAGTATTCTCCCGATCGGGTGTCAGCATTCGGATGATTTCGTAGGGATAAATAAGTCCCCGCCGGCGCATCCGCACAACTTTCTGGTCGTACTCGGTCAGTGGTTTCATCAATTGCTGTGTACTGAACGGCCGGAAGGTCATCAGCAAACCGGCATCGCCGGGCGCCGAGATGCGGATCACCGTATCGCGTAGCTCGCCGCTCTGCGGATTGGGAACACGGGCCCGGACCACCACTTGTTCCAATCCCAAGCCGTCGGTCGACAGGGCCAGTTTGTGCGCGATGTCGTTGAGTTCATCCGGCTTGAGATCGAACACCGGCCAAACGTACAGGAAGATTCGGTTCCAGTAGAGTCGCTCGTGCGGAGCGCGCCGCGACTGGAACAGCCGGATACCGGCCACCGCTTCGGCAAACATGCGCTCCAGGTGCGGCAGTTGCACGATGCGCCCCGCCTCGTTCCGCACCGGCGTCAAATCGCGGACTTCGGCAACCGCGAACAGCCGCTCATCTTTGGGGTTGTCGTTCGCCTTAGCATGCAGAAGGTAAACATCTTCCACCGACGGCAGCCGCTCGAGTGTAAAGTTCTTCAAGCGCCACAGATGTAGCCGTTCGGCCATCATCGGATGCACTCCGCGGTAGAGTTTTACTTCTTCATAAGCGTTCCCCGAGGGCTGATAAGTGAAGTGTTGCATGCCGGCAATGCCGTTACCGCAACCTGGTCCAGAGACCGCCACTACGATGCGCTGAACAGGCCGGGGAAAGCGAGCTTGGTTGAGCCCGGAACAAACTTCCTGTTGCGTGACCTCCGGATCGGCCAGGGAACCGGAATTCCAAAGGTAAAGATCGATGACAATGTCATTCTCCGCCGGCACTTCCGCAAGGCAAGAGCACATCGCGTCTATCGCTTCGCGAAATCGATCATATTCAGCATGGGCGGCGATGACGTGGCCCCGCCTTCCCTCCTGTACGTATTCGGCCGACACAGAGCAATGTCCGTTTACCGGCAGCGCGCGAAGGTTTGTGAGTGATTGCCCGCGATGATATCGAGAGGTCATTACTTCCAACATCAATTGACGCAAACTGGGATCGGCCGTGGCAAACCGCCCGGAGAAGAAGCTCGCCAGCGGTTGCGGACATTCGATCAGCGCCTTTACTCGCGCGCGCTGGTCCGCGGCCGCCGGATTGGCGGCAAGATAGGCGAGGTGATCTTCGGCTTGGGTGTAGACAAGTTTACGTGCCTGCTCAAACAGCGCCTGCTCGAAGCAGCGATAGCGCAGCTCGCGGGCCAGGTCGCTGACGGCAGGAAGGAACCCGCGGGTGATGGCAATAATTCGGTCAAGCAGTAATCGGAACGATTCGTCCGCGTACGGCGCCAGGGCGTCGACGCGTGCCAGACGCCTTTCCAGCAAGGCCAGAATAGGCGCCACCTGCCGTTCCACCCGTTGATGCGATTTGTAGATCCAGAGCAAACTCTCTTCCAGTTCGGGCGAGCGGTCCAGTGTCTGTACGCCATAATGAGCTAGAGTGCGACCGAGCGCCGCCACAAACGCCGGCGGGAGCCCTTCCCCGCGCGTTTCCAGCATGCGCGAGTAGGAAAAGAGGTAGGCTTCGGTGCTGGGCGCTTCACCTCCGGCGGAATCGTGCGCGCTTGGTTTCCGGCGAAACAAAGAGCAAATGTCCACAAAAATGTTGAGGAGCTCATCTTCGCGCCGTCTTATTTCGTCACGATCCGCTGCAGCTTCCTGGAACTGGTTCCATTGCGCGAATAGCCGCGCCGTCTGGGCCGGGTCAGCATCAAATCCCAGCATGAGATGACGCAGTTCTTCCAGATCCTGACGCCAGCGCGCTGGGTTGTTCTCTCCAGGTTCGCTCGCAATTTGCGACTCGCCAAACACCACCCGCTCCGTGGTGGACACCGTCTGGTCATCCGCGATGGCTTCGATTTGCAGCAGCGGAACTCCCGCATCCACCTGCACATGCGGTATCGTCATCACTTGCCGAACTCTTCCGGAAAATGGGGCGACCACGGCCATCTCCATTTTCATGGCTTCCAGCACCGCCAGGGTATCCCCGACCGAAACCATGTCGCCCGCTTTGACGGCGATGGAAACGACTACCGACGGCCCCGGCGCATGCACCAATCCGCCTTCATCGCGATCAATCGAGTGCGAGACGCCGTCCACCTCGATGCGGGAATTTGCTCCTTGAACCACGGAGACCACATGGAAGCGCCTCCCAAAGGCAGTGAGCCAATATTCAAACTTGCCCAGAGGGTGGACCAGGGCCTCGATGCGCGATCCGTCCACTTCTACGCGGTACTGGTGGGGCCCGAGGCAACAAACTTTGAGAGCGTACCGTTGCCCTCGATAGCGCAGTTCCACCGTCCGGCCCAGTTCATTGCGAACGTGCGGCCGCCCGCGGACGGCGGAGGCATAGAACTGCGTCTGCTCCACCGCCAACTCAGCAGCGTAGGCTTCGATGGCCGTCTGCACCAGCGCCACATCGGCATGGCGCCTGGAACAATGCCCGCCATCCGCCGCCAGGCGGTCCAGCCATCCGATATCGACTTCGGCGCGCTGCACGTCAGCGCGGTTCAGCAACTCCAGCAGAAATGCTTTGTTACTGGTGCCGCCCTTGATGACGACAACGCTTTCGCGTAACACCCGCTGTAGTCTCGCGAGTGCTTCCTTGCGGTCTTGTCCATAGGCGATGATCTTGGCGATCATGGAGTCGAACTCCGGTGGGATGGCATCGCCTACTGCCACGCCGGTGTCAATGCGCACTCCCGGGCCGGTGGCAAGCCTGAACCGCTCAATCGTACCGGGAGCCGGGGCGAAGCCGTTTTCCGGATCTTCGGCGTTCAGCCGTACTTCAATCGCGTGACCGCTGGTCCGGGGCGGTTCTCCTTCCAGGTGTCCGCCGCGGGCGACGTGAATCTGCAGCTTGACCAGGTCGCACCCGGTGGTGCATTCAGTCACGGGATGTTCGACTTGCAACCGGGTATTCATCTCCATAAAGGAGAAGCGGTGGCTTTCCGGTTGATAGAGGAATTCGACGGTCCCGGCGTTGTGATATCCCGCTGCCTGGCTCAAGCGCACCGCCGCCTCGCGTAGGGACTGATCTTGCAGCGAAGTGAGTGCGGGCGAGGGTGCTTCTTCGAGGACTTTCTGGTGGCGGCGCTGAATGGTACAGTCACGCACTCCGAGAGGCCACGTGGTCCCGTAATGGTCGGCGATGACTTGCACCTCGACGTGGCGTGCCGCCAGAACCAGTTGCTCCATGAAGACCGTAGCATCTGCCGAAGGACTTATATGCTTCGGCGCGCGCGCCTTCAAAGGCCAGCGCGAGTTGAGACGCAGAATTCACCCGACGGATTCCGTGGCCTCCGCCGCCTGCCGTGGCCTTAATCAGAAGCGGATAGCCCAGGTGCTCGGCATGGTGCTTGGCTTCAGCGAGTGTTTCCACCGGCCCGCCGCTCCAGGGTGCCACCGGTATCTGGGCCTGCTCGGCCAGCAGTTTTGAGCTGATCTTGTCGCCCAGCCGTCGCATAACGTCGCCATCCGGGCCGATAAACACGATACCGAGCTTGCGGCAAAGGTCCGCGAACCCAGGGTGCTCGGCGACAAAACCCCATCCCACCCAGACCGCCTCGGCGCGCGCTTTCGTCAACACCTGTTCGAGCAGGTCATAATCGACGTAGCTACTCTTGGATTGACCTGTGGCCGGGTCTTTGATCAGAGCGGCGCCGAGAGACACCGCTTCGTCTGCCTCGCAGACGAACATAGCGTGGCGGTCAGGCTCGGTGTAGAGTGCGATGGTACACAACGATGTGCCATACTCTTGATTAAATTCCCGTGCCGCATGTATGAAACGCATCGCGGCTTCACCGCGGTTCACGATGACCACGCGCTTAAAATCGTGCTGCATAAATTCTCCGATCAACCGATCGTCATGATGACCGAGTTAGGTTCATCACGCCATAACGGCGTGCAGTGCTTTCAAGGGCTCGGCGTCGACACTGTTGGGAAGCGCTGCCGTGCGGTAACCGTTCAGCTGCACGTAGCAGTTTCCTTTCGTGTCCACGACTTCCGCATCGAAGCTTTCCTGGTTCGGATGGGGAGTGACAACGGCGTATAACGGGCTTTCAGCTAGGGCCGGCGCACGCAACAAGGACACCTGGTGCACGTCTTTTGGCAGACCAAAGCGGTTCTGCACGCTCATTTCCCACAGCCCGGCGGTCTGGAAGCAAAGCTCGATCAGCCGTGGCGCCATCAGCGTCGGCTGGTCGGACGGCTGGTGGTTACAGGGCAAGCCTCCTGCCATCATTCCGATCATCCGCTTGCCATCCCACCAAGCCCGCTCCAGCACTTGGTAAGCTGGTCCGTGGAAGTAAACGCGATAGATCTCGGCGGCTTCCAGGATGGAGTCGGACGACGTTACCAGCGCCTTTCCGGTCAGTGCTTCTGGCAGTCTGTTGCGTCAGCCGCACTCGGGCGTTGAAGTGGATGGTTTCTTGCGGCTCGGGGTGGTTCGGTAGGATGCGACGGCCAATCAATTGGCAATCCGCGAGCAACCGGTCACCTTGCGGGTAATAGACGGCTTGGATCGTCACTGTCCGCGGCTCGTCGCGGTAGAACTTGAACGGCGACAGGAAATTTACCTCTTCCACCGCCTCGACATGCCAGCCGGGATGCACGCACAGGGCGGCTTCGGCGAAGCCTTCGATCCCCATGACCCCAGGCAGTACCGGCGTGCCGTCGATCCGATGATCGTACAAGAACGGCTGAAGCTTCGGATCGAGCGTCGTCTCCATGGTCAAGCCGCAGTGAACACCCATTCCTGTGATCTTGCCGATCATCGGCCCTGGCGCCGTTGTGCGCTTCTTCGCCGCGGCGATCGAGCGCCTCAGTGTCAAGCCCGCCGGTCGTGTCCCACTCGCTCAGCAGAACGCCGAGACGCTGGCCGACTACCACCTCATTGCGTGTCCCTCCCGAGGTGAGTTCGCGGCGAATCCAAGGAATGCCCGCTTCCGGCGGCAGCATGTCGATGCCCGCCAGCTCCATCATCTTTGGGATGGAGCCGCGCGTTGCCATGCCGATGCCGCCCCACGCCGACCAGTCGATGACAATGCCGCGCGTCCCCGGCCGGGTCGTGCGGAAGCTCGACGTGATCTTGCACAACAGGTCGTTGGCGGAACTGTAGTCCGTCTGGCCTCCGTTGCCGAAGCGGCCTGCGACCGAACTGAACGCCACCGTCGCCCCCAGAGGCATATCGCCGATAGCATGCAGAAGGTTGAACCAGCCGTCACTCTTTACATCGAAGACCAAATCGAATTCGCGTGGGTCCTTGTCCGGCAGGAAATGGCTGCGCTCGATTCCCGCAGCGTGCAGCAGCACGTCAATGCGGCCGCTGCGCTCGCGCACCTGGCGGATGATATCGGCTACACGGTCCGCATCCGTCAGGTTGACTCCGAAGTAGTAAGCCGTGCCTCCGGCCGCGTGCACCGCGTCGATTGCGCTGCTTGCAGCCTGGGCCCGCTCCAGGCCCGCCAACTCCTTTTCCACCAGCGCTGGTGTAGCGCGCTCGCCGCGCGCCTGGATGCGCGTGAACAGATCGCGCTTAAGGCTTTCCTTGTCGCTCACGAAGCGCTTGAGGTCGGGATTGTTCGGATCAGGTTCCGGCACCAGATCAAGCAGATAGAACGTGCCGCCAGAAGCTGCCGCCAAGTCGGCGGTGATGGCTGAGACGATACTTCCCGCCGCACCGGTGATCAGAAAGACAGTTTCGCTGTCGAGTTTCAATCCGGGCTGTCCGTCAGCCGCGGACTGTTCTTGCAGCCCAACCGTCCAGCGCTGCCCGTCCTTGTACCCGATCTCTACCGCGCCAGGGTCGCGCAGGGTTTCCTCAATGAGGATTTCAGCCACTTCCGACGTCTTGCGCTCGGCTTCGAAATCAACTGCTTTGACATGGGCATCCAGCCGTTCCCGCTTGTAGGTCTTGGTGAAGCCCACGACTGCGCCGCCCAGCGGCGCGACCGCCCCGGCTGCGTCGTAACCGTGCTGCCCGCCCAAGCCGTGTTGCCGACACCAGGAATGTGCCTGGCTTCGCAACTTGGTCGAACAGAGCACGCATGGTGGTATAAAGCGATTTCGCGCGGACCCAAAGGGCTTCGTGCCAGCCGGCAAGGTCCATGCCGGCAAGATTGCCCTCGTTGTCCAGCGCGGACAGCCAGTAAACCCCTTGCACCGGGCCGGCGGCCAGCCAGCCTTTCAGGACGATTGTTCAGCGTGTTGGCGTCCGGGGCGTCCTTGATCCACAGAACTTCTACACCCCTCATTGTCTCCAGTCGTTGCGCCAGCGCCTCGGCCACTCCACCTTTGTCGGGCATGATCACCACGCGGCTCCCGCGGGCCAGAGTCACACCTGTTGGCTTACAGAAAGCAAGTGGTGGCCGCAAGTTGGGTACTGGCACCCGGCGCGGGATACGGTTGGCGGCATCGAAACTCGCGACTGGCAGGCGCTTCGGTGCGACCGCTGCCGCAGCCGGTGTTGCGGGGACAGTTGCGGCGGCGACCGTTGCCCGTTGCCCGGCTTGGGCGAATTGAATGACGTGGGCCAAGGTCGGGAAGTCGCGCAGCTTGAGATTTTCATCGCGGGGAATGTTGTACGCCGCTCGAATGGCGGCAAACATTTCTGCCTGCTTAACGGTGTCTATGCCGAGATCTGCTTCCAGATCAAGATCAAGATCGAGCATGTCTTTGGGATAACCAGTCTTCTCGGCGACGATCTCCAGCACTTTGTCCTTAATGGAGTCGTCGGTGACCACTGGAGCTGTGACAGTTGCCGGCTGGGGAACGGCTGGCTCAGCGATGGCCGGCGACGAAGGAGCCGCACCAGCCAGGTCGGGCCGCTTCTCAAACACAAACCGGATCACGTGCGCCAACGTGGGATAGTCGCGCAGCTTGCGGTTCTCGTCGCGCGGAATGTTGTAGATTTCGCGAATGGCAGCGAACATCTCCGCCTGCTTGACGGTGTCCACACCGAGGTCTGCTTCCAGATCAAGATCGACATCCAGCATGTCGATTGGGATAGCCGGTCTTTTCCGCCATCAGCTCGAGGATGCGTTCCTTCACGTCATCGGCAGCGCCGTCTTTAGGAGATGTCACCGCTGGTGGTGCTGGGGTCGGTTGGGTCGCGGCGGGAATCGGCTCAGCCGAGGATGGTTTGCTCGCAGTGACCGCGGGCTGAACTGCCTCGGCCAGGTCAGGCCGCTTCTCATAGACGAACCGAATCACGTGCGCCAAGGTGGGATAGTCGCGCAGCTTGCGGTTTTCGTCGCGCGGAATGCTGTAGATCTCACGAATGGCGGCGAACATCTCCGCCTGCTTGACGGTGTCCACGCCGAGGTCGGCTTCCAGATCAAGATCGACATCCAGCATATCTTTGGGATAGCCGGTCTTTTCCACCATCAATTCGAGGATCCGTTCCTTCACGGACTCACCAGCGCCGTTTGTAGGAGATGTTGCCGCCGGCGGTTGTGGGGTCGGTTGGGTCGCGAGCGGCGTCGCACGGGCAGTTGGCTCGCTGATTGTTGGTGTCGGCGATGAGGAAGCTGTCGACTGCCAGGTCCGGCCGCTTCTCATATACGAACCGAATCACGTGCGCCAATGTGGGGTAATCCCGCAGCTTGCGGTTTTCATCGCGCGGAATGCTGTAGATCTCACGAATGGCGGCGAACATTTCCGCCTGCTTGACGGTGTCCACACCAAGGTCGGCTTCCAGATCAAGATCCACATCCAGCATGTCTTTGGGATAGCCGGTCTTTTCCACCATCAGCTCAAGAATGCGTTCCTTCACGTCACTGCCAGCGCTGTTTGTAGGGGATGGTGCCGCCGGCGGTTTTGGGGTTGGTTTGGTTACGAGGGGACTGGGTACGGCTGCGGGTATCTCCGCAGTCTTCGTTGTCGAAGTAGCCCCAACAGCCAGGTCAGGCCGCTTCTCATAGACGAACCGAATCACGTGCGCCAATGTCGGGTAGTCGCGCAGTTTGCGATTCTCGTCGCGTGGAATGCTGTAGATCTCGCGGATGGCGGCGAACATCTCTGCCTGCTTGACAGTGTCCACACCGAGGTCCGCTTCCAGATCGAGATCGACATCCAGCATGTCTTGCGGATAGCCAGTCTTTTCCACCATCAAGGCAAGGATGCGTTCCTTCACCGGATTCGCCAGCCACGTGCGGCACGGATGTCCCCGCGGGTGCTGCCACAGGGACTTTCGTTTCTTCCTTCACCTTCGCCGGCGGGGCTGCTGCCGTGGCAGTCGGTATCCGTTCTTTTACCGGTTCCGCCTTCACCACAGGCTTTGGGGTTGCAGAGGCCGCGGGTGCAGCGACCTGAACCTGCACTTCGGGTTTAGCGGCTTGCTTGGGCGTAGGCGCCGGCACTGTCGCGATTTCCTTGGCGACTCCAGCCATCCGCGCTGCCAGCCCTAGATCGCGCACTCGTAGCGTGCGGTGTACCACTCTCCAGATCGGCGGTCGGACGGCCTGCCATGCGACTTAGCCAGGCGTTCCAGACAGTCTCGTCGGCAATACGATAGGAGTAGCCCAGAGCATTGGGGCTGCGACGAATCCCGTCCTTCGTCGGCACCCACCGCAACAAAATCATGCTGATCTGTGAACCGAAACCGGCGCCCAGGTGCATTGCATACTGGACGGGATAGGCGCCGCCTTTCGACAGGTTCAAGCGACCCAACTCCGGATCGACTTCCTTAAAGTTGGCGACGGGCGGCACCAATCCCGTTTCCAGGGCCTTCACCGCGAGGACATCTTCGATGCCGGTGGCCATGGCGTGGCCAGTCATGCCTTTGGTATTGGCAATGACGATTTGGTCCGCATCTGTCGCCGAAGACGCGACGCAGTGCGTGGACCTCCGCCGAGGCGCTGCCGCCACGCGCGGGAGTGTAGGTTTCGTGGGAAACGAAAACCATTTGCGGCGCTATCTCATTGCGCGCAACGCCGCCGCGGGTTTCGGCTTCGACCACCAGGCCCTCCATCACCTGGCCAATGTGCTGGACATCGAGGCGAGTGCCATGAAATGCGCTATTGGCGGTCACCGCGCTCAACACCTCGCAAATGGGCCGAATTCCGCGTTCACGCGCAGCATCCAGGCTCTCAACTACCAGGGCGGCAGCGCCCATGCCCATGATCAGGCCATGCCGGCGGCGGTCGAAGGGAATGGCCGCGTCTTCGACTTTTTCATCCGTGGCTGCTGCTCCGCTGGCCAGAAAACCGGCACCCATCCAATCGATCAGGTTGTCGGAGGTGACATCGTCTGCCGAGATCACGATTACGCGGCGGCACCGTCCGGCGCGAATCCAGTCCTGCGCCAACGACACGCCTTGGGCAGTAGTCGCACAAGCTGCGTTGATTTGCGTGTTGGGCCCGCGGGCGCCGATGAGTTCGGCGAATTGCGAATGTCCCATCGACAACACCCGGAGCAGGAAGCGGCGGTCGAAGACGTAGGGATTCTTTTCGATTGCGAGGTGCAAGTCCTGAATACGCTGGTCCAGTTCTTGCCCAAGGCTGGAATGACCATTCCCCATTGCCCGGGTGCGCAAGCCTTCCAGTAAAGCCAACTGCTCGCGGCGCTCATGGTCTTTGTAATAGCCCCCCAGTATTTCGGCGAATGAGTCGCAGCCGGGGAAGGCCGAGCCGAAGATCACGCCGGTATCGTCGCGCATGGCATCTGGCAATCCCCAGCGATCCGGCAACTGCGTCCCCTTGGTCGTGGTCTTATAGCGCATGATCAGCGGGATGCCGGCATCGCGCAGCGCGTCGATTCCCGCGCCGATGGCCAGGCGAGTGACCCGGTCGAAAGCGGCGAGGTGTTCCGAAGGGATGCCGAATTCACTTTCCAGATCGAAGGCGCCCCCGCGACCGGCGAGCTTGATGACATCCGCGACATCGTGAATCGACTCAAACGTGGCCTCGCCCTGCTCGCTCTTAACCAGGCGTCTGATGTTTTTGTCCACCATGTCCTGGCGGAAGTGCGCGGGGATGGCACTGATGAATTGATCGCCGCGCAAGATGCGTTCGACATTGCCATCGTCGAAGATGCGTTCGGTTCCAGGCAGACCCAGAGAGGCCCCTGTGATTCCCACCGGGATACTGGGTCGAGGCAGGCTTCTCGCCGTGGTTAATTTGCCAGCCAGACCGTTCGAGAGTCTCGGCGAACATACGGCCAAGTTCGTCGTACCCATTACCCCTCGAAAGGCTTGCCGGCGCCGTGAAAATCGCCGGAGCAGTTGCCGCCACCGGAGACGGCTTGGCTTCGATCGCTGGTGCAGAAACTGCGGACTGTGAGGGCGAAGGTTTCGCTGCAACCTCGACAGCCACCTCTGCCACGTCCACGGCCTAATCCCGCCGCATACAGTGCACACAGCGCCTGGTTGAAGGCCGGGATGTCACCGACCTTGGGATGATTGGTGAACAGCGAGACGACATCGCCGCGTTCGCCGAGCACTTCCTCAGCAAATCCCTGCAACGCCTTCTTCGGCCCAACTTCGACGAAGACCCGCGCGCCCGCGTCGTAGAGCGTGTTCAGTCCCTTCACAAACTGCACCGGCGAGGCGACCTGCTGCGCGAGCAGGTCCAGCATCTGCGGAACAGCATCGGGCCCGGTGGGATAAAACTCGCCATTCACGTTGGCAATGACGGGCACCTGCGGCGGTTGTATGTGCAGGTGCGACAGCATCTCATGCAGAGGCTCGCTGGCGGGAGCGACAATCGAGGTGTGGAAAGCGTGGCTGACCGGCAACGGAACGACGTTGTAGCCAGCGTGCAGGAAGATCTCCATAGCTTGTTCGACCGCTTTGCTGGCGCCTCCAATGACTGACTGCTGCCCGCTGTTTACGTTGGCGATCACCACGTAGCCGTCGATGGTCTTCAGGATTCGCTCGACTTCAGCCAGCGGCGCAAAGACCGCCGCCATCTTTCCGGTATCTTTCACCGCCACGCGCGTCATGCCGCGACCGCGGGCGCTTACCGCTCCCAATGCGTCTTCGAAGGTGAGAGAACCGGACGCAACCAGGGCGCCGTATTCGCCCAGACTATGCCCCATGGTCATGTCCGGCTGGATGCCGTAGGCGGCCAACAGCCGGGTCAGAGCCAGGTCGATGGTCAGCACGGTGGGCTGCGTGATCTCGGTCTGGCGCAGATCTTCTTCCGCTTTGGCCACGGCGGCCTCGTTGGTTTGGTCAACGAAGACAAACTCGCTCAGCGGCTTGCCGAGCAGCGGAGTCATGATGCGGTCCGCTTCGGCGAAAGTTTCGGTCACGATTGGCTCGGCGGCGCGCAGCGGCTCCAGCATGTTGACGTACTGCGAGCCTTGCCCGGTGTACAGGAACGCCACTTTGCCTGCAGCGCCACGTCCGCGGAAAATGCCTTGCGGACGAAGGGCCTTCCAAATGGGGGCTTGGTTGGCTTTCAACGCCTTTAGCGCCTTGGCCGATTTGTCCGCTAGGTCGGCGGCGTCGGCGTAGTCAATCACAAGGCGTTCCGGCGCTCTCAGGTCGGATTCTGCCGGAGCCGTTGGTGCCGGGGCGCGACCGGCCGCAGCATCTTTCTGGATTGCCTGCAGGCGCTCGGCGATTGCCGCGTCTGATGCAGCGCCGATTACCAGCGCGCCACGTAACGGAGCTTTGTAGGCGACGGCCGCCGGTGGCGGAGGCGTAACCGTTGACACACTGACAAGCGTTTCCGCCAGAACTGGCGTTGATACGTTGACCGCTACTGACCGCTTGCCATTTCCATTGAGCCTGCCGGGAATGTACTCCTCCAGGACGGCATGAAAGTTAGTGCCGCCAAAACCGAAGGCGCTGAGGCCGGCGCGTCGCGGCGTATCCGCTGGGACCGTCCACGGACGCAATTCGGTGTTGACAAACAGGGGGAGTGAGCAAAGTCGATAGCCGGATTGGGATGCTTGAAATTCAGGCTGGGCGGCAGCACCTTATGGTGAAGCGCCAGGGTTGCTTTCAGTAATCCAGCCGCGCCCGCAGCGCCTTTGAGGTGTCCGATATTCGATTTGACGGAGCCTAGTGCTACTGACCCGGAAGGGAGATTGAAACTGCTGAGCACTTCCGTCATGCTTTGCAGCTCAATGGCGTCGCCCACGCTGGTCGATGTACCGTGGCCTTCCATCAACGTTCCGGCAGCGGGAGATAACCCGGCGTTCTGCCAGCCGCGCTCGATGGCGAGTTTCTGCCCAATCGGGTTGGGTGCCGTAATCCCTTTCCCCTTGCCGTCGCTCGCACCGCCCATACCGCGCAGAACGGCGTAGATCTTGTCTCCATCGTGCTCGGCGTCGGCCAGACGCTTGAGCAAAAAGATGGCGGCGCCTTCGCCCATGACGAAGCCATCGGCTCCCTCGGCGTAGGGCCGACTATCGATGGCCGAGAGCGCGCCAATCTTGCAAAACTTGACGAAGGTTGGGGCGCCCATGTTGCGGTCAATGCCACCGCAGACGGCCACGTCAAAATCGTTCCCTACCAGGCCTTCGACCGCCGAGCTCATTGCCGCCATGGCCGATGCGCAGGCGGCGTCCACCACGTAATTGGGCCCGTGAAAGTTGTAGAGGTTGGCGATGCGACCGGCAATGCAGTTGGCCAATTCGCCGGGCATGCTGTCTTCCGTAATCTCGGGGAGCAGTTTGCCCATACGGTCGTGCAACTCGCGGGTGATATCACGGCGGGCCGCCGCCGGCAGGGCGGCGAAGCTGGCGCTTTCGCCCAACTCACGGGCGTACTCCGGAAAGTGCACGCGCAACGAGGTGAGGTAATGTCGTTCTCCGGCCATAGCGTTGCCGAGGATCACCGCCGTACGATCGAGATTCAGCGGGCGCGCGGGATAGCCGTAATCCTCCAGGGCTTCGCGGGTACAAGCGATGGCCCATTTTTGCGCAATGTCCATGGCATCGACGACGCGCGGCGGGATAGGCAGGTGCCACTTCATCGGTTCCCAAACGTATTCGCGGACCCAGCCACCGATCTTCGAGTAGGTCTTGTCAGGTGCAGCGTGGTCGGCATCGTAATACAGCGCCGGGTCCCAGCGGCCGGCGGGAACCTCGCTGATGCTGTAACGGGCGTTCTTCACGTTTTCCCAGAAAGCCGGTACGTTCACGGCATCGGGCAGAACTGCCCCTGCTCCCACAATCGCGATGGCACGGCGAGCGGTGTTTTCCATATCTGGTCACTTCCTTTTGGAAAGTTTTAAACTTGACGAAAATGACGACCTTCGGGCGACGAAAAAGCAGGCGTTCAGAGGTTGGGCCTATGTCACTCTTCCCACGTGGGGAGTGGCAATCCACGCTCACGGCCTGGAAGAACCGGGGAGCGCCCGAGAGCATCTCTACTGTGACAGGTAGGGCGGGACGTTGTCTGTGATGTAGTACTGAAAATTGGGTGATGCAGACCACAAGGCAGGGTGACAAGCCGTCACTCGCTATGTCTGTTACAACACATTACGATGACCGTCGCCGGAGCTTCAGCCCACGTCTCAGCTTCGTGTTTTGTTGGCATCGCCAACGTTGACGATGCCGGCACCCAGGCCAGTACCAGTGTATGCGTTACAACACATATATTATGAGTTGCAACATATATCGGAGAGAATGGGCCGGTAAAAACAGCACAGGCATCCGGTTTGCGTAAACGGACCGAATGCCTGTGTCTTATCTCTTAAACCGGTCCCTTAAACCAGGACGGCCTGTTCCGTTTCTTTCTTCACCCGGCTATAGAGTACGTCGGCGACGTAATCCATGTCCGCGATCGAACCGGCCTGTGCGCGGTGGATGGCGGGCAGTCCCAAGGCCGCTTCAAATGCGGCCATTTCAGCGTCGCTGACGCCACCGGCTCCGGTTACCCAGCGCAGCCCTTCCTCGGCCACCTTGAGGGCCGCCTCGCGGGCGAAAATGCGGCTGATGGCCGCCAGCGCCGTCGGATCGAAGCGGTCGTTCGCCTTTTCGTGAAGCCTGCCTTCCGCAGCCAGCGCAGCCCGGCGGGCCAGCGCGGCAGCGCATTCGGCAAACGCGATCAATTCGCCCAGCCGCAGCAGGATGTGCTGGAAGCGGGTCAGACGAGCGGCCCGCGCCTTTTCCATCACCTCGGCCAAGGCGTGCAGCGCCAGGGCCGCAGCATCCGCGCCGACGTTGGGATGTGCGGCATGCAGCGCCTCGGCCTCGCGCGCCCGATCATGATAGTGCTGTCCGCGCGTCTTCAGGTGGAGCTGCCAGCGATCGCGGCTGATGGTCATCTCCATGATCTCCGAAGTGCCCTCGTAGATGCGGGTGATGCGCACGTCGCGGCTGACCTTCTCCACCATGTACTCGTGGGTGTAGCCGTAGCCGCCCAGCGCCTGGATACTGGCGTCGGCGGCGGCATCGCCGGCTTCGGTGGACATGTACTTGGCGATGGCGCCTTCGGTGTTGAGGCTGCCCTCGTTGCCGGCGTCGATGCGTTGTGCCGTCTCTTCTATGTAGGCACGTCCGGCTTCCAGCTTCACCACGTTGGGCACGATCAGCTTGTGGGTGTAACCCTGCTTCTCCGAAAGCGGCGTGCCGCCTTGGATTCGCTTGGTGGAATAGGGGATGGCGCGGTCCAGCGCGGACCAACCCGCGCCCAGCCCGAACGCCGCGACCATGACCCGCGTGTAACCGAAGACCAGCTGGGCCTGGATGAGTCCCTGACCTTCTACGCCACCGACGAGCCGGTCGGCATCGACGTAAACGTCGTTGAGGGCCAGCGCCGCCGTGTTGCTCAGACGAATGCCGTGCTTGTCCTCGGGCTTATCGTGAGCAAAACCCTTGGTGCCGGCGTCCACGATGAACCAGCTTGGCCCGGCGGGCGTATTGGCCAGGATGGTGCAATAGTCCGCAATTCCGCCGTTGCTGATCCACTGCTTGCTGCCGTTGATCTTGTAGCCGACGATCTTGCCGTCTTTTTCGACGCGATCGGCGGTTGTCTTCAGCGCGCCCAAGTCGCTACCCGCTTCCGGCTCGGTCGCGCCATAGGCAAACAGAACGCCTTCGTCGGCGATCTTGCCCAGCCACTTCTTTTTCTGCTCAGGCGTGGCGCCGAAAGTTATGGGATCGCTGCCCAGGAAAGTGGCGAACAGCGAGGTGGCGACGCCCAGGTCGATGCGCGCCATTTGCTCGCATATGAGATAGACGTCCATCGTGCTGCCGCCCATGCCGCCGTACTCTTCCGGAATGAATAAAAGTTGAATGCCCAGTTTGTCTGGGTCAGACATTTGCCGAACGATATCCACGGGGCATTCATCGCGTTCGTCCAACGCGATCAGCTCTTCGTCAGGCAGGCGTTTCTTCGCGAAATCCCGCAGCGATTTCAAACTTAGTTGCAATGTCTTCTTGGTAATCATTGACGTTGCCTCTCTTTGTTTCTTAGGCCGAAACCTGTTTCATTTCACGGACCTTGCTGGTCAACTCCGGCAAAAACTCCAGGATGTCGTCCACAATTCCGATGTCTGCCACCTGAAAGATGGGAGCTTTGGGGTTCTTGTTGATGGCGACGATGAAGGGATTGCCCTTAAGGCCGGCCAGATGTTGGAACGAGCCGCTGATGCCGCACGCCATGTAAACCTTGGGCTTGACCGTCTTCCCCGACGAGCCCACCTGGCGGGATTTCGGCAACCACTTGGCGTCGACCACGGGCCGGGAGCAACTCACCGCCGCGCCCAGGGTCTCGGCCAGCTCCTCGGCGATGCCGATGTTGTCTTTTTCCTGAATGCCACGGCCGATGGAAACCAGAACGGCGTGCTTTGTAATATCCACGTCGCCCGCCTCGGCTACGACGGTTTCGAGATAGCGTCGTCCCGCCGTCAGGACGCCGACGCCCGCGGACTTGTCGACGATGACGCCATTGATGGGAGCGCCTTCCTGCGGCTTAAATGCGCCGGGACGCAGGCTAAGGACCGCACCGGCGGATGCATCGCAGCGCACATGGGCGCTCACCTGTCCCCCAAACTCTTGCCGGACCAGTTTGAGATTGGCCCCTTCGGCCCCTTCGATATCCAACACGTCGGAGACAAAAGCCGCGTTCATCTTGATGGCCAGACCCGGTGACAGGTCGATTCCAAAATGAGCGTGAGGGACGAGCACAATGCCGTCGTGTGGCAGAACGCTCAACAGAGCTTTACGGACCAGCTCAGCATTGGGATAAGCGAGTGCCTGATTCGCGATTTTCCACACCTCAGCGTAGGAGCCACGCAGGGTTTCGCAAACGGCGTCAAGTTCCGCGCCCCAGCCGGTGACTACCGCTACCGGCGACACGGCCACGTCGATCTTTCTTGCGGCGGCTGCCAGTTCTGCTGCCGAATCGTCAACAATGCCGCCCTTGTGTGCGATGTAGGCGAAGATGCGTGCCATTAGTTCAACCCTCCTTTGGCCTTCATCAACTCAATCAGTTTGGCGATGACCGCTTCCCGGTCGCCCTCGAGCATCTCGGCTCCCTTGCCCAGCGCGGGCACGAAGTAGTCCATCCGCTTGACCTTCGCTCCGGTGTCCCCGACCGCGCTTGCATCGACACCGAGGTCGGACGCACCGAAGGTTGGAACCTCCAGCGATGCTACCTGCCGGATGCCTCGCATCCCGACGTAACGCGGCTCATTGATGCCAGTCTGAATCGAGAGCACACAAGGCAGATCGATCTCGCTCATCTCTTTGTTGCCGCCTTCGATCTCCCGGCTCACCTTCAGCTTGCCGCCGTCAACGACAATGGAATTCACCAGCGAAGCGAACGGATAATCGAGCAGCGCCGCCAGCATCCCACCGACTTGAGCGCCGCCGTCTTCGGCCTGCACCCCGGTCAGGATCAGGTCGTACTTGCCCTTCTGCACGTAGGCTTTCAGGATGGTCGCAATGCCCCTGCCGTCCGATCCATTGAAGGCCTCGTCGGAGATCAACACGCCGTGGTTGGCGCCCATGGCCATCTCTCGACGCAGTACTTCCTCGTCGTCGTCGCTGCCAACCGTAACCACGGTGACGCTGCCGCCGGCCTTGGCGGTAATCTGCAGGGCCTCTTCGACGGCGTAGTTGTCGGCTTCGTTGATCGAATACACCAGGTCGTCCCGTTCGATATCGTTCCCGGCGGGGTTGAGTTGAATTTCGTTTTCTGAGGTGTCAGGTACTCGTCTTACGCAAACTAGAATCTCCACGGTGATACTCCCTAATGGTTTTGGTCCGAAATTTATTGGTTCGACTCGAAAACGCTCTACGCGAAAACGTTCTACGCCAGAACCTCGCTGGTCAGCTTGTCGTGTTCCAGTTCTACTGGCGCTGGGCGCACGAGCTGTTGGTCCACCAGTTCCGCCAAGTCGATGGCGGTCATCTTGCCTTCCATGCCCGCGACCTTGATCGCGTCTTCTATATTCACCATGCAGAAGGGGCAGGCAGTCACGATCACATTCGCGCCCGCTTCGGCGGCCATCTGGACCCGCTTTACGCCCATCCTCTGATCTTCTTTGGGCTCGTAGAACAGCATCAGCCCGCCACCACCGCAACAGAATGAGCGGTCGCGGCAGCGGTCCATTTCCACCCTCTTCAACCCGGGGATCGCGTCCAGCACATCGCGGGGATCGTCGTAAACCCGGTTGTGCCGCCCCAGATAACAGGGGTCGTGATAGGCGTAAACGTTGTCCGCGTTCTCTACCGGATCGAGCTTGAGGTTGCCGGATTTCACCTCCCGGCAAATGACCTGGCTGATGTGCTCCACCGGCGGCACATCTTTGTAGTCATGC
Source organism: uncultured Acidobacteriaceae bacterium (assembly GCA_963736385.1). Classification (GTDB taxonomy): domain Bacteria; phylum Acidobacteriota; class Terriglobia; order Terriglobales; family Acidobacteriaceae; genus Bog-257. The sequence continues at coordinate 176,749 of CAVTOE010000003.1, read as the reverse complement.
TTCAGCGCGTTGTAGGCGTGCGGATCGGAAGTGACGATGCGCTGAACACCGGATGCCTTGATAGCGTCCACGTTGTGGTCCCGCAGGGCCATGAACAACGTTTCTTCGCCGAATCGCCGGGCATCATGTCCACTATCTTTTTCCGCAGCGCCCAGGATTCCGAAATTCACTCCGGCCGAGTCGAGGATCCTCGCCGTGGCGCGTCCAATCGCTTGCATACGGTCATCGTAGGAGGTGATGCTGTCCACGAAGTACAACGTATCCGCATTGCTCTTCCCGTCCAGGGTCTTAACGGTGCAAGTGGGGGAGAACTCTTTGGCCTTTGTCCACTCGGCCCGCTTCTTCTCCATCTTGCCGTACGGATTGCCGCGGCTCTCGAGGGCCTTCAGCGGCTTCTGCAGGGACTGGGGTACATTGCCATCATCGACCATGCCCCGCCGCAAATCGACGATCTTGTCGATGTACTGGATCAGCAACGGACATTCCTCTTCGCAAGCACCGCAGGTCGTGCAAGACCAGATCTCATCTTCGGAATAAATGCCGCCGGGCGAAATTAGCGGCGTGCCGTTGCCCGTCTTGCCGAACATGGGATAGTGCTGGAAGCTGTAATCCCTGGCCTTGATGGTGAGGAACCTGGGCGACAGCGGCCTGCCCACCGCATTGGCCGGACACTGGTCCGAGCAGCGGCCGCAGTCGGCGCAGGAATAGAAATCGAGCATGTGCTTCCAGGTGAAGTCTTCGAAGGTCTTGACGCCGAAAGATTTCACCTGATCCAGATGCTCGTCGCTGACGCCCCATCGCACCGGCTTCACCGTTCCGCGGTCCAACTTTGCGAAGTAGACATTGAATAGCGATGTCTCTACGTGGAACTGTATTCCAAACGGCCGATAGCACAGCAGGAAGTAAAAGGTCAGCACATCGACAAAGTAGGCGCCGAGATGCAGAGTCTGAAGCGTCGACAACGGAGCCGAAGCCAGAACGCTCTTTAGCACCCACGGCAACGACAGGACGGCGAGAAATTCAACAGGCTGGCCCTGCTGTGCCTGGAACGCCGCCTTGCTTCCCTCGAACAGGCTCTCAGACGCCATCAACAGCGCAATCAGCCCTAATAGGAAGACGGCGTCGACCGGGTGTCCTTTCCCGTACCTGGCGGGTACTGCGTAGCGCGCGGGCTTGAAGACCACCCGCCGGGTGGCGGCGACCACCATGCACAGGAAGACAACCGTCGCGGCGTAGTCTTTGACGATGTCGTAGATATGACCGATTTCCCCGGAGGAGCCCGGCAAAACGAAATTCGGGAAGAAGCCAAGAATAAGCAGGGAGAAGGCTTGAGTCGCCAGGATAATGAAGCCCGCAAAGAAAAGGATGTGCATTATCCCTGCGGTCCTGTAACGCGGATGCTTCCACTGCCCCAGCCAAAATTGGAAAACTCTTTCAAGTCGCACGAAGGGCCGATCGAAGCGCAGATCGCGTTCGCCCCGCGTGAGCGGCAGAATCCGCCTGGCCGCGATGTAGAAAAAGCACGCCAGCCCCAGAAGATTAAGGGCTATGAATAGATCTCGTCCGGTTATCAACCAGTACGTCACTTGTGCTGGTGACTGGATGCCTTCCACCATAATGCTCAACATCTCCTACCGAGCCAGGTTCCCCATTACTCCCACAAGTATTTATTCAGAGGGCCAAAGCACGAAGTGGCTGCCGGACGCGCAGAATGAGAACATCAAATGGCGGCGATTGCTTTCGCCCTGGTAACGCTGAGGAGCCGATCAGGAGCTCGTGCTCTGACCTGGGCACCCGGGAGTAAGCCTAAGTTTGAAGGGGAAACGGGCGGATGTCTGTGATGCGGAGTACAGTGCGCCTGTGATGTAGCGTACTCGGTGACGTGACGCTACCGGGGTGCGAGCAGGGAGCAGTATGCGGCCTTGCAATGCAGAGTCAGGTGCGGTCTCGACGCACGAACGGTCGTCACAGCTTCTCGACTGCGTTGGCGACGCAATCGCAGAGTGAGCGTCCACTGGTTACCAACGCAGAGAAATGGCCCGCCGAAATCCAACGCAGCGTACTTCCGTGCCAGTGCTGATGCAGGCGCCTGGTCTCGCTGCTCGACACGTACCCATCGCGTGTGCATCCCGCAATGACAGCCGCGTCCACCCTGATTGGCGGAGGATAGCGCGTGATATCGGCAACGTCGAACAGTCGCTGGAGCCGTTCGCGTGCTGCCGCGCGCAAGTTTGCTCCGCCCCCCAGGGCCTCCAGATCCACGCTCCATGACAGCAGTCCGCGGGTGTAGATGCTGCTCGCAGAGGCGCCGGTCGCCAGGGCCGCACAGGCGACGGAAAAAGGACAGACCGCCGCGGTGATCGCGGCCATATGACCGCCCATGCTGTAGCCGGCCACCACCAGCCTGGCATAGCGCTGCCTTAGATTTTCGAGCAGGGCGCGCGCCTCCAGCACCATGCCCAGCGCCATCAATCCGTGATCGCTGACGGTGATGAGAGAGGGTCCTCCCGCAAGCCGCCGGCGACCGTAAAAAGCGCTCACCAGAAAGTAGAGGTCGAGCCCGCACGCGACGAGTGGACCGAAGACATGCTCGCGGGGCTGATAGCCTTCGTCACGCGAACCTGCCAGGATCACGCATGCTGCACCATTACCTTCGCGCAACCGGGCGCGCACATGTACGATGCGCGTTTCTTTGGGAAGCAACTCCAGTGGCGAAGTAAACCTGCCGTCGCGCCGCACGATTTGGCCGCGCTTACCCGCCGAGTGCCATTCGACAGAAATCGGCGCCGGCGGATCGCTGTAGGAAACCCGCGTGGCGAGCTGCGTCAGCAGCGCCTCCTCCCCCCAACCCCGGGAAAACATCTTCGACCGGCGTAACATCCCGGCTACAAGCACGTCGAGCGGGTGCGCTCCCGGCACGGCAGTATCGCCGGCAAACCCGCGCAGCAAGCGATTGGTTATCTCCATGGGTACTTGAGTGATGAAGTCGACCGGCGTTATTCAACGACTTTGGCATTAGATATTACTCGAAACCTGACGCGGGCGGTAGAGCTTTTTGGAGTGGCGTGAATCCTCGCAGAGCAGGCGGAAGCGCTGAAATACCTACGATGGAGAAGCTAGGCGGAGCAGTTCAGTGCATTGTTGGAGTGCGATCTGTGGGGCACACAGCGCCAGCCGGAGTGTAGGACGCCTTGTTTTGCGCAAAGCACCAATCCACCTGCTCCCGCGAGAACTCGTGGACCACGCTCGCCGGCACATCCGCCTCTTTGACTTCCTTGAATTCGAAGGTCATGCTTCCGTCCGGCGCCACTGTCGCCAGCAGGTACCCATAAACATCAGTCATGGCGACGGTGGCAGCAGCGTGGTCCTGCGGCAGGCGAGCACGCGCGGCGCCGGCAGAGCCCACGATCCATCCGGGCAACACTCCCTCGCTGGCATGGCAAGCGGTGGCGTAGATGTTGTTCATCACGAAGTGCGAATGGCTCGCCAGCACGTACACGTTCTTTCCGCTGCTGCGACGGAAAGCAACCAGCTGCGCATAAACATTCCGCCCGCTTTTCTGTTCCTGGGCAGAGTCGTTCATACTGTGCCCCGCCGATAGCCCGTCGGGAAGGGCCGCATGCATCCCCAGTACGACTGAGCGAACCGAACTGCTCTTGGCATCGCTTGCCAGGACACCCTGGAACCATGCCATCTGGCCGGCGTCGAACTCCTCCGCTGAGGCGTTGTCCATGCTGATGAAATCAACGCCGCGTTCAATCCAGTGATAGTACGTCTTCAAAACATGGTCGTTGGGATTGTCCGCCTGCCGCTGCCGCTGAAGGACGGGTTGGTTGAGCCAGTCGACGAACTGTGCGATGTATTGGCCCCTGGTCATGGGCGGTACCACTTCATGGTTCCCCATCTCCAGGAACACTGGCAGATCTCCAAACGGTTTCAACTGATGCTGGATGAAATCAGGCCAGGCCGCGGCGAAGTAGTCGCTGATGGTGGAAGCGGGATGAGTGTGGAGGTAGTCCTCGTCGAAGGTATAGATGGCACGATAGTCGCCAAGATGCCAATAGAAAGCGGCGCCATCGCGCCTGACTCCCTGGGCGATTGCGGGCATCACGATGTCGCCACAGTTGCGCGAGTCACCCGATACGGCGAATGTCCAGTTCGGCGCTGAGTTGGGCCGTTCTTGCGCTGCAAGTGACGCGGTCGCGCACAGGACCAGTAGCAGAGCCATGATCCAGATGCGAATTGAGAATTCCTGTCTGGCTACCAATTTTACGAATAGCATTCTTTCGCAACCCAGCATCTTTCCCTCAGGGCGCAAGACCTGATAGCAGGTTGGCCTTCCATACATTAACTGATTCCTGGTTCTGTGCGGAGAATTTTACAAGCCAGGCCTTGCATTGATATTCGGTTGCGGAAGGGATAAGCTCCCGTCTGATGCGTATTGGAGAATCTATGCAACTTGGATTTCGCTGGATTGTTCGGTCATTGCTCGCAGTCGGTGTGCTGTTCGGCTGCTCCATTTTCGGATTTGCCAGGCAGGATGCGACGAAACCTGACGAAGGGCGCCTGAAACCTGCCTATCGCTTCGAGCGCAATCATTGGGTGTACGTTCATCTCGAAGGCTCTCCCGCCGACATCGGCTATCAACACGGATACCTGCTGGCACCCGAGATCGCAGATGGCTTGAACACTGTTCGTGCGGTCGATACCCATACCACCAAGCGCGATTGGAACTTCTACCGCAGTACCGCACAAAACGTGCTGTGGAAGCACATTGACGCAGAGTATCAACAGGAATTGCAAGGCATCGTGGATGGCCTGCACGCCCACGGCGTAAACCTGGATCTGTGGGACGTGGTGGCGTTGAACGCCATGGAAGAACTTCCCGATTACTACGTTCCCTGGCTGAACAAACGGGAAAAGCGGGCTGACGCGCCGGTCTTGAAGGCTCCGGGAAATTGCAGCGCATTGGTTGCGACCGGCGCGATGACCAAGGACCACAAACCGGTCATTGCCCACAGCAACTGGACCGACATCGCGGTTGGCAGCCGCTGGACCGTCATCTTCGACATCGTTCCCACCCACGGGTATCACATGTTGACCGATGGCTTTCCGGGGGTGATCGTGAGCGACGATGACTTCGGCATCAATTCCGCCGGACTCATGGTCACGGAGACAACCATCACCGGCTACGCTTTGTTCGACCCCAACGGGGTGCCTGAGTTCGTACGGGCGCGCCGCGCCATGCAGTATGCCAGCTCAATCGATGAGTATGTGCGGATTATGCTCGACCACAACAACGGCGGATACGCCAACGACTGGCTGCTGGCCGACAACAAGACCGGCGAGATTGCCCGCTTTGAGCTCGGCCTGAAGATGCACCGCGTCTGGCGGACCAAGGACGGCTACTTCGTCGGCTCAAACTTTCCCAGCGATCCTGAGTTCATCAAGAAAGAGACCGATTTCGATCCCAGCAACATGGGCAGCTCAGCCAATGCCCGTCACCAGCGCTGGGATGAGTTGATGGCGCAGAGCAAAGGGCAGATCGACGTCGAGATGGCCAAGAAGTTTCTCGCCGACCACTGGGACAGCTACGAAGGCAAGGAGGCACGCGATGAGAGAGCTTTGTGTGGCCATGTCGCCAACTCGCCGCGAGGCGTGCCCGAGTGGCAGTGGCCGCCGTATTCGCCCGGTGGCGCAGTAACCGCGCAGGCGGCTGACAGTACCATGGCGAAGAACATGAGCCTGCAAGCGCGCGCCGGTTATCCCTGCGGGGAGGACTTCATCGCCGACACTTTTCTCAAAGAGCACCCGGAATTTGACTGGCAGCGCCCCGTCTTGCACGACATGAAGGGCAATCCCTGGGCCGAGTTCAAAGCGGCTGATAAACCATGAGCAATTCTTTTCCCTGCTGAGTCATTTACCAACGTCGGGCGCAACCCCTTGAAATCGGTCGATTAGACACATTTCTGCAACTTGTGTGTTACAACAAGCATCTATCACTTTGTCGGGTGAGCTGACGGCGCCCGATCTTCGAGGGGGATGCTCATGTTCCACAAACTCTGTTCTACTTCGACTGATTTCACGCTCACCGTCGTGCGCCTGGTGCTCGGCCTGACCTTCTTTATGCACGGCGCGCAAAAAATGCTGGGCTGGTTTGGCGGCTACGGCTTCCACGCCACCATGGGGTTCTTCACGCAACAGATGGGAATTCCGGCGCCGCTGGCATTCCTGGCAATTTGCGCCGAGTTCTTCGGTGGCCTTGGACTGCTGGTTGGTCTGCTCAGCCGTATCGCAGCTCTGGGCATCATCGTCAACATGCTGGTTGCCATCGCCACCGTCCATCACGTTAACGGTTTCTTCATGAACTGGACCGGCCAGCAAAAAGGTGAGGGATTTGAATACCATCTCCTGGCGATCGCGCTGGCCATAGTGGTGTTGATCAAAGGCTCAGGCGCGGTTTCCATCGATCGCGCGATAGCCGGCGAATAAGCACCGGGTTGTCAGCCAGCGTTCACTTCAAGAAGGCAGCGACCTCGGCGATGAGCGGCTCGGCAGTAAGACTTTCACGATACAGCCCCGCGTATCCCGGCGATTACCGAGCTCGATGGAACCTCCGTGGGCCTCGGCGATCTGCTGCGACAGAACCAACCCGATCCCGGAACCGCCCGGTTTGGTGGTGTAGAAGGGAACAAAAGCATTACTCGGGTTGAGCAGGCCAATGCCGTTGTCTTCCACGATCAGCGCCACCTTGCGATCGTACTGTTCCCATCGCATGGAGACCTTCGGCGCTGCGGTTTCCGGACCCGCATGAGCGGACTGTGCCTGCTCCAGTGCGGCATCGACAGCATTGCGCACCAGGTTGATCAGCATCTGTTCGATGAGGTCGGCGTCGATCATCAAGACACGGTCCGGGCCCGGCACGATCTCGACGGTCAGACGAGTTTCCAGGAGGGCAACGCGTTCCATCAGTTGCCGCAACTCAACTGGTTGCAGGGTGGGCGTCGGCATCTGTGCCAGCCGCCGATACGACTGCAGGAAGCGGTGCAGGGAAGCGGTGCGGGATTCGATGATGTCGAGTCCGCGCTGAAAGTCGGCGTTCTGTTCTTCCGGCAATTGAGGCAACGGCAGACGTGACGCCAGACTCCCCGCGATCGAAATGATGGGCGCCAGCGAGTTATTAAGCTCGTGGCCCAGGACGCGGATCAAGCGCTGCCAGGCGCTGCGCTCTTCTTCGCGCAGAGCACGGCTCACGTCGGACAGTACGATCAGTTTGTGGGGCACGCCGTTTTGGCGGAAGGAACTCTGGCGTACCATCCAGCGTGCGTTAGGAGTGGAGTACGGAAGTGCGACCAGGGCCTCGTTTCTGGCCTCGAAGCAGGCATTGAGTTCAAGTTCCGCGGCAGTCTTCCCCAAGAGGCGCGCCGATGGTTGTTGCAATAGCCGCTCGCCCGCCGCGTTCACCAGCCTCAGGATATGATCGGGATCGAAAGTGAACAGCGGGGCATCGATTTCATCGACTACGCGACGCAAAAGTGCTGTCGCTTCGATCGTCTGAATACGCTGCTCGGTCAGGATGTCGGCCAGCGCATTAATCTCGAGCGCCAACTCGCCCAGTGCGTCATTGGCTACTGCTCCGCGCGCGCGAAAGGAATAGTCTTCTTCCCGTAGCGCGCCCACCACGTTGGCCAGAGTCTGCAATGGGCGTACAACCTGGTCGAGCAGCGCTAAGGTCAGCACCAGCCAAAGAAAGAACTCGAGCGCCGTCAGCGTGATCTTTACCTCGCGCGTCCATGGCTGGGTCCAGATGAGGATGGTGCCGAAGGCAATTCCCGGAAGGGCGGCGAGGACAGCAAACAGAGCGATGCGTCTTTCGAAGAGTAGTCTCGATCTGCGAGATCGAGCGCGAGGAGTTCGGGCTGCGGACTTGGAGTCGCCGCCTGAACTAGAGTCCATACCGCTCCATCCGGCGGTAGAGAGCGCCACGGCTCAAGCCCAGGGCCTCGGCCGCTTGACTCACGTTGCCGTGGAACCGCTGCAGCGCTTTGCGAACCAGGATGCCCTCGACCTCCTCAATGCTGAGTTCTTCCAGGTTCTGTCCCTGTGGACGTTGCACATTCAGCCCCAAGTCCGAGACTTGAATCTCGCCGCTGTGGCACATCAGCACCGCACGTTCCAGGGTGTGCTCCAACTCCCGGACATTGCCTGGCCACGCATACTGCATCATCGTCTGAAGAGCGGGCGGGGCAAAACCGGTAACCGGTGCGCGATAACGTGTCGCATAGCGCGACAGGAAATGTGCCGCCAACGCTGCAATATCTTCGCGCCGTTCGCGCAGGGCGGGGATGTGAATCTCCACCGTATTCAGCCGGAAAAGCAGGTCTTCTCGAAACTGGCCTGCGGCAATGGCGGTTTGCAGGTCGATATTCGTCGCGGAGATGACGCGCACGTTGATCCGCTTGGTCCGGGATGAGCCGACCCGCTCGATCTCGCCCGTTTCCAGCACGCGCAGCAGTTTGGCTTGCTGCCGGATGGGAACATTTCCGATCTCATCGAGAAAGATGGTGCCGTTATCGGCCAACTCGAAACGTCCGATACGGTCGGCGCGCGCGTCGGTGAACGCGCCCTTCACGTGCCCGAACAATTCGCTTTCGAAGGTGCCCTCGGGCAGCGCGCCGGTATTTACGGCGACCAGAGGCATGGAAGCCCGTGCCGACAAAGCATGCAGCGTCTGAGCGACGACCTCTTTGCCCGTGCCATGTTCGCCGGTGACCAGCACATTGGCGTCGGAGGGGCCGATTCGGGCCATGGTCTGCAATACCGGCTGCATGGAAGTAGCAGCGGCGATGAACTGGGGACGTCCTTCGGCGCGCAGCAGTTTCGTCTCGGCTTCCAGACGTTGGGTGCGTTGCAAAGCGCGATGCAGTTCAACCTGGGTGCGCAAGATCGCCAGCAGGCGTTCGTTTTCCCACGGCTTCTGAATGAAATCGCGCGCCCCGCGCCGCATGGCCTCAACCGCGAGTTCAACGTTACCCCAGGCGGTCATCACGATCACCGGGAGGCTGCTATCGAAGGCCACGATCTCAGAGAGCAGATCCAGCCCTTCCTGCCCTGAGGTGGTATCGCGGGTATAGTTCAAGTCAATCAAGACGGCATCGTAGAAGTCGCTGGCGAGTGCTTCCCGCACCGCGGCTGGGGACTTCGCCGTATCAACTTCAAAGCCTTCCGGACGCAGCAGCAGTTCGATCGCTTCCAGAATGTGCGGTTGGTCATCAGCCGTGAGAATGCGGCCTGCCTTCTGCCGTTCACGAGTCCCAGCGGGGGAATCCTGCACCAGGCCGGGGCTTCCTTGGCTTTGGGTCTTGGGCAATATGCTCTCCGTCAGGGGGCGGTGCCGTTCACCGCATCCTCGATCTGAATGCCATTATCTGCCAGAGTGGTGCCGGTGGCGCGTTCCAACTCGAGCTTGGATTTCTGGTATGCCGTCGTGGCATTCACCAGATCGAGTTCGGCAACGGCGAGGTCGCGCTGCGCGGTCAGCGTCTGGAAGCTCGAGCCTGCGCCCAGGGTTTGCTCTTTCTGCATGATCGTAAACGTCTTGTCCGCCAGATCGCGCGCTTTTTTCGCAGCTTGCACCCGGGCGCGGCCCTGCTCGAGAGCATATTGCGCATTGCGTACTTCGATGCGAATTTGCTTTTTCAGCTGCTGCAGGCGTAACTCGGCCTGACGGTATTCCAGCTCCGAACGATATTGGTCCGCCTTGGCGACCCGGTTACGGATAGGGAGAGTCAAGTTAAGGCCCACAAAATAATCCGGGGCCGAATTGTTGAATGCGTCGCCGAAAGCTCCTCCAAAACAGCAAGGTGCAGTCGTGGTGTTGGGAGTCAGATAGTAAAACGGATTCAATTCTCCCGCCAAGCCGGTGCCGCCGTAGAAGCCCACCAGGGCCAGCGTTGGCAGCAATGCGTTCTTGGCCGCCTGACGGCTGATCTGGCGGTTCTGCAAATCAATCTGCGATTCCGACAGCTCCGGGCGGTCTTGCAAGGCCATTGCAATCAGGTCCTGGGGCGACTTATCGGGGACCGTGTCCGTTGGTTCCAGCCGGTCAGTGGGAATTACGGGCATCGACTCCAGCACCGGGTCATCGAGGTTCTTGGTAAGCGCGTTCTTGATCAAGGATTCCTGCAACTGCAAGTTCGTTTTGGCGACGGTCAAGCCCTGATCGCGCCGCGACACCTCGGCTTCGGCGCGCATGACATCCATGGCTGGAATCGCCTCCAGCTGCAACTGTTTTTGCGCGTTCTCGAAACTTTGCCGGGCGAAGGCAAACGACTGCTCGTTGACCCGCTCTTCTTCGTATGCGCTCACCAGGTCCCAGTAGATGTTAGCGATCTGGGTGACCGTCGCCACTACCTGGTTCTTGAATGCAATGTCAGAGATCTTTTTGTTGTTCCGCGCGATACGCAGGAAGCGCAGGTTAGGCCCAGTGCCAAATCCCGCCAGAAGTTGTTGCGTGAACTGCGCGCGGTAAAACGATCCCAACTGCGGGGTGAGACTGCTGAAAATACTGTTGGTCGTCTGCCGGTTGTTGTCCACCTCGAACGAGAACGTAGTGCCGGTGGGAAACGATTGCGTGTAATTGACGTTCACCTGCGCGGTGTTTAAGTGCAACGCGGGGACGCCGTAGATCTGCAGGTTGGCCAGCGGCGTGGTCTGATGCTCCACTCCGCTTATCGCGGTAACCACTGGGTCATACGACTGCACCGGAGTTCCTGCGCCGAGGGTGGACTGCACCAAACCGGCGGCGCCTGCGCCTGCTCCTCCCGCGCCTCCGGTCGTGCCGCCAGCTCCCGCGCCCGGTGCGCCAGTTCCGAAGCCGCCCACACCGCCGCCCGGCGTGCCTCCCACGACTCCTGTGTTGACGCCGCGGAAAGAAGCGCCCGCCTTGGTCCTCTGAATATCGGTGTCGGCGATGGGGAGGTTATATCGCGCGATGGCCAGATCGAGATTGTTCTCCAGCGCCAGGGCGATCGCGTCCTGTAGCGAGATATACAGCTTGCCATCGCGGATGAGGCGGTCGATGCGTGGCGAGTTTTGCAAATTCGGTTCGGGCACCTGGCTCGGAACGTACCCGCCGAACGGATTATGCGAATGAGGAATCGCCAAGCGAGCGGGGGTGTGTATGGAGAGTTGCGCAGGCGTTGTCGAGGGGGAAGGCTGCGGCGTCGGCGCATCCGGCATCTGCTCAGGCGCTGAACCGGCCTGGGTCTGGGTTTGCGCTTGGGCGCTAACCAGCAAACCGCACAGGAACAGCGCCAAAATCGGCGACTTGAAGAGGCGTTCCATCATGAACGTACCGCCTCCCCGCTCTGCGCGAGCGCCGGATTCGCGGTATCGCCCACCAGCCATCCATCGCGCATTTGGACGGTGCGCGTCCCATATGACGCGTTGACGTTGGAATGAGTGACTTGCACGATGGTCGTTCCCTCGCGATTCAATGCACTGAACAACTCCATAATCTCCTTGGCTTGGTTGGAATGCAGATTGCCAGTTGGCTCGTCGGCCAGCAACAGCGCCGGTTTGTGAATGACAGCCCGGGCGACGCCGACCAGTTGCTGCTGTCCGCCGGAAAGCTGGTTGGGATACAGGTCTTTCTTGGCGACAATCTGAAAATGGTCGAGGGTCTCGGCCACCATGCCCTGTCTCTGACTGCGTGGGATGTCCTTGTACGACAGCGGGAGGTCGATGTTCTCCTGCACCGTCAGGTCGTCCAGCAGGTGGTAACTCTGAAAGACCATTCCGATGTTGCGCTTGGCCAGTTCGGCGCGCTCTTTACGCTTCATCGCATGCACGGCTTCCTTGCGAAACCAGTACTCCCCCGCCCATTGATCGTCGAGCAAAGCGAGCACGTTCAGCAGCGATGACTTGCCCGCTCCTGACGGTCCCATGACCGTGACAAATTCGCCTTCGTTGATCGTGAGGTCAATGCGACGCAAGACCCAGGTCTGCCCCGCTCCGGTTTTGTAACTGCGTTCGACATTCTTGAGCTGGATCATGATTAGCAACTAGCAACTAGCGATTAGCCTTTAGCTCTTAGCAACTTATTTTTGTCATCACGAGCGGGCTTCAGCCCGCGAGGGATCTGCTTTTCAGACCTTTATCGATTCGGCATTTCTGAATTGCTAGTTGCTAGTTGCTTACTGCGTCTCCTGCATCAGCCTCCGCAGCTCTTCCTCGGCGACAACTTTGCCGTCGAACAGGTGCACTTCGCGCTCCGCATGAGCGGCAAAGCGCGGATCGTGGGTCACCATGCAGATGGTGGCGCCTTCACGATGAAGTTTTTGCAGCAGCTCCATCACCGCTTCGCCATTGCGTGAGTCGAGGTTTCCGGTAGGCTCATCGGCCAACAGGATGGAAGGTGAGCCGGCCAGCGCCCTGGCTACCGCGACACGCTGCTGCTGGCCGCCGGACAACTGTGACGGATAGTGGCGCAGCCGATGGGCCATGCCGACGCGTTCCAGCGATTCCAGCACCCGGCGTTTGCGCTCGGCGGTGGGCATGCCGTCACGATAGGTCAGAGGCAGCTCGACGTTCTCGTACACCGTAAGGTCACCGATGAGGTTGAAGCTCTGGAAGATGAAACCAATCTCACGGTTGCGAATGCGCGACCGATCGGCGAAATCCAGGTTCGCTACCGGCTGCCCGTTGAGCTTGTAGTCGCCGGCCGTCGGGGTGTCGAGCAGCCCGATGATGGAGAGTAAGGTTGACTTGCCGCAGCCCGAGGGCCCAGACATGGCAACATACTCGCCTTTGCGCACCATCAGATGAACGCCCGCCAGGGCGTGCGTCTCGACTTCATCGGTATAAAAGACCTTGGTTAGGTTTTCGATTTCAATTAGCAGGGTTCCTGCATCGCTCATGTGTTTTCACTCTCGCTATTCGCTATTCGCTGTTCGCTTTTCGCCCTTCGCTCTTCGCTCTTGGAGACTCGCATCATCCCTGCTTGTTTTTACGTGTCCCCGATTCGCTTATTGCAGGCACTCACTTCAGTCGGGAAAGCGAAGGCAACAAGCGAAAAGCGAAAGGCGAAGGGCGAAAAGCGAACAGCGGCATTCCCTACTCCAGCCGCACCCGATCGGTGTTGTCCCACCGCGACATGTCGGAAAGGATGACGGTATCGCCTTCGTGCAGTCCGGACTCGATTTGAATGAGGTTTACCGAGGCGCGTCCCGTCTTCACTTGTACACGCGCCGCTCCCTTTCCAGCGGGATCAAGCTTGAACATGGAAATCGTGCTGCTTTCCTGACCAAACGCCGGACGCCCTACGTACAGCACATTCTCCAGCCGCTCCAAGTCAATGGTGCCATCCACACTCAGATCAGGCCGTGCGCCTTTGGGCAATTCCCCAGTCAACTTCACGTCGACCGTCACTGTCCCATTCTGCACACCGGGATCGACCCGGCTTACTTCGCCAGGTATCACACCATTGTGGGTGTCCACCGATGCAGGTTCCCCGATCTGGACGTCACGTGCCTGGGTCTCCGGAATTTTCAGCTCCGCCATCAGGTGATTCGGTTGCACAATTCTTGCCAGCTCAGCTCCCGGCAGCACATGCTGGCCAACTTGCAAAGGCAAATCCACCAGTACACCTGCAACCTCGGCTTGCACTTTCAGCCGCTGCAACTGCTTCTGCTTCAGGTCTGCCAGGGCGCGCATTTGTTCCACCTTGGCTTGTTGCACGGCCAACTGCGAGGCGATGGCTTTTTGATTGATCTGCAACCGCTGATCTTCGATGTCATTGCGGGTCACCAATTCCTGCGCTTTGCCAGCAGAAGCCTTGGCCGCCAAACCGGAAATTACGCCGAGATCGTAGAGCGCTTTATCGGTTTGCGCCTGGCGTTGCGCCTCAGCGTAATCAGCGTTGACCGTGGCAGCTCCGGCTTTCTGCGTCATCAGGTCGCTGTCGAGCTTTACCCTCAGGCTCTGGTACTCGGCTTCGGCAGCCTTCACTTGTAACTGTGCGTCCAGCGCCTCCTGTTCGAGTTGCGGGTTGCTCATCTCCACCAGGACGGTGTCGGCCTCCACTAGCGAGCCAGGAAGTTTGACGATTCGGATGACAGTCGCTTCGGTCTCGGCTGGAATCTGGCGGACATCCTCATGACTGGGAATCAATGTGCCCAGACCGCGCACCTGGCGAAGCATGGAGCCCCGCTTCACGGTGTCGGTCCAAATGGTGCTGCGATCAACGGTCGGCGCGGCTGGCTTCAGCCGTGAGATTCCGACGGTGACCGCGATCAAAACCACAACCGCAATGCTGACCCAGAGGATTTGCCGGCGGCGCTTTTGGCGCTTCAATTCAGGACGGGCGATATCCATTACGCCTTCGTAAGTGCAACTGGAGAACCATTTCCAGTCGGGGTTAGTTGGTGCGTTCTCAGCCGGTTAAGTAGATCGCGCATTTTCGGGACGGGAGGGTCGTGTCCCCCTCCGGATTGTAATGTCCAATTTCGGACAGTACAACAGGAGTTGCAATATGGCACTGCCGCAACGCGAAAAAGCGTGCGTTCAGGTAGCCCTAGGTCGCAGGATACACTTACTTTGAATCGCTCTAAGATCCGGCCACGCCCAAGGTATGACGGCAACTAGTTTCGAGATCGCGACGGGGGTGGCGAAGGCGCCAGAAACGTCTGCGCGGCTAGTCTCGCTGGACGTCTTTCGCGGCGCCACCATCGCGGCCATGATCCTGGTCAACAACCCTGGAAACGGTGCCTCCTATTGGCCGCTTCAGCATGCGAAATGGAACGGGTGGACCCCGACCGACCTGATTTTCCCCTTCTTTCTTTTCATTGTCGGCGTCTCGCTGGTGCTGTCCTTCCGATCAAGGCTGAGACGCGGAGATTCCACTCGATGGTTGCTCTGGCACACGGCAAAGCGAAGCCTCACGATCTTCGCTCTTGGACTGCTGTTGAACGGGCTTCCCTCCTTCCATCTCGCGACCTGGAGGATCCCCGGAGTTTTGCAACGCATTGCGATCGCCTACTTCGCTGCCGCGATGATTACGCTTTGCTGCAAGACCTATGCCCGCGCGCTATGGATTGCAGCCCTGCTGGTGGGTTACTGGCTCCTGATGCGCTATGTGCCGGTGCCCGGATACGGAGTGCCTGCGCGCGATATTCCTTTTCTTGACGCGAACGCCAACCTCGCCGCGTACCTCGACCGCAAACTCATGATGGGCCATCTGTGGGAAGGAACGCGCGATCCCGAGGGCGTCCTCAGCACACTGCCGGCGATTGCCACCACGCTGTGCGGCGTTCTGACGGGAGAGTGGCTGGGCTCGAATCACAGCCAAACGCAAAAGGTGGCGAGAATGCTCGCCGCGGGTGCGACTGCGCTGATTGCCGGGGAAGTTTGGAGCGTCTGGTTTCCCATCAACAAAAACCTATGGACCAGCCCGTATGTGCTGTTTACGGCGGGATGCGCGCTGCTTTGCCTTGCAATCTGTTACTGGATTACCGACATACATCAGCATCGGGGCTGGTGGACCAAACCGTTCGTCATCTTCGGCACCAACGCGATTACCGCATACGTATTGTCAGAGCTGATTGGGTTCCCGCTCCGTTGGCTGGATAACATTTTCCAGCATGATTCTGGGCGTGTAGTTTCTCCGGCCATGGCGTCACTGCTGTATTCGCTCACCATAGTCGGAGTATGTTTTCTGCCCATCTGGTGGATGTATCGCCGCAGAATTTTCCTCAAGGTTTGACCGCCGTAATCCTTCACCGGAATTATTCATGAACGTGAGGTGTCATCCTGAGCGGAGCGCCCGCAAAGAATTTCCGACCCGCTGCTTTTCGGGGTCCCCAACGAGCGCCGCCTTTGCGCTCGTTGGGGTGATTGTGCGGGTCGGGCGGGCGCGGAGTCGAAGGACCCCTTTAGCTGCAAGAAATCACAGTGTCGCCGCCCGGCACAATAAGATTGCTGGCGGCCATAGGGTTCCTTCGACTCCTCGCTGCGCTCGTCGCTCAGGATGACACCTTCAAAATCGGCGTGCGCTCATGAATAATCCAGCTTCCGCGATTCCCGGGCCCGCGCTAACGGCCAACAATACCTCGTTTCGCCACAGACGCCCGCCATTGACGGCCTTTGCTCCCTACCCTAATATCCGGGTCAGTGGCAATTCAGGCCCCCAGCAACGGGCAAGTATTGGGGCATTACCGGCTGATCGAACAGATTGGCGCCGGAGGCATGGGTGTGGTCTTTCGCGCCCGTGATGAGCAACTGCAGCGCGACGTCGCGGTCAAGATCCTGCCCACAGGCTTGTTTGCCGACGATGCCTCTCGCAAACAGTTCCGCAAGGAGGCGCTGGCGGTTGGCAAGCTGAATCATCCCAACATCGCCATGGCCTTCGACTTCGGGGACGAAGGTGGCATTGATTATCTGGTCACGGAATACATCCCCGGCCTCAATCTTGACGAGATGATCGCCCAGCGGCCTCTTGCGCAAAAAACCATCCTGGAATTCGGCATGCAGCTGGCCAGCGGGTTGGAAGCCGCACACCGCGAGAATGTCATCCATCGCGATCTCAAACCCGGGAATCTTCGGGTCAATTCCGACAGCCAGTTGAAGATTCTCGACTTTGGCCTGGCCAAACTCCCGGAACCGATCGACGAAAATGCTGCGACCACCAACCTTAATACCAGTATTTCGCTCAGCGGAACGCTACCTTACATGGCGCCCGAGGTGTTGCGCGCTGAAACCGCCGATGCCCGCTCCGACATCTGGGCGGCCGGGGCCGTGCTCTATGAAATGGCGACCGGTAAGCGCGCCTTTCCGGACCGCCAGCCGTCGCTGCTGATCGATGCCATTCTGCATTACGATCCGGTACGGCCCTGCCTGCTCAACCCCCAGGTTTCCGCCGGTCTGGAAGCCGTGATCGTGAAGGCGTTGGATAGGGACCCTGATCTGCGCTACCAGTCGGCGCGGGAGTTGAAAATAGACCTGGAACGGCTTGCAACCGGGACTGGGCGGCTTACGCTTGAACCCGCGCAACCCCTCGGCTCGCACCCGCGTCGTCGTTGGATGGTCGCGGTGGCACTGTGCCTGGTCTTGGCGGGTTCCATGCTGCTGTACCTGAGACATCGGTCACGCCAACACGGCCCGGCGCAGCGGGTTTCGGTGCTGGTGACCGACCTTGAGAACCGCACCGGAGATCCTGTCTTCGATCAAACTCCTCGTGAACTCATTTCCACTGCACTGGGCCAGTCACACCAGGTTTTCATTTTTCCATCCAGCGGCCTGCCGGAAGTCCTGAGCAGAATGCAAAAGCCACGCACCGTAACCATTGATGAAACTATTGGTTTGGAGATCTGCACGCGAGAAGGTCTGCAGTCGATTGTCTCCGGCTCGGTCACCAAACTCGGAAGCAGCTATTTGCTGCTGGTCCGAGTCTTAAATTGCAAGGGCGATCTGCTCGCCACCACGGAAAAAGAGTTCTCCGGTCCCGAGCAGTTGCCCTCCAAGATCGACGAAATTGCGCCCGTCATACGGCGGGAGCTAGGCGAATCAAAAGCCGCCATCCAACAGTCCTCCCAACCTTTGGCTCAGGTTACTTCGCGGTCGCTTGAGGCAATCAAACTCTATTCTTCGGGCAAGAAACAGCTATACCTTGGAGACCGCCGCGGGGCGGTTTCATTCTTCAGTAAGGCGGTGGAGTTGGATGACGACTTCACGATGGCCCACGAATATCTCGGCGTAACTTACGACGGTTTGGATGACAGCGCCCACGCAGAGAAGGAATACTCCAGGGCCGTTGAACTCGTTGGCCGGGTCACCGAACGGGAGAGAGAGAAAACCTTGGGTGACTATCTACTATTTAAGGGCGATTATGAGGGCGCGATCTCTCACTATCGTGTCTTGGCTATGCTCTCGCCAGAAGATCCTGCCGTTCATCTGAACCTGGGAGAATGCTACGTAAATCAATTCCGTTTCGATGCGGCGATAGCGGAAGCAAAGAAAGCCGCAGATTTGGAGCCTTCTCCCGGTCCCAGGGAGAACCTGGCGATCGATTATTTCTTGAGCGGCGACTCTCAACAGGCTTTCGACATAGCCCAGCAGGTGTTGAAGGAAAACCCGGACGACATGGAAGCACTATCTGTGATCGGCAGTTATTATCTCGGAATTGGGGACCAGGCCCATGCAACCCGTTCGTGGCACCAATTGCTGGCCTTGGGAGGCGATGCCGCAAGCCAGGCCCGGGCCGCCATGGCCGATGCAGCCCAGACTAGGGACGACCTGGCAGAGGCGATCAATCAACTTGAATATGGCGTAATTGCCGATGCCCAAACGGGGAACACTTACCAGTTGTCCCGAAAACAGATTCTTCTGGCTGAACTCCATCGAGCTTCCGGTGACCGCCAGGCATTCCTGCGTTCTCTTAAGAAGCTACAGGAGCCCACCGCACCCGACCTTATCTTTCTGCTCGGCAGGCTCTACGCTCGATCAGGCCGAAGAGTCGAGGCGCAGAGGGAGCTACATCGGCTGGATCAATTGCGTGACAAATCGCCGAGAGTGATTTCGTTCTCCGACATGCTGCGATCTGAAATGGCAGCCGCCGACGGACACGTTATGGCGGCGACGGAATGGGCAAGGCAGGGGGTCAATCACCTCAACTCGACGCTGGCGATTGAGACCCTTGCCCGGGCGTATGAACTTGCTGGCAACCGGGAAGAGGCGGCCCATCAGTACGAAATCCTGGTTGCGCGCGCCAATGAGCGTCAATTTAACAGTATTGACTCACCCGCGCTGCACGCCGTCGCGGCTGCGCGTTATCGTCTGGGCGTGCTGTACGAGTCACTCGGGCGAGATGACCTCGCACAGCAACAATTCAGCTCATTCTTGAAATATGCGGGCGAGAAACAACCCACAGGTCCGCTCTTCGAGGATGCCAGGAAGAGGCTCGGCCAACTCAAACTGAAGCATGCTGCGCCGGCAGACCAACCCCCGCAACATAAAGAATCGACTCATTGATACCGTCGATTCCGAGGTCCCGTTCGATCAGCGAGTCCTTCAAGGCCATGGTACAGAACGGGGCGAGCCCGAGATGGGTGGCAACCAGGCAGAAAGTCTGACAGAGGTGGCCGGCGTCCGCGATGATCGTTCTGTAGGCCCGCGGGAAACGGTACTTCCACATTGATCGCGGGAAAACCGCGGTGATCAGGAACAACGCAGCCGCTCTGTCCACCCACTCTTGCCCGGCGCAGTACTGGCTGGCTCTTTTCCGGGACACCTTCGCGGAAATGCGCTCCAAGAGGTGCCTGTCTGCGGCATAGTGATAGAGTCCGGGTGATAGGCAGCTCACTCTTAGAGCCAGAACGTACACCTCACATGGGTGCCGCGCACCAGCCGAAGGACTGGTCTTCAAAGGCAGGGCGCCAAGCACCCCAGCCTGTATGAAGCCGGTTGTTCCCCACGTATAGCGCAGCAAGGCTGAAAGGCGCTCCAAGTCCAGGGGCGCCTTTGAAAATTCCCGATGAGTGCGGCGCTCAAGCAGTACTCTGATGAAGTCGGAATTCGTGGCAGGTAGCTCGGAAAGTGGTAGGGCCGGTGAGAGCAGCTTGTGGCTGGAAGACTTGCAGAAATTGGGCTGTGGTGATTCCTTCAGGTAGGACTGGAGCAGATTGGTAATCGCTTCGTCAGAACTGGTGAAACGCATGTCCTTGGTTGCGAAGTGCAGGATGGCAGCGTGTGGTAGCCAGGACGCCCAGCTTTCAGAGAACTGCTGGTCGTCGCGGGCCTGTGGCGAACCTTCCTCCAACAAAAGACCACGACGGACGAGTTGGCGTATGCTCGAGCGTACGCTCCGGGAACTGTATTCCGGCAGTTTTCGACACACCTCATCGAAGGAACGCCAGTCACCGAAAACATGCAGCACACGTGCAGTGATAGGATTGGCAGACAGCGCTACGCCTGCGCGATAGTTCTCAACAACGAACTGCCCTTCGCTCCAGTAACTGAAGATACTGGCAGCACGACGCCACCGCATTGGTGAAATCTGACGTCCCAGATCAGTATTCACTTGTACTTGAAGGGCGGATTACCAGTAGGACAGAAGGGATGGTTCCTGAGTGTGCTCTTAATCCTTTTGAGGTCCATTTCCAGGCGTTCAACCGCCCTAACGGCGTCGGCAAGGTTGGCGCCGACCTTCTTGAAATGGCGCGTGTACTCCTGGTCGGTCAGTCTGCGCATGGCAGATGTGGATGAGGCTTTCTTCTGAGACTTCTTTTGGGCTGCCACGGGTCCTCCTTCAGAACTTCGGAGATTTCCATCTGGTCTGGATAGGCCATAATTTATGTTCGTCACCTGCGGATGTCAACATAATTGTCGCCCCTGTGGCTTGCGCGCCTTGATGGCAAGTTGCTTTCGCTGGTTTACTCGCTGTCCTCTTGCCCCAGTTCAGCCTTGATGTCCAGGTTGCGAATCAACCGATGAAGATAATTCGGATGAAGCCCCAGCAGCTTGGCGGCCTCGGTGTAATTTCCCCTGGTTTGCGCGACTACGTCGATAATCAACTGCTTTTTGAGTTGATTAATCCGGTCGTGATACTTGACCGCACTGCGCTCCACCGGCTGCACTTCCAGCAGGGCCTCCGGTAGATCATCGGGAAGAATTTCGTCCGTCAGACCCAGCACCATGGCGTGTTCCATGGCATTCTCCAGCTCGCGCACGTTTCCCGGCCAGCTATAGGCCATTAACAACGCCCGGGCTGCCTGGGAAATGCCTTTGAGCGGTCGTTTGCATTTCTCTGCATACTTGGCGGCGAAGTAAATGGCCAGCAGCGGAATGTCATCGCGACGTTCGCGCAAAGGAGGTATCACCATCGAGACCACGTTCAGGCGGTAATAGAGGTCCCGGCGGAACTCGCGGTCCTTGATGGCCTGTTCCAAATCTTTGTTGGTGGCGGTGAGCACCCGCGCATCGAATTTCAGGCTGTGGGTGCTGCCCACACGCTCGAATTCGCGCTGTTGCAAGACCCGCAGCAACTTCGCCTGCAGCGGAGGGGAAAGTTCGCCGACTTCGTCGAGAAACACGGTGCCGCCTTCGGCCACTTCCAGCTTGCCTTTCTTGGTGGCAATGGCGCCCGTGAAGGCGCCCTTCTCGTGTCCGAACAATTCGCTTTCCAGCAGCGCCTCGGGAATGGCGGCGCAGTTGATGGCGACGAACGGCTTGTCAGCGCGCCGGCTGTTGCGATGGATGGCGCGCGCCACCAGTTCCTTGCCCGTGCCGCTTTCTCCGCGAATCAGGATGGTGGAATCGCCGCCCGCCACCCTGGCGATAAACTGC
This sequence comes from uncultured Acidobacteriaceae bacterium, assembly GCA_963736385.1. Lineage (GTDB taxonomy): Bacteria > Acidobacteriota > Terriglobia > Terriglobales > Acidobacteriaceae > Bog-257. The sequence goes on along the minus strand of CAVTOE010000003.1, from coordinate 155,410 downwards.
TGCACCTGTCGCATGGAATCGCTTTCGCCAACGATGACGCCTTCCAGATCCAACTCGGTTTGCAGACGGCGATTTTCGCTGCGCAGGGCCTCCAAGGCCAGAACGTTCTCCAACGTGACGGCCGCGATTCCGGCCACGGAGTTGAGAAAATTGACGTGGTCCTCTTCAAATCGTTTTCCCGCGCCGTAGGCAGTCAGATACAGAACTCCGATGGTGCGTTCCACTCCTATCAGCGGCGTGCACAGAACACTCTCCGGGTTGCGCGATTCAGCCGAGGGCTTGCTGATACTGGCTGCGCCCTCCCACAGCGCTCGCTGCACAATTTCCCGCCGGATCTGCAGGGGAGGGGAATCGTCACCTTGACGGCCCCAAGTACAACTCAAGCTGGGATCGTCGTCCGCATGACGGGTGATTACCGCGGCGCCACAGTCGGCAGGAACCACTTCGCAAATCAGTTCCAGAAGCCGCTGCTGCAGTGCCTCCAGGTCGCGGATGGAATTAATGGTGCTCGTCACCTTGAAAAGGGCATTCAGGTCGCGTGCCATGCGGCCAACATCGGTGCCCAGGTCTGAGGTAGACGGTAATAGATTCATGCTCGTGGTCGTTAGCAGATCGGCGGTCGACTCCTCCCGGAACTGCGCGATCCGCGAAACCAGACTGTCGTCTTCCCCGATTAGAAACACCAATTCACAATGGCCCACCCGAATGGTGTCGCCATGGCCCAACAGCTTTCGCCGCACCGGTATGCCGTTCACGAAGGTCCCGTTGTGGCTATCCAGGTCAACCAGATGGAAGGCCGCGTCGGTTTCGCTGATGGAGCAATGCCTCCGCGACACCGTGCGATCGTACAGGCATAGCTGATTGCTGGAATCGCGCCCCACGGAGAACTGGCTGCCCGCCAGCCGTGCGACCGTACCTTTCGCCGAACCGGAAACTACCACGACTCTGGAATCCACGAACCGCCTCTGGGCTGTTAGTTTAGCCCAGTCTTGGCGGAATCCACGGAATTAATCTGATGACTGCCTGCCGACTAAGGCAATGGATGGCGCAGCTCCGGTTTTTTTCATTGGGTGAGTGTCGATGTAGGTCCGCGGAAAGATAGATCATTACCAGGCGCGGCGCGGTCCGCGCAATACCCGCGCTGGCAGCAGGATGATCGCCTTCAATAGTTCCAGCACTCCTTCGACGGCAAACCCTAAGAGCCGGAACGGCAATAGCAACAACCACACCAACGGGTAAAGAACCAGTACCAGCAGTGCCAAGGGCCAGCAAAAGAACAATAAGATGCACCACAGAAGGAAGGTCAACATAACTTCTCCTGTCTGTAAATACGTTCCGCCCGGCCGCCAAGTTCCGTGCCGCTAGCCATGGCCGCCTCCGCCGCTAAGCTCGCGCACGATGGAGCCGACAAACGCCTTGGCGTCGCCGAATAGCATGAGTGTGTTGTCGAGGTAGTAGAGCGGATTGTCGATGCCGGCAAACCCCGGATTCATGCTGCGCTTGATCACCATGACCGTGCGGGCCTTGTCCACGTCCAGAATCGGCATGCCGTAGATCGGACTTCCCGCGTCGCTGCGCGCGGCCGGATTGGTGACGTCGTTGGCCCCGATCACCAGCGCGACATCCGTCTGCGGAAAATCCGGATTGGCCTCCTCCATGTCCATCAACTTGTCGTAGGGGATGTCGGCTTCCGCCAGCAAAACGTTCATATGCCCCGGCATGCGGCCCGCCACCGGGTGAATGCCGAACTTCACGTCCACGCCCTTCTTGGTCAACGCGTCATACAATTCGCGAACTTTGTGCTGCGCCTGCGCCACCGCCATGCCATAACCGGGAACGATTACCACCTTGTTCGCAGCCGACAGGATTGCGGCAGCCTCTTCCGGAGTTGCACTGTGTACGGGCCGGGCCTCGGTCGTGGCCGACGCTGAAGTTTGCACCTGTCCGAACGCTCCGAACAGCACATTGGTAAACGAGCGGTTCATTGCCTTCGACATGTTGACCGAAAGAATGAAGCCCGACGCTCCATCGAGCGAGCCCGCCACGATCAGGAGCTTGCTATTGAGGACGAAACCCATGGCCGCCGCGGAAAGCCCGGCATAGGAATTCAGCAGCGAGATCACGGTCGGCATGTCGGCGCCGCCAATGGGGACGATCATCATCACGCCGAACACTAGCGCGATTCCCACCATGAACGGATACAGCACCATGGCCTCGGGATGCAGCACCAGACGAACGGCGATGGCAACTGCAATCGCCAGCATCGCCAGGTTGACGAAGTTCTGTCCTTTATAGGTGATGGGCCGCTGCGGCAAGATTTCCTGAAGCTTGCCCGCGGCCATCAAGCTGCCGGTAACGGTGAGACCGCCGAGGATGACTTCCAGCGAGAGCACCGACATCATGAAGGGCGGAACATTGGGGGCCCGCAGGTAGAACTCCGCGGTTCCCACCAAGGTTACGCAAAGCGCCCCGAAGGCGTGACTCAGCGCCGTTCGCTGCGGGACCGCAGTCATTCCGACATTGCCCAGCGGGACGCCAATGATCGCGCCCAGGACCAGCCCAATCGCGAGCCACTTGTAGTCCACGATGCCGTGATACAGAAGCGTGCCGGCAACCGCCAACACCATTCCCACTTCGCCTGCCCACACTCCGCGCCGCGCGGTGACTGGCGAACTCAGCCACTTCAACGCCAGGATGAAGAGGACGGCAGCGACGATATAGGTGATCTCAATGACGTATTCGCTGCCTGGGATCATGGCTTTTGCGTCCGGCTGGATTTGAACATCTTGAGCATGCGGTCGGTAATGATGAATCCGCCCACGGCGTTACTGGTGGCAGCAACGATGGCAATCGTGCCCAGCACCGTCGCCAGCGTGGACTTGTGCTCACCTGCCAGAATGATGGCGCCGACGACCGCGATTGCGTCCAACGCGTTGGTCAGCGACATCAGCGGTGTGTGCAACAACGGCGATACGCGGCGAATCACTTCAAACCCGATAAATGCCGCGAGTATGAAGACGTACAGGCTGTTGACCAGGTCAGCCGTGACCATTAGCTTGCCTCCTTCGATTGAGGGACCAGGGCTGGCAGCGAATAGAACTCCCGCACTCGTGGGTTCACCACTTCGCCTCCCTGGGCAACCAGCGTGCTGCGCGTGATCTCGTCTGCCAAATCCAGAACAAGTTTTCCATCCTTCACCATGTGCAACAGGAAGTTCGTAATATTTTTGCTGTACATCTGGCTGGCATGATACGGAACGGTGCTGGCCAGGTTGATGGCTCCCATGATGGTGACACCGTGCTCGACCACCTGCTCGCCCGTCCGGGTCAACTCGCAGTTGCCTCCCCGCTCTGCCGCCAGGTCCACGATGACAGACCCTGGCGCCATGCCCGCCACCATCTCCTTGGTCACCAGCACCGGCGACTTCTTGCCGGGAACCACAGCCGTCGTGATCACAACGTCACTCTCGGCGACCACCTTTCCCAGCAATTCGCGCTGCCGCTGATAAAACGATTCGTCCTGCGCTTTCGCATAGCCACCGGCATCCTGAGCATCGGTAGCCTCGATGGGAAGTTCCACAAACCGCCCACCCAGGCTGTGGACCTGCTCCTTGACCGCAGGGCGCAGGTCGTAAGCCGATACCACCGCGCCCAATCTGCGGGCGGTGGCTATGGCTTGCAAACCGGCAACCCCGGCGCCGATCACCAGCACTCGCGATGGCGTAATGGTGCCGGCTGCGGTCGTCATCATCGGAAAGATCCGAGGCAGAGTGTCCGCGGCAATCACTACCGCCTTGTAGCCGGCGATGTTTGACATCGAGGAGAGCGCGTCCATACTTTGAGCCCGCGTAATGCGGGGCATCAGCTCAATCGAAAAAGCTGAGACCCCAGTCGCCGCGATTGCCTGGACGCTCTGGATGTCGCCGAGTGGCCGCAGAAATCCGATCAAAGCTTGACCACGGCGGAGCAGGGGCAAATCCGCAGCGCCAGTCTTGTCATTCGATCCGTAGCACAGGACCTGCACCACCACATCGGCGCGGAATGCCTCCTCGCGGGTGGCGACAATCTTGGCGCCCTTATCAATGTACTGCGCATCCAGGTAGCCGGCCTCCATGCCAGCCCCCGTCTGCACCATAACTTCCACCCCCGCCTTGGTATAGCTGGGGACCACCGCAGGTATGAGGGCCACGCGCCGCTCCCCCGGAAACGTCTCACGGGGAACACCGACAATCATGGAGTCTCCTTCCTTTTTCTGCGCCTTTGCTGGCGGCAAGGCCAGTCGATCTGCCAGATTCCTGAAATCGACTGGAATGGAGCATTCTATCTGGAGTTCGGCGAATGTTCACCTTACCTGATCGGATCCAAGCCGTCGAGATTGGGATGTGGCATTCCGTTCCGTCCGCCTGTCATCCTGAGCAACGAGTCCGGTCGCCGTTGCGACCGGGCGAGGAGTCGAAGGACCCCTATATTTGCCTACCCACTCTCACCTGGCCCGTTTTTCGACGGAGTAGTGCCACCGTCGCCCAAAGCGGTCCTCCCAGATGTTAGCGCCACAGAATTCTTTCAGTAAACTGGAGCGGGCTCTGGCTATCCGTGGGCGTTCATTCTTGCGAGATGTTGTCTAAGCTATTTAATGCACGATAGTTAGTCTAGTAACCATCTGCCTCTAGTTACGGAGTGGAGTGCTTATTCCGACACGGCGTGTTGTAGAAATACAACAACCGAGGTCACGCGGGAACTTGTAATCTTATCCTCTGCGCTGCCGTCACTCTTTCAGTTAGTCTTTTGTTCGTTCTTTACTCTTTGCTCTACGAAAGAACAACTCGGAATCCCGTCGAATGCAGCGGCGTCGGTCTCCACAGCGGAGCACCGGTTCATCTGCGCATCCTGCCTGCTCCCGCCGGCACCGGGATCGTTTTTCGTCGCACCGACCTCGACGGCTTTGAAGTGGAAGCCATCAGCCGCAATGTCGCCAAAGTCAGTTACGCCACCAGCTTGATGAAGAAGGGCGTGCTCATCTCCACCACCGAGCACCTGCTATCGGCATTCATCGGGATGCGCGTGGACAATGCCATCGTGGAGCTCGACAACCTCGAACTTCCCATCCTGGATGGCAGCGCGCTACCTTTCGTGGAGATGCTCACCCTGGCGGGCCTGCGCCAGCAACGGCGCAAACGCGTGTACCTCAAGATTCTGCGTCCCTACGAAATGCGGGAAGGCGACAAGTTCATCGGCGTGTACCCGGCGGAACGCTACTCCGTAAGCTATGCAATTGACTTTCCGCACCCGCTGATTGGCAGCGAAAAATTCCAGGTCGAGCTTTCCAATGGCAGCTATGTGGAGCGGATCGCCTCGGCGCGGACCTTCGGTTTCCTCGAGCAACAGGGCGCCATGCTGAACATGGGCCTCATCCGCGGCGTTTCGCGCGAGAACTGCATTGTGCTTACCCCCGAAGGAATTGACAACCCACCGCTGCGTTACATCGACGAGTTCGTGCGACACAAGGTGCTGGACCTGATCGGTGACCTTGCGTTGTTCGGCAAGCACATCCTGGGCTACGTCAAAGCCGACCGCGCCGGACACGCCATGCACACCGCCATCGTCTCCCGTATTCTGCGCGATCCGACCTATGCGGAAGAAGTTACCCTGGACGAAGCGGCGGTGGCCAATTGGCCGGCCGAACCTGTCGTCGCCGCCGACTAACTGGCCTTTTTTTTCCTGCGCTTCCGCGTACCTTCCGAGCAACTATGCAGCAGACTCAATCGCGCTAACATACGTGCGTGGAAAAAATTGTCTATCTTTCGCTGGGCTCCAACTTGGGCGACCGCGAGGCCAATCTACGCACAGCGATTGAGAAGCTGGCTGAGCTGGGTGAAGTGCTTGCCGTGTCGTCGTTCTACGAGACCGAGCCGATGGAGTTCACAGCGCAACCGTGGTTCCTCAACTGCGCGCTGGCGCTACGCACCAAGTTGATGCCGAAGCTGTTTCTGTCGAGGACATCGGCAATTGAGCAGCAGATGGGCCGCCGTCGCAGCCAACCGAAAGGCCCGCGCACCATCGATATCGACATTCTGCTCTTCGGAAATTCCGTGGTCCACACGCCGCAGTTAGATGTGCCCCACGTGGCCATGCACGAACGGCGATTCGTTCTTGAACCGCTGGCTGAGATTGCCCCAGAGGTGCGGCATCCCATCTTCAAGCGCACCGTCCGCGAGATGCTCCAGGCCCTGCCCCACAATGTGGGACAGGTGAAGAAGCAGGCCCGGGCTTAGATTCGCTGCAAGTCGCGGACCGTACGCTCGCTGGCGACGTTGCCGGTGTTGAGCGTGGTCTTCGGCTCCAACAGCATCACGTGGGTTTCCTCGTCGGCGGAAGGGAAATGCTCGACGCCACGCGGAATAATGATGAATTCACCCGGATTCACCATGACCTCGCTCTCCGTGCCATTTTCGCGCACCTTCATGCGCAGCGCACCCTTCACCACGAAAAACAGCTCGTCTTCGTGGTCGTGGTGATGCCACATGAACTCGCCTTGCAGCTTCACCAGCTTGACGTAGGCGTCGTTCACCTCGCCCACGATCTTAGGACTGTAGTGATCGCTGAACAGCGACAACTTCTGTGCCAGGTTGACCTTGTCCATAGGATTCCCCACCTCGCCAAACCTTTTTCTCTGTCAGATTCTACTCGAACCGGAGGATGATCGTTGTCGTGACAGTATGTTAGAATTATGTCACTTTTACTGGAGTATGACATGGAAGAGGAAATCCGTCAGCGCATAAACGAAAACGGTCGCGTCGTCATTCCCGCGGCATTCCGCAAGGCCCTTGGCATTGAGGTTGGAGATGAAGTCGTGCTGCGGATTCAGGGAGACGAATTGCGAATCACCACCCAGCAGCGGCGCATTCAGCGGGCCCAGCGCCGCGCTCGGCAATATGTAAAACCCGGGACGTTGCTGGTCCGCGAATTGCTTGCGGAACGCCGCGAGGCCGCCAAAAATGAATAGAATCGTGCTCGACGCTTCCGCCATTCTCGCGGTCATTCACGGTGAGGCAGGACACGAGAAACTCACGCCTGAGCTTCTGGCCGGCGCAGTCAGCAGCACGGTCAATCTGGCCGAAGTACAAGCCAAGCTGGTGAGTCGCGGGTGGTCCCCCGAAGAAGCATGGGAAGATACCACCAGTCCCATTCGCGAAGCTGTGCCTTTCAACGAGGAACACGCCAGGATTGCTGGAAGTCTGACTGCCCTGACGCGGCACCTTGGCCTATCGCTGGGAGACTGCGCGTGTCTGGCGCTGGGAATAGCGTTGAAGGCCCCTGTCTACACCGCCGACAAAACATGGAAAGGGCTCAAGCTGAATGTCCGCATCCATGTCATCCGATAAAAATCCCACCCAAGCAAAGGAAGCTTGGGCGGGCACCCTCGAGTTCTTTAACGGCTTCAGCTCTACTGCAGCAGCAATCCGCCGTTGCCGTTCTCGCTGGCTTCCTCCGGCGGAATGAGCGAAGTGGCGGCCACCCGGTCGCCTTCTTCCAGGTGCAGCAGGCGCACGCCCTGGGACGAGCGTCCGCATTCACGGATCGTCTTGGTGCCGATGCGTATGATCTTGCCGAACTGGCTGATCACCACTATCTCGGACTCCTCATTCACCAGCATGATGGAAACCACTTTGCCATTGCGCGCGGTGGTCTTCACGTTGATGACACCCTTGCCACCGCGTGATTGCAGGCGGTATTCATCCACGTCGGTGCGCTTGCCGTAGCCTTGCTCGGTGACCGACAGGATCAGGTTCGCCTCCGGCTTGTCACCGTTCTTGGCCTTCTCGCGTACCTTGGGAGTGACCGCCATGCCAACAATGTAATCGCCTTTGCGCAGCCTCATGCCGTGGACACCATGGGCCTGGCGGCCCATGGGCCGCACGTCCGCTTCCTCGAATCGAATCGCCTTGCCGTCGTGCGTCGCCAGGAAAACGATCTGGCTGCCGTCGGTACAACTGGCCGCCACGAGTTCGTCCTGCTTCTCGATGGCGATGGCGTTGATGCCATTCGACCGCACGTTGCTGAAGTCCTTCAGCGGCGTCTTCTTCACCGTTCCGCTGCGCGTGGCGAAGAAAACGTACTTGCCCTCTTCCTCCAGATCGCGCACCGCCAGTAGCGCGCGCACGCTCTCGCCCGCTTGTAAGGAGACGAGACTTGCAATCGCTTTGCCCTTGCCGGCGGCGCTCAGCTCGGGAATCTCGTACACCTTGAGCCAGTACACGCGCCCGTTGTTGGTGCATACCAGAATGTAATCGTGGGTTGAGGCCACGAAGAGATTTTCGACGAAATCCTCCTCGCGCGTGCTCATGCCCTTGCGGCCGGTGCCGCCGCGGCGCTGCTGCCGATAGGTCGAAATCGGCGTGCGCTTCATGTAGCCGGAGTGGCTCACCGTGACCGCGACTTGCTCGTCGGCGATCAGGTCTTCCAGGCTGATCTCGACCGCTTCGTCCTGGATGGCAGTGCGGCGCGCATCGCCGAATTTCTTTTTGACTTCTTCGAGTTCTTTGATAATGACGCCACGCAGCTTCTTTTCGCTGGCGAGAATCGATTCGTATTCGGCGATGCGGCTGCGGACCTCCGCCAATTCCTTCAGGATTTCGTCAATCGACAACCGGGTCAGGCGATGCAACTGCAATTCCAGAATGGCATCGGCTTGCACGGTGTCAAAGGGACGCGTGAGTTGCGAAGGAACTAGTCCCTTTAGTGATGCCGTTTTACCCGACTTTCCTTCCGCCACGTTCACCGTCTTGCCGGAGAAATATTCCACCAGGTTGGTCCGGGCCTCGGCGCGGTTCTCGCTGCCACGAATGATGCGGATCACGTCATCCACCCGGTCCAGCGCGACCTGATATCCCTCGAGGATGTGCTCGCGCTCACGGGCCTTCGTCAGAAGATAGGCGGTGCGCCGCCGCACTACGTCAATGCGGTGATCGACGAAGTACTGGATGGCCTGCACCAGGCCCATCTCCTTGGGCTGGCCGTTGACCACGGCCAGGAAGATCATGCTGAAGCTCTCCTGCATGGAAGTGTGCTTGAAGAGCTGGTTGAGCACGATCTGCGCCTCGGCGCTGCGCTTCAGTTCGATGACGATGCGCATGCCGTCGCGGTCGCTCTCGTCGCGGACATCGCTAATATCGTCAATGACCTTGTTGTTCACCAGTTCAGCGATGTGTTCGACCAGCTTTGCCTTGTTCACCTGGTAGGGGATCTCGGTGACGATGATCGCGTCCTTGTCCTTGGTGAGGTGCTCGATGGCAGCCTTGGCGCGCATCATGAAGCGCCCGCGTCCGGTGCGATAGGCCTCGGTAATGCCGCTGCGTCCGTAGATGAAGCCAGCCGTGGGGAAATCCGGGCCCTGTACATGTATCAACAAGTCGGCAAGGGTGGCGTGCGGATTGTTCACCAGCGTGATGCAGGCGTCCACGATCTCGGTGAGATTGTGGGGCGGAATTTTCGTCGCCATGCCGACCGCGATTCCCTCAGAGCCATTGATAAGCAGGTTGGGAATGCGTGTGGGCAGCACCACCGGCTCGACTTCGTTGCCGTCGTAGTTGGGTTGGAAATCGACGGTGTCCTTGTCGAGGTCATCGAGCATCGGCATCGCGACTTCCGCCAGCTTGGCTTCGGTGTATCGGTCGGCCGCGGGCGGATCGTTGTCGATGGATCCGAAGTTTCCCTGGCCAAAGACCGGCGGGTAGCGCATGCTCCAGGGCTGCGCCAGGCGCACCAAAGCGTCGTAAACAGCGAGGTTGCCGTGGGGATGGTATTTGCCCATGACATCGCCGACGATGCGGGCGCACTTGCGCGTCGCGCGGTTAGGCTGCAGGCCCATCTGCTGCATCGTATACAGAATGCGACGATGCACGGGCTTGAGGCCGTCGCGCACATCGGGCAAAGCGCGTCCGATGATGACGGACATCGAATAATCGAGATACGAACGCCGCATCTCGTCTTCAATGTTGACCGGTTGAACGTTGCCCCCGCCGGGTCTGGTGGGGTCGAGCGGTAATTGCTGGTTGGGATCGTCTGCCATGGTAGCTATCAGCCGTCAGCTATCAGCTTTCAGTTATAGAGATTGTTGGTTCGATGAGCACTTCAAATTATACCACTGCGGGTATCGTTTTGGACTCAGATAAGCCATGTATTTTCAGCGAATTAAGCGGCAATTATGAGGGAATTTGCAGGCCGCTCAAGTGACCGGTTTTTTAGCTGAAAGCTGATGGCTGATAGCTACAAGAATTCTTTACGGTGCGACCGAAGCGATGTTGGCGGGGTTGGTTGCTTGCGGCTCGGCGGGGACCTTCAACTCAATATCGGCTCTCTTCGGCGCTGATTTTTGCGGAGGGAGCTTGAATTCCATGCCGCGATCATCGTTGGCCTTGACGGTGGCGGGAACGTTCAGGTCGGCGAGCGAAATTTTCCGGGTGCGATCATCCAGGACGTAAACCGTTTGACCCATGATGGCGTAATTGCCGACTTCCTGCTGATGTCCATCGCGAAAAACCAGGACGGTAGGCTCGCGCGGCTTGGCATCCAGTGCTGCGGAAGGCCGCTCCAGTACCATCCGCGGAGGCGGCGCTGCTTCCGCCTGCGTGTCATCGACTGGCGCCCGGTATGACTGCGCGGGTGCCTGTTCCACGATGATGTGTAGCGTCGACTCGTTGGGGCCAGGAGAATACCGATCGGGCGGACCGGAATACATATCGGGCGAACCGGAATACATATTGGCCCCGCCTACGTAGTCATAGCCGTAGCCGTTAACGCCGAATGGGATGTAGTAGTAGGGCGAAGGGTAGGCAGAGCCTCCGCGGGAGTATCCGTATCCGCGATAGGGTCTGTTTGAATATGACTGATGATTATGAAAGCCGTAGCCGTAACCGTAGGGTCCCATCAACGTCACGCTGGGAGAGGGAAACGACAGGTGGTGACCGCCGCCCATCGACGTTACCGATGGCAGCGGGATACCCCGCGCCTGACCGGTTGAGGGTGCGGCGAGCAACATGCAGCAACCTAACGTAAGCGTCAGTACCGTCGCCAGACGCATAGACGACACGCAGCCCTTCGGGCACCCGACTTGGCTTGCGCCACTCATACGCCCTCAGTCTAATCCAACCCCTTAGATGCAGGGAAGTTTCTATCGGCTTCGGGATGTCAAATATGCATCAGGCTGTAAACGTCGATCATGGCGTTGGCGATCAGCACGCCAACGATTACGGCATTGGCCAGCAGTGCGTAGCGGCTTTGCAGCAGGTCCGCCGACACTCCGGCCATAAATAAAATCAGGAACGGGAGGGCGACGAACAGGAAGGTGAAGCCCGCAAAGTGCAGTCGCAAGGCCAGAACTACCAGCAGGACGCCTGTAAGCAACGGCGCGGCCGTGCCAAAGAATCGCGACCGCTTCCATACGACGAAGGTGACCAGGGTGACCAGCAGCAAGAGGACGAGGCCGACCCCGTTTTGCAGGAAAAAAGTTCCCAGCAGCGGAGCGATGGCGCTCCACGAGAAGGTCTGCGAGGAAATTTCCAGCCAGTCTGCGGTGACCAGGGCCGTGGCGAAAACCACGGGGCGGAAGCTGTAGAGCGCCCACAATAGGACCAGCCCAACCATACATGCCGCCGCAAAGACGGCCAGGGCCGCGCCGCGCCGCACATGGCCGACCCAGAGCATGAAGCCGAGCGCGGGCAGCAGCAAAATCCAAAGGGAGAACTGGGCCCCGATGCAGAGGGCCATGGAAAGCCCCATCAGAAGAATCCGCCGCCAATTCCACAGCACGACTTCCCGCGGAGCATACAGCGTATGGGCCACCGCGATGGAGGTGAAAATAAGGCCGAAGGCCCCCCAGGCGCCGATGATCACGGCGCCGGCCTGGCTCGCCCATCCCACCATTACCGGCGAAAAGCAGTAGAGTCCGAGCGCTACGTATCCGCCAAGGTTCCCGTAAAGCCGGCGCGCAACATACCACAGCGAAGCCCCCAGCATCAGTCCGGCAAACAGGAAGGGCAAGCGGATCCAGAAGCGGTAGTTGCCGAGCCGTGCGTAATGACTTTCGGCGCCACTGATCCGCGCCGCAACTCCTGCCAGTAATGGCGCCAACGGGGAGCGCTCACTGGTGCCGGCAGGGGAGAGCCGTTCCAGATGAAGCACCCCAGCCTCGACGTAATTGCCTTCCGCGGCTGATAACGGCACATGCGCGGAGAACCAAAGACACTGCGCGAGAAACATAAGCAGCAGGAGCAGCGCCACGACCTGCGGCACACCAACTCGTTGGCGGATACCCGAAATGGACATGAGCTTTTGTTGTAACACGCCGATGCTGCTGGTGGCGAAGAGGGGTTGGCGACGGGACGAACGGCGGCCAATCGCCCGGAGTTGGTCCTATCTTGGGAGTACGTACGCTGCGCCGCAATCGGAACAGCGGCGCCTGCGTTGCAGACGTTGTGACGACTTGCGCCACCAGCGCGACGCTACAGGCGGCGACGGCGCGCTTATCGCGGCAGTATGTCGGTCAGCGCCCCTTCAATGCGGTCCACTTCTTCGCGAATCACCCGGATCGCCTGGTGGTTGGCGGGATGCGGTACGGGCGTGATGGCCTCCACCGCGTGACGAATCTTATGGTTCCGGTCCCAGATCAGATTGATCCTCGCGGAGGTCTCCATGCGGTGCTGATAGATCTTTCTGACCAGCTTGGTGGTCATCCAGGCGAACGCCAGCCCGAACAACATTTCGATGGGAAGACGATCAGTCGCTCCATCGAAATCGAAGAAGGCGAGCCGGTAGACGGCCTCGCCAGCCCCCAGAGAGGCAAATATCACTCCCATCCCAATCAAGCCCAGGGTCAGGCGGTCAAGGGGTCGAAGCTCTAAAGACGGTTGATTATTGTCACGGGTTTGCGCGAATGCCATGGGGTCCCCCAAAGAACAATGGTGGTGCGAAGCTCTATTGTGCTACAAACGGCGGGGTTTGTGGACTATGTATTTTACGGTATTTCCGCCAAAATCGTGCAGGTGGAACGAACCTCAGCTGCTACTACGACAGGATGTCAACAGAGCCCCATGAGTTCTAGATGTCCAGGTTCTTTACTTCCAGCGCGTTGTCTTCGATGAATTTGCGGCGGGCCTCGACGTTTTCGCCCATCAGCGTGGTAAAGATGGTTTCGGTTTCGGTCAGGTCCTCGAGCTTCACGGAAAGCAAAGTGCGACGCTCGGGGTCCATGGTGGTCTCCCAAAGCTGCTGCGAACTCATCTCGCCCAGGCCCTTGTAGCGCTGCACGGTGTAGTCCTTGCGGCCCTCGTTGAGCACGTAATCGAAGAGTTCGCGCGCCGAGGCTTTCTCCACGGTTTCCGCCTCAGTCTTGCGCTTGGACGTCTTGGGACTCTTCTGCTCAGCCTTCTCCTGGTCGGCCCGCTCCGCGTCGCTGAGTTCTTCCTTGCCATTCGCGGCGGAGCCGGCGTCCTTCTTCACGCTCTCGATGTAGTACGGCGGCTGCATGTAGAGCTCGATCTGCTTGTATTTCGACATCATCTGGCGATACTCAGGCGCGGATGCCAGTTCCCAATTGATGACGTGCTCGGCGCCCTGCGAGTTCACGAAGAAGCATTCCCACAAGCTGTGCTCTTCCTCGAAGCGCCGCTCCACCGACTTGATACCGCGGTCCTTGGCAATCCCTTTCAGCGCCTTCTCCAAAGCGACAATCTTCTTGGGAGCACTCTTGCTGTCACCCTCGAAGTCAACGCGCTTCAGCAGGTCGGCCTTCGGCAGCAGCTCGGTAATCTTCTCATCGCGAATGCGCTTGTCCACCTTGTCGAAGAAACCCAGGAAGTCGTTCAGAGTGGTCATGAACTTGGTAAGGGGAGCGCCTTCCAGGACGGCGGCGCCTTCACCGTAGCGGACAATGAGGCCGTCGGCGGCGCGTTTCACCATGACCCGCACGAATTCCGCGTCGTTCTTGATGTACTGCTCGAACTTGCCCTTCTTGATGCGATACAGCGGCGGCTGCGCGATATAGATGTTGCCGCGCTTGATGAGCTCCTGCATGTGGCGGAAGAAGAAGGTGAGCAGCAGCGTGCGGATGTGCGAGCCGTCCACGTCGGCGTCGGTCATCAGGATGATTTTGCTGTAGCGCAGCTTCGAAGCATCGAAATCGTCTTTGCCGATGCTCGTCCCCAGCGCGGTGATCATGGCGCGAATTTCTTCGTGGCCCAGCATTTTGTCGTAGCGCGCCTTTTCCACGTTCAGGATCTTGCCCTTGAGCGGAAGAATGGCCTGGAAGCGGCGGTCGCGCCCCTGCTTGGCGGTGCCGCCTGCGCTCTCACCCTCGACCAGATAGACCTCGCAGCGTTCGGGGTTGCGCTCGGAGCAATCGGCCAGCTTGCCCGGCAAGCCTCCACCGTCGAGAGCTCCTTTGCGTCGGGTAAGATCGCGGGCCTTGCGTGCGGCCTCGCGGGCGCGTGCGGCCTCGACGGCCTTGTTGATGATCTTCCTGGCGACGGGAGGATTCTGCTCGAAGAAGGCCCCCAGGCGCTCATTCACGAATGCCTGCACCGTGCCGGCGATATCGGAATTAAGCTTGCCCTTGGTCTGACCTTCAAATTGCGGCTGCGGCAGTTTCACGCTCACCACCGCTACAAGGCCTTCACGAACGTCGTCGCCGGTAAGGTTTTCTTTCACATCCTTGAACAAACCGAGTTGCTGGCCCGCATAGTTTATGGTGCGCGTCAGCGACGTGCGAAAACCCGAAAGGTGCGAACCGCCGTCAACCGTGTTGATGTTGTTGGCGAAGCTGAACACCGTCTCGGAATAGCCGTCGTTATATTGCAGCGCGATCTCCATGGCCACGTTGTCGCGCTCGGCTTCCATGTAGATGGGCTTATCGTGTAGCACGCTCTTGCCCCGATTCAGGTGCTTGATGAATTCGGCAATGCCGCCGTTGTACTTGAACTCGGCGCGCTTAGACTCTCCGGTTTTCTGGTCGGTGGTGCGTTCATCCGCGAGCGTGATGAGCAGTCCCTTGTTCAGGAACGCCATCTCGCGCAGGCGCTGGGCCAAGGTGTCGTAGTTGTATTCCGTGGTACTGAAGATCTCTTTGTCGGGCAGGAAGTGGACCTTGGTTCCACGCTTCTTGGTGGTGCCGGTCTTTTTCAGCTTGGTGGTGGGCTCGCCCTTGGAGTAGCTCTGCTCCCAAACCGATCCTTCACGCCAAATCTCAAGTTCCAGCAGATGACTGAGCGCATTCACGACGGAAACACCGACCCCGTGCAGGCCGCCAGAAACTTTGTAGGTCGAGGTGTCGAACTTTCCGCCGGCGTGCAGCACGGTCATCACCACTTGAGCTGCCGGCAGGCGTTCGCCGTCCACGTCCATCTCCTCGGTCGGGATGCCGCGGCCGTTATCTACAACCGTGATGGAGTTGTCGATATGAATGGTGACATCGATGTGGTCGGCAAATCCCGCGAGAGCTTCGTCCACCGAGTTGTCCACCACTTCGTAAACCAGGTGGTGCAGTCCGAGTTCGCCGGTTGATCCGATGTACATGGCCGGGCGTTTGCGCACCGCTTCCATGCCGCCCAGCACCTTGATCGAATCGGCGGTGTACTCCCCATCCGATTTGGCATTGCCATTTTTCCCGTTTTTCTGGGCGGGTTTTTCGTTCGTAACTTCGACAGGTTTGTTGTTCGGATCGGGCGCCGCAGATGCGGCAGACTCGGAATCTTTCGGGGGCATCCTGCTCCATTCCAACGGCAACCCATCGAACGTGCGTTTCCGTTGCTCACAGCCGGACTCCGCAACGGGTCCGTTTGCCTTCTCTGGCAACCCTTATCTACTATAAAAGTCAATAACTTAAGGGTTCGGCGGTACACAGCGATTATAGCACAGAAATTCCTCCATTCGTGATCACTTTAATTGGCCAAAACTTGCGATTTTTCAATGAATTGCACAGACGCGACAAGAGAGTTTGGAGGCGACGCACGCGAAGCAGATTCGGGGCTTGGGAATCGTAAAAATGTAAAGTTGATTCGAAGAGTGTGCCCTACACAGAACGCGCCTGGGCGAAGCGCAAGAAACCAGGACGCACAACCCGTTGCGACTTCGCCATCGTCTCACTAAGGCAGGAGGCTAGAGGCTATGGCAACAGCACGAGAATCGAGCGCGAAGCCGAGTGGCAGCAGCCACCGCAAGTACAGTCCGAAAGCGCAACAGAGCGTAGAACGCGAGATGCACGAATTCAAGCGCGGCAAACTGAAGTCGGGGAGGAGCGGCAAGAAAGTTACCAGCCGTAAGCAGGCAATCGCGATCGGGCTTTCCGAAGCAAGGCGCTCGGGCGCGAAGGTCCCCCGCAAGAAGTCGGCAGCGTAAAGCTTGCCCGGGCCAAAAAAA
This sequence comes from uncultured Acidobacteriaceae bacterium, assembly GCA_963736385.1. GTDB lineage: Bacteria > Acidobacteriota > Terriglobia > Terriglobales > Acidobacteriaceae > Bog-257. The sequence continues at coordinate 139,001 of CAVTOE010000003.1, read as the reverse complement.
AATGGGGCGGACCGTTCCGCCCCAGGTCTTGCGAATCTACATGTCCAACTGCTAGCCCACTTTCACGGCTTCCTTTTCGTCCTGCGTGGTTTGCAGTTTGCGGTGCATCACTCCGGTGTAGAGCTGCCGCGGCCGCGAGATCTTCTGCTCCGGGTCCTGGATCATTTCGTTCCACTGCGCCAGCCAGCCAGCGGCCCGCGGAATGGCGAACAGCACGGTAAACATCTCCGGCTGGAAGCCCATGGCCTGGTAAATGATCCCCGAGTAGAAGTCGACGTTGGGATAGAGCTTGCGGGTGACGAAGTAATCGTCAGCCAGCGCGATGCGTTCGAGCTCCAGGGCAATGTCGAGCCTGGTGTTGCGTCCGGTCACCTCGAACACTTCGTCGGCGACCGCCTTAATGATGCGCGCGCGAGGATCGTAGTTCTTGTAAACCCGATGCCCGAAGCCCATCAGCTTAAGTTCGCCTGCTTTCACGCGCTTGATGTAAGCCGGAATGTTTTTCACCGAGCCGATCTCGTCCAGCATGCGTCAGCACCTCTTCGTTGGCGCCGCCGTGCAGAGGGCCGGAGAGCGCCGACGCCGCTCCCGCCATCGACAGATAGGGGTCGGCCTGCGAGCTGCCCACCACCCGCATGGTAGCCGTGCTGCAGTTCTGCTCGTGGTCGGCGTGCAGGATGAACAGCACGTCCAGCGCGCGCGCGATCACCGGGCTGGCCACATACTTCGGCTCGGTCATCTTCCACAGCATGTTCATGAAGTTCTCGGGGTAGCTGAGATCGTTGTCGGGATAGACGTACGGTTGGCCCCGCCGGTGACGATAGGAATACGCCGCCAGGGTCGCCATCTTGGCGATCAGCCGCACAATCTGTCTCTGCCGGTTCTCCGGATCATGGACGTTCTTGGCCTCCGGATATACGGTCGATAACGCCGCCAGCGTGCTCACCAGGATCCCCATCGGATGGGCGTCATAGCGGAAGCCATCGATGAAATGCTTGGTGGTCTCATGCAGCATGGTGTGATGGGTGATTTCCCAGGTCCAGTCCTTGTCCTGCTGGGGCGTCGGCAACTCGCCGTTGAGCAGCAGGTAGGCCACTTGCAGATAGGTGCAATGCTCGGCGAGGGTTTCGATATCGTATCCGCGGTAGCGCAGGATGCCTTTGTCGCCGTCAATGAAAGTGATACTGCTCTTGCATGAAGCGGTGTTCATGAATGCGGGATCATAGGTCATGAGACCGAATTCATCGGGAGTGGTCTTGATCTTCCGCAGATCCATGGCGCGGATAGTGCTGTACTCGTCGATCGGCGCTTCATAAGTTTTGTCGGTGCGTTGGTCCGTCAGGGTCAATACGTTCTTCGGCATGACCTGTACCTCCTGTTAAATAAGCGTATGAGATTTAGAAAGCGGTGCTGCGAACGAATGTTCGTCCACTGCCATTTTAACGCGGGGCCACCCGCGAAACTACGATAAATACGCCCCATTGAGACAGAAATCACATAAGTCTGTGATGTGTGACCGGGGGCTGAAGGCGCAAAAGCGGAGGCTACTTCTTGTCGGGGGTTTTGCTCTTCCGGGCGTTGGAGGTCTCGGTGCTGGAACTGGACTTTTCTTTACTGGAGGCGGTCTCGCTTTGAGGGGTCTCCGCCTTGCTTTCCGAGGTGGAGGAGGATGGGGAACCGTTGCTCTTGGAAGAGGCGGCACTCGACGACTTCTTGGCGTAGTCGTTCACATACCACCCGGAGCCTTTGAACTGGATGGCCGCAGCCGAGATGAGTTGCTCCAGCTCGCCCCCGCAATGCGGGCAGACGGTCAAGGGCGAATCGGAAAACTTCTGGATCCGCTCCATCAGGCTATGGCACTTTTTGCACTGGTATTCGTAGAGAGGCAATGCGCGGTCCCCATCGATTTCTGTCTCAATTATTGATTCTATTTTTCGCCAAAGGGTGCGGTCAATTTGACTGCACTCAAAGATCGTCTGCCCGAGCTTGCGCAGCTTCTGCTTGCATCCTGCGGCCCGTCCCTTGAAACTAGGGCAGTGAAGGCAATCGCAATCATCCCTGCGCGGCTGGCATCTACCCGATTGCCGCGGAAGGTCCTCCGCGACATTGGCGGTCGCCCAATGCTCAGCTATGTCTATGCGGCCGCGCGAGCGTGCTCAGAACTGCAAGACGTGATCGTGGCCACGGATTCAGAAGAGATTGCCACCGTCTGCCGCCAGAATGGCTGGTCGTGTCGCCTGACGTCGCCGCAGCATCGCAGTGGCACCGACCGCGTCCACGAAGTCGCGCAGACAATACCGGCTGACGTTTACGTGAACGTGCAAGGCGATGAGCCGTTGGCCAGGCCCGAGCATTTGGATCTCCTGCTCGGCCTTATGAAGAAGGGCGTCGAGGTAGGCACCCTCAAAACTCCGTGCTCACCTGAGGATGTAACCAATCCCAATGCCGTGAAGGTGGTCACCGCGTTGGACGGGAGGGCCCTCTACTTTTCTCGTGCAACCATTCCTTTCGATCGCGACCGCGGCGGGCAAGTGCGATGCTACAAGCACCTCGGCTTCTATGCTTACCGCAAGGCGGCCCTCGATGCCTTCTGCGGGTGGCCCGAGTCAGAATTGGAGCGCAGCGAACGCCTGGAGCAGCTACGGTTCCTCGATCATGGCATCGCCGTCCACGTGGCGGAGACGCCGTTCGACACGGTGGGCGTTGACACGGAAGAGGACTTGCGGAGGGTCGAGAGCATTTTGCGCGAAAGGAAGCTTAGCTAGAGCGGCTGGACTTCGGTTTGCGGCTGTTTCCTCGCCCACGACTCGGCCGCGGCAATTCGCTTTCCGACCGACGGATGCGAGTGGAAGAGCCATTCGATGAATTTCGACGGTTCGCGCTCCGCCAGGTTCTGGTCGGCCAACTTCTGCATCGAGGTGATGAAGGGCGCGATGGCGGGAATATTCTCCCACGCATAACGGTCCGCTTCCCGTTCATGGCGGCGTGAGATCGCATTCAAGGCCGGCATCAGCAGAAATCCCAGGATGGTCGCCACCAGCACGATGAGCGGCAAGTTGGCGAAATCGTAGAGCCGGACACCGAGCACCGGAAACCAGTCCTTCGCGGTGACGAAGCGCAGCACCTGGTTGATGAGCCAGAATCCGAAAAACGTGATCGCCACCTGGGTCAAGATGCCTTTCAGAATATGACGGTGGACGTGGTGTCCGAGTTCGTGCGCCAGGACTGCTTCGATTTCGTCGTCACTGTAATGTTGGAGCAGGGTGTCAGACAAAATGATGCGGCGCGTCGAGCCAAGCCCAGTGAGCGCGGCATTGGCTTTCTTCGACTTCTCCGACAGCTTCCACTCATACACGCCACGCACGCGGGTGCCGGCACGCTCGCCGAGCCTGGTCAACCGCTCGCGCAGCGTATCGTTCTCCAGCGGCTGAAATTTGTAGAAGATCGGCATGAGCACAACCGGCGCCAGCTGCGCCATCAGCAGGAACAGCCCGACAAAGACAGCCCAGGCGATCATCCACCAGCGCTGCGGCGCAATCCGGATAATCGCGTAAACGATTTCCACCATGATGGCGCCCAGGACCAGTCCCACCAGCCATCCCTTGCATTCGTCCCAAAGCCAACTGCGTAGTTTTTGATTGGAAAGATGGTATTGGTGCTCCAGCCGGAAGCCGATGAAATCGAACGGGGCACTGAGGACTTTGGCGATGACCGAGAACATCAGCACATAGAGAAAGACCGCGAGAAAGTAATACTGATGCGCGCCGAGGTAAGACCAGTCGCGGAGTTTGCCGGTCCATCCCGTGACCAGCAGTACCACCAGCAAGGCGAAACCAATGACCGCGTCAGCCAGGCTCAGCCAGCGCTGAATGCGGTTATAGCGGCGTACCTCTGGCGAGTCGGCCGGTTGCGGATTTGAAGTGGTTGCCATCCAGTCGGAGTTGAGAGAACCGAACGCGCAATTCGTTTTTCCGATGCTGGGTTCAAGTATGCCAGAAGTGCTGCGGGAAACACACCTCAGGCGAAGGCTTCTCTTCGGCGTGAGCTACTTCGTCCCTGCCTCTGACAACACTGGCGTGCCGGGACGGGGACCAGCCCCAACGAAGCTTTCTGTTTCTTTCAGGATCTGCGACACCAACTCCGGCGAGGCCGCCTCGCAGTAGATGCGCAGCAGCGGTTCGGTCCCTGACGCCCGCACCAGCACCCAGGCTTCTGCGCCGTTGCCGTAAGTGGGAGCATCGAGGAAAAACTTCACTCCGTCGAGCGTTTCCACTTTCTGCACTTTGAAACTTCCGATGGTTGCCGGTTTCGCGCCAGCGCGGCGCATGGCCTCATCTTTCACCTCGTTGCTGAGGTGCAGGTCGAGTCTGCCATAGTGATGCTCGCCGTACTCCTGTTGCAGGTCGCGCACCAGTTGGCCAAGCGGCTTGCCTTCTTCCGCCATGATGTTGGCCAGAAGCAGGGAATTCAGAAGGCCGTCACGCTCCGGCAGGTGCCGGGTTATGCCGATTCCGCCGGACTCTTCGCCGCCGATCAGGATGTCGCGCTCCAGCATGAGATCGCAAATGTATTTGAAGCCGATACCACACTCGTTCACCTTGCGGCCGTACTTTGCGGCAATGCGGTCGATCATGCGCGTGGTGTTGAAGGCCCGCACGATTTCGCCGGGCCATTGTTTGCGCTTCAGCAGCCACTCCAGAATCAGGCTAAAGCATTTGTGCGCATCCACAAAGCTGCCATCGTCGGCGACCGCGCCCAGTCGGTCGGCATCGCCGTCGGTGGCCATCCCCGCCTGGCAGTGCTCGCGCACCACCGTTTCTTGCAGCAGGGTGATGTGCGGCGGTATGGGCTCAGGATTGATTCCGGGGAACAGCGGATTGAGTTCCCCGCGAATCTCCAGATGTTCGATTCCGCTCTCAGCAAAGATTCCCTTCAAAATGCCGCGTCCCGCGCCGTACATCACGTCAATCGCAAACTTAAATCCGGCATTGTGGACCAACTTCAAATCAACAAAATTCTTGATGGCGGAAATGTAAGGGGTCTTGAAGTCTGTCAGAGTCACGCTGCCGCCACCGCGCTCCAGGCGGGGCGAATCAAGTTCTTCTTCAATCGACTTCATAATGGCGGGCGTGCCCGAGCCGCCATAGCCCGCCTTGTACTTCACGCCATTCCAGTTGAAGGGATTGTGACTGGAGGTGATCATCACGCCGCCCGCCGTACCCAGATTCTTGACCGCGTACGACAGCGCTGGAGTGGGCGTGTAATCGTTAGAGAGGCGCACCGCGATGCCAGACGCGGCCAGGACTTCGGAGACGATATCAGCCGCGCGCTGCGATGCAAAGCGCGTGTCATAGCCGACGACCAGCCCTTTGCCGGCGTCCTCGTGCTTGTGGACGTAAGTCGCGATCGCGTTGCCAACCCGGCGAACGTTCTCGAAAGTGAAATCGTCGGCAATGATGCCGCGCCATCCATCGGTCCCGAATTTGATTTCAGGTGCCATCACTATCCCGTTTTCCCGGTGATCCTTGCAAGACGCTTTTCTAGAGATTGTGGAATCCCAATCATCAACGTAGCTCGTGTGCCGCCCCTGAAGGGGCTCAACCATAATATTGCAGCCTACCCAGCGCTGAAGCGCTGGGCTATGATCTTCCGTCCCGCAAGCGGGACTCGATCCCTGCCCGTTCCAGCTTCGTCGCCCCCCAATGAAGTTGATGAGGAGAGATCGGTGTCAACTAATTGCTAGCTGCTAGCTGCTTTTTTACACCAGCCGCTTAAGCTTCTTTTCGTCGAGGTGCTTGACTATTTTTCCCACGTCCTGCGCGTGCTCGCGGGTGGTGATCAGCAGCGCATCGTCGGTTTCGACCACGACCAGGTTCTTCACCCCCACGACCGCAACGAACTTCCGCTTGGAATGAATGAAGTTCCCCTCCGCATTCAGGATAAAGTTCTGCTCAGAGACGATGACATTATCAGCCTCATTCCTGCCTGTGTTGCGATGTTCGTAGAGCGCCGTCCAGGAACCCAGGTCGTTCCATCCGAAGTTTGCCGGAATGCAGTAGATGTGCGACTTGCCTTCGCCCTTCCTGGAGCGTGGCTCGAGCACGGCGTAATCCACGCTGATGTTTTCGCACTTGGGATAGAGTTTCGCGAAAGTCTTCTCGAAGCTGCGAGTTCCATAGCTCAGCGCAATCTTCTCCAGCAGCGGCGCCGTATTCGGCAGGTGTTCACGCAGCGCATTGGCAAGGGTGCGCGCGCTCCAAATAAACATTCCACTGTTCCAGAAGAAATTTCCCGCCTTGACGAATTGCTCGGCGACCTCGGGTAAAGGCTTCTCGGTGAAGCGCCGTACCTGCAGTACTCCTTTCTGCGACGGCTGGCCAACTTCGATATAGCCGTAGCCGGTTTCCGCGCGGGTGGGAGGAATGCCGATCACGACAATGTTTTCGCCGGCCGCAGCAATCCGGGCGGCCTGACTAATGTCGTCGCGGAAGCGCTTCTCATCCACAATTACGTGATCGGCGGGAAACATTCCGATGACTGCGGTGGGGTCGCTCCTCTCCAACAGGAAGGCGGCGAGGCCAATCGCGGGAGCGGTGTTGCGTCCCGCGGGTTCAGCAATGATGTGCTTTTTTGGCAGACCCTTAAGCTGGCGCACGATGGCGGAGCGCAAGTCCTGGTTGGTGATGACCCAGAATTGTTTTGCCTTTGCCAGCGGCGCCAGCCGTTCGACGGTCTCCTGGATCATGCTTTTCTTGCTGTTCAGCGGCAGCAGTTGCTTGGCCATGCGCTTGCGGCTCAGCGGCCAGAAGCGGGTGCCGCGTCCACCGGCGAGAATGACGGGATAGAAGTTATTGGCCAAGTCTTTTCACCACAGAGACACAGAGGACACAGAGTTTCTGAATTCTTGATTCTACTGAAGAACGACACGGTGCGCGAAGCGCGAGGGGTTTCGGTCGCCCTGGGGTGTGCATCAAGCGGTTTCTACGGGTGTCCCCTAGGTCGGTTATGATAACGTCTGTTCACACTCATTATGGCTCTGGAGATGAAGCGCGAGATGGAAACGCGTGACCCCAACGACCCGGTAGCAATGTATCTACGTGAAGCGGCCAGCGTTGAGCCTCTCAGTGCGGCGGAAGAGGCCGAGCTATTTCGGCGGCTTGGTGCTAGTGACGATTGGCAAGGCGACACTGAAAACGCCGCCCGAAGAGTCATTGAATCGCAACTTCGCCTTGTTGTGCACATCGCAGAACGCCACGCAGCATCGTCTGGCGTTTCCGTGCTGGATCTGATTCAAGAGGGCAATATTGGATTGTTAAACGCGGTCAAAACATTCGCGAAGAAGCCCTCCGGCATGTTCTCCGTCCACGCATCAGCGTGCGTCGAAGACGCAATCTCAAAGGCTGTCACAAAATCGAAGTAGCGCGATCCTGCAGCACAAGCGGGATGGTTGGTGATAAATCGCCACTTCACAAGTGACTGTTACACAGCGGCGTACCTGAGAAGGCGAAACCCGATTGCTTTTACTTCAGCGGCTGCCGCCGTTCGCACTTTGCGGCTCCTAATTGCACGCCTAAGGCGTGCTCCAGCCCATTTTTTCTCTTGTGCCCTCTGTGTCTCTGTGGTGAATATCTACTTCGCTCCGAGTGATTGCCCGAGCACGGTCTCCGGTTCCGCGACCGCTTCCGTGGGCAGCGACATCCGCATAATCTCAAGCTCCCACTGCGGGCGGACCGTGTACTCTGGTACGCTGGCCGGAATAACCACCGCTTCTCCAGTGGCGAAGCTGATGGGCTCCATCCCCTGCGATTCTACGATTCCTGAGCCGTCCACCGCGACCAGGATATGAGGCGAGTCCTCGGTGGTCGCACAGATCTGAAGCGCGCCGGGAGTAAGATGTATCTTTTCCACTTCAAAATACGGGGAGCGAACCAGTACTTCGTAATAGTCGTCGGGACCGACGAGGCATGGCGGCGCACCTCTTGGAGCGCCGTTACTCGGGCCGTCGCGCACCACCTTGCCTGCATTGGTCTGCAGCTTGGTCGCCGCCAGTCCTTCCGCGATGTGGAGTTCACGGCCGCGACCGTAATCATACAGGCGATAGGTGGTATCGGATGTCTGCTGGGTCTCGACCAGGACCATTCCGCCGCCGATGGTATGAACGGTTCCCGCGGCAACGTAGAGCATGTCCCCTTGATGAACATCCACCCAGTTCAGCAACTCTTCCGCGCGGGCATCTTGAATTGCCTGCTTGAACTGCTCTAGAGTCACGCCGCTCTTCAATCCCAGTGCGACTTGAGCGCCGGGCTGTGCGCGCAACGCGTACCAGCACTCAGTCTTTCCGCACGGCTGGCCGATCTTGCGTGCCTGCTCATCATCGGGATGGACCTGCACCGACAGCTTGTCGCCGGGAAAGAGAAACTTCACCAGCAGCGGAAAACGATCGTCGAAACACGCGGTCTGTCCGACCAGATCGCGGCCGTATTGCTTCGAGAGCTCGCCCAGCGTGCGCCCCGCCAGCGGCCCATTGGCCACGCGGTTGTCTTCCCAAGTCAGCCAGCTCTCGCCAATCGGTTCTTTCACAATTCGGGTGTAAATTGGACGGAGATCACGAACACCCCAGGGCCGCTCGTCGAAGATGGGCATCAACAGGAGTGGATAAAGTTCAGGCATCAGCCTACACGCTGGCGAAGAATTTGCGCATGCGCTCCAGCCCGCGCTCCAGGTTCTCGGCGGAAACCGCATACGAGACCCGGACGTGGTCCTGGGTGCCGAACCCCTCGCCCGGAACCACCGCCAGGTGCGCTTCGCGCAAAAGTCTCTTCGCCACGTCGGAGGCCGAGTTCAATCCGCCGCGCTCGAAGTAATGGCTGACGTTGGGATAGGCGTAGAAGGCGCCATTGGGCGAGGTGCAGGTGAGGCCCGGAATCGAGCGCAGGCCCGCGACCACTTGATCGCGCAGAGAAATGTAGACCGCCAACATCTCGCGCACGCAGTCTTGCGAGCCGGTCAAGGCCGCCACCGCCGCCTTCTGCACGATCGAAGTCGGGTTTGAGGTGCTCTGGCTTTGCAGTTTTTGCATGGCGCTGATGATGGGCGCAGGCCCCAGCGCATAACCCAGCCGCCAGCCGGTCATGGCGTAGGTCTTCGACAGAGAGCCGATGATGATGAGCCGCTCCTTCACTTCGTGAACGCAACCCGCCGAGAACAATTGTCCGGTGAAGTTCAAGTACACATAGCACTCGTCGGAGATGACGTAGATGCCGCGGTCATGCGCCAGCCGCAGCACCGCCGCCATGTGCTCGGGCTTCATCACCGCGCCCGACGGGTTGCCGGGTGAATTCAGGACGATGACCTTGGTGCGCGGCGTGATGGCGCGCTCGACCATCTCGGCGGTGAGGTCGAAGTCGTGTTTCTCATCGGTGGGAACATACACCGGCTCGCCGCCCGCATAGCGGACGATGTCTTTGAACGAGACCCAGTAGGGGACCGGCAGAATCACTTCATCGCCGTGGTCCACCAGTACCTGAATGGCGTTGAAGAGCGCGTGCTTGCCGCCGACCGAAGCGATGCAATCCTCGCGCTTGTAATCGGAGCCAAAATCGGCCGCGTGGCGCTGCACAATGGCATCGCGCAGCTCGGCCGTGCCGCCGACAGCCGTGTACTTGGTGAAGTTGTTGCGGATGGCTGCAATCGCCGCCTCTTTAATGTGTTCCGGAGTGGCGAAATGCGGCTCGCCGGCGCCGAAGTCCAGCACGTCGACGCCTTGGGCGCGCAACTTCTCGGCCTCTCCGATCACCGCCAAGGTGGCAGAAACTTCGATGCGTTGGATCCGGTTGGTCAAGAACGACGAGAGCTGGGTCCCGGCAGCGGTCATGGTTTGGCCCCTCATAAACGTTTTGTGGCGAACGAATACTTCTCTGCAATCTTGTGGCGAACTCGCCCCTCTACCAGTTCCGGCACCAGTCCAGTCAAGGGACCGCCGAACTTGGCAATCTCCCGCACGATGCGCGAGCTGAGATAGGAATATTTCTCGGCGGGCATCATGAATACGGTCTCGACGCGCGGTTCCATCTTGCGATTCATGAGCGCCATCTGTAATTCGAACTCGTAGTCACTCACCGCGCGAATCCCCCGTAGCACCGCATTGGCGCCTTTCTGGATACAGTAGGCGACCAGCAAGCCTTCAAAAATATCGACCGTCACGTTGTCGAGTTCAGACGTCATCGCCACCAGCATCTCTTTGCGCTCTTCCACGCTGAATAGAGCTTCGCCTTTGTCGAGGTTGGGCGCAATCGCCACAATGAGCCGGTCGAAGAGCTTACTGCCACGATGGATCAGGTCCAGGTGTCCGTTGGTGACCGGGTCGAACGATCCGGGATAGATGGCGACGATGTCCTTCAAGAGACCTCGGAGGGCGGGAGTCTGTGCGGGATGATTTTATTCTGGGTTGCGTCCGGAGGCAATCGCGGAAAAAGAATGGAGAAAAGATGTGCGCGGAGGGCCCTCGGGAAAAGGGCCCTTTTCCGACGCAATGCCTTACTTCCGCCCCGCTGGACCCTTGGGCGTAGCACTGGGCGGAGCTTCCGCATTGGCCGCCGCGGCTTGCGCCTTGTCCTCCACCGAGATCAGGCCGAGCGCCTTGCGGACGTCGGTTTCGATCCTGGCGGCGATGTCCTTGTTTTCCTTGAGGAACTGCTTGGCGTTTTCGCGGCCCTGGCCGATGCGTTCGCCCTTGTAGCTGAACCACGATCCTGACTTCTCCACCAGGTTTCCATTCACCGCCAGGTCGAGCAAATCGCCCTCCCGCGAGATGCCCTCGCCGTACATCATGTCGAACTCGGCTTCGCGGAACGGCGCGGCCGTCTTATTCTTCACGATTTTTACCCGAGTGCGGGAGCCGATTACCTGGTCGCCATCCTTGATGGCGCCTATCCGGCGGATATCGATGCGCACCGAAGAGTAGAACTTCAGGGCGCGGCCGCCGGTGGTGGTTTCCGGGTTGCCGAACATTACCCCAATCTTTTCGCGGATCTGGTTGATGAATACCAGGCAGGTGTGCGACTTGGCGACGATGGCGGTCAGTTTGCGCAACGCCTGCGACATCAGGCGGGCTTGCAGGCCAACATGACTGTCGCCCATTTCGCCGTCGAGTTCAGCCTTCGGCACCAGCGCGGCGACTGAATCCACGACCAGCACATCGATGGCGCCGGAGCGCACCAGGGCCTCGGCGATCTCCAGAGCCTGCTCGCCGTAATCGGGTTGCGAGACCAGCAGGTTGTCCACATCGACGCCCAGCTTGGCGGCGTAGATGGGGTCAAGCGCGTGCTCGGCATCCACAAAGGCGGCCATGCCGCCTTGCTTCTGCGCCTCGCCAATCACCTGGAGCGCGATGGTGGTTTTGCCCGACGACTCTGGCCCGAAGATCTCGACCACGCGCCCGCGCGGAAAGCCGCCGATGCCCAGCGCCGCGTCAAACGAAATGGCCCCTGTGGAGATCACGGCGATGGGAACGACCGCCCCCTTGCTCCCCAACTTCATGATGGAGCCCTTGCCGAATTGCTTTTCGATTTGAGACATGGCCAGGTCGATGGCCCGTCCTTTTTCAGTTTTTTCGTCCGCCATAAATGCCGCTCCTTGGCGGCCTCGTCCCGGTGCAGCAACTAGAATCCGGGAGGGCCGCTTGAGATAAAGTGCGATGGGTCAGTGAGGCAGGCGCCGTAAAGTAATAGCAGTTTCGCGATTGAGAGGCGCATGGGGTCCCGACGGTGGATTATACATCCGGACAGTTCATAAAAGCGAATAAAAAGCGAACAAAATGAGGCTGCTGTACTTTCGTAACAGTTCGGCCCGCAGGATGACCCAGCAGTCCTGATCACGGGGTGCTATCCAATCGTGACTTTCTACCGTTAAATTACGGCGGGTGATCGCCACCCCAGATTTGCCAGCTCCATGTGTAGAGGAAATGTGATAGAATGGCGCCGATTTTTTATTCTGGCCGCCTATATTCGATTGCGCCATCCGTCGAACAGCATACCGAGGTGCCAGAGAATCGGGATCGGCATGTTTGAGAGCCCGGAACATTCCCTGAGACAACTCGTCCAGTTTTCTCCCGTCGCAATCGCGGAACACGACCCAGAAGGCAAAGTCAAGCTGTGGAACCCGGCGGCTGAGCGGATGTTCGGCTGGGCGGAAAGGGAGGTATTCGGTCGACCGTACCCCGTCATTCCGCCAGAATGCCGAGCCGAGTTCGAAGGTGAAGTGCTCCAACTGCTTGAGGGTGCGACGATCCGGGGCAAAGAGGTACGGCGACAACGCAAAGACGGCCGGCGGTTTGACGCCAGACTCTGGGCCGCACCTATTCGCGACCAGCGGAACCGGATCATTGGCATCACGAAGATCCTCGAAGACATCTCCGACCGAAAGGAAAATGAACGAAAACTGCAAGTGTCGCAGGCGCACCAGGAAGAAGTGGAGGCCCAGCTTCAGCGAGATGAAGAAAGAATGCGCCTGGCCTTCGACGCCGCCAAAATTGGGTTCTGGGACTGGAATATCGCGACCGGCGAGATCGTGTGGTCAGCACTCGAATGTAGGCAAATGGGCCTGCCCGAGGACTCGCCGACGAGCTTTGAAATATTTATGAATGTCGTGCATCCCGAGGACCGCAAGGCGGTGCAAGAGTCAATCGAGGCTGCCATCCAGGACAACAAGGACTATGCCATTGAATATCGCGTGCTCTGGCCGGACGGTAGCCTGCATTGGCGGTTCGCCAAAGGCCGCGCCTCTTATGACAAGACAGGCCAGCCCTTACGGATGGTCGGGATCGCAGTAGATATCGATGACTATAAGGCCACCGACGAACGCCTGCTATTGCAGGTTGCGGCGCTGCAAGCCGCCGCGAACTCCATCGTGATTACCGACAACCAGGGCATAATTCTGTGGACCAACCAGGCATTCTCACAACTAACGGGGTACAGCTCCAACGAAGTGCTGGGGAAAAATCTCCGGCTCCTGAAGTCGGGTGAGCACGACAGTGCGTTCTATACGAACCTGTGGGCGACCATCACGTCGGGGAGGACCTGGCACGGGGAACTCACTAACCGGCGCAAAGATGGAAGCCTTTACACCGAAGAGATGACGATCACGCCACTGCATATCGGCACTGGCGGGATCACCCATTATGTTGCCATCAAACAGGACGTAACTTCGCGAAGGATTGCCGAAGATAAGTTGCGCCGAGCCGAGGAGAAGTATCGCTCCATTTTTGAAGATGCCGTCGTGGGAATCTTCCAGACCACTCCCGATGGTCGTCCCGTGAATGTCAATCGCGCGCTGGCACGGATGCACGGCTACGAGTCTCCCGAACAGTTACTGGCGGAAGTCTCGAATGTGGGAAGCCAGCTGTTCGCCGATCCCAATGCGCACCAGGAATTGTCACGTTTACTGGAAAAGGACCGTGCGCTGCACAGTGTCGAGATGGAAAGCCAGACCAAGGATGGCGGCAAGAAGTGGCTGTCGGCGAACCTGCGGGCGGTGAGCGATGGCGAGGGCAACGTGGTGCTTCACGAAGGCACGGTCGAAGACATTACGGCGCGCAAAGCGGCTGAAGAACGGGTCCAATTTCTGGCGTACTACGATGGGCTCACGGAATTACCTAACCGGACGCTGCTTCGCGATCGCATCGCGGTGGCACTGCCCGGCGCTCGCCGGCATCACGAGAAAGTCGCGTTGTTGTATCTCGATCTCGATCGCTTTAAGAACATTAACGACTCGCTTGGGCACTCGATTGGTGACCAATTGCTGAAAGAAGTTGCCGAGCGTCTTAAGCGATGGACGCGCGAACAAGACACGGTAGCTCGCCTGGGAGGCGACGAGTTTCTTGTCCTGGTGACCGCGGTGAACCAAATAGCCGATGCCGTAGCCGTCGCGCACCGCATCGTCAATTCCATGGCTGCCGAGTTTGTCATCCACGGTCACGTCATCAACGTTACTTGCAGCCTGGGCATCAGTATTTTTCCGGACGACGGTGAAGAGGCCGAAGCTCTGCTTAAGAATGCGGACCTGGCCATGTATAAGGCCAAGGAGGGTGGGCGCAATAACCTCCAATTATTTACTCAGGAGATGAATGTTCAGGCCGTGGAACGGATGAACCTGGAGCGCAGCTTGCGACTGGCAGTGGAGAGGAAGGAATTTTTCCTGACCTATCAACCCCAGGCGGAGCTGGCCACCGGCAAGATCACAGGATGCGAGGCGCTTATCCGCTGGAGGCACCCGGAGATGGGACTGGTATTGCCCAACAAGTTCATCCCCGTGGCCGAGAGTAGCGGCCTCATCAGGCCGATTGGCGAATGGGTGCTCAAGACCGCGTGCGCTCAGGTTCGGCAGTGGCAGGATGAAGGCCTGCCCACAGTGCCGGTTGCGGTGAATGTGTCAGCCGTCCAATTCCGCCAGAAAGGCTTTCTGCGGTTTGTCAAAACGGTGCTGCGCGAAACCGGTCTGGCTCCTCAATACCTCGAACTGGAACTGACGGAAAGTCTCTTGCTGTCCGATACCGATGGCACGCTTTTAATGTTGCAACAACTCAAGGGGATGGGATTGAAGCTATCCATTGACGATTTCGGGACCGGCTATTCCAGCCTCAGCTACTTGCGGCAATTCCCCGTCTACAAGCTGAAAATCGATCGTTCCTTCGTGCGAGATATCGTCGTAGATCCGGATGACGCCGTGATCACGGGCACAATCGTTAGCATGGCCAAGAGCCTTGGTCTTAAGGTGCTTGCGGAAGGCGTGGAGAACGAAGATCAGATCTCTTTCCTGCGGGCGCATCAGTGTGACGAGATTCAAGGCTACTACTTCAGCCAGCCCTTGTCCGCAAACGAACTGGCTGACAAACTACGCAGCCCCTAACTGGAGCCCGACCCGCAAGCCGAGGTGGCCGCTAGGAATGGCACCGTGGCGGCGCATCAACGCTTCAGCAAACGAAGGTACAGGACAGGTAACGATACTTTTGTAACAATTTCAGGGATAGGGTAGCCTGCCCTGATTCGAAAGGATGCAAGCCCTGGACCGAATCTCCGTGTTACTGGGGAATAGGTTGAGGAGTGTTCACAGTTGCTCCAGAGGCAAATGCAATCTGGTTTCCCCCGGTAATCACCTCTCCATTGATCATTCCAGGGGAGAAGTGGGCCGTGCCCGTAGGCACGATCAGGACTCCGTCGATAGAGGACTCGTTATTCAGGCCGCCACTCGTAGAGACATCGCCGTTCACCACGATCAAATTATTGGGAGTAGTCAGCTCAGAGGCCAGAGAGATGCTGGCGCTATTCAGCGTAAGGCCACCAGTAACAATCACTACCCAATTGGTTCCGGCGGATCCGGCCAATGTAATGTTGGCTCGGTTCCCCAGGCGGATGCCACTCACAATCAGAACATTCTGTCCGCCGTCATTAACCGGGTCAATGGTCCCGCTTGACGTCAGGGCGGTGTTGCACAGGGCGCCCATGTTGCAGGACAAGGCCCTTGCGGCCGCGAGCCCGGCCGAGGCCGCCGAGGTGGCGCTTGCCAGGGTCGAATCCACTTCCGATCCCATTTGTATGCCACCGGCAATGGCCGTGTTCGAAATGGAATCCGTTGCGGTGGTCGAGCCTTTGAAATACGCGCCATCTATCGTTACACTGCTGGCTTGCAGCCTGCCAGTACCAGCTATACCCAAGTTGGCGGTACCCCCAGAAATGCCCCCATGCGGGGGCGCACCGGCGAACTGCACCGAGGTGCCCCGGCTTCCAAAGCCAGGTGCGCCCGAACCACCGAGCGCGAGAACACCCCAAGAATCCGGTCCAGCTGCACCCATGTCTATCCCTCCCACAACCTGGGAGCTCGCTAGCAAAGAGCCAATGGCAAACAATGCAGAGACCAAGCCCGCTTTAACTAAGTTCAATCCTCTCGAGCGCATTCCGACCTCCGTAAGTGGGTAAATTTAAAAACGTCAGCTACCGTGACCTGGCAACGGACGAATGCGTTGCTTCAGTCACGTGGACTTCAAGGCTAGTCCGTGTCAATGAAACCTCGATGTGATTTCTGTTACCGACCACTGTGATGCCATCTGCTATTGCCACCTAAGTGGCCTATCTTGCGCTCACAACCGCGATGCAATTCGGCCGGCAGAACATTCAGGGCTGGTTTCCCCCGCGCGAATCCTCGAGGACTTTTTGCGCCTCTTCGCGCTGCGGGCCGAGCTTTGTTGCGGGGAGATCGCGACGACGGATCAGCGCTTCAGCAAATCCACTGGCTCGCGGACGTCGGTGACGCGGAAGTACTTCGCCAGCGCGGGATAACGCTGTGCCACCGCCTCGTACATCGCATAAGCGACGTTCCTGTACGAGAAGTGGCCGGCTGCGCCCGTACGAAGCTCGCTGATGTAGATCGCCTCGGACAAGTCCATCTTGAACAGCGCGCGCTTGCGAAAAGCCAGCGGAATGACGTATTGCGACTGCTCCTCCGCTTCATCCGAATCGCGCGTGGCCAACTCAGCGGCGACATCACGCGCGCGCTCCATCACGGAATCGTAACGGGCGGTCAGTCCTGCCGAGCCGATCTCCGGTGGCGCGTCATAGCCGTGCGCAGCTGTATAGCCTTGCAGAATCTGCACGCAGCGGCGGTGGCGATGCATATCCCGGAAGCCGCCGATATCCATCAGAATGTCGAAGCGGAATTGCTGACCGGCACAGTAGGCGCGCGCAACCTCGTCATGACGGCCGCGATGACGCAGGCCGAGGTCGATCACTTCGCGGCGCTGCGCTTCCGGAAGCGCGGCTACCACTTCACGAGTCTGGCGATAGGAATGATGCGAATACTGGTAGAGCAGTGTGGCCGCCAGCTCGATCTCCAGCGGGTCGTCGTCCAGCAGATCGACCGGAGGCGCGGGCTGGATGGCTACTCCTGCCAGCAACTCCGCCGCCGCGGCGGTCAAGTCGCGACGAGTCTCAGCCTCATACGAGTTCGGTTCGGCATACTTCATCAAAGTCGGCGCCACCCGGACATCGCGCAGCAGGAATTCACCGGCGCGTTCGGCAACCGCCGGACACTCGCGTTGGATCTCCTGCACCAGCTCGCGCGCGCTGGCGTGGCCCACGTTGTAGGACGCATCGCGCGCCGCTTGCTTCAGCAGCTCGCCCAGTCTCCGGACCTCGGCGTGGGTGTCGGACAGCAATCGCGACACCTGCGTCTCCAGAGTGCGCGCGCTGACAATCTGGCCCAGCGAAGTGTTCGTCGCCAGCGGCAGAAAGTACCGCGAAAGGTCGAACGCGCGGGCGCGCAGGGTGCGCTCGTAGAAGTCGGGCTTCATCTCAACCGGCTTGGGCGTGCGGTCCCGCAGATAGCGAAACATCTCCTCCGAGAAGTGACGATATTCGGCGAAGAGCAAGTCCACGGTCTCGCGGTAGAGGGCGCGTGCGCCGGCATCCTCCGCAAAATCGGGAACAAAGTATCCGCTCTTCTGGAAATCCTGGTAGCGGGTGGAGCGTTCCTGTCCGTCCCAGCGTGGTTCGTCGACGACTACGGTGGCGGCAAGAATCGACAATCGTTCGACCGCAAAAGCCAGGTGCGCCAAATCTGCGATGCTGCGATGTCCGTACTGAAAGTAGAAGGTGTTGAGAAACTTTTCCGCCCTTTGCTCATTCAGTTCAGCCAGCGATTCCCGCATGGAGAGTGCTGAGCGCGAATACTTTGCCATGCCATAAGCCAGCACTTCCGGGTCGGCCCCGTGCACCGCATAGACTTCCGTGCTGGGCCGGTGGCGCGCCGGAACCTCCGTGCTATCGTTGGGTTTGGAGCTGGATGACATTGCCGAGAATCATATGCGGTATGGAATTCGTGGGCAACCGGGGTCCCTGTGGGAATCTCTTAATAGCTGAGGACAATGTTGCGAGCTACAAGTAAGTATTTGGCAATAATTCTTCTAGTGGGTGTTCCGATTCCAGGGTCCGCCCCAGCATCGCAATTCAGATCGTCCGCTGGCCAGCCGTAGTCACTCACTTGCATACACCCCCATCCACCACCGACAGCTTGTCCGGACAAGGGGAGAGCCGGACGCAATGGGTGGGCGCAGATTCCATTCTGTTTGCCACTGCGCATCGCCCCTGGCCCGCCCCCATGGCGCCGTGGATCATGACGCAGCGCTGGAATGACTTGCTTTTTCTGCATTACCCAGTGGCGCCGGAAACGCTCCGTCCGCTGGTCCCGGATGTGCTGACCCTCGACACTTACAAGCAACGCGCTTGGGTCACGGTCGCGCCGTTTTGGATCAATCATCTGCGCCCGCCGGGCGTTCCATCCCTGCCGTGGCTGTCGCACTTCTCCGAGATCAACGTGCGGACCTACGTCACCTACGACGGCAAGCCGGGGATTTATTTCTTCAGCCTCGATGCCAGCAATTTGTCGGCGGTCTGGGGAGCACGCGTGTTCTACCGCCTGCCGTATTGGCAGGCTTCCATCAAGGTTAAAGGACGAGGCGGGCCGAAGCTGGAATACGTTTCGAAGCGGCAGCACGGGCCCAAGCCCGCCGAACTCCGCTGCTCCTACGGCCCCGCGTCAGGCAGCTTTCACGCACGGCCAGGCTCGATCGAGCACTTCCTCACCGAGCGTTATTGCCTGTATGCGCTCAGTCGCAAACGGCTCTACCGGAGTGAAATTCACCATCTGCCGTGGGACCTGCAGCAAGCTACGTTTGAAGTGGAGCTGAACACCATGGCCCAGCCAGCGGGTATCCAGCTTCCTCAGCAGCCGGAGCTTGTCTATTTTTCGCGTGAGCTGAAGGTCCTATTCTGGGCGCCCGAGCGGCTGCGCTAGTGTGGAATTGTCACTACGAGTGTCACATGGGCCTGCGGCCCACCCATAGGAATGAAAATTTACCACGGAGATCACGGAGAAGACCGTTCTATGGAAATCAAAACTCCGTGCCCTCTGTGTCTTCCTGGTAAATGATTTTCGACCGAGCAAAATCCGTTGCGTTCAGCCGCGCTGGTTATAATCCTCCTTACTTCAACACGGAGGCTTCATGGCAGGAGTAGAAGGCCGGGTCGCGCTGGTCACCGGAGCGTCGCAGGGAATCGGGCGCGCCTGCGCGCTGGTTCTTGCGGAGGCGGGCGCCAAGGTCGCGCTGTGCGCGCGCAATCAGGAAAAGCTGGAGCAACTGGCCCGGGAGATCGCTGGCAAGGGCGGCGAGGCTGCGGTCTTCAGGATGGACGTCATCAAGGAAGAGGAGATCAAGGCCGGAGTGAAGGCGGCCCTCGCGCACTTCGGCAAGATCGACATCCTGGTGAACAATGCCGGGGTCACGCGCGATCAGTTGATCATGCGCATGAAGCGCGCCGACTGGGACGACGTCATCAACACCAACCTTACCGCACCGTTCCTGCTGATTCAGGCGGTGATCGGCTCCATGCTGAAGCAGCGTTGGGGGCGCATCATCAACGTGACCAGCATCTTTGGCCAGATTGGCCAGGTGGGGCAGGCCAACTACTCCTCCTCGAAGGCGGGGTTGATTGGCTTGACCATGGCGGTGGCGCGCGAGGTGGGTTCGCGCAACATCACCGTTAATGCGGTTGCGCCGGGATTCATCGAGACCGCCATGACCGCTGTACTGTCTGACGAATTGAAAGAGAACATCCGCAGGAACATTCCGCTGGGACACGGTGGAACCGATCTCGATGTAGCGCACGCGGTGAAATTCCTCGCCTCGGAAGAAGCCGGATACATTACCGGCGAGGTGCTGAAGATCAACGGCGGCATCCTGATGGGATGACCGTAGCGGAAAGACTTTTCTGGTGTGCAGCGTGAGCGAAATTGTCGAAGCAATCACCACAGCGCAGATTGAGCAAGTTCGCAGCCTGTTTCGGCAGTACCAGGCCGAGTTGCCGTTGCAGTTATGCTTCCGTTCGTTTGACGCGGAATTGTCCGGGCTGCCGGGGCAGTACGGACCTCCGCAAGGCAAGTTGTTTCTGGCGACGGTGTCGGGGCAGCCGGCCGGCTGCGCGGGGTTGCGCCCGTTCCCGCAAGAAGCTACGTGTGAAATGAAGCGGCTCTACCTGAGGCCAGGTTTCCGCGGCGGGAAATTGGGAAAACAGTTGGCCGAACGTGTTTTGCAGGAGGCGCGGGCGCTCGGTTATCAGCGGCTTCGGCTCGACACTCATCCTCCCACGATGCAAGCCGCGGTCAAGATGTACCGCAAGCTCGGTTTTCAGGAAGTCTCTCCCGTGGACCGCGTCGAAGGACTCCTGTACATGGAACTCCGGCTGTAGCCTCCGGAAAGGAAATCAGAGATTTTTGGCTTAGAAGTGGTTGCATAAATGTTGCTTGATCAGCGACGAACATCCCTCGGGGGCTAAAGCCCAGATTTTATGCGGCTCTGGCGGCACGGCTGAAGCCGTGCCCTTTCAAAACATCATTTATGCAACCAGTTCTAGTTACTTGAGAGTAATCCTTCCGGACACCTTACAGGCATGTTTATGGACGTTCCGCGCAAATAATCTGGCCAACCTGCGAGATTTCACTTGCCAGTGGCCTGTCCTCTGATTACTATGCAGTTAACCCCATGGCCACTTCTTTTCAGGACACGAATCCCTCATGAACATTGGCGAAACCATCCGCAATTTCCGGCTGCAGAAGAGCATGTCGCAGGGCGACATCGAAAAGCGCACTGGTTTGTTGCGCTGCTATCTGTCTCGGGTCGAGAACGGCCACACCATTCCTTCGCTGGATACACTGGCTAAAATTGCGACGGCGATGGAAATTCCGCTGGCCCAATTCTTCAGCGGCCCAGGGGAGAATGGCAACAAAAGCGCACCCCAGTTGGCCGAGGATGAGGTCCGCTTCCTGACGCAGATCCGCCGCTACTCCCCCAACTTGAACGACAGCGATCGCAAGCTGGTGATCGCGATGGTCAAGAAGATGGCAGCTGGAGCCGGCAAGTAACCCTTCCAGGGGACTGTGGATACTGCTTTTTTCTGTTGTATCTACGCCACGAACAATCCATACTCTTTTCTCCCCAGGCTCCGTGATGTAGTCCGACGCTTTCCGTCAGGAGTGTGCGTATGTCCTCGTTCCCGTATCTCGATCTTGCAATCGGCATCTGCTTTATCTATCTCCTGATGGCGCTGGTTTGCTCCACCGTGAATGAGAGCATTGCCGGTGTCGTCAATTCTCGCGGTAAAACGCTGGAAAAGGGCATATTGTCCATCCTTCACGACCCGGAACTTAAGGCGAAGTTCTATGCCCATCCGCTGATCCAAGGCATAACCCAGGATGAGAACAACAGGTTGCCGTCGTATATCGCCCCCAACAAGTTCGCACTGGCGCTCATGGATATCCTGACTGGACCTGACGCGTCGGCGAACAATGCCGAGGCACTGTGTGAAGGCGTAAAAAGCCTGAAGGACGGAGCAGCGAAAACCGCCTTGACTGCAGTGCTGCAAAATCCCCTGTTCAAGACGGACCAAGAGCGCCTGGAGGCCTGGTACGAACAGAGCATGAGCCGCGTCTCCGGATGGTACAAGCGCACCAGCCAGATACGAATTTATGTGCTGGCGGCGGCGGTCACGATCTTTATGAATGCGGACAGTTTGAAGATCCTGAAAACGCTCTGGAATAATCCCACCATGAGTGCCGTACTCGTCGAGAACGCCAAGGAGCGCCTGCAGAAAGGGCGGCCGGATGCTGAAGGACAGCCGATGGTGACCTACGACAATCCCGACGACCCCACGGCCAGCACCCCCACCGCGATCCCGGAAAGAGACGTCATCACCGCCCAAGAAAAACAGCTCTTAGGCCAGGTCACAGGCTGGCAGGGAGACTGGATCACCGACTGGCCGGAACACAAAAACGCTGGCTTCTGGTCCTGGATAGCCTATCTGCTAAAAGAGCGCTTTGGAGGATGGCTGATCACTATCTTGGCGGTATCTCTGGGCGCGCCCTTCTGGTTCGATACGCTGAGCCGTTTCATGAACCTTCGTAGCTCCGGAAAACCCCCCGACGCCGCGAAATCTCGCGACAGCAGCGCCGGAAAACCTGCCGACAAGAGTAGCCAACAAGCCCCCGCCTGAGCGTTTGAGGTGACTGCGTTATGACATGCCGGAACAAGCTCGGTCTTATCGGTCTGCTACTGCTGGCGCTTCCGCTGGCTGCGCAAAACAACACGGTGGTGCTGAAGCGGGCTTTTGTGGAGCAATACAAAGACCGTGCCACCATCGATGTGAGCTTTTTCGTTGACCATGCCCACAAGCGGCCCAATCCACCGGCTAACGATGGCGACATGCACGTGGCCGGACGCGCGCAGAAAGAAGTCGGTTTGCCCATGGTGGCGGAGGTGATGAATGCAGCACAGCCGGGAGAGGTTGCTGCGGTGACCGAAATCCACGGCGTCGAGGGAAACAATTCGCAACTTCCTGTCACCGGGGTTTGGAGGTTCTGGTTTGAACACCCAGCCAAGCAACAGATTCAGTTTGCCGACGTGCCGGTGCCGGGAAACACCAATCCCGACCATTCCTTTGAGATCCACCCCATTACCAAGTTCGACAAGAATGACGTGACGGGGGCGTTTCAGCCGGTGGCTGGCTTTCAACCCTACGACGCTGCGACCGCATTCGGAGGTTATGAAAAGCTGAAAGTCACCGTCTCCGCCACCGATTCGGCGGTATCGATCTCCGCCAGCAAGGCGGCCTACAACTATGCCGAGTTCGAGATGACGCTTGCGGGCAGTCCGAAAGAGCTTGCCGATGGCGGCTATGCCGTCCTGGCCAACGTGAACGGCAAGGCCGACGAATCGATAGCAACCAATGTTCGAATGATTTTTGTGCCGGGAACCCCGCCGCTGGAGCAGCTCCTAAGCGCAAAACTGGGCGACGGCGATACCATGCATGTAGTCGGGATCCCGCGCATCAACCTGAACGCCATTAGCACCCTTGTCAATGCGAGTGGAGGCCAGACGCTCACCCGAAAACTGCCGTACGAGATGATCATCGTGGCGGTTGTGAAATAGGCCAGCGGTCGATTTCCCCCTGCCTATTAACGCGAAAGTAACGTTCTCCTGTGCTACTCTCAGGTGGTACTCTGATTTGCCAACACCTGGGTAGAAGCCCACTCCTTTGCGTGACGCGACAGGGGAGCGCAGGTGGCGGGAATCCCATCCGGCGGTTAACCTCGGGACACAAACCTCGTTATCTGCCGGGCCCATGCATTGGTTTGACCTGCGCGGGTGTGCACTTCTGTCATAGACTGTAGGCAACACCTTCACACTTAGAAAGAAATAGCTCGTAATGTCATCTAACGGCTTTCATAGTAGCGCCTCGCGATTCAGCAACTTGCGTTCGCTGTTCAGCATGTTTTCCAGCGATCTGGCGATCGATCTGGGAACGGCAAACACGCTGGTTTACGCGCGCGGCAAAGGCATCGTGGTCAACGAACCCTCCATCGTTGCCATCAACAAGAACACCGGTGAAGTCGAGGCCGTGGGCAAAGAGGCCAAGGAAATGCTGGGCCGCACCCCCGGCAATATCGTCGCCATCAAGCCGATGAAAGACGGTGTGATCGCCGACTTCAAAGTCACCGAGAAGATGCTGAACTACTTCATCCAGAAGGCGCACAACCGCAAGATGCTGGTGCATCCCCGCATCGTGATCGGCGTGCCTTCGGAAATTACCCAAGTGGAGAAGCGCGCGGTCATGGACTCGGCTTACCGCGCCAAGGCCAGCGAAGTGCATCTGGTGGAACAGGCGATGGTGGCCGCCATTGGCGCGGGCCTGCCCATCACCGAACCCAGCGGCAACATGGTAGTCGATATCGGCGGCGGCACCACTGACATCGCCGTCATTTCGCTCAGCGGCATCGTGTATTCGCGCTCGGTCCGCATGGCTGGCAATCAGATGGACGAGTCCATCATGAATTTCCTGAAGCGCAAGTACAATCTGCTGATCGGCGAGCGCACGGCCGAACAAATCAAGATTGAGATCGGCTCCGCCTATCCGCTGGACAAGCCGCTCACCATGGAGATCAAGGGCCGCAACCTGATCGAGGGTGTGCCCAAGACGATTACCATTGACGACAGCGAAATTCGCGAGTCGCTTGGCGAATGCGTCTCGACCATCATGAATGCGATCCGTGTGGCGTTGGAGCGCACGCCTCCGGAGTTGTCAGCCGATATCAGCGATCGTGGCATCGTACTGACCGGCGGGGGGGCGCTGTTGAAGAACCTGGACAAGCGCATTCGGGAGGAGACGGGGCTGCCGGTGTCGATTGCCGACGATCCGTTGTGCAGCGTGGTTTTGGGCACGGGAAAAATGTTGAGCGATTTCAAGCTGCTGCGGAAAATATCGATTGACTAGCGGCGGCCATGTCCCGTCGGCGGCGCGAGTGCCGGAAGTAAAAGGGAAAGCAAATGCCTCGCTTCGCTCGTCATGACAATTCTAGTTTTTGCTTTTTCCGAAGCAGCGTAGTGTATGGACACATTCCTGGGCCGCTATAAGAACCTGATCGTGCTGGCGGCCATTCTGTTCGCCCAGATTATTGCTCTGGCCGTGCAGGTGCACCGCCCCACCCAAGGCGGCGACACCCGCCTGCTCCGTTTATGGGCGATCTCCGCCGTGACTCCTTTCGAAAAAGCGGTGGTGCACACCCAGCAATGGGTGTCCGACACCTGGAACACATACGTCTATCTTCGCGCTGTTCGCAGGGAAAACGGAGAACTACGCGCCCAGATCGAGCGCATGAAGATTGACGATGCCCGCCTTGGCGAGGATGCCCGAATGGCGCGTCGCATCCAGGCACTGCTCGCCTTCAAGGAGCAGTACGTCGATACCACCGTAGCGGCCCAGGTCATTGGCACCAGTGGCAGCGAGCAATCGCGCATCCTGTACCTGGATAAGGGCTCGCAGGATGGCATCAAGCCGGACATGGCTGTCATCACGCCCACCGGCATCGTGGGCAAGATCGTACAGGTATTTCCCGGCTCCTCGCAGGTTTTGCCCATCAACGATCAGTTCAGCGGAGTCGGCGCGACGCTTAAATCCTCCCGCCTTCAGGGCATTCTGAAGGGAGCAGCGAATGGCGCGACCACGCTGCAATATGTCATGAGCGACGAGAAGGTGGAACCCGGCGAAGAGGTGATCACCAGCGGCGGAGACCGAATCTTCCCCAAAGGCTTGCCGATCGGCAAAGTCGTTTCGGTCGAGCCCGGCAAGGACCTGTTCCTGAACATTCGCGTCGTTCCCGCGGCCCGCCTCGATCAGGTCGAGGAAGTGCTGGTCGTCACGAAAATCACAGAGAAGATGCCGGACGCCACGGACCTGGGGCCGCGCCGCGCTTCGGATATCCTGGCCGAGCGGCTGCCTACCGTTCCAGCCAAGCCCGAGGTTGCTGCCGCCGGAAATGCGAAACCTGGCGCTGCGAATAGGCCCACTGGAGCTACTCCCGCGGCAGGGACCGCCGCTGCTCGCCCCGGCATGGCGGGATCTGCAGCCGCGACGAAGCCAGCGACTGGAAGTGCGACAGTCGCGGCTCCCAAGCCCAACGCTGCGCCGAAGCAAGCTAAGCCGGCTCCCACGCAGTCCCCCGGCGCGAATCCGCCGCCTGCAACGCGGCCACCCGGGGAGTCGCCGCCGCAATGAGCGGCCGAGTCATGCCATTCCGGGGAAGTCTGACCTCGCGCGACCAGGTCGCGGTCTACGAATTCAGTTGGCCCGCGGTCGTCTTCATCCCGCTGGTTGCGGTACTGATCCAGATCTTCATTCTGGGGAAGATTCCATTCCTGGCGGCGATCAATCTACCGTTCATGGTTACCATCTTTTTTGCGGTGGCCCGCCGCAACCCAATCAGCGGGTGCCTCACCGGCTGCGCGATTGGCCTGATGCAGGACCTGTTTGCCGGCCCCAATCATCCACTGGGCATGTACGGTATTGCCTTGACCATCATCGGGTACATGGCGTCATCGCTGGGCCTGAAGATCGACGTGGAGAATCCCGGCTCGCGCTTCATCATCACCTACATTTTTTTTGTGGCCCACCAGGGGATTTATTATGGCGTGGCGCACGGCCTGCTCGGCCAGGTGCAGCAGTGGAGTTGGAGCCACGTCGCCATCTTCGCGCTGGCCAACGCCGTGGTCGGGATATTCGTCTTCAGGTTCCTGGACCGGTTCAAGCGAAGGTGAGAGAAGGGAGTGCTATCAGTCTAGAAGAACACCGCGGGAGAGACGCCGAATCTGGCGCTCAGCCGCTTGATGTGTTCCCTGGTGAGTTCTCGTTTACCGTGCAAGACTTCCGAGGCGATACTCTCGGTACCGAAGATGCTCACCAGGTCCTTCTGTCGCAATCCGTGGGCCTCCATCAGATGCCGAATGATGGCCACAGGTGGGGCTTCGGGGACGGGAAAGTATTTTGCCTCAAAGTCTTCGATCAACACCGCGAGGAGATCAATGAGCTTCTCCTCCGCCCGCGTAACTGATTTCTTGCTGGTCAGCTTTTCGAGTAGGCGAACGTAAGCCTGGTTCTGCTTCTCGTCACGAACGACCTCAGGCTTCGTCTCAGAAAGCAAAGCGGCATAATTGGCGGTCAATGCGTTCATGTTTTCCACTTACCCGGGTTGTATTCAGCGTGCGTCAGAAGCTGCTTGACAAAAATAATCTGCCACCGGTATTCAATCTTGACGATCAGCCGATAGCTGTTGCCTTTGATGTTGAAGACAGTGTACGGAGCCACGAAATCAGCATGTGGGTACACCTTTCTCACGTCCGCAAGACTTCGCCAAGCGGCGTGTTTGGCAACCCTGTACCACTCTGCTATCGGTCCCTCGACTGACGGGTCAACGGCGACGGCATCGCGCCATGCACTCTTGCTGATGACTCGCATCTACGGTGACGCTCCGCTCCGAACATTGTACTTCGCAAATTGCGAAGAATCAAAACGATTCGCGTTGTTTGCGCGACCGATAGTAGGGTCGCGACGCAGTCTCTTCGCTCCGCCGCCGGGCCGCCCGACTCCACCGAGTTAATGCCCTTTTTCCCCTGCGTTCGTGCGCCGAATCGGACTACAATAGTTCAGAGTTTCCGATCCGGTGTTTGCCACGAAATCGAGTGCAGTCCTGCGGTACGCAGCTTCGGGCGACGGAGCTGGCGCCAGTGCGGGACACTCTGTCAGTTTCAAAACTTTGCAACTGTAAGACTCCAGGAAGATGTAGTTGATGTTCGGTCGCGACGAAAAAGTCTCTCAGCTCCGGCTCACCGCAGTGCAATACATCCTGCTGGGGATTTTCCTGGTTCTCGCCTTCGGGCTGTGGCGCCTGCAAGTGGCGCGCAGCGATTACTACAGCACGCTCGCCGAACAGAACCGCATCAAGCAGGTTCCCATTCTGGCGCCGCGCGGCAAGATCCTGGACCGCGAAGGCCGCATCATCGTTGACAACTATCCTTCGTTTTCCGTGCTGCTGCTGCGCGATCAGAACCGCGACCTCCAGGCCGACGCCGACAAGATCGCGGCCGGGCTGCACATGCCTCCGGACGAGTTGCGCGCCCGCCTGAAGCGCATGGCCGCGGTGCCGGGATATCAGCCGCTGTTCCTCAAGGACGACATCACGCCCGACGAGCTGGCCTTCATCGAATCGCACCAAGCGGAATTGCCCGAGCTCGACATCATTACCGTCCACCGCCGCCTCTATCCCAAGAACGGATTCATGGCGCACATCATCGGCTATGTCGGCCAGGTCAGCGAAGACATGCTGACCCAGCCGCAGTGGGAGTTGTACAACCCGGGCGACATCGTGGGCATGTCGGGCGTCGAGCAGTACTACAACGATATTCTGATGGGCAAGAACGGCTCGCGCCAGGTGCTGGTCAACAGCCGCGGCAAGGAAGTCGGCACCCTCAGCGACGTGCCGGCGGTTCCCGGCAAGCAGCTCAAGCTCACCATCGACCTCGACCTGCAGATTGCGGCCGAGGAGGCGCTGGAGGGCAGGCCCGGCGCCATTGTCGCCATGGATCCGCGCAATGGCGAGATTCTGGCGATGGTCAGCCGTCCCGCGTTCGATCCCAATGAGTTCGCGGTGCGCATCACGCGCGACGAGTGGAACCAGTTGATCACCGATCCCGGCAAGCCGCTGCTGAACAAAGCCATCCAGGCGCAGCTCGCGCCCGGTTCGGTTTTCAAGGTCATCATGGCCACCGCCGGACTGCAGGAAGGCATTGCGCAGAACCTGGTCGTTAACTGCGGCGGCGGCAAGACCTTCTACGGCCGCTTCTTCAAATGCTGGATCGCTCGGACCACGGCACGCACGGCAGCGTGAACATCAGCAAGGCGATTTATCAGTCGTGCGATTCGTACTTCTACACGCTGGCCGAGAAGCTGGGCATCAGCCGCATCGCGAAGTACGCAACCATGCTCGGGCTGGGACAGAAGACGGGCATTGATCTGCCGCAGGAAGTTTCCGGCGTGATGCCGTCGGAAGAGTGGAAGATCAAGAACTTCAAGCAGAAGTGGTATGCGGGCGAGACCATCTCGGTGGGCATCGGCCAGGGCGCAGTGGCGACCACGCCGATTCAACTGGCGCGCGCCGTCGGCGCGATCACCAGCGATGGAGTGCTGGTGCGGCCGCATGTGGCCTTTCCCGACCAGTTTCCGCCGGGCTTCAAGCAGGTGGCAAGCTACAACGACAAGGCCAAGATTCCCATCGACCAGGAGAACTGGATGACGATCACCGACGCCATGGCGCAGGTGGTGTCGCCGATCGGCACCGCGCCCAGCGCGCGCTTGCCGGGAATCGACTTCGCCGGGAAAGACGGGCAGCGCGCAAACCATCTCCAACCAACTGAAGGCGAAGATGGGCGCAGCGAAAAGAAGCAAGTACAAGGACAACGGCTGGTTCGTTGGCGTCACGCCGCGGCGCAATCCCGAGATTGTGGTGGCCGTGCTGCTCGAAGAGGGCGAGCACGGATACTTTGCCGCTCGTGCCGCTGCGCAGGTGATCAAGGCCTACGTCGAGAAGCAGCGTACTCGCCAGACGCAGGTGGCCAAGGCAGACGGCGCGGCTTCGGATCCAAGCAGGCAGAAGTTGCCGCGGTGTGGCACGAGGGCGACGCCAAGAATCCCGACAAGATGCAAGCCGGACGCTTCACCGTTCCAGCCGATGGCAACACCAAGCCGGTAACCGCGGCGCCCGGAGTGGCAGCAAGCCGATCAAGCCGATTCGTCCTGCCGGCTCTGGAAGCCACGGAGTCGCACGTCGAGATGGCCCATCCGGAAGACCGAGCCGCCGCGCCGGAGCCAGCCGACGCCCCCGGCAACAAATCCTGAGCAGCAAGCGCCACTGCAGCCCCAGCCAGCACCAGAAGAAGCCTGCTGCCGAGCCCACGATCGCTCCGGCGGCCGCCGTCGTTCCCCGGAGGCAGCCATGAGCCGCTACATCTCATTCCGCGATTTCGACTGGGTGCTGCTGGTGCTGGTGCTGCTGATCTGCTCGCTGGGCGTGGTCGAGATCTACAGCGCGACCCTCAACACCAAGTTTATGGGCGTGCACCTCAAGCAGGTGTACTGGATCCTGGGCGGCGTCGGCCTGATGTTCGTGGTGAGCTTGCGTGAACTATCAGGCGCTGCTGGAGCGCGTGCCGCTGCTGTATTTGATCTCCATCGCGTCGTTGATGGCGGTGGAGGTATTCGGCAAGAAATATCTGGGCGCACGCCGCTGGGTGCAGATCGGCTCGTTTCACTTCCAGCCTTCGGAGTGGGTGAAGCTGGTGCTGATTCTCGCCATGGCCAAATACTTCGCCGACACCAAGTCGGAATGCACGGCGCAGGACATCGTCAAAGCCGGAGCGCTGGTCGGCGTTCCCATGCTGATGGTGCTGGCCCAGCCAGACCTGGGCACGGCGCTCACCTATCTGCCGATCGCCATCATGGGCTTGTTCCTGGGCGGGATGAAAGCCAAGCATGCGTTGGTCATCCTGGTGCTGGGGGCGCTGCTGGCCCCGGTGGCATGGCATGTCCTAAAGCCCTACCAGCGGGACCGGCTGACCAGCTTCATGGAGCCGGAGGCCGACTCGCAGGGCCGCGGCTATCAGGTGCTTCAATCGCTGGTGGCGGTGGGCTCGGGAGGAATTTTCGGCAAGGGAACGGCGCACGGCAGCCAGACCCAGGGGCAGTTCCTGCCCGTGCCGCACACCGACTTCATCTTTGCCGCCTTTGCCGAGGAACACGGATTCATAGGCGCTATGGGCCTGCTGCTGCTATACTTTATCGTACTGATGCGTCTGATCCAGAACGCTCAGACGGCCCCCGACCGGGCTGGCGCCTTCGTGGTCATGGGCGTGGTTGCGGTACTCGCGTTCCACGTCCTGGTCAACGTGGGCATGGTGGTTGGGTTCATGCCGGTCACGGGTATTCCCTTGCCGTTAATGAGTTACGGGGGATCGTCGGTACTGTTCATGTTTCTGGCGCTGGGAATTGTGATGAACATCCGTATGCGCCGGTTTGTGAACTGAGTTGCAAACTTTGTGGATCTTTGATAGTGGCGTCCGCTGGGACGCGCTTCAGAGGTGACCGGTTTCATTCGCCGGGGAAAGCCATTACAGACCTGAACGTCGGGCTTCCGAAGGATGACAACAAGATTACGACCGCCCTCACGTACGAGGGCATTGCCGGCCGCCAGGAGAACAGGCCGGACAGGATTGCAAAGCACGTTGATCGAGGCGGGAAACGGCCCCTTGGCTGAAGCTGAGTGTGAGGCCACAACCTTCGAACCGCGTGCTCTATACGGTGCTAAAGATTCCACAAATTGAAGCTTCACGAATCAGGTCTGGTTCGCATCCGGGCGAGAGTCCCGGTGTGCCCTCGGCCTAATCACCCGTAGAGTTTTTCCTGTCCTTCCCATCGACCGCGCCGGTTGAACCGGAGCATTCCATGAACAAGGAACTTTATGTGTCCTCCACGCCCCACGAAACCAAGGTGGCGTTGGTGGAGGACGATCAGCTCGCCGAAGTTTTCTTCGAGCGGGAAAACGAATACACCCTAGCAGGATCAATCTACAAAGGCCGGGTCACGCGCGTGCTTCCCGGCATGCAGTCCGCTTTCGTTGACATCGGCCTGGAGCGCGACGCCTTCCTCTACGTCTCCGACTTCCTCGAACTCACCGGCGACGAAGAAGACGAGGAAGAGTTCGGCAGCATTCCTGCGCCGCGCAACGCCATCGACGTAAGCAAGGCGCATGCCGCGCAGGAAGCGCAGCTCAAAGCGCGAGCCTCAGTTGCTGAACCCGAGACCGCGGAAGAGTTCGAAGCTTTCGAAGAAGATTTCGCTGCTCGCTGAAGAGCAAACCGCAGACGAGGACACCGAAGGCTCGACCACTGCGGACGGGGATTCGGCGGAGGGAACGCGGCCGCTGGCGTGGACGCCGTCGCCGCCGTGGCGGACGTCGCGGCCAGGGAGACGAGCGCAACGACCGGCCCGAGCCAAAGATCGAGACCGCCAGAAGCCTGGTAGAGGAAGCGCCAGCCTATCGTGCGGAATACGCGTCCGCCAGCGCGTCCCGCGCGGATTACGGTCCGCCCGCAGGTTATACGCCGATCGTTCTGCCGGGGGAATCGATTTCGAAGTATCGCAACCTGCGCCAGCAGCCGCGCGCCCGAGCCGAAGAATGAAGACCCGCGCGAGCAGGGTTTCTTTGCTCCGGTTGAGGATTTCAGTCCCCCTGTCGATTCGAAGTCGCAGAGTTAGCACGGTGAGCGCAGGAAATCGAGTCACGCGCCGATCTCCGAGCCCGGACAGGCCACGGCTGACTCGGATGAGGTCGAGCATGTAAGCGCGCCTCCGAGCCGAGAACGCACGCTGTCATGCGTGGAGCGGGAAACCGAAGCCGACGCGAAGATCAGCGCGCTAGTGCATGACGAGCCGCGAAGCAAATGCGGGAATCCGAGCGCAGTACCTTCGGAACCGTCGCACGCGCAGGCCGAAACGCCGGCGCCGGAGACGTCCCAGGAGACGGCCGCCGAGGTCGCTGACTGCGACACCCGAAAAGTCGAACTCCAGTCGAAGAACTGCCAGCCCCAACGCAGGGCACTGAATTCCCATCAGCCGCCGAAGACAGGGAACCAGATCAGCGCACGAAGCCGCAATCCAGGAATCGCCGGCCTTCCACGTCGCGTGACAGCTCCCTCCGTCGCTCCCGAGGGACGCACGCTGGAGCATGAAGTCTTGGAAGACGAGGAGATGGAATTCCATCCTGTTCCCGACGACCTTAGCGCGCTGAGCGAGGTGGCGGGCGATGAGGAACTGGTCCTCGAGGAAGAGACCCTCGATGCCGATAATGGCGATTCGGACCGTTGGATTCCCAAGATTGCAGATGTGGACGAGGACGAAGTGGTGGCCGCCGAAGAGCGTGGCGAACAAATTTACGGCTCCGAGCACCGATGAGGAAGAGGAAGAAGAGACCGGCGAGGAAGAGGAAACCAACGGCCGCGCCGAGTTGCGGGCTGCGTCTCCCACCGCCGGCTATCAGCAGCGGCAGGCTGAGCGCCCAGGCTACGACCGCGGTGGCTATCGCGATCGCACTCGGCGTGGCGGTCCGCGCCGCAACTTCCGCGCTCGTCCCAACACCAATCGCAATCAGCCGCTCATCACCGACCTGCTGAAGGAAGGGCAGGAGGTGCTGATCCAGATTGCCAAGGAGCCCATCGGCAAGAAGGGCGCCCGCATCACCAGCCACATCGCGCTGCCCGGCCGTTTCCTGGTGTACATGCCGACGGTCAACCACGTCGGCGTTTCGCGCAAGATCGCCTCCGACGAAGAGCGCCAGCGCCTGAAGCGCATCGTGACCAGCGAACGCGAAAACGGACTGGGCGGATTCATCGTCCGCACCGCCGCCGCCAACATCAAGGAAGAAGATCTGCGCGCCGACATTCGCTTCCTCAAACATCTGTGGGCCGAGATCAAGAGCCGCGCCGAGAACAGCAAGTCGCCGGCGCTGATCTATCACGACCTGAACCTGGTGGAGCGCGTGCTGCGCGACCAGGTCAATGCCGACTTCTCGCAGATCTGGGTGGATACCGAAGACGAGTACGAGCGCGTGGTGCGCTTTGCCAGCCGCTTCCAGCCCTCGCTGGTCCGGCGCATCAAGCTGTACACCAAAGACACGCCGCTGTTCGAGCAGTTCGGCATTCAGGACGAGATCAATCGCTCGCTGAAGTCGAAGGTGTGGCTGAAGAGCGGCGGACACATCGTCATCAACCAGACCGAAGCGCTGGTGGCGATCGACATCAACACCGGCAAATACGTCGGCAAGACGCAGCGCCTGGAAGACACCATCGTGAAGACGAACGTGGATGCGGTCAAGGAAATCGTGCGGCAAATCCGGCTGCGCGACCTGGGCGGCATCATCGTCATCGACTTCATCGACATGGACGAGCGCAAGAATCGCCAGAAGGTGATGCAGGCCCTGGAAGAGGCCCTGCGCAACGATCGCGCTCCGTCCAAGGTGCTCCAGTTCAACGATTTCGGATTGGTGGCGATCACCCGCAAGCGCGTGAAGCAATCGCTGGAGCGCACGCTGGGCGAGCCTTGCCCTTATTGCGTCGGCGCGGGCTTTGTGAAGTCCGTGCCCACCGTGTGCAACGAGCTTTACATCGAGATGCGCAAGATGGCGAAGCTGCACGACAAGACCGACATCATGGTGCGCGTGAATCCCGAAGTCGCCAAGGCGCTGAAGGCCAACAATGGCAAGCTGATCTCCGAAATGGAGGACTTGACCGGCAAAACCGTGCTGGTGAAGAGCGATCCACTGCTGCACCAGGAAAATTTCGACATTCAATAGAGCGTGACCGTGGGCGAGGAGTATGTTGGTGATGAGAATGTCCACACTGAACGTATCGAGGTTCGTCGCTATCGTTTTGTGGTCGTCGCTGTGCCTGGGGCAAGAGGTGCATGTTTCCCGGGGCAAAGACACGGTTGTTTTGACCGTTTCGGCGCAGAAGCCGTATCAATTGATGTCGGGCGAGCAAAAGTTGCCCACCTTAAGTGTGGAGTGCATCCACAAGGGCAAAAAGACAGCGCACCTTCTGAAGTTTATGCCTGCCGGTACCCTGGTGGGAGACATTGAAGTCTCTGCGAAGGGTGGACAACTGAGTTTCAATATGACGATAGGCGGAATCAAGGAAATAACGGATTGGGTTGGCTCCGGCGACACCCTAACCTTTAGCTATTTCGCCAAGACTGACGCTGAGCGTTTGAGATTCATCCAGTCCTTGCTCAACTCGGGAAAGGTTTCCATCGAGTTCAAGCCCTTCCTCACGGGTACACCAACCACCAGCGTTTTCGATCTGAGCAACCTCCGCGGTGAGATGGACAAACAACCCGAGTGCGCCGTCGCCACGAAATAGTTCCACGCCGCCAACGCCGCGCCAAATCCAAGAAGGTCGCATAACCCGCGCCGTCCCCTGGGTTATGCTTGAGCCATGCAGGTGCGAGTGCTTTATCTGGGAATGCTGAGGGACCTCGCCGGGCGCGAGCGTGAAGTGGTGCAGCTCCCCGACGAGGCGCGCTTGTCCGAGCTCTATGCCGAGCTACAGCAGCGCATGCCGAAATTGCAGGATTTTCGCAACGCCATCGCCCTCGCCATCAATTACGAATACTCCGACGGAGCGGCGGTTTTGCACGATAACGATGAGGTAGCGTTGATTCCGCCGGTAAGCGGAGGCAAGGTTGACGAGGATTCGACGGCCGAAGTCGCTTTGCCGCTGATTTCCGAGCACTCCAGGCTTGTCGGCGAGCCGATCGAGACGGCTGCCATCCTCGCCGCCATCAAGCGTCCGGAAGACGGGGCGGTCGCCGTCTTCGACGGCATTGTTCGCAATCACTCGCGCGGACGCCGTACCCTCTATCTCGACTACACTGCTTATGGGCCGATGGCACTGCGGCAAATGGAGCAGTTGGCGCGGCAAGCGCTGGCCAATTACGCCATCCGCGACGTGCGCATCGCACATCGGCTCGGCCGGTTACAGATCGGCGAAACCAGCGTCTATATTGTGGTGGCGTCCGCCCATCGCGCCGCTGCGTTCGACGCCTGCCGCTGGTTGATCGATACCCTGAAGAAGACGGTCCCCATCTGGAAGAAAGAGTTTTTCGAGGACGGGGCGGTATGGGCGGATGGCGAACCCTTTCCTGCCGGAAATTCCGCGTGCCGGCGGGAACGCGTCAAAGTAGCTGAACTGGGGTTTGAGCTAACGAATGTTTTCAACCTGCCGGATTTCGGCTCGGGCAACCGTCGCGCTGCGCGAGCTGGTGGTGATTTCTGCGTTGAGCTGCGCCTGGTGGGGCACGCTCGGCATCGCTCAGAATGCGATCGCGCAAAGCAGCGTCCCGCGTCCACCGGCAGTCGCAGAAGCCGCCGGCCGCAGGGCGTCCCCCATCCTCCTGATTCGCCGAAGCCGCACACCGCGCCTGACAGCAGCGATCAACCCAGCACCACCTTCAAAGTCAACGTGAAGCTGGTCAACGTGTTCACCACGGTGACCGACAGCGGAGGAGCACCGGTGTCATCGTTGAAGGAAGAAGACTTCCAGGTTTTCGAGGACGGCAAGCCGCAGAAGATCGCGGTGTTTCATCGGGAGTCGGAATTGCCGCTTTCCATCGTCGTCGCTATCGACACCAGCCTCAGCACTCGCGGAGATCAAAAGCTGGAATTGGAGTCGGCTCGCCGCTTCGCGCACGCCATCCTGCGTCCTATTGATGGCCTGTCGCTGTTTCAGTTCAGCGAGATCGTTGACCAGGTGACCCCGTTTACTGCCGATGTTCGAGTGATCGACCGCGGCATCAACCATGTCCACTCGGGGGCCGCGACGGCGCTTTACGACACTCTTTATCTGGGGTCGGAGGCGTTGCAGCAACGCCGCGGCCGCAAGGTCATGGTGGTGATCACCGACGGCGGCGACACTGTCAGCCAGATCAGCTACCGTGACGCTGTCCGCGCGGCCCAGGAAGCCGAGGTCATTCTCTACAGCATCATCATTGTGCCCATCGAAAGCAGTGCAGGGCGGGACATCGGCGGGGAACACGCGCTCATTCAGCTTTCGCGCGACACGGGAGGAAAGTATTTTTACGCCAGCGGATTGGAGCAACTGGATGCCGCATTCCGGCAGATTAGCGACGAATTACGCACCCAATATCTGATCGCCTACTACCCCAGTGCTCGACTCGCTGATTCTGACTATCGCCGCATCGAGATCAAGATCGACCCTGCGACCAAGGATTATCCCGATCCCGCCGGGTTGCAGGTCCGCCACCGCAGCGGCTATTACACCATGCCCGGAAAGTAGGTCATAGCAGATTTGGGGTTGCTGTTTCCGGTTGACCCGGCCCTTCGGGGCGGTGTCGCGACCTCTAGGCAGCAATCAGCAACTGGCGGTTGGGCCCAACTGCCACGCGCCAAGCGCCAAAGCTATTTTGGCTGCTGCAACGCCGCCTCGATTCTGGCGACCATTTGCCGGGTGGGCTCGGCCATGGGCCCCGTAGGATCCAGCCGCAGCGCCTCCTGGAACTCCTTCAGCGCGGCTTCCGCGTTGCGTTCCCGCAGGAAGACGTCGCCCATCATCACATGCTGTTGAGCGACATTGGGGCGCAGTTGGTTGGCCATGGCGATTTGCCGTTCCGCCTCGGCCCAGCGGCCCTGCCCGAAATAGGCGCGGGCCAACTCGACTTGGGCGTCGGCAGATTGGGGCGAGAGCTCCACTGCTTTGAGAAGCGGCTTCTCAGCTTCGGTAAAGTTCTTCTTTTCGTTCTCCACCGAACCCAGCGCCAGGTAGGCGGCAGCATTGCTGGGGTTTAACTCGACGGCCTTCTGCAAGGCTTTCTCCGCCTCCCCCCAATTCTTCTGAGCGCTGTAAGCCACACCCATCAGTAGATAAGCCTGGGAATATTTTGGATATTGCGCCACGGCTTTCTTGAAGAGCTGGACGCTCTTGTCCAAATCCTTCCCTTGTACGAGCAGCTCCTGGGCACTCTCAAAATCCTTGCGCGCACCCTCGGGGGTATTGGCATCGATAGCGGAGACGGTTGCGCCTGGGCCTCCGGGCGGAACGGCAGGCCCCGCGTAGGTGGGATCAGGCTTGAGGGTGAAGCTTAAATACGCCATCGGCATAGCATTCAGATTGGCCTCTTGTTGATCGGCCGCGTATCCGACAGCGCTAATATGGACTTCGTAAATCGCCGGTTGTAGCTGCATGAACTCAAACTTCCCGCTGCTGTCAGTCTGGGTTTGCGCAGCCACACCGCCACCGCCGCGCATTTCCAAAGTGACGGCGGTGCCCAGCGTAGCGGGACGGCCATCGGGCAGTCTCACCTGACCGTGGATTTGGGCAAGCCGCGGCACATTTGAGCGTTGAGGCCAGGCGAGCTCGCAAGACAAGCACATGAAGATGATCACGGTCGCAAGAACTCGCATCCGGCGGTGACTCATAAAAGCCTCAATTTCTTGTTCCTTTCTGTTTCCAGAATCGAGAACAGATCGTACACCAAAACAGAAAAATGGGGGAGAGCCGAAGCTCTCCCCCACAAGTCGAACCGGACTCTAGAAAGTCCAGCGCACCGCGAAGCGTGCGTAGAACGGTCTTTGGTAGCCGCCAAACACGGTTTGCACTGGTTTCAGGAAGTCAGGGTTGAGGTCCGGGAAGTTGCTGATCTGATAATTCTGATCAACGAACAACGCCGGCCTTTGGTTGGCGATGTTGAACAGGTCCGCCGTCAAGTGGAGGCTCGACTTCTCCGTGATCTTGAAAGGACGGTCCGCATGCAGGTTGACGCCACCGGAGATCCCGGTACGGCCTTCCGTGCCACGGCCACCCAACGGTACTTCGCCAGCATTGAGGTAGGCTGGGTGATTGGCCGAGTCTGCTGATCGGGGCGCCGCTCAGGATGTTGACACCCACGCCCAACTCCAAGTTCTTGAAGAAGGTGGTGGGTACGACATAGCTGGCGTAAACGTTGATGATGTGCCGGCGGTCAGTGTTCAGTGGTCCGATTGCGTACTGATCACCAAGCATACCGGCGATGCCATTGGTGAAGTCGAACAGCGAGCTGATGTTGGGATCGGTCTGCCCGTTATCGTTGCGGAACGCGCCTTCGTAGTTGCCGGTCAGGCTGGCAATACGCCAGTTGGCGCGCAGCATCCAGTAGTGGGCGAACGACTTGTTGAGTTCGAGTTCCACCGCCTTGTAGATGTGGCGAACCTGCGGGAAGCCGTCGGGTAGGCCATCAGGAATCGGCGCACCGTTGGCACCTATCTCGCCACCCAGGTTGCCATTGGCGTCCGGCGTCCAGCACACGCCCTGACCGTTGTTCCAGAGCTGGCCGGTTCCGGGTTAATGGTTCCTCCGTTGCCGTCAATGATATTGAAGGTCCCGTCGCCATTATCCGTGGTCAGTCCGCAACCAGCAGGTGGCGGACCAGTGCCCGGGAAGTTGCTTTGGTGTTCGTTGGGGAACAAGTCGAGCGTGGGACTTGGGTTGGAAATAAAGTAGTTTTGCGTCAGGCCGTAGATGTAGCCCTCCGGGGAAACACCAGCCACATCATCCAACGCCCGAGGAATGGTGCGGTAGACGAACCGGCCACTGAGCACGAGTCCGTTACGGAATTCGTGTTCGACGCCGCCGACAAACTCGTCCTGGTACTGCATCTTCGTTCCGGGAGCAAACCCGGTCAGCGATGCGCCGATGAACGGCGCGCCACCAACGCCACCCACTGCCGAGTTCAGCAGATGGGCAGAGTCCACCGAGACGTTAATGGTGCCGTCGGGGTTGACATCAACGAGACCGCCAGTGGAGTTAGGCGCAAATCTCAGAGGGAGCAGGTCTTTCTCGGCGCTGAGCGCACGGATGGCTGCGTCCAGCGGAGTTTGATAGTTGTAGCGGGCGAAGTTTCCGAAGATCTTCGTCTTGCGATCGCCCATCGGATCCACGGATACGCCGATACGTGGTGACCAATTGTCGGTGAACACGTAATGAACGTCGGTTCCAGTCATCCGCCACTGTTCCCAGCGCCAGCCGAGGCTGACGGTAACCCGACTCGTCATCTGCCACGAATCGTTCACGTAGGCGGCATGATACC
Organism: uncultured Acidobacteriaceae bacterium; assembly: GCA_963736385.1. GTDB lineage: Bacteria > Acidobacteriota > Terriglobia > Terriglobales > Acidobacteriaceae > Bog-257. Next base: position 99,885 of record CAVTOE010000003.1, on the reverse strand, counting down.
GTCCGGAGGTGGGGATGTTGGAAGGATTGAAGTCGCCGCGCCCGAACGAAACATAGGCCGGTGTCAACCCCCCGAGGCTCGGGAAGTTGTACGGGGACAGAGGGTGCAGCTTGCCGGTGCGGGACGCAGGGTTCCTGACCAAATAAAGACCGTTCCGCCCTTAGGACAGGTGGGATCGCCCGCGGTGCAACCCAGATAATCGTCGCCGTTGATATTGGTATTCGGTACGGGGAAGCGGCCGCCGCTGGCCGTCTCGAAGTCGGTGTAGTTGGGACGCTCATAACGATAGCCTACGCTAAAGGTATGCGTACCCAGAGCGTGGACGATCTTCTGGGTGTCAAAATTTATCGCGTAGCTATTGGTGTCGTGGTTCTCAAAGAAACCCAGACCCTGTAGGCTGGAGACGTGTCGGCCATCGGGACGAAGCGAAATACCCAAGATGCTGGGATCCAGCGGCGTCTCCGTAGCGCGGTTGTTGTTCCAGGTAAACGAACCGTTGACCAGCCAAGTGGGGCTGAGAGTGCCGTTATAGCGGACCACCCAGTTACGGGTGCCATACTTCAACCGGCTCATGGCCGTGTTGTTTTGCGAATTCAGCCCGGCTAACGACTGCAGACCGTTGTTGGTCCAAGTGGGATCGCCGAAGACCGAAGACTCGATCTGGTGATTATCGTTGAGCTTCCAGGTCAGTTTGCCCGCGTAGTTGAACACTCTGTTGAAGACGCTCATCCCATTCGGGTACAGGGCCTGGAGACCCGTGCCATCCGCAGCGCCAATGTAGCGCTGGTTCCAGGTGGGATCGAACGAACCAAAGAAGAAAAGGTGGTCCTTCAAGCCGGGGACCGGACCGCCGAGTTCGCCGTCGATATCGTAGGCGGACTCGCCATTGTAGAAGCCGCTCTTGTTGACACGAATCGGGTCGGTCTGGATGTAGCTGGCTTCGGCGCCATGCGGAGCGAAGTAAGCGCCGATCTCTCCGTGATAGTGATTGCTGCCAGACTTGGTAATCAACTGGACCAAGCCGCCGTCGGCCTGCCCGTACTGCGGCTCAAAGCCGGAGGTCTTAACGCTGACTTCCTTGATGAAAGACAGATTGATGCCGCTGCCGATGGAACCCTGGCGGCGAGTGAAAACGCCCAGTCCGCCGAAAGAGGCATCGGTGATGTTTACGCCGTCAGCGACATACAGGTTTTCCAAACCGGAAGCGCCGGAAATGGAAGGGTTCGAGCGGCCCGCGCCGCCGCTGTCAGCCGCGCCGGGCGCAACGTAGAACAAGCTGGACACGTTGCGAGCCACGGGAACTTGCTGATAGAAGGTGTCCGGCAGGCTAGCGCCAACCGAAGTGGACGACGTGTCCACGGTGGTTGCGGTTCCGGTCACCTCTACGGTTTCCGAAGCAGCGCCGGGCTGCAGGGTCAAGGTTACCGATGCCGTTCTTCCAAGCGTAACTTCCAAGCGCTTGGCTTCGGCATTCTTGAAACCCGTTTTTTCTATCTTTACGCCGTACATACCCGGGGTAAGTGACGGGAAAGAAAATCTGCCATCGTTGTCGGTGGTTGCTGTCTTGGTGCCGGTTGGTCCGGTGAGTGTAGCTGTAGCCGATGGCACTACAGCGCCGCTCGAATCCATGACCACGCCGGAGAGATTGCCTCGAACCGAACTTTCCTGCGCAAACATCTGTGCGCAGACCATAAGCACGGCCAGAAGCAATATGCCCCATGTCCAGTTCTTCCTCATGAAAATCCGCCTCCTCGCGAAATTGCTGTTTTTCCTCGCCAAGCCGATATTCTTAACCTTTGGAAGTGGCCTGACTGGTGCTCTTAACTGCAATTTGGCGTCCAGACGCTTATGTCAATTAATTCAATGGCTTACAACGAGAAAACCCAGGGGCATATCCAGTTTTCGAGAGTTATGCGAAGCCGGAATATGAATTGTGGAAGCGGGCCCCACCGATCTAGGCTGCGCCTGAGCGGTTAGGTACTTAAGTTGTGGGCTGCGGCGCGGCGATGGTTTTCGCTTTTTCTTCCATCTGCAATGCCTTTTGGGTGTCACCGGAAGCTCGGTAATAGCGGGACAGGCCCAGGTACAGCGCGCTGCTCTGCCGGCCGGGTAGAGCCGATTCCAGCAACTGTATCGATTTCCCAACCTGGCCGAGACGATTGAGGCTTTCGGCCATCTCCAGAATCGTCTGCTCATCCGTCTCCGGAGTCACGCCGCCCTGCCGGTAAAGGTCAGCCACCTTCCCAAAGGCCTGACCGGAATAGAGAAGACTAACCAATTTATCTCGAGTCAGTTCCTCGCGGTTCTTGCTGTAGGCTTTGTCAAGGTAAGCGATTGCCTGCTGCTGATCGCCGGCGAGGGCATAGCAGAGAGAGCGCTGGTATTCGCGCGTACCTTTTTGGACATCCTGGGCGGCCTCGGGGTCGCTGATGTCCCAGACCGGGGGCGAAGCTCCTGCGTCAGCTATGCGAAATTGAAAGCTGGCAACGGAGCGGCCGTGGATTGCCGGATCGCTGACCGTGATCGCCATCCGATAGGCGCCAGGCGGAAGCTTGTCGGTAGGAATCTTCTTCCCGCTGATCAAAGTTCCGTTGGCGTCGAACTGATTGCGCGACACTTCTTCCGTAAGGGTCTGGGTGTCGTGCATTCCCATACGCCCGTAGGCGTATTCCACCTGCAGGTTGCCATCGGTCGTAGCGGCGGTTGCCGGGGCCCACAACTGATAGAAGAACTGCAAGTCGCGTCCCGGATACAGAGTGAGTCCTTCCATGGCTGGGGTGAACCGTACGCCGGCGGCAGAGAACGGCATATAAGCAGGTTGGCCCGCAGCGGCTTCCGTGAAAGGTACCACCTCGGTGATACGCAACGCATCGGTGGGACGGTCGGGAACAACTACATCGCGCTCGGCGCGGAAGGAGGTGTGCTGCAGATCGTCGGCCAGTTGGAATTCGAGTTTGTACTTACCGGGGGGCAGCGGCAACAGGCCCTCATAGCCAAAAACACGGTTCTTGACCAGAATGTACTGCTTGTCATCCACGTACTCCGAGAGCTTGCGCTCCTGGGTGAAAATGAGCTTGCCATCCGCAGTACGCACCCGCGCCGTGACCAGCGCCGAGTAGTAGTACCGGTGATTACTGTCTTCCTTAATGGAAAAGTCGGCGGGCCGCTTCAGCCGGAGAACGTAGTGCAGATTGGTTTCGCCGGAGGCCGCCACCAGCGGCACCGTCAGTACATCGAGATACTCGGCGCCCAGAATTACCCGATGGGAAACCGATTCCAGCAGATTACGCCGCTGCTTAAGCATTTCCTTATTGAGCGGATGGTTGGCCAGGTCCCGGATATTGTTCAGCATCATATCCGAGGCCAGCGAACTGGTGGCGGTGTCCATGTCCACCGGCTCGTTAGGAAGCAGGCTTAACGTGGTGCGTGACACCTCGCGCCCGGCATCGTGGTCGATCTCCTTCCAACTAGCGACTCGGTCGTTGTCCGTTGCTCCGCTCGCCCCCGTGACCAACTTCTCCGGGCCGTCCATGAACGGGCTATAAATCCGGAATGGATCTCCTGCTTCCCGCTGGTAAAACAACACATAGAAAAACGGTGGCAGCGCCGGATGGTCGTTGGAGTAGAACCAAATCTCCATGGGGCGGATATTGGCGAACCCAAGGTACTTCCCCACCTGCTGGGGCTTGCCTAGCGTGATATACACACGGCCGCGGTCGGTACGCCAGCCCTCCAGATTGCCCTCCCCATACCACTGATTGGCGTAGGCAATACGACGGTAGATGTCTTCCTTGTAGCTATTGGTCGGAGAACCAGGGTTGGGATTGCGGATCTCCCAAAAGCGCTCGATGAACTTGTCGCGCGCTTCGTCGGTGGTGAGAAGTAAGAAGGCGCTCCTTTCTTCATTGGTGATGATGTAGGGGACATCATGCGTCAACCATTCGCGATACGTTGGCGGCAGCTTTTGAAGATCTTTCTTTGACACCCCGGCGAAGCCTGCAGATGTCACCAGCACCAAGACCGATGTAAGCAGAACCAACCAGCGAAACGACAACCAGGAAGGACCAAACTGCGTGGGTTCCATCAGTACAAACTATACGGTTGGTCTCCGCCGAGCGTCAAGTCAAGGACCTCCGCATCGGCCGGGGCGCCGGGTGTCGGCCCAGTGCAAACCAACGAACTTTGCTACACTGCCATCTCTGGCGCCTTTCAATCGCATTCGAGGTCATCATGCAGAATCCTGCGCAGCCATCGATTCAGTTGACCAATAGTCCCGACTACCGCGAAAGCTATGCCAACAGCGTCCAGGTGCGGGTGAACGTCTGGGACTTCTTTCTGGTATTCGGCACCCTGCAACAGCAGGACGAAACCCGGGTGGACGTCCGTAACTTCCAGGGGATCTATTTGAGTCCGCAGCAGGCGAAAGCACTGTACACCATCCTGCAGCAAAACCTGGTGAACTACGAGAACACCTTCGGCGAGATCAAACTGGATGCGCGCATGGGGCCGGCCACCGGCCCGGTCCATTAGTCGGCTGACGCATTGCAGAAATGAAGAAACCTGCGGACAACTTGCGGGTGTCGAGTTTTCAGGTCCGCCTGCGCGAATACCTCTTCGCCTACGCGCTCATTTTTGTCTTCCTGTTCGTTACCCATGCGCCCTTACTGCGGCTGCCGTACTTCTGGGATGAAGCGGGCTACTTTATTCCGGCGGCGCGCGACCTTTTACTCACCGGTTCACTGGTTCCCAGCACCACGCTCTCCAATGCACATCCTCCGCTGGTAATGCTGTGGCTGGCGTTCTGGTGGAAGTTCAGCGCCTTCACACCGGCGGTGACCCGAACTGCGATGCTGTTGATCGCCTCGTTCGCGCTGCTGGGATTGTGGCGGCTGGCGCGCGACGTAGCCAATGAGCAGATCGCTGCCGCAACCGTCCTGTGCACGGCAGTCTATTCGGTGTTCTTTGCGCAGAGTTCGCTGGCCCACCTCGACATGATGGTTTGCGCGCTGACGCTTTGGGGGCTGGCAATGTATGTGGAACGAAGACCGGTGGCCACCATCGTGTTCCTCGCCCTGGCGCCGCTCGCCAAAGAGACGGCCATCGTCACGCCTCTGGCGCTGCTGGCCTGGGAACTGCTTTGTCCCGTGCTGCAGCGGAATCCACGGCGACCCGAACCGTTCTGCCTATATCATCGCAACCGTCTGGCCGCGCTCTCACTTCTGCTGTGCCTGGTTCCTCTCGCGCTCTGGTTTCTCTACCACCATCACCGAACCGGCTTCTACTTCGGCAATCCGGAGTACCTGCGCTACAACCTGCAAGCTACGCTCAGTCCGCTGCGTATCGTCCTTGCCGTCCTGCTACGGCTCTGGCACGCGTTGGGTTACCTGAACATGTTCGTGCTCACGCTGGCCGCAGCCTATGCCATAAGCCGTCCTCCGCTACGAGAGCCCGATGGCACCCTGCGCCCCCGGATTCCCATCAACGTGCAGCTTGTGTTTGGGGTGGTCATCCTGGCGCACATCCTGGCTCTGTCAGCGCTGGGGGGCGCTGTGCTGGCTCGCTACATGCTTCCTGCTGTGCCGCTGGTGATTCTGCTTTGTGTTTCCACACTGTGGCGGCGCATCCGGCACTGGCCTTGGTGGATCGCGGTGACCTGCGCAGCTTTTATTTTCGCGCTGCTCACTCCGCCGCCGTATTGGATCGCTCCCGAAGACACGCTGCTCTACCGCGATTACGTCATCGTCCACAAACTGGCGGCCGATGACTTGGCGGCGCGCTTTCCGCACGCGCGTGTGCTCACAGCGTGGCCGGCTTCCGATGAGCTCGCGCGGCCATTCCTGGGATACGTCAAACAGCCGCTCACGCCGGTGCCCATTGAGAATTTCTCGGCGTTCGAGATTGAACGGGCCGCCCAAGCGACTGATCACTTCGATGTCGCGCTGCTGTTTCCGACCAAGTGGCAGCCACCGCATCCTTGGTTCCGGAGTCTGCCCTTCGGCGAGGAAATGCAGGAACGCTTTTTCGACTACCACCAGGACCTGGCCCCACAGCAAGTGGCGAACATCCTCGGGGGGCGGACGGTGCGCTATTGGAATCGCAACAACGAGTGGGTGGCGATCGTCGTGATCGAGAGAGTCGAAAACGCGGCAGCCCGCGATTTGGAGTTGCGCCGCGCTCCATGATGGGTAGATCCAGCCGGCACACGGATTATTCATCACTACCGGATGACAGGCTGAAAGGCTGCTCCCTCACCAGTTAAACTGTCAGCAGATGGCACGCACCACCATCCTGGAATACCTCGATAACTTCCGCCGCCACGCTCGCGAGGCGGCCTACGTTCACCATCGCGGCTACCGCATGCAGCGGTGGACGTACGGCGATGTGCTGAGCAACGCCTATCGTTTCGCGCGCGAGTTGGAACAGCGCGGCATCGGCAAGGGCGACAAGGTCGTCGTTTGGGGCGAGAACTGCGCCGAGTGGGTGGTCGCATTTTTCGGATGCCTGCTGCGCGGCGCCATCGTGGTGCCCATCGACAAGATTGCGGCCCCCGATTTTGCCCAGCGTGTCGCACAACAGGTGGATGCCCGGCTCTGTGTTGGCTCAATGCAGAACCACATCCCGGGCGTCGCGGACATCGACCTGGAAACCCTGCGCGAGCAGATTGCGGCGCACGCCGATCAGCCCGTTGCTCCGCCGCCGCTCACGCGCGACGACATCGTGCAGATCGTCTTTACCTCGGGCACGACTGCCGAGCCGCGCGGTGTAGTCATCACCCATGGCAACATTCTGGCCAACCTCGAGCCGCTGGAGCGCGAGATCGGCAAGTACCTTCGCTACGAGCGCATCTTTCATCCGCTGCGTTTCTTGAACCTGCTGCCACTGAGCCATGTCTTTGGACAGTTTCTCGGAATCCTTCTGCCGCAATTGCTGGCGGCCACCGTGATCTTTCAGGACACGCTGAACCCGACGGAGGTCCTGCACGTCATCAAGAAAGAACGTGTATCGGTGGTAGTCGCGGTGCCGCGCCTGATGGAGTCGCTGAAAGACAAGCTGCTGCGCGATTTGGAAGTCGGCGGGCCGGCAGCAGTGGTTCCAGCGCCAATTCGCAGCCGCAAACGACCAGCACTTCGTGAGGCGCTGGTGGCGCTTCCGGAAAATTCACAACCAATTCGGATGGAAGTTCTGGGCCTTCATCTCGGGAGGCGCGGCGCTCGACGCCGAGACCGAAGAGTTCTGGCGGCGGCTGAGCTTCGTCGTCATTCAGGGCTACGGCCTGACCGAGACGACCTCGCTGATCTCGCTGAACCATCCTTTTCGCACCGGCAAACGCTCGATCGGCAAAGTGCTCGAAGGCCGCGAGATCAAGCTCGACGAGAACGGCGAAATCCTGGTGCGCGGCGCCAACGTCGCCGCCGGTTATTGGCAGGGCAAAGAACTGAAGCCGGTGTTGAACGAGGAAGGTTGGTTTCGCACCGGCGATCTCGGCGAACTCGACGCCGAAGGCAATCTCTATTTCAAGGGCCGCAAGAAGAATGTCATCGTCACGCGCGAAGGGATGAACATTTATCCCGAGGACTTGGAGGACGCGCTGCGCCAGCAGCCCGAAGTACGCGACTGCGTAGTCGTCGGCCTGGAGCAGGGCGGGAACGCCGAGCCTTGCGCGGTGCTCATCCTGCGCGACTCCGCCGATCCAGAGCCGGTGGTCAGGCGCGCCAACCAGCAGCTCGCGGAATATCAGCAGATGCGCCGCTGGTTTGTCTGGCCGGAGCAGGACTTCCCGCGCACTCCACGCAGAAGCCGAAGATCGCGGCGATCCAGCAGGCGGTGCAGCAACACTTTGCCGCGGGCGACGATGGAGCCAGCGTGCCACAGAGCGCTCTGGCGGACCTGATCGCGCGCGTCACCGGGCGCAGCATCGGCCCGCTCGCGCCCGACGCCAGGCTCGACGGAGACCTGAACCTGAGCTCCATGGACCGCGTCGAGCTGATGAGTGCGCTGGAAGACCGCTACCAGGTCGATCTCAACGAGGCGAACTTCACCAGCGTCAGCACGGTCGGCGATCTGGAGCGCTTGCTGCGCGAGCCGCAGAAGTCGCCGCAGAGCGGGTATCGCTATCCGCGATGGGCGCAGCGCTGGCCCATCACCTGGATTCGCAACTTCATCTACTACCTGCTCACCTGGCCGGCGACCATGATCATGGCGCACCCCAAGATCGTTGGCCGCGAGAACCTGCGTGGCATTGACGGGCCGTTTCTCATCAGTTGCAATCACGTCACCTACATCGATGTTGGCTTCGCGCTGATCGCGCTTCCGCCGCGGGTGCGCCACAAGCTGGCGGTCGGCATGTGGGGAGAGATGCTGTGGGAGATGTGGCGGCCGCCGCAAAACTGGAACCCCTTGATGCGCTTGGCGTACCGGGCCGGCTACTATCTGGTGGTTGCCCTGTTCGATGTCTTTCCGCTGCCGCAGCAGTCGGGCGTGCGCGAGAGTTTCGCCTATGCCGGTGAATCCGTGGATCGAGGCTACAGCGTTCTGGTTTATCCCGAAGGCGTGCGCACGCCGGATGGCAAGCCATCCCCGTTCCGCTCGGGAGTGGGGATGCTGGCGGCGCGCTTGAACGTTCCGGTCGTTCCCCTGCGCATCGATGGCCTGTACTGAGATGAAGATGGCCGGCCACAAGATCGCGCGCCCGGGAGAGTTGACGGTCGTGATCGGCAAGCCAATGCGCTTTCCGCCCGAAACCTCCGCCGAGGAAATCACCAACCAAATTGAGCACGCTACTTGGTCGATGTGACAGGGAATGGGTCAAGCGCTACAGGAATCCTATTCGCCTGCGTTTGGCATCCCATCGCCTTGGTCCTCGGTCAATTGGAAGAGCTGGACGCGAATGTTTTCTGTATCGGAGACGTAAAGGCGGTTGTTCGCATCGACCCACAATCCTGTCGGAGCGCTAAACTCGCCCGCTTTGGAACCGGCCTGGCCGAAAGAAGACAGAAGGGCACCTTCGCTGTTATACATTCTGACCTCGGAAGTGCCGGCGTATGAGACATAGATATTGCCGTGCCTATCCAATGCCAGTCCATTCTCTTTATCGGCCTGCTGGTGGTAAGCATTCGGAAAGCTGAAACCTCTAAGGAGGTTGCACTCCAAGTCCATGATTTGAACGCGCGTCCCAGCCATATCCAGAACAGCAACTTGGTGATCGCTCACCACAATCTCCGTCGGATAGTCGAATTTGCCCGGACCGATATCCTTCCTGCTCTTTAACGTTTCTCCGCTGGTATCATCCCACCGGTCCCCCACTCGCTTCAGGAGATGGCCTTCCAGATCAAGCATAAAAATAAGATGACGAGGGCTGTCGACGAGATATAAATGGCGCGCTTTGCGGTCGATCGCAATTCCGGTGGGACGTTGATACATGTTCTCGCCGTGGAAGTCTCCGATGTAGCGGGCAAACTTTCCGTATTGGTCGTACACCAAAACCATTCCACGCTCGGAATCGGCAACGTAAATATTGTCTTCCCCATCTACTGTGACTCCGGCCGGTGACTGGAGCCGGCGGCCTGGCCCGCCGAGAATGCTAAATGAGGTTTTTCTGTTCGGGTCCAGTACGTGCACGGCCGGAATGCCAGGATCGCTGATAATGACGCGCTGCCGTGAGTCGGTGGTCAGGTATTGCGGTGTCCGCAGCACGCTGGGCCGTCCGTAAACGAAGGAAACAACCGCATCGCGAGCGCTACCCACAAGCGAATGCACTTCCGGCAGGGCCGTGGCGTGCCCCGGTGGCTCAATATCGTCTACCACCCGCTCATTGGAAGAAAGCATCCAGAGCGGAACGCCGCTCTGTCTTGCGGCTTGCTGCGATGGACCTTCGGAAGGGGACACGTTCAGCGCGTCGAGAAAACGAGTGAGCTTCGATGATTTTCGAAAGGTCGCGTCGGACGAAAACATGCCGACATAGGTGACCTCGCGGCCGCTCCCAAGGCTCCGTCGAGGGAAGGCGCGCGCATGTTGGCCAGGGTCCTGAGTGCGCAACCGTGTAGGACCACCGGCATGGAAACTCTGGGTCTGCGCCGATTGGACCAACACAAACGCTAGCGCAAGCGTTATCGTCAGGACAGCCGTCACCGCGCGCGAGTTTGTGCGGAAACGTAAGCTGCGAGAACGCCGTTGGTGGTGCATTGGTTCCACCTATCAGCTATCTGCAGACGGAAATTGCCTGCGGTCAGGTGCAATTGGAAACTTCGGAGACGAAGATCGAGGGTCTTGTTTTCTCGCACACTCGACGAAGTGGGTGTGGGGAAAAGGACGGGTATCCTCTCCCTCGGACACCTAACAGAAGTTCACTCCTACGGCTGCCGGTTCGTCAGTGACCTAGCGCACGTCGGGGCGTGACAAGCAAAGGAGGGGTACTGCAGTCGCCCTTGAGAATCGATGGTTTGTGGCAGATGAAGATGGCCGGGCACAAGATATCGAAAGCCCCGTTTCCTGTGACACGCGTCCTAGCCCTTCTGTGGGGAGTAGTGATACCAATACTTATTTGGCCTTCGGACGGGATATTGCCCTGTTAAACCCTGGGGCAAGGCGCCTCATCCAAGCCGGTTTGGAGTAGCGATGCGCGAAGCGGTCCTTAAATTGTGGCCTGAGATCGAATGGATCCAGTCTCCCGAACTGCGCGAGCAGGTCACAAAAACCTGGCAGCGCGCGCTCCAACTCAGCCCGCTTTCCCCTGACGACCTTAATCGCATTCCGTTCACCCTGCTGGTGCCGAACTGCCCCACGACTTTCATGGAGCACAAGCGCTGCGTGGTGCACATCGCGCGCAAGGCCGCCGAGAGCATGAAGGAATTTATGGGGCGCGCACTGCCCATCGACTTGGATACCGTGATTGCCGGGGCGATTCTGGCCGACGTCGGCAAGCTGCTGGAGTACGAAAACGTGGACGGCAAGACCCGGCAAAGCAAGCGTGGCGAGCTGCTGCGCCATCCCTTTACCGGCGTGGCACTGGCGATGGAATGCGGCGTGCCCGACGCGGTGTGTCATATCATTGCGGCGCACGCTGCGGAAGGCGACCTGGTGAAGCGCACCACCGAGGCCTACATCGTGCACCACGCCGATTTCATGGCCTTTCTGCCATTCAAGAACCTGGCGAAATAACGAGGAGAAGATTTTCATGTCAACCACAACCGCGCCAGCGCCGAGCAAAGCGGCGGCCAAGCCGACGATCACCGCAACCATGTCGCAATGGGCCGCCGGCGTGAAGTTCGAGCAGCTTTCCCTTTCCAAAGACGCGGTGTATCAGGCCAAACGCTTGCTGCTCGACAGCATTGGCTGCGCGCTGGGCGGCTGTCAGCAGCACGACGTCATCATTGCGCTGGAGGTGCTGAACGAAATTGCAGGCCGCAGCGGTGCAACCGTGATCGGCAGCGGCCGCCAGATGGATGTGGTCTCAGCATCGCTGGCCAATGCGCTGATGATCCGCTGCATGGACTACAACGACATCTACTGGAAGCAGGACCCCTCCCACCCTTCCGACATTTTTCCCGCGGCGATGGCGTGCTGCGAGCGTGCCGGCAGCGACGGGCGCGAACTCATCGTTGGTCTGGTGCTGGGCCACGAGTTCGAGATGCGGCTGTGCGAAGCGGCCTTCCCGGGAATTCGCGAGCGCGGCTGGCATCATGCCACCTTGACCGCGTTCGTCTCGCCGATTGTGGCCGGACGCATGCTGCACCTCAGCGCGCAGCAAATTCAGCACGCCATCGGCATCAGCGCCAGCGCGCGCGCCACGCTGGGCGCGGTCACCGCCGGCAAGCTGACCATGATGAAGAACACCGTCGATCCCATGGCCACCCAGAGCGGCGTGCTGGCAGCCCTGCTGGCTGAAAAGGGATATACCGGTCCTGAGCACGTGCTCGATGGCAAAGAGGGACTGGTGCACTGCTTCGGCCCGGAGTGGAAGCTGAATGTTCTGACCGATGGGCTGGGCGATTCATGGCGTATCACACAATGTGGGATGAAGGCGTTTCCCACCGAGGCACTGACGCATACGCCAATCTCCGCCGTGCTGGCGCTGGTGAAGGACCACGACCTGAAGCCCAACGACATAGCAAAGGTACACATTCGCACCACCGCGCGCGGGGCCGACATTCTCAGCGATCCCAGCAAGTACGATCCGCATACCAAGGAGACCGCCGACCACTCGCTGCCATATGTCATCGCTGCTGCTATTGCCGAGCGCCAGGTTACGCCGTTGCAATTCACCCAGGCGAAGATCATGGACCCGGTAATCCGGGCCCAGCTCAACAAGATCGCTGGTTGCCGCCGATCCCGAGATCGAGAAGGTATTTCCGGCGCTGCAGCGGGTGATCGTCAGGATCCATACCATCGATGGCCGCGAGTTCACCACCCAGCTCGACTATCCCAAGGGCGATCCGCGCAATCCGCTGACCGATAAAGAAGTAGAAGAGAAGTTCGAGGCGCTGGCGGAGCCGGTGATGTCGCGCGAAGCTCGTCGCCGCGCCATGGACGCTATCTGGAACCTGGAGAAGCAGACGAACGTGACAGAGTTGATGAAGCTGTTCAAGGCGGACCGCACGGCCACAGTTGGAGAGTACTGAGATGGGACAGACCATCGTCGAAAAGATCGCGCAAGCCCACATGACCGAGGGGCCGGGCCGCCCGCTGCGCGCAGGTGACTTCCTCTCCATCCGGCCCTATCACGTGATGACCCATGACAACACCTCCGCGGTGATGAAGAAATTCAAGGCCATCGGCGCGACGAAGGTACACGATCCGGCGCAGCCGGTGATCACCGCCGATCACGACATTCAGAACAAGGAAGAGTCGAACCTGGCGAAGTATCGCAGCATGGAGGCTTTTGCGCGCGAGCAGGGCATCGACTTCTATCCGCCGGGCACCGGCATCGGCCATCAGATCATGGTGGAGAAAGGCTACGTGCTGCCGGGGACATTCGTGGTCGCCTCCGATTCGCACTCCAATATGTATGGCGCGCTGGGCGCGATCGGCACGCCGGTGGTCCGCACCGACGCGGCCGCAATCTGGGCGACGGGCGAGTTCTGGTGGCAGATTCCGCGCACCGTACAGGTTGTGCTCGAAGGCCGGCTCGCACCGGGCGCGACCGGCAAAGATGTGATCGTGACGCTGTGCGGACTCTACAACCAGGAAGAAGTGCTGAACGCCGCCGTCGAATTCACCGGTCCCGGCGTGGCGTCGCTCAGCATGGATGCGCGGCTGAGCATCGCCAACATGTCCACCGAATGGGGAACGCTGGTCGGCTGGTTTCCCGTGGATGAAGTCACGTTACGTTACCTCGAAGCGCGCAATCGAGAATTGCGGACGCAGGGAATCACGCGTATCCCCGAGGACAAATTTGCGGAGTGGCGCACGAATCCTCCGGCGCCCGGACAAAGACGCGACCTACGCAGGCAGGATCACGCTGAATCTGGCCGAAGTTACGCCACACGTTTCCGGCCCGGATACGGTGCAGGTGATGCAGTCCGTCGCCGAGATCGCGAAGAAGAAAGTCGCGATCCAGAAGGCGTACCTGGTGTCGTGCGTCAACTCGCGGCTGGAAGATCTTGAGGCTGCGGCCAAGGTGCTGCGAGGCAAGAAGGTCGCCGACAGTGTGCAGTTTTATCTTGCGGCGGCCAGTCGCGCGGTGCAGGAGGAAGCGGAAAAGCGCGGCGTGTGGCAAACGCTGCTCGACGCGGGCGCGCATCCGCTGCCGTCAGGATGTGGGCCGTGCATCGGCCTGGGTGCGGGCTTGCTGGAAGCGGGCGAGGTCGGCATCTCGGCGACCAATCGCAATTTCAAGGGGCGGATGGGCTCGCGCGACGCGCAGTGCTATCTGGGCAGCCCCGAGGTCGTCGCGGCGTCGGCTGTCGCGGGCTACATCTGCGGACCTGCGGAGGCCGAAAATCGCGAATTGACCAAGCGCTTTGAAGAACTGGCCACGAGTTCCGCCCCTGCTGAGAAAGTCGAAATTCTGTCCGGATTTCCGCAGCGCGTGCAGGGGAGGGTGATTTTCCTGCCACAAGACAACCTGAACACGGACGGCATCTACGGCAAGGACTACACCTATCGCGAAGACATGACCCCGGAGATGATGGCGCGCGTGGTGATGGAAAATTACGATCCCCAGTTTGCCGAACGTACACAAGCGGGTGACGTGATCGTCGGCGGTTTCAATTTTGGGACGGGTTCCAGTCGCGAGCAGGCGGTGACGGCGCTGAAATACAAAGGCATTCCGCTGGTAATTGCGGGCAGCTTCTCGCAGACCTACTTGCGCAACGCGTTTAATAATGGATTTCTGTGCATTGAGACGCCCGAACTGGTGAACCGGTTGCGCGCGAGGTTTGCGGACGCGGTCGGACGCAAGGAGAAGACGATCATTCCGGGTGACGAAGTCGAGGTTGATTTTTCCGCGAGCACCATACGCTACGCAGGCGAGCAGTTCGCGTTCCCGGCGCTGGGCAGCGTGCCACAGTCGCTGGTGGTTGCGGGAGGAGTGGAAAATCTGGTGAGCCGAAAGCTAGGGCTGAGCGCGGTAGTAGCGCAAGTTTCGAAGTAGTCCCACATTGTGGCAGTGTCATTGTTGCGGCGGAATAGGGTCCTTCGACTCGGCGCGGTCGCAAGGCGCCCGCACTCCGCTCAGGATGACAAAACGATACATAGAGGAGCACGCATTCATGGCAAAACATAAAATCGTATCCATGCCGGGCGATGGCATTGGCAACCAGGTCCTGCCCGAAGCGATTCGGGTGCTCGACACCGTGGGTTTCGAGGCGGAGTACGTACACGCCGATATCGGTTGGGAGTGCTGGATCAAGGAAGGCAACGCTCTTCCCGAACGCACCATCGAGTTGCTGCGCCAGCACAAGGTTGGCCTGTTCGGCGCCATCACGTCGAAGCCGAAGAAGGAAGCCGAGGCTGAGCTAATCCCCGCGTTGCGGGGCAAAGGCTATCAGTACTTCAGCCCGATTGTCTCCATGCGGCAGATATTCAACCTCGACGTGTGCATGCGGCCATGCTTGTCGTTCCCCGGCAATCCGCTCAACTTCATTCGCAAGAAACCGGCTGGCGGGTACGAAGAACCCAAAGTGGACGTCGTCGTCTTCCGCCAGAACACGGAAGGCCTGTATGCGGGAGTGGAGTGGACGAACCCGCCGCAGCCGGTGCGTGACGCATTGCGCACCCATCCGAAGTTCAAGCCGTTCGCCAACGTCGCCGGCGAGGACCTTGCGATTTCAGTGCGCATCATTACGCGTCCGGCGGCGCGCCGGATTTGCGAGGCCGCATTCCAGCACGCGCGCAAGCACGGCTACAAATCGGTGACCATCTGCGAGAAGCCCAACGTGCTGCGCGAAACTTCCGGCATGATGGAAGAAGCCGCCAAGCAAGTGCAGAAGCAGTACAGCGACATTGCGCTCTGGTCCACCAACATCGACGCGCAGACCATGTGGCTGACCAAGAACCCGGAAGAGTACGGCGTGATCGTGGCCAGCAACTTGTTCGGCGATGTCATCAGCGACGCGTTCGCGGGACTGGTCGGCGGGCTTGGTTTTGCGGCTTCCGGCAACATCGGCCAGGACGTCGCAGTGTTTGAACCGACGCATGGCTCCGCTCCCAAGTATGCTGAGTTGGATCCGGCGATCGTCAATCCGATTGCCATGATTCTTTCGGCGGCGATGATGCTCGACCACCTCGGCGAGAATGACAAGGCGCACAAGATTCGTGACGCCATCGCGGCGGTGGTGGCCGAAGGCAAAGTGCGCACCTATGACATGATGCGCATTCCAGGCGGAGCGAAATCGCTGGCGCTGGGCGCGGCTTCGACAACGCAGATGACGGACGCCATCCTGGCGAAGCTTGGGGTGACGGTGGAGAAGGCTTATGCCGGCAGTAGCAGAAACTAGCGCCTCGCGACGTGGCGCGGCGGGACGCGCGGGCGACGACGTGCGTTCCGACTTGCACGTTAGCTTCGAGGAGCGCAGCAGCGGTGGGATTGAGATCGGCCTGCGTTCGCGCGTCGAGTTGTATTACGGCGCGGTCATCCGGCAGCAGGCGCGCGACGTGCTGCGCGCGCTTGGCGTCGAGCACGCCGCGATCGAAATCGTGGATGAAGGAGCGCTGCCGTTCGTGATTGCAGCTCGCATTGAAGCAGCCGTGCGCCGCGCCGGACTCGCACCGGGCAAGCCGGCGCTACCGGAAGCGGTGACGCTGGCAGCGCCGTCGCCGCGTGACCGTCTGCGGCGATCACGGCTCTACCTTCCCGGCAATGAACCCAAGTACTTTGTCAACGCCGGACTGCATGGGCCGGACGCCATAATCCTCGACTTGGAAGATTCGGTGCACTACGCCGAGAAAGATGCGGCGCGGCTGCTGGTCCGCAATGCGCTGCGAGCGGTGGATTTCGGTGCGACGGAGCGCATGGTGCGAATCAATCAGCTTCCATTAGGATTAGCCGACCTGGAAGAGATTGTTCCGCAGTCACCCGATCTCATTCTGATTCCGAAAGTCGAGACCGCTGCGCAGGTATCTGACGTTGTGGGAGCTATTGATTCGATCACAAAACAAGCGGGTCTGACGCGTCCCATTTGGCTGATGCCGATTGTCGAATCGGCGCTGGGCATCGAGAATGCGTTCGCCATTGCGACCGCGTCGGAGCGCATCGCTGCCATCACCACCGGGTTAGAGGACTACACCGCCGACCTCGGCGTGGTAAAAACGGCAGGCGGAAGCGAATCGCTGTATGCCCGCCAGCGTGTGGTCAACGCGGCCCGCGCGGCCCGGGTGCAGGCCATCGATTCGGTGTACGGCGACGTGGCCGACGTCGAGGGACTGCTCCACTGGGGCGAGGCCTCACGCGCTATGGGATTCGAGGGCATGGGCTGTGTTCATCCGGCGCAAATTGAGATCATCCATCGCGCATTCGCGCCTGCGCCGAGCGAGCTGGAGAAGGCGCTGGCAATCGTTGCGGCCTTCGAGGACGCGCAAGCCCGCGGTCTTGGCGTGGTGAGCCTCGGCTCCAAGATGATTGACCCCCCGGTGGTGCAGCGCGCAGTAAAGCTGGTTACACGGGCCAGGAAGATGGGCATCATCGCCGATCGGCCAGCCGCAGGAGAACCATCATGAGCGCGGGCATAGCAACCGGCTTAGTCACCAATGCAGTGGGCCGTCGTGTGCCAACCCAAGTCAACGGCCGCGAAGCGATGCCTTACAAAGGAATCAACCAGCATTTCCCCGCAGGCAATAAAGCCGGGCCGCCGATTCGCAGTAGCAGCGACTATCCCACAAACGGGGACAAGCGCGTCCCCGATTTGGAAACCGCTCTGCGCCTGTGCGGACTGCGCGATGGCATGACCATCAGCAGTCATCATCATTTGCGCAATGGAGACCGCGTCGCACTCGCCGCGTTGCAAACCGCCGCGCGCATGGGCGCCAAGGACCTGGTCTGGTTTCCCAGCGCATCGTTTCCGTGTCACGAGCCGGTGATCGACCTGATGAAGTCGGGCGCGGTGCATCACATCGAAGGCAGCATGAATGGGCCGCTCGGCGACTACTGCTCGCACGGACACATGCGCGGCCTGGGAGTTCTGCGCTCGCACGGTGGCCGTTGGCAGGCGGTGCAGGATGGCGAAGTCCACATTGATATTGCGGTAATCGCCGCGCCCACGGCGGACTTCTTTGGCAATGCCGATGGCTCGCACGGACGGTCGGCATGCGGTTCGCTGGGATTTGCGCTTGCCGATTCCGTCTATGCCGATCGTGTCATCGTGGTGACCGACAATCTGGTGCCGTTCCCCTGCGTCCCTTGGCAGATCCAGGGCAACAATGTTGACTATGTGGTCGAGGTTGACTCTGTCGGCGATCCCTCACAGATTGTCAGCGGCACCACGCAGATCACGCGCAGTCCCGATCGCCTGCGAATTTCCGAACTGGTGGCGCGCTTTCTGCGCGACAGCGGAATTATGCGCGATGGTTTCTCGTTCCAGGCGGGCGCCGGCGGCATCGCGCTGGCTTTCGTGGACTACCTGGCCGGCATGATGAAACAAGCCAACGTGAAAGCCGGCTTCGTGCGCGGAGGTTCAACCAAGTACCTGGTCGATCTGCTCAACCAGGGCCTCATCGGATACATACTCGACGGGCAGACGTTCGACCTGGACGCGGTGCGCTCGATCGCCAGCAATCCGCGTCATGTGGCCACCAGTCCGTTCACCTCTTACAACTTTCACGGCAAGGGCAACTTCGCTTCCCTGATTGACGCTGCCGTGCTGGGCGCAACCGAGGTCGATATCAACTTCAATGCGAATGTGGTGACCCATTCCGACGGACGACTGCTGCACGGAATTGGCGGTTGGCAGAATTGTCTGTTCGCGGGCTGCGCCATTCTGGCGGTCCCTTCGTTCCGCGATCGCATCCCGGTGATCGTCGACGAGGTGACTACGGTGACCGGACCGGGTGAGCTGATCGATGTCGTCGCGACGGAGCGCGGCATTGCCATCAATCCGAAACGGCAGGATTTGCTGGATGCGGTGAAGGGCAAAGGCCTGCCAATTCGCCCCATCGAAGAGTTGCAAGCCGAGGTGGAGAAGATCTGCGGCGGAAAACCGGCCAAGCCCCGCCTGCTGGATCGTCCTGTGGCCGTCGTGAAATGGGTGGATGGGACCGTGCTCGACACCGTATGGCAGGTGGTGGATGACAACCCCTACGCGCCCAAGGTCAGCGGCGGAGAATGATGTGCCGGAGGTGGCGCTTCTGCTTAACTTCGCTGCGTTTCCATCTCAATCAGCCGGCACCAGTCGCGCCTTCGGCCAGACGGCATCCTTGGCATGAGGCTGACCTGGACCACAGGTTGTGCTCCTGACAAACTGAGGCGCATGGTCGTCGTCGCGTCTGAAAATGTAAGCGCGAATCTTGTAGCAGATGCCTTGGTTGGCACTGGCGGGCGCGATGTCATTGCGCGATTCAGTCGACACCCACGGTAGCTGTCCGCTGGCCGCCATTTGCGAGTTGAGGACCATCAGGTTCGATCCGGAGACAGAACTATCAGTTGTGGCCAACGGCTGAACAGCGTGGCCGAGGGCGGCGGCTAACAGGACGAAACACAGCGTGAAGCGAGCCATGAACAAGCCCTCCTTTGCGCGTAGGATAGCACCGTTCAGGGTGGTTGAATCGGCGTTTGGGACGAAGTGCTCAGCCCTTCCGGGTACGACGAAAGCGGCACACGGGTACAGCCTCAGGGGGATGTTCTGACCGGGCGGAACTGGCACTCTACCTTAAGCAACGGCAGTGAAACCCGTCGCCAAGGTAAGAAACTGTACCGGCGGCGAAGCGATGCAGGCTGTCCTCCTCCTCCTTACCCCATGGGCCTGCAGCAGGGTTTTCAAGCGAACGCAGGCTGACCCAGCGGACACTCTCCGCTGGGTCTTGGTTCCTGGAGCGAAAAACGTGAACCGTTATCGACCTCCGCAAACCTCGCCTCACATTTCGAAGCGGCGGTTGTGTTCTAATACTATGGGCAGGGTTGAGCCATGCTCTGTGATGGCCCACAGGGAGGAACCTGATGGATGAGCGCGACCTGTACGACGAGCGGCAAGAGACCAGGAAAGCGACCTTAAACTGCCCCCATTGCCATCAGTCCGCCGAATACGATTTAGGCTGGTTCGTGCGCACCAAGAAGCGCCAACTGCCTCCACGGGCAGACGAGCGCGACCGCGCGAAATTTGCCAAAGCCCGCTCTTACATGGTCCGGCGCGACGACCTTGTTGCCTGCAAGAACATTCGCTGCCGCAAGCGCTTTGAGGTCTCCGGCGTACAGTCGGTGGCCTTTCTCGATGAACAGGTCCCATCGGAACGCCCGCACTGATTCTGTTTCCTGAGCAATCGCTTCCATCACCCTGCTCGCGCCTATAATTCTGCTACCCATTCATGAGTTCGAAAGCACAGCGCGCCCGTCCTTTGCCACCGCCACGGAACAAGTACACCGGCCGCCGCGAACCCGTCATGGTGCGCGTGGGGAAGTTCTGGCAGCGGGTCACCGACGGCATGAAGCTCAACGAGCTCTGGAAGCAGTTCCAGGCCGACGCTCGTTCCAGTTATCGCCTTTACTCGCAAGACGTAGATTCCACTCGCAGCGCGGGAGTAAGCAAGCGCAAGCATTTCTTCAATGTCGCGCGCCAGTTTTTCTGGGCGATGCTGGAAAAATTGACCCCGGCGCGCCGCGTTCTGCTTTTGATTGCACTGGTGTTCCTCTTTACCAACGTGGGAGGTTCCGGGCAGGGCAGCAACGGGGAAGCGCATGCCTTCTGGTTTGGCGGCTCTTTCTGGGGCGGCCTGTTGCTGCTAGTCCTGGTGATTCTGGAAGTCGCCGACCGGGTGGTCATGAAGCGCGATCTCCAGATCGCGAAAGAAATCCAGGCGTGGCTGCTTCCGGCGAGTCCTCCTTTCGTGCCCGCCCTCGAGATTGCATTTGCTACCCGCCCGGCGAATACCGTGGCCGGCGATTACTATGATGTCTTCGCACGGCCCAGTTCGAGTTCGTCCGGCGAGACATTTCTGATTGCGGTGGCTGATGTGGCTGGCAAAAGCATTCCGGCGGCCATGCTGATGGCAACTTTTCAAGCCAGCCTGAAAACTCTTTCCACATGGCCGGGCACGCTGGTCGAACTGGTGGCCCGCATGAACGCCTATGCCTGTAGCAACAGTCAGAATGGCCGCCGCTTCACCACTACGTTCATCGCCGAATATGATCCTGCGTCCCGCAACTTGACCTATGTGAACGCCGGACATAACAACCCGATACTGCGACGCCAGTCCGGCAGCATCGAGCGCTTGGACGTAGGGGGAGTGCCGCTCGGCATTCTGGAGAATGCGCCTTACGAGTCGGGCACCGTGACCCTGCAAAGTGGCGATTGGCTGGTGATCTTCACCGATGGCGTCGTGGAAGCCGAGAACCAACGGCAAGAGGAGTATGGTGAGACTCGCCTCTTCGCGGTACTGCAGGCAGGATTGACCTATGCCCCCGCCGCGCTGCTGGATTGCATCATGGGCGACCTCGACCGCTTCGTTGCCAATGCCCCGCAGCACGATGACGTTACGCTGATGCTGCTGAGGGCGGCGTAAGCTCTCTCGCGTCGGGCTACTCCACCGCTTTCCCGAACAACGCACTTACCGCAGCGATGTTGGGGAGCAGCTCTGCGGGAAAATTGTGGCGCTGCTGCAAGTACGAGGGATCGTTGTAAGTGAGCCAAACTTTCCCCTCCGTGTCCTGCCACGACAATGCTTTCAGAGGCAGATCAATCGCAGCGCCAGGGGCGGCCTGCATCAACGGAGTTCCGCTCTTCGGACTGCCAAAGATGAGCAGCTTGGTGGGTCGCATGGCGAGTCCGACCTTCTCGGCCTCGCCGCTGTGATCTATGCGCGCGAAGATGGTGACGCCACGCTCCCCGAGCAGCGTTTCGAGGCGCTGCATGGTTTCTTCAACGGTGTGCCGACTCGCCAGGTGAATGAGCCCGTTCTGTGCGTTCACACTCATAATTGACTCCTCGGTTTCGCTGCGCTTGCTGGCAACACAGCGGAAATCATTATGAAGGCCCTGAATCGGTGTCGGCAAACCTCGCCTCGAAGGACCGCCGCTGCATGTAAGAATGGAAGCTATGTCATCAGGCCGCTGGGATGCTGTCATCTTCGATTACGGGCGGGTGCTGAGCCTGGCGCCTTCGAATGCCGAGTTGCAGGAATTCGCCGCGCTGGTTGGCATCACCGAACCGCCCTTCTTCGAAATCTACTCCGCCACTCGCCATGATTACGACCGCGGCCGCGCCGACTTCAGGCAGCATTGGCAGGCTTTCGCCGAGGCTGCCGGGGTGGAACTCCGGCCCGCACAGGTGGAGCGCATCGCCGAAATGGAAACGTTGATGTGGCTGCGCGTCAATCCCGAGGCGCTCGCGCTGGTGCGCGAGATCAAGGCGCACGGAGTGCGCACCGCCATCCTCTCCAATATTCCTCACGACCTGCTGGCCGATGTGCGCAAATTCCGTTGGCTCGACGAATTCGAGGTGAAGATCTGGTCGTGCGAGCTCGGTATCCTGAAGCCCGATCCGGCCATCTACCGCGCCTGTCTCGACGCGCTAGGCTGCCCGCCGGAGCGAACGCTGTTCTTCGACGACCGCGCCAATAATGTCGAAGCAGCGCGAGAGCTCGGCATGGAGGCGCACATTTTCGAATCCGTGGAACAGGCCAGGGCGATTGTGCAAGCAGGGATGGACATCAGTAGCCAGTAGCCGGGCATTATTCCTCATACTCAAGACTTCCGGAACGGACTGCCTACTGTTTCCGTATTATTCTCGGTGAAGACTCGTGCACAGGAGTAGTAGCTGATGACATCTGCGGCTCCTAACCCTTCACAGTTAGAAGATCGCAAGAATCCGGTCCGCTGGCATGCCACCGGCATTGCGGCGGTCGCCTTGATTGTCGCGGCGCGCCTGTTGCTGCATCTGCTGACCGCCAACCGCTACGGCATCTTTCGCGACGAGCTTTACTACATCGCCTGTGCTCGGCATTTGGACTGGGGCTATGTGGACATGCCGCCGTTTGTTCCGGCGCTGACGTGGCTGGTTACCTCGCTGTTGGGATCATCGTTGTTCGTCATCCGCCTCATCCCGGCAATCGCGGGCTGCGGAGCCATCGCGCTCACCGGATATCAGGCGTACCAATTCGGCGGCCGGCGTTACGCGATGGCGCTAGCGGCTTTGGCGATGGCAGTTTCTGCCGTCTTCGTAATCAACGGCCACCTGCTCGGGACCAACGATTTCGAGGCGCTGTTCTGGATGGGTTGCGCTTCCATCGTCATTCGCATCATTCAGACGGGCAATCAAAGACTATGGCTGTGGTTCGGTGTCTTGGCGGGCATCGGCCTGGAAAACAAGTATTCGATGGCGGTGTTCGGGCTGGGCATCGTCGTCGGATTGCTGTTCACGCCGCAGCGCAGGGCTTTCACTCACAAGTGGATCTGGATCGCCGGCGGGATCGCATTTCTGATTTTCCTTCCCAACCTGTTGTGGAATGTCCATCGCGATTGGCCGTTCGTTCAGTTGATGCACAACATCCATGCCAGCGGTCGCGATGTCGCGCTGAATCCTGTGCAATTCATCCTGCAGCAGATGCTTATGGCGAATCCCTTCGCGCTCCCGCTGTGGTTGGCGGGCTTGGGATGGCTGTTCTTTGGCCGCGAAGGTCGGCGCTATCGAGTTCTCGGCTGGGCATACCTGATCACGCTCGCTGCCTTCATGATTCTGCACGGCAAGGATTACTACGTCGCTCCGGCGTATCCCGTGCTGTTCGCTGCTGGCGGCGTGGTCTGCGAAAACTGGATTGAGCGCACCCAGCGCGCCTGGCTGAAACCCTCTTTCGCTTTGGTGCTGCTGATTCCTGCGCTGGTGTTCTTGCCACTGATTGCACCGGTCATTAGCCCTGAGCGCTTCGTTGCTTTCACGCGGGCCATTCACTTCACGCCGCCGATCAGCGAGCACAGCCACGCGCGTTCTCCCCTGCCGCAGTATTATTCCGACGAACTTGGCTGGGAAGCCATGGTGGCCGAGGTGGCCCGCGTGTATCACAGCCTGCCCCCTGACGTGCAGGCCAGGACCGCCATCAAGGCCGGCGATTACGGACAGGCTGGCGCGATTGATTATTTCGGGCCAAAGTACGGATTGCCGGAAGCAGTCTGCTTTCATCAAAACTACTGGTACTGGGGGGTTCACGGCTACACCGGCGAGAGCATTATCGTCCTCGGCGAAGGCAATCCCGAGCACCTCAAGAGCATCAGCGAGTACGCCGAAAAGGTGGCACACTTTGAGTATCCGTATGCGCTGGAGGATTTCGACATCTGGTATGCCCGGGAACTGAAAGTGGACCTGCACGACGTTTGGGAACATGAGAAGGACTGGGACTAGTTCGAAAGCAACGGTCGGCGGCGGAGCACGCGACGTAGCCCCGAAGGATGTGGCCTCGCCCAAACGCTTTGCGCGCAAGGGCCGGATAGCGCCGCCTCCAGGCCGCAGCTACGCTGAGACCATGCAAACCGAACTTCAGAATGAAAACCAGAACGAAAACCATTGGCAACAAGTAATGGCGCGCGACGCCCGGCAGGACGGGCGCTTCGTTTTCGCAGTACGCACCACCGGCATTTACTGCCGTCCATCGTGTCCCAGCCGTCGACCGCGGCGCGACTCGGTTGTGTTCTTCCCCGATCCGCGAGAAGCCGAACGCGCCGGTTACCGCGCCTGTCTGCGCTGCAAGCCGACTGAAATCTCCGCCCAGGCGCAATACGTGCTGCGGGCACGGCAGTTGCTCGACAACGCCGAAGGCGTGGTTACGCTCGCGCAACTCAGCAAGCGTGTCGGGCTTAGCCCGTTTCATCTGCAACGGCTGTTCAAGCGCGCCACCGGGCTGAGCCCGCGCGAGTATCAATCTGCGCGGCGGATGCAGCAGGTGAAGACTGAACTCCGCAAAGCCGGCGACGTAACCACCGCGCTGTACGACGCAGGCTTCAGTTCGCCCAGCCGTCTCTACGAGAAGTCCAGCCAGCAGCTTGGCATGACGCCAGGGGCTTACCGGCGCGGCGGCGCGGGGGCGACGATCACCTTCGCGATTGCGCCAACTTCGCTGGGACGAATGCTGGTTGCCGCCACCGAGCGCGGGCTGTGCGTTGTTCGCTTTGGCGAGAGCGTGACTGAGTTGGAGCGCGACCTGCGCAACGAGTTCCACGCAGCGACGCTGCATCGCGACGATGCGGCCATGCGTCGCTACATCGAGCCGCTGCTGGCCAGCCTTGGCGGCGAGAAGACCACAATCGACTTGCCGCTCGACGTGCGCGCCACCGCCTTCCAGCAGAAAGTTTGGGAGACCCTGCAACGCATACCACGTGGTGAGACCCGTAGCTACACCGAGATCGCGCGCGAGATCGGCGATCCCCGAGCGGTCCGCGCCGTGGCTCGCGCTTGCGCCTCGAATCCTGTGGCGCTGGCCGTGCCGTGCCATCGCGTAGTCCGTAGCGACGGCGACCTGGCGGGGTACCGGTGGGGAATCGAACGCAAAAAGAAATTGTTGGAAGGCGAGCGGGCGAACTAGCAGTCATCTCACAGATGCCAGAGTCGGCCAAACCGAAGTACCTCAGGAGCTAGACAACCCGAAGGCGGTTGGTGGAGCAGCTCGCTCCGGCTGCTCCACGCTCATCGGTTGATTATTCGAGTTGCGCTTCTTCTACTGAGACCCGGGTGCGATCCACGGTTTTGGAGGCATCCAGCGGCTGCAACTTTTTGGACTTGAGCTCATAGCTTCCCTGTTCTGAAGTCATATGAATCAGGCGGCCATGGCCTTTCCAGAATCCGGTTGCGATCTCGACCCGGATGAAGTAGGTCTGGCCCGCTTTCATGTCCAATTCGAGTCCTGATTGTTTGTCATTGGAGCGGAAGGCGTGCTTTCCAGGGGCCACTGCGACGCTGAAGTAGCGACCGTTATCCATGCGCGCCAACTGCACTTCGTCGCAATAGACGGAAGGCGACAGGGCGCTACCAACATACTGCTTGTAGCGATAGACATAAACCGTCGCAGTGGTAGCTTCGGGCTTTGCGGGCTTCACGGCGATGGGTAATGCCGGTTCCTTTGCCGGGACAGGCTCAGCTTGCTGGATCGCAGGCGTTTCCTGCGCCGGCGAAATTGTGGTGGAAAGTTGCGGCGGTGGCGCTTCCTGCGGTGGCGTTGCCAACTGCGGCGGCGCTGGTGTTTCTGGCGGTGTCGCCGGCTGCTGAGCTACCGCGAAGGGGACCATAAGACAAAGTAACAATAATGCGGTTCCTATTAAACGCATGTTGTCCTCCATTTAGCTTTTATTTCTACGAAAAAACTTCGGGTTGATGAATGGAAAGTTGGCGCGGACACGCGCAGGCGAGATGAGTAAGCTATATTTTTCTCCACTGCATCCCGTCTCTTTCGGCATTGGTCATCAATAACCATCATTGCGGGCTTCACTTCTTAATGGGCTGTGCCAGATAGCCATGTACCGGACCACCCAGATAGTCACGGTAGGTGCCGACGATCTGACCGGCTGAGTTAATGCCCCATACCGTGGTCTGTGCCCCACCCGGATATTCGATAGTGGTAAAGGTTGCTCCCACGGCCAGAAAGGCATGTATTGGCCCGCTGGCAAAGCCGTAACTCCCAACAATATGGCCAACGGCATTGATATCGTTTCCCTGCGTCCAGGTGGCTGCCGGAAAAGGCACATCGAAGCTGATGAACCGTCGCTGCGAGAAGACAAGGCCGTGGGCAATCGGCGAGGTGGAGCCCTCGTCCCAAACTCCTACCAAATCGCCGCGAGCGTTGATCCCGAACACCGTAGTGTCAGATGAGCCGGGAAAGTCCACGTCAGAAAAGTTCCCGTCGTTCCAAATGTAACCCTGCCCCGCGAGTAGGTTCCCGTTGGAGTCGAGAAGATCCCAAGAACCAGCCACCGTGCCAGACTCGTTGATGCCATAGGCATAGGTGTCACTGGCACCGGGGAAATCAAGTATCGTCAGCACACCCTTGCGGAGCAGAAATCCATGGAAGAATCCGTCGTCACCAAGAAAGTATCCGACCACGTCGCCGCGATCGTTGATCTTGAAAGCCTCACTATAATTTGTGCCCAGAACGGTCGTAGGAGCCAAGGGAAGGAATTGCCCGTCCTTGATCAGCCTGGCATGACTATGAAGCGGGCTGTCTCCGTAATCACCAACGATCTCGCCGTGATTATTGATGCCGCGAACGATGGTTACTTTGGCTCCGGGGCAGTCGATGCTGGTGAACGTGAATTGAGCATAGGATGAAGCAACGAGGACTAATAAAGCGCACGCGAGCAATACAAGTTTTTTCATAGCATCTCCTTAATCACGCTTTCGACCTGCCGGCTGACGCAGTCTCAATGCTTTCTAGCTCAGCGTCCAGGAACAACAAGCGGACACGAGGTTGTTTCAGCCCGTACTCCCAAATAAAAGGAAGGTTTTTTAGATCGTAAAAAAGAAAACTGGGTTGTGGGATTCGCAGTCGCTAACAAAGAAGGGTACAACGCAAGGCTAGCGCGAC
Organism: uncultured Acidobacteriaceae bacterium; assembly: GCA_963736385.1. Taxonomy (GTDB): domain Bacteria; phylum Acidobacteriota; class Terriglobia; order Terriglobales; family Acidobacteriaceae; genus Bog-257. The sequence continues at coordinate 72,741 of CAVTOE010000003.1, read as the reverse complement.
ATGTGCCTTAGCGGGACGATGACTAGCTTTGCCGGCGAAGCAAGTACGGGCCAACCGCGATGGCGCGCCAGAATGAAGGCGTACGCCACGCCGAACGGCTTGGTTCGCGCGGCCCACCGTCAGCAAGGGGATTGAAAAAAAAGGAATGGCCTCGTACGGCTGGGTCTCGGACTCGTCGTAGGTGGTTTCCAGCAAATCTTCTGACGCAACAGCTAAAGACAGGCCCAAAACCAGCAGCACGAAAAGGATAAGAGTGGAGCGCGGCTTTCTCATACGCTCACTGCACAAGAACAGTGTATTCGCGTTTGGAAGACTGGGATCAGAAAACACGGTGAAAGGTAATGCTGATTCCCAAATCGGAATTAAGTTCGTCGCAGGACTAGCTTGGCCCGACTGCCCTGGTGAAATGGCAATTGAGATGAAGGGTGAAGAAGGCAGAATTGCCACTGGGATGGTGCACCTGACGGCGGAGCTTGCGCATTGAATTTGGGCGGACTTCCGGGTCAACCCAACAAAACGGCGCTCCAGCGAGCGCCTAGATGCTTTGAAATCTGGAGCCGACGATCGGACTTGAACCGATGACCTGTCGATTACGAATCGACTGCTCTACCAACTGAGCTACGTCGGCGTATCTCGATTGTAACTGTGGGTAACCAAAACCGTAAAGGACGCAAGCCCCGGTTTTCCACTGCTTTGCGCCGTTTTCCACTTGCGCCGGCGATTACTTGCACCGATAATCGTAGCAAGCTCTACGGCGATTCCAGCCGGGCCTACATGAACCGATTCTGTCGAGCGGACGTCCTTCGGATTCTGCACATCTCGGCCAACCAACTGGCTGGCTGGCAAAAAGCAGGGCTCGTTCCAATTTCCGACATGTTTACCTTCTTCGATCTGCTCCAGCTCACGAAAGTGCGTGACCTGCGCGCCAAACGTGTGCGTCCGGCAGCGATCCGCGAATCGTTGCAGGCGATGCTAAAGCAGGTGGCCGGCATGGAGAACCCGCTCCTCGAAGCCAGCGCCTTCAGCGTTGGCTCGCGCGTGGCCTACCGCCATGAAGGACACTCGGTCGAACCTGTCGCCGGTCAGTTCGTCATGGACTTTGCCAACACCGGAATGGTGGTGTCCTCGGTCAGGGTGCGGCCCATCGCCAAGTTCGATACTGCGGGCGAGCTCTTCGCCCGGGGTGTCACCCTGGAGGAGCATCCCAGCACCCACGACGAAGCTATCCAAACTTATATGCAAGTGTTGGAGGCTGAACCGGACCACGCCCCGGCCCATATCAATCTGGGCACGCTGTATTACAACCGGCAGGATTTTGTTTCCTCCGAAAAGCATTACCGCCAGGCTGTCAAAGCCGACCCGCGTTATGCTCTGGCATACTTCGATCTCGGCAATGTTCTGGACGAGACCGGGCGAATCGAAGAGGCGGTTGCAGCTTACACCACGGCGATCCAACTGGCCCCCACGTATGCCGATGCCCATTACAACCTGGCGCTCGCCTACGAACGCATGCTCCAGCCACGCCAGGCGCTTCCCCACTGGCGGACCTACCTGAAGCTGGACAGCACCGGCCCCTGGGCGGTACACGCCCGCAATCAGGTCGCTCGCATTCTCGAGGCTGACAAGCTGAAGATTGTCTATCGCGGCGAGAAGTAATGGCGGTTGCTCACTTCGCGTCGTCCATCCAATTGGACATCTGCCCTCCACCCGTGGTCCTGGCACGCAACACAGTGTGCCAGCCCCGCAGTGCTGGCCATCGTTTGCTGGGTTGCGTAACCGTTTGACTTTGCAAACCGTCACGGGATTTGTCCGCCTCTACATTCCGGTCTTGACGGGGGGCGGTTGGGAAGGATTAACTATGGGTCAACATACGCTGCGTGGGAGCGCGCAAGAATCGTGACGGACAACAACCTGATAGCCTCTGACGCATTCGAGCGGTTGCAAGATATGCTGGCCTCGAGTCCGGAAAAGATAGTGGAACTGTGCCGCGAGTATTTGGCGGAAGCCCAGAAAACACTTGCACAGTTGCGCAACGCATATACCCTGAAGCAAGCTGATCAGATGCGGAATAAGGCCCACTATCTGAAGGGCAGCAGCCTGCTGTTGGGCGCCATCGTCGTGACCCAATGTTGCACCCGCTTGGAGGAGATGGGGAAAAAGGGCGATTTGACGGAAGCCGAACCAATGCTGGATCAGCTTTCCGCCGCGCTCAATGCGGCGGAGCAGGAATACGCGAAGATGCTTGGTCCGGACGTGCTTCCGGCCAGGGGATCGGTCGCGTAGGAACCATCTGCACACACTATGACAAAGGTGGCTGTAACTCCCATCAAGGTCCTGATTGCCGACGACCATCCGGTGGTGCGCATCGGTCTGCGCAACATGCTGAAGTCCGACAACCAGATGCAGATCGTGGCCGAGGCCAAGGACGGCGCCGAGGCGCTCCACATGGTGCGCACCTACCGGCCCGACATCCTGCTGCTGGACCTGGCTATGCCCAAGATGCCGGGCCTGGACGCGTTACGCGAACTCACCACCGAAACCACCGCCACCCGCACCATCGTCCTGACTGGACTGGTGGACAAGCGCCAGATCCTGGAGGCGCTACAGCTTGGCGCTCGCGGCGTGGTGTTGAAAGACGCCGTGGTGGAGCATCTTTCAGCTTGTATTCGCGCTGTGATGCAGGGCCAATACTGGCTGGAGGGACGTCCGGTGCAGAACCTGGTGCAGGTGCTGCGCGATCTGACGGCGCAGACAGCCCCGCCTTCGCGCAAAACCTTCGCCCTCACCGCCCGCGAACTCGAGGTGGTCGCTTTGATTACCGAGGGTTCCACCAACAAGCACATTGCGGTGACCTTCGGTATCAGCGAGGAAACCGTGAAGCGCCACCTGACCAACATCTTCAACAAGCTGGGAGTCGGCAACCGTCTGGAGTTGGCATTGTTTGCCCTGAACCATAATCTGCTGCCGCCCGCCTCTGCAACGGATGTGTCGAGATAACCGAATAGTTGCATAGTTGCGCAACCCGGAAATCCTAGCGCGCCTCGCCGCCCGGGTGGATGTTAATTGCGCTCAGCCTGCTCTTCTAGTCCAACCTTTCGGGCCATTTACTCTTCTGCTTCTCGCCTCTACAAAGGTACTTCCCCAGTTGTCCGGCGGCGGCTAGGGTTAGAGCAGAGAGTTATATGGACAACGGCCACAAGTGGGGGGTGGAGCTGAATTCCGTCCCTCTGCTGGAAGCGGTGCTATGCGCCGACTGCGAGATCATTAGCAACAGCGCGGGTGAATCCTGCGAGATTTGCGGCAGCCGTTCGCTGCTGAGCCTGGGACGCCTGCTCGGCGGTTGCATTGACGGCGAACGTGCTGCCCTGTTGCAGAACGACCAACATCCTGTTCACAGCGGATTCACCGTACTGGTGAACCCCGGCGCCACCGAAATCCTGCAGCAGCGCCGAAGAAGGAAGATCAGTGGTTAGGGGCCAGGGGCCAGGGGCCTGTTTTTCTGTTTGTCATCCTGAGCGAGGAGCGGAGCGACGAGTCGAAGGACCCCTATAACTGTCGGAAATTATAGCGCGGCAGCGTGGCCCAACAACCAGTCTGAGATTGCCGAAATTACCATCCGCGGTCCGCGAATTACATCACACACCAGTAACGATTTTCTTCCCTGCGAGGTCTGATGGAACACGACAAACTTCTTCGTCAACAACTTGCGAAACTGATTGACTGGAATGAGGCCCATGCCGACTTGAGCGCAGCGGTGAAGGACTTCCCCGCCAAGCTGCGCGGTCAGGTGCCCGACGGAATGCCGTATTCGGCGTGGCAACTGCTGGAACACGTACGCCTCGCGTTGTGGGACATCCTGGAGTTCAGTCGCGACGCCCAACACAAGTCGCCAAAATGGCCCGAGGGCTACTGGCCAAAGACCGCGGCCCCGCCGACCGATAAAGCGTGGGACCAGAGCGTGAAGGCCATTCTGAAATTGCAGGAGGAGTTCCGCAAGCTAGTCCAAGACCCTTCGCATGACCTGTTCAAGCCCCTCCCTCATGGGGACGGCCAGACGCTGCTGCGCGAAATGCTGCTGGCCGCCGACCACGGCGCCTATCACCTGGGACAGTTGGTGTTGGTGCGGAGGGCACTGGGGGCATGGCCGGGATAGGCACGAGCCATCCGTGACTAGTGCGAGATACCAAGGCAAAGGGCGTCTGCTAAAAGCTGATCTTCAGAATGCGGCCATCCGTGCCCACCAGCCAACCGGCTTTGGGACTCGCAAACGCGACCGCCCAGTAGCCACTCACACCGGGCAGCGTGAACCAGGTGTTTCCCTCATCAGGAGTCCAGGCCGATCCTCCGTCGTTTGCCGTGATGACCACAGCGCGGCCGCCACCGGTATCAACTCCCACGTAGCTCAGGCCAAAAATCGCTCCGGTCACGGGAGGGGGATTCGTTAGATTCCAGGTTTTGCCGCCATCACTCGAGGTCGCCGTGTCAGCGCTGTTGGGATCGTTTGGATCCAGATCACCGCCACCCACGATGCCATGCCAGGGATCGCGGAAGGCCACAGTGAACGCGCCCGCGCTGGGTGAACTTACCAACGGAGTGTCATACGCGTTCCAGGTGTCGCCTCCGTCTCTGGTGGCCAGAACTCTGGCCGTCGTCGCGGTGCCCGTCGCAATCCAGGCATTCTGTCCGCCCTGGGTTGCGACGCAGGTACCGCTCGCTGCGAACGAAGCTTCACCCGGCAACGCCGGCGGCATATTGCCGCTGATGTCCTGCCAGGTCATTCCATCGGTGGTGCGGAGATCAGGAAATACTCCATTCACCGAGTCGCTGTGTGCAATGCCCCGTCTTGGCGTCCAAAACGCGAAGCAATCGTAGAACGCACTCGGGTTCTGATTCTGGAACTGCATTGTCCAGGTGGCGCCGCCATCGGTCGTCTTGTAGATTCGAAAATCCGTTGGGTCCCCTGAAGTCCCAATGGACAGCAGATACGCGACGCTGGCGCTCTCGCCTTGCACATCGCGGAATTGCAGCATTTCGGCTCCCGGCACCACACCGGCGTGCCACGTCTGGCCGCCATCAGTGGTGACCATAAACGTGCCATTGCGTCCCGATGCCCAGACCACCTGCGGGTTGACCGGACTGACCGCAATCAGCCCGTTCGGAGTGCCGCTGTTTTGCGGAGTCAGTGTGGGTTGATTTTTCGAAGGCCCTTCTGCGCTCAGGATTGTGCAGCCGAAGGCGAAGATCAGGAAAATGACCAGCGAACGTTTCAACATGGCAATCTCTCCCGAGAGAAGTTCGTGGAGCGGCAGTATAGGACTCCGCCGCGAAGAGTGTCACATTCTCTGGTGCTCCACCCAAGCTGCTTTGCTTGGTAGGTGATTTTCTAAATCAGCGACAGCGCGTCCACATCCACCACCACATTATTGCGCGGAATTTTCTGCGCATCCGCGTGCGCAAGCATGGAACGCAGCGCGGCGTTCATGCGCTCGCGGCTGGCGCGACTTCAACAGGAAGTGATAGCGGTACTCGGTCTTCAGGCGCACGATCGCCGCCGCCGCCGGGCCCATCACGCGCACGCCTGTCCAGGCGCGTGCTTCGAACCATTTGCCCAGGATGCCCGACCAGGCCAGCGCCTCGTCGAGTTTGTGGCTGCGCACCAGCACGTTGCTGACGGCGTTGAATGGCGGGTAGTGCATCCAACTGCGAAAGCGGATTTCCTTCTCGTAGAAGCCGTGGTAATCGTGCGCGGCGGCGAACTGGATGGCGTAGTGGTCGGGAAAAAATGTTTGCAGCACGACTTTGCCCGGGGTGTCGCCGCGGCCCGCGCGTCCCGCCACCTGCGTCAGCAACTGGAAGGTGCGCTCGGCGGCGCGGAAGTCGGGAAAGCTGAGCGCGGCGTCGGAGCCGACGACGCCGACCAGCGTGACGTTGGCGACGTCGTGTCCCTTGGCGATCATCTGCGTGCCCACCAGCAGATCGATCTCGCCCGCGTGCAGCGCGCTCAACATGCGCTCGAAGTCGTCGCGGCCGTGCACCGTGTCGCGGTCGAGCCGGGCAATGCGCGCCTGCGGAAACATGCCGTGCAGGATGTGCTCCAGCTTCTCCGAGCCGGTGCCGAGATACTGCACGTACTCGCTGCCGCACTTGGGGCAGGTCTTGGGCGCGGGCCGCGTGAAGCCGCAGTAGTGGCACATCAGCCGGTGCTCGCGCTTGTGGTAGGTCATGGCGATGGCGCAGTTCTTGCACTGCACGCTCTCGCCACATTCGCGGCAAAGCACGAACGCGGAGTAGCCGCGCCGGTTCAGCAGCACCATCACCTGCTCGTTGCGCGCCAGGCGCTCGCCGATCTCCTCCACCAGCTTGCGCGAGAGCGGTTCGTCTTTGCGGGTGCGCTGGAACTCCTCGCGCATGTCGAGGATCTCGACCTCGGGCAGCGGCCGCTTCTCGATGCGCTCCGGCAGCTCCAGCAGCCGGTACTTGCCTTGTACGGCGTTGTAGTAGGTCTCCAGCGACGGCGTGGCCGAGCCCAGCACCACCGCGGCATTGCACATCTTGGCGCGCATCACCGCCACGTCGCGGGCGTGGTAGCGCGGCATCTCCTCCTGCTTGTAGGAGTGGTCGTGCTCCTCATCCACCACGATGAGCGCCAGGTCGGGCACCGGCGCAAAGATGGCAGAGCGCGTTCCTACCACAATGTGGGACTCGCCGTTGCGGATGCGCTTCCACTGCTCGGCCCGCTCGTCGTCGCTGAGCGCGGAATGCAGGATGGCAACTTCGTCGCCGAAGATCTGGTGCAGGTCGGCGGCGACGGCGGGGGTGAGGCCGATTTCCGGGACCAGCAAGATGGCGGAGCGCCCTTTGGCCAGCACCGCCTGCATTGCCGACAGGTACACGGCGGTCTTGCCCGAGCCGGTGACGCCATGCAGCAGCATGGGCAGGAACTGGCGCTCCTCGGCGGCCGCCGATGATGGTGTCGAGCGCCGCTTTCTGCGCGGGCGTGAACAGGAATTCCAGCTTGCGCGGCTTCATGCCCGACATGCGGAAGGCGGCGGCTTCCTCGGTGAGCTCGACGATGCCGCGTCGCACCAGCGTTTGCAGCGTAGTGCGCGGGACCACCAATTCGCGAACAGCTTCGACCGGGGCGCGCTGGTCCTCCTGGCTGCGCAAGTAGGCCACGATCTTCTGCTGGTTGGCGTTGAGTTTGCCTTCCACGTTCTTCAACGTCGCGATCTGTACGGTGCGGCTGGCATCGCGGACGTCGCTAAGGTCGTCGCGCGCAATCCACTTCTTGCGCAGCATGGTCTGCAGCACAGATTCGCGACGCCCCGGTCGCCGAACGCAGGGTCGCCTCGCGCACCACTTCGCCATCAGCGAGGCGATTTAATACGGCATATTCCAGCATCTGGTGCTCCGGCTCTTTCTGCGACCGCAACGAGGACCCGATGGTGGATGCAGCATGGAGTGCAGCAATTCCCTTGTCGGTAATGTGATAGCCGATCGACGCGGCGGAACTCGGCCGACAGCGGCAGCATGGTGCGAAACACTTCGCCGATGGGCGCGATGTAGTACTGCGCAATCCAGCGGCCCAGTTGCATCAGTTCGGGCGTCAGCGCGGGTGCGGAGTCGAGCACCTGGCTCAGGCGGCGGGTCTGGAACTTCGGCTCGCGATCGTGCAGTTCGGTGACGATGCCGCACAGCCGCTTCTCGCGGAAGGGCACGATGACGCGCCCGCCGACGCAGGGCTCGGGCGATTTTCGGGGATGCGATAGGTGAAGATGGCGTCGAGCGGGACCGGCACGGCCACATCGCAGAATTGCGGCATGGCAGGCTAGCTGCCTCTCGGGGCGCGCGCTGCGGCACGGGCAGACCGAGGTAGCGCATGACCATCTGCAAATCCTTCCAGGCTTCCTTCTTCTGCCGCGGATCGCGCAGCAGAAACGCCGGATGATAGGTGACCGCCAGCTTGCACGCGAAAGCGCTCGCCCGCGTCGATCAGGGTCCGCGGCGGCGAAAAGTCGTAGAAGCGGCCGCGCAGCGACGCCATCGAGTCATTCACGCCCAGCAGGTTCTTGGCCGCGGTCGCGCCCAGCGCCACGATGACCTTCGGCCGGATGACGCCAATCTGCCGCATCAGAAATGGCGAGCAGGTTTCGCACTCGTCGCGCTCGGGAGTGCGGTTGCCCGGCGGACGGCACTTCACGATGTTGGCGATGTACACCTGCTCGCGCTTGAGTCCCATGGCGGCGATCATGTTGTTGAGCAGTTGGCCGGCGCGCCCGACGAACGGCAGCCCTTGCTGCGTCTTCGTCAGCGCCCGGGCCTTCGCCGATGAACATCAGCTCGGCATGTGGGTCGCCGGTGCCGAAGACGATCTGCTTGCGGCCCAGCTTCGCCAGCTTGCAGCGCTGGCAGTCGGGGCCGATGTCGTCGGCGATGACCTGCAGCAGGGCAGCGCGATCGGCGGTCGCGGCAGCGGCGATCGGATTCGACTGCAGATTCAGTCGCGACGTCGACTCGGCAGCTTCGTCCGACGAGTTCGAGTATCGTGCTCGCGGATACCGTCGCGGCGATAGAGCGGCCCGACGCCCAGTTCGCGATAGAAGTTGAGGCGCTCGCGCAGTGCGGATTTGGTGTTGGGGTCGAGGGTCATGGTGGAGTCGATGGTGCGATTCTACGGCACGGTGCGAAGGCAGTCGGCAAAACATTCGAGTGTAGCAGGTCCTCGACGCGACGAGGTCGCCACTGTGCAGGACCTCACTCGCTCAGGATGATCAGAACGGAAAGCGACCTATCGCCGCGCAGCAAGGCACGACCCTTCAAATGCAGGCCGCTCTGCCTCGTTGACGCCGGGACGGGCGCGACCTGCTGCCGCCGGATGCGGAGCGCGGCCTCGAGAATTTTCTGCGCGATTTCCAGCTTGCTGGCCTCGGGCACGGCGATGGCTTCGCTCGGAGTAACGATCGTCACCTCGTTGCGGTCGCAGTCGAAGCCGATGTCCGGCGCGAGCAACGTCGTTCAGCACGATGGCATCCACGCGCTTCTTCGCTCAGCTTGCCGCGCGCGTTCTCCAGCAGGTTCTCGGTTTCGGCGGCAAAGCCGATCAGCACTGGCGAGCGCTTGCCGGCCGCGTGGCGCAAGCTGCCGAGGTCGGCGAGGATGTCGGGATTGGGCTCGAGTTGCAGCTCCAGCGCGCTTTGCGCTTGATCTTTTCCGGCGAAACATTCTTGACGTGGTAGTCGGCGACGGCGGCCGCCATGATGATGAAGCCGGCCTGCTCCCAGCGGTCGAGCACCGCGGTGCGCATCTGCTGCGCGGTCTCGACGAAGATGGTTTCGGCCGCGGTGGGCGGTTGCAGTGCCGTCGGACCGCTGACCAGGATGACCTTCGCTCCCCGCCGCAGCGCGGCTTCGGCGAGCGCGTATCCCATCTTGCCGCTGGAACGATTGCCGAGATAGCGCACGGGATCGATGGGCTCGTGCGTCGGTCCGGCGGTGATGAGCACGGTCTCGCCCGCAAGGTCCTGCGCGACGCCGAGCCGCTCCAGCGTGGCCGCGACGATCTGCTCCGGCTCGGCCAGCCGTCCGGCGCCGATCATCCCGCAGGCCAGATAACCGCTGCCGGGCTCGACGATGGTTACGCCGCGACGGCGCAGGATTTCCAGATTCGCCTGCGTGGCCGGATGCTCCCACATGTTGACGTTCATGGCGGGCGCGACCACCACGGGCGCCGTGGTCGCCAGGTAGAGCGTGCTGAGGAAATCGTTGGCGATGCCCTGCGCGAACTTGGCCAGCACATCGGCGGTGGCCGGAGCGACCAGCAGACATTCGATGGATTGCGCAACCGAGATGTGCTCGACGGCGGAGTCGAGATTGGGCTGCTCGGCCGCCGAGCCGAACATGCTGGTGATGACCTTCTCGCCGGAAAGCGCGGCGAAGGTCAGCGGGCGGACGAACTCCTGCGCCGCGGCGGTCATGATGACCTGCACGCGCACGCCGCGGTCCTGCAGCAGGCGAACGATCTCGGCGGCTTTGTAGGCTGCGATTCCGCCGCTCACGCCCAGTGCGATTTTCATGTGTGTGCCTGATTAGCTGATGCCGCGTTTGCGATTCGCGATTCGCGACGGCGTTCAACCATGTGCCTAGTCGTCGCCGTCGCCGCCGACAGCATGGTCCAGCACCTCGCTGGCCGACTCCAGCGGAGTTTTCACCACCTGCGGAATCTCCCATTTCACTCTGCCGGCCTGGATCTCTTCCTCGGCGATGCGGCAGGGCTTGCGCGAGTGAGTCTCGACCACGGGACGGGCGCCATTCTGCATCTGACGGGCGCGGCGCGCGGCCACCAGAACATAGCGATAATTGCTGTCGAACCCTTCAACCAGTTTCATAGGTCACTCCGTGACGGTGGGTAAACGGGAAAGATCGAACGTTGCCAAGATAGTTTGGACCTGCTGCAGCATCTGCGTCCGCAAGGCGCCGTGGGCGATGGCCAGCACCGTCTCATCCTTGGCCGTCGGAGCGGCGCCGGAGCGCTTCAGCCGCTCGGCCTCCACGATCGACTTCAGAATGTCAATCGACTGCTCCAGCCGATCGTTGACCAAAATATAGTCGTACTGGGAGAAATTCTCAATCTCGCGAGAGGCCGTGCTGCAGCCGGCGCTGGATGATGTCTTCGGTATTGAAGGGGCGGGCGCCATCCCCCAGCAGCTTGCGCTGCAGTTCGTCGTCGGCCTCGGCGCGGCGGCGCAAGCGCCGTTCCAGTTCCTCGCGCGAAGGCGGCAGGATGAAGATGCTCACCGCCTCCGGCACTTTCTGCTTCACCTGGGCCGCGCCCTGCACGTCAATATCGAGCAGCAAGTCGTGGCCGCGCGCCGTGGCTTCGCGCAAGAAGCGCTTCGCCGTCCCGTAGTAGTTGCCGAAGACCTCGGCATACTCCAGGAACTCGTCCTCGGCCAGCATGCGCTCGAACTCTTCGCGGGAGACGAAGAAATATTCGCGCCCCGACTGCTCGCTGCCGCGCGGCGGCCGGGTGGTATAGCTGATGGAGAATTCGAGATTGGGAACGACGCGGCGCACCTCGTTGGTGAGCGTGGATTTCCCCGAGCCCGACGGAGCCGAGATGATGAAGATGATTGCCGCTCATTCGAGGTTCTGCACCTGTTCGCGCGCCTTTTCGATCTCCGACTTCATGGCCAACCCCAGGCCGGTGATGCGCAGCGCTTCGCCGGCGACGCCCGTGGTCTTCGACATCAGGGTGTTGGCTTCGCGGTTCATCTCCTGCAGCAGGAAGTCGAGCTTCTTGCCGACCTCGCCGCCGGCGTCGAGCAGCGACAGAAAATGCTGGATGTGATTTTTCATGCGCACGATCTCTTCCTGGATGTCGCTGCGTTCGGCCAGCATGGCCGCCTCCTGCAGGATGCGGTCAGGATCGGCGTGCGCGCCCAGCAACTCCTGCATGCGCCCATGCACCTTCTCATGGTAGGCCTTCAGCACCTTGCCGCGCAGTTGGTCCACTTCATGGGTGGCGGAGGACAGATGGGTCATGCGTTCGCGCAACTCCACCGCCGCGCCGCGGCCCTCTTCCTCGCGCATGTGGTTCAGCCGCTCAATGCATTGCTCCAGCGCCGCCGTCACCTGCTTCTCCAGCGCGGCCATGGCATCGCCGTTCTCGGCGGCGTTCAGCGCGCCCGGCATTTTGAGCACGGCGTTCAGATCGGGCTCCGCGCTCACCCCGAACTCTTCCGCGACTTCGCGGAAGGTGCGCAGGTATCCGCCGACCAGGTCGCGGTTCACGGCAAACGCGGCGCCGCCGCTGCGCTCCAGGCTCAGCGTCACTTCGATGTGGCCGCGGTGCAGGCGCTCCTTGAGCACGCGGCGGACCTTCATCTCGACCGGATCCATTTCCGGAGGAAGACGCAGATGCAGATCGAGAAAACGATGGTTTACCGACTTCAGGCTCAGGGTGAACGTGAGCTCGATCGTCCACGTGCATCTTCACCTGGGAGTAGCCGGTCATGGAGCGGATGTTCATGGTGAAATCACTCGGCCCCGGTGGCCGTCTCGACATCGACGAACTGCAAATCATACAACCGGCGGTAGGTGCCGGGGTGCGCCATCAAACATTCGTGCGTGCCCTCGTCGGCAATCATGCCGTTTTCCAGCACCAGAATGCGGTCGGCGCGGCGCACCGTGGACAGGCGGTGGGCGATGACAAAGACGGTGCGCCCGGCAATCAGGTTCTGAATGCGCCGATTGCACCAGAGATTCGCTCTCGGTGTCGAGCGCCGAAGTGGCTTCGTCGAGAATCAGGATGGGCGCGTTTTTCAGGATGGCGCGCGCAATCGAGATGCGCTGGCGTTCGCCACCGCTCAAAAGCAGGCCGCGTTCGCCAATCACGGAGTCATAGCCCTCGGGCAAAGCCATGATGAAGTCGTGGGCCAGGGCCGCGCGGGCCGCTTCTTCCACGGTCTCGGCGGAGACTTGTGGCTGGCCATAGGCAATGTTGTTGCGCACCGTGTCGTTGAACAGGATGGTGTCCTGGGTAACGATGGCAATTTGCGAGCGCAGGGAAGCGACGGTCAAGTCGCGTACATCGCGGCCGTCGATGAGCAACCGCCCGCGAGTGACGTCGAAGAAGCGCGGCAGCAGATGCACCAGGGTGGTCTTGCCGGAACCGCTGGAGCCGACGATGGCCACCAACTCTCCCGGCGCTACCTCCAGGTTGATGTCCTGCAGCACATCACGGTCGTCGTTGGCTTGCCCATAGCTGAAGTAAACATGCTCGAAGCGGATGCCTTGATGAAACGGCGGCAGCTTCTGCGCGCCCGGTTTCTCGCGCACATCGTCGGTGGCGTCGAGGAAGTTGAAGATCGCCGAGGAAGCGCCCAGCGCCTGCTGAAAGTTGTTGTTGAATATGCCAAACTTGCGCACCGGCTCGTAAAGCTTGAACACCGCGATAATGAACGCCAGGAAGACGCCTTCGGTGAAGAAGCCATGCTTGATGTACTCGCGTCCGATCAGGATAAGCAGAGCGATGGCGATGGCGCCGAAAATGTCCATCATCGGCGAACTCAGCGCGTAGGCGCTCACCGAGCGCAGATTGGCTTTGAACAGGCGCCGCCCGGCATCGCGGAAGCGGCGCGTCTCCCAGGCCTCCATCGAGAATGCTTTCACGATGCGCACGCCGGTGATGGTTTCCTGCAGAATGTTCTGGATCTCGGCCAGCTTGTCCTGGCCGCGGCGGGTGGTGGTGCGCACCCGATGGCCAATCCTCCGGGCCGCCATGACCACCACCGGAACGAAGATGATGAGCACCCAGGTCAGGCGCCCGCCCAGCAGGACGACCACGCACGCGGTGAAGAGGAAGGTGAAAAACTGCTGCAGAAATTCCGCCAGCACCGACGAAAGCGCAAACTGCACCCGCTCGATATCGTTCACGATCGCCGACAGCAACGTGCCGGTGGAATATTTCTGAAAGAACGCCACCGAACGCCGCAACGTGGCCGAGTAGAGTTCGTTGCGCAGGTCGGTGACCATGCCGTAGCCGGCATAGTTCGCCAGATAGCTGCCGCCGTAGTCGAAGATGCCCTTCAGCACGGTGGAGGCGACCAGCGCGAAGGCGACCATTGTCCACACGTTGTGAAAGTGTTCGGGAACAAACCAATTCAGCTCGATTGGCTGGTGGCTGATGGGCATGCGGAACAGGGGTAAGGTGTGCGCCTGGGAAGAAGGATTCAGTACCCGATCGAAGATGGGCCCGATCAGCAGCAGCCGGAAGGCGTCAAGCAATCCCACCAGCGCCATGGACAGTACGGCGGCCAGCATGTGGAGCCAATACGGTTTGAAGTAGCGAAGAAGGCGGCTCAGTTGACGCATAGTTTCCGCAGGTTCGATTGCTGCATTAGCTGCGCGAAGAAACAGGCCTAGGAAAAATCGGGATGCAACCTTTGATTCTACTGGATAATGCGGCTACTACGAAGCGTTACCCGTTCCCAAATATCACTCAGGGTCGGCGGAATGCCTTAGCTCGCCACCGGCGAATCGCGATGCACCACCTTCACGTTGTATCCGGCCTTGGCCAAACGCTTCTCCACGTCTTCGGCGATCATCACCGAACGATGCTTGCCGCCCGTGCATCCGAAGGCGATGGTCAGGTAGCTCTTTCCTTCGCGGATGTAATGCGGGATCAGATAGATCAGCAACTCGGAGATGCGATTGATGAACTCCCGGGTTTGCGGAAACGAGCGAATGTACCTGGCCACTTCGGGATGCCGGCCGGTCAAGGAACGGAACTTGGGAATGAAATGCGGGTTGGGGAGGAAGCGCACGTCGAACACCAGGTCAGCATCTTCCGGAACTCCTTCGCGGTAGCCAAAGCTCACGCAAGAGATCAGCAGGTTCTTGTCGCTATCACCGCCCTGGAAGCGTTCGATGAGCTGGGCGCGCAATTCGTGAACATTAAACTTGGTGGTGTCCACTACGACATCAGCCAGCGCGCGCAAGGGTTGCAGTCGGCGGCGCTCTGAGGTGAGCGACGACCTCACCGAGTTGTCGCGTCCGAGCGGATGAGGACGCCGGGTCTCGCTGTAACGCCGAACCAGCACATCGGTGTCGGCTTCCAGAAAAACCACTGTAGTCTTGAGCAATCGCCGCAGGGAGCCAAGAACCTGCGGCAACTTGTCGAGGCGCGCCCCTTCGCGGATGTCCACCACCAGTGCGGCGCGCTGGATCTCCAGCGAATCCAGCACTAGCTCGGCAAAATTGGAGATCAACCCAACCGGTAGGTTGTCCACGCAGTAATAGCCAAGGTCTTCGAACGTTTTCAGGGCCGAGGCCTTCCCGGCTCCGCTCATACCGGAGACGATGACCAGTTCATGCTGGTCGCGGCCCTTTGGCGGGCGAATTGATTTCTTCTTCAGGCCAACCACCTTCCCCTGGACCTGTTTCGTGGTGGGTTTGGAGCTTGTAGACTGCCTCGTTGGGCGAGATTACCAGAGTTGCTGCCCGGCGTCAGCCAAAACCTGCATTACGAAATGGATGCAGCAACCGCCCGCCGTCTGGGTTTACTATTTCGCCATCTCACAGTTTGCCAGATGGGGCTGAGTAACGAAAGAATGGATGCCTCATGCTCCTGAAGATCACGACGGTTGGTGAAGTGGTTTTGCGACAGCCAGCGCGGCCTCTGACCGTGGCCGAGATTCGCAGTGCGGAAATTCAGCAATTGATCCGGCACATGCGCGAAACCATGAATGACGCGCCGGGTGTCGGTTTGGCGGCGCCCCAGGTGGGGTTCCCGCTGCAACTCGCCGTCATCGAAGATAAGCAGGAGTACTTTGCCGGCCTGACCGCCGAGCAGATCGCCACGCGCGAGCGCCAGCCGGTCCCTTTCCATGTGATCATTAATCCAGTGCTGCGACAGCAGTCCACCGCCGATATTGAGTTCTTCGAAGGATGCCTCAGCGTACCCGGCTTCACCGCGATCGTGCCGCGCTCGCGTCAGGTGCGCGTGGAGTGCCTGGATGAGACGGGAGCGTCTCGAATCATTGAGGCTTCGGGATGGTACGCCCGCATCCTGCAGCACGAAGTCGATCACCTGCACGGGACGCTGTACCTGGACCGCATGCACAGTCGTACCTTCTGTTCGATCGAAAACCATGCCCGCTTATGGAAGAACAAGACGACCGCCGACGTCGAAGCGGTGCTCGGCTGAGCCTCACTACAACGCCGGTGTTATGCTCAGATCGTGGCAGTGAAGCTGGATTATTGATGAAAGTTGAGGTGTCATCCTGAGCGAGCGCAGCGAGTCGAAGGACCCCTATTGGCACAAGAAATCACAGCGTAGCCGCGGGGTAATCGGCGCAGCGATCGCGCTGTTGATTTGCAGTCTTGCCTACGCGCAGGAGAAAGCACCTGCGGCCGCCCGGCCGTCTGCGCAAGAGAAAACATCTGCTCCGGAGAAACTCCTCGCGCAGGAGAAGGTGATCATCCCTGCGAGTGCGGAACGTCACTTGCACGAGGCGGTCGCATTCGAAAAAGACGGCAATGTGGAGAATGCCATCGCCGAATACAAGACCGCCATCAAGGAATATCCTGACTACGCGGCCGCTCACTACAACCTCGGGCGGTTGTACCTTGACCGCAAGGGTTATGCGGACGCAATCGCCGAGTTCAAAGAGGCGGTCCGGCTGAAACCCAACGATGCCGACGCGCACAATAATCTCGGCCTGGCATTGAAGCACAACGGCGACCCCATCGATGCTGCCATTGAATACCGGGAGGCCGTGCGGCTTAATCCCAGGATGGCCTCGGCGCAGAACAACCTGGCCAACCTGCTCTATGCCCGGCGCGATTTCGCGGGCGCGATTCAGCACTATCGGGCGGCTTTGGCGACGGATCCGAAGAGCGCTCAGACCCACATGAACCTGGGCAGCGTGCTCGACGATTCCGGCAAAACCGATGAAGCTATCGCCGAATACAAGGAAGCGTTAAAGCTCCAACCCAAGAATGCCAGCGCCCACTACAATCTTTCGATCGTGTATCAGAAGAAGCACGACATGCCGGCGGCAGTGGCTGAACTGCGCGAGGCGGCAAAGCTCTCGCCTGACTGGCCGACCCCGCATCTCATGCTGACCAACCTGTTGAAGGATTCCGACCCGAAAGGGGCGGCGGATGAGTGCGTCATTGCAGACGGACTGACCCATGATGCGAAGCTCCACGAGCGCTGCCTCGAACTGGAGAAAAAGGCGCGATAGGGGGCCGCGGACACACAAGTGCTCGAGGCCGGGACTGCCGTTTCAGGATTGGTTGCGATATGGCCTTCCATGAGAAGGCCGGTCGGAGTCAAGTTTGCCTTCCTAGATTCCACCTTCCTTTCTTAGCGGCGGTTTTTGCAGAGCGGCCCGGAGCCGTCAAGGGCGCGTTTTGTGCGGCCCAGCGAACCCTTGACGGCGAGGACCGCTCTGCGACCATGCCGCTAGAAGGAAGGTGGGCCAGGGTCGGCCTGTTGCTCGCTATTTAGCCTTGCGCGTAACCCACCAAGCCCATTGCTACCGCACTGTCGCCACCCTTCCATCCGCACTCTTGGTGAGCGATGTTCGCTCGGTGCAAGTTGGGTGTTCTCGTTTCAGCCGGTGCTGCCACCTGTTAGGCGACCTGTCTTCCATCTTCAAGATAGAAGTGGGCCAGGCCATAGACGCAGTCACCGGAACTCGGCTGTGGGCTTCTGCTGTACTTCAGCCAACTAGGCTGCTGCTACCATTGTCCGCTTCGTATTGCGCAGCGGCTCGTAGACTTCTCCACTGACCCACAACCGGTGCAGCAGCACCGCCAACTTGCGGGCAGTAGCAATGATGGCTCGTTTCTTTCCATTCTTGCCACCGCGCTCTGCCAACCGCAGACCCCAGCGTCGCAGATCACTATCAGCTCCAAACGGGCCGAGGATGTGGTGCGCTCCCTGCACTAATAACGTTCGCAGATACGGATCGCCCTCTTTGCTGATGTGCATCTGGGGTTCGCTCTGCCCAGAGTTTCTACGTCCCGGCTGCAGTCCGGCGTAGCAACCCACGTCGCGACTCTTGCGGAAGCGATGCGGATCTTCCAAGGTCAGCATGTAGGTCAACGCGATCAGCGTGCCCACGCCCTTCACCTGTTTCAGCAGTGCGGTTTGCGGATAGCTCTGCTGTGCGATGCGCTCGATCTGCTGGTTATACTCGGCAATACGCTCGCTCAGCGATTCCAGCGCCTGCAGCAGCGGACCCAGCGCGGCTTGCAGTTCCGGGCTCAGCGTCTGAGCTTTCTCGGTATCCAGGTTGCGCGGGTTGCAGCCTCGCAGCCGCTCGCCATAGGACTTCGTCAACCCACGCGCCGTGTTCACCAGCGCCGTCCGCGCCCGTACCAGGCTGGCTCGCGCTCGAATCACCGTCAGGTCGGCCTGGGCCTGAGCACTGCGATGCTTCACCGGACTCAGCAACTGCGGGTCGATCCGCGCTAACCGCGCTAGCGTCCTGGCATCCAGCCGATCATCTTTGCGCCGGCTCTCTCCGATCAGCCGTACGTTGCGAGCGTGCGCCACGATCACTTCATGACCCAACTCGCTTAGTAGCCGACTTACCCAGGGCGAATGCATCCCCGTCTCCAGAGCCACCCGGCTGCGCGGCATGGCAGCAAAGACTTCTTTCATGGCTTTTGGAGTCGTGCCCAGCTTCTGCTCGCCGATCACTTCGCCAGATTCGTCCAGCATGCAGTACCAACTCGATCGATCACCCAAATCCAAACCGATCGTGAGCTTCTGCGCGAAATTCTTGTTGCTCGCGGCCGCCGCAGTGCTAATCTTTTTCATTGCCGGTCTCCTTTATCTGTTTGCGCTTCGAGCGCGTCGATAACTTGGGAGCCTACAGCATCCCGTCGGAGACCGGCCTTCTCATCCCATCTGTTATCAACAGTTATCCCTGCACAACATATGAGGCGGACCAAAGGAATAATACACTCGTACTTACACCGGGCTTTCAGACGAATTGTCCCGCTAAGTTGGTTCCGAGTCGGAGAAGACAAGCCTCCCGCGATGATCTTGTTACTGAGACAACCGCATACATTTTCTGAGGAGGAGATTCGAGCGGCTGCGGAGCGAGCTTGGGGCCTCGCGTTTTAAAGCACTCGCGGGTCAGACCGTCGCATTTTGATGTCGGATGAAAAAGCGTTCTTACAAGCGGGGCCGCATCAGCTTAGCTTTCGCAGTCTGCCACATCCATACGTAACGAACCCTGAGCACGACGCCGACTGGCTATCCACTCTCAGTCAAAGAGAGTCGTGGTCCGAACACAAGGCTTGTTGTTGGATTTATTACCAAACGGCGACAACCGATCTGGAGCTAGCGCATTGTGTGATTGCGAGGGCCGCAGTTGAACTGCTAGACGGCAACTGCACAGGAGTTTACATGCCGAGTGAGTTCGCCCTCATCCCTGGGGAGATCGCATCAGAAGAGTTGCGAAGTATGGGTGCATACCGTTCCTCAGAAAGCTCCATCGAATCGTAATTGGCGTAATAGTGCGCCGTGAAAAGGCGCTGGACTTCAGCGGGTGAAACTCCCGCCCGGGAACTGGTTCGTTCCACCCGGTAGCAATCGAAGCGGCAGCGGAGGCAACGAAGCTGTCGGAGCCTTCGATGTAGAGGGTCGCGTGGCGACTCGGCGAGCGTGCAGGCCATAACGTGAGTGAACGCTGAGCAGGCCCCGAAACAACAGTTGCAGAAGCCGACCTGACTGTTACACAGGGAAGGCCGCTGGGGATGGAGAGAGACGAGCGAACAAGCTCCATTCAATCTGCCGGGGTAATGGCGATGGCATGTAGGCATAGGAGACCAGACGCAACACGGGAAGCCCCAGCGGTGATTCGCAGTAAGGATCAACTGGCAACTCGCGAGAGACAGGCCGGGCCGTGTGGGGTGGCGGAGAGGTCCGTAGTACCGAGGAAGCCGGGTAACTCCGGCAGAGGGAAGGGGCCTCAGTTAAAGACGGACGCAAGAAGCAACGAAGGACATGGGGATTGACGATGCGTCTAGCCACCCCGAGTTGTGTTCAGAAGTTGCAGGCGGCGTCACACGGAACATCGTGTGTCTTTTCCGAGAGCCGGATGCGGGAAATCTGCCTGTCCGGTTCGATGAGCGGGAACAGGAAACAGAGTTACGCCAAACCGGATTGAGGCGGGTCATGCGAAAGCACCCCCAACGGCCACCGGGAGGCTAATGCCACTGCGCCTGTTCTCGACTCTACTCGCCGTATCACAAGTGATCCGCGCCATTGCACCGCATCCCGTGCGGAATAATTATCCATGCGCGCGCTGGTAGTGGCGCCGGGCTTTCTGGCGGTTGCCGCAGGACTTCATGTCGCACCAGCGGCGGCTGCGATTGCGGCTCTGATCGAGGAAGAGCCACTCGCAATCGGGGGCGCCGCATTCGCGGATGGCGGCGCGAGCGTCCGAGGTAAGAAGCTCGGCAGCGGATTCCGCGATCGGCCACAGTATGCGATCGAGAAGATCGCTTCGGTTGGATTGCCATTCCCAGCGATAGCCACCGTTGGTTCGCGCCAGTTTGCGGTGCCGCAAGGCCTCGAGCGCAAAGCCATTGATCTGCTGGACATCTTCGGAATGGGCACGTTTTCCTGCGGCGATGGGGGAGAAGGCGCGATAGAGGCTTTCGCGGAGGACGATGGATTTGCGGAAGGCGCGCCGCGCTCCGGCATGGTCGCGGCGGGCGCGGGCGCGCAAGCTAGCGGCCAGTTTCGGCGGCAGCAGTTTCGATTGCTGCGCGAACGCCACCAGATCGCCATAGCTGTCAAGGTGTTCGGTGCGGCGTTGCGGAAGATGGCGGTGGCTTACGGTGTTGGCGAAATCCAGGCACAAAATTCCGCCGCTTAGATCGAATTGATAGCCAGGGGGTTGTTGGGCGCTATGCACTGCCTCTATTGTAACCTGCCTTTGATGTATAGGGGGTTAGAGTGCTTGCGGGAGAGCGGCGCTTCAGGCTGGATTATTCATAAGCGCACGTATTTTTGGCTGTCATCCTGAGCGACGAGGTCGCCGTGGCGACCGAGGAGTCGAAGGAACCCTTTGGCCGCCGGCAATCCTAGACTTCTGCTGCGCCACGCGGACACACCGTGATTTCTCGCAGCTATAGGGGTCCTTCGACTCCCCCTCACTGCGTTCGGGGTCGCTCAGGATGACAATTCAAATGTTCATGAATAACGTAGGCTAGCTAAAACTTCTTCGCGGTAATCCGATCGCTGCCAATGTAAGGCCACAGCACTTCAGGAATGAGCACGCTGCCGTCGGCTTGCTGGTAGTTCTCGACGATCGCCACCCACGTCCTTCCGATCGCCAGCCCACTGCCATTGAGGGTGTGCACCAGCTCTGTTTTCTTGCCACCTTCCGGGCGATAACGGATGTTCGCGCGGCGCGCCTGGTAGTCCGTGAAGTTCGAGCACGAGGAAATCTCGCGGAAGAGCCCTTGTCCCGGCAGCCACACTTCGATGTCATAGGTTTTCGCCGCCGAGAAGCCCAGGTCGGCGGTGCAAAGCGCCACGGTGCGATAGTGCAGGCCAAGTTTTTGCAACACCACCTCGGCATTGCGCGTCAACTTCTCGTGCTCCTCCCACGACTGTTCGGGCTTGGTGAACTTCACCAGCTCGACTTTTTGAAACTGGTGCTGGCGGATGATGCCACGCACATCTTTGCCATAGGACCCGGCCTCACTGCGGAAGCATGGCGTGTAGGCCGTGAGCGAGATCGGCAGGCGCGCGCCGTCAAGGGTTTCGTCGCGGTAGAGATTGGTCACGGGAACTTCGGCGGTGGGAATCAGGTACAGGTTCTTGTCGCCGTGCGGGACCTTGAACAGATCAGCTTCGAACTTTGGCAACTGCCCAGTACCGTACATCGAATCGGCATTGACCATGAACGGCGGCAGCACTTCGGTATAGCCGTGCTCGCGCGTGTGCAGGTCGAGCATGAAGTTCATCAGCGCCCGCTCCAGCTTCGCTCCCATGTCCCAGTACACGGCAAAGCGCGCTCCAGTAAGCTTGGCCGCGCGCTCCAGGTCGAGCACGCCGAGTTCCTCGCCCAACTCCCAGTGCGGTTTGGGCGTGAAGTCAAACTGGGGAGGCGTGCCCCAGCGCCGCACCTCGACGTTGTCGGCCTCGCTTTTGCCGACGGGCACACTGTCGTCGGGCAGGTTGGGAATCCCAGTTAACACATCGCGCAACTTTGCATCACTGGTAGTGACGCGCGCGTCAGCATGCGCGATCTTCTCCTTCAGTTCCTTTTGCTCCTGCAGGTTGGCGGCGGTGTCCTGCTTTTCCTTCTTTAGCCGTTGAAACTCCTCGACCAGCTTGTTTCGGCGGGCCTTCATGGTCTCGGCTTCGGTGATGGCGGTGCGTCGCGCGGAGTCAATCGACCGAAAATCCCCGAGAATGGCATCGGGATTCATGCCGCGTTGGCGCAGTTTTTCTTCGACAAGAGGTAGGTGATCGCGTACGAAGGCTAGATCGAGCATAAGAGATCAGGTTACTCGAAGACGCCGCCTATCACCAAGGGGAGAGATCCACCACAGAGACCCGATTTCACCACGGAGGACACGGAGCGCACTGAGAAGAAGAAAGAATCTTTCACCACAGAGACACAGAGGCACAGAGACTTTTTGTTCCTTTTGTTTTTTGCTTCTTAAGAATGATTCCCAGATTCTTCTTTTCTGTGCCTCCGGGCCTTTCTGGTAACAAATTTCTCTGCTTTTCTGTGCTCTCTGTGACCACCGTGGTTAAAGACTTCCAAACCTCTGTGTCTCTGTGCCTCTGTGGTGAAAAGCTTTTCCTGTTTTTCCGTGCGCTCCGTGTTCTCCGTGGTGAAGACTTCTTAGTCTGTGCCTCTGTGGTAAATCAACTCTTTCCCGCCACCGACTCGAAGTCCCGCTGCTTGTTCGCCAGTTTTTTGTGCCACTCGGCAGCCGCCTGAACAAAGGCGCGGAAGATGGCCCGCGACGCTTCATCCCTGTCATAAGTGCGCTCCGGGTGCCACTGCACTGCCAAGACAAACTGATCGGGCGCCGTTCCCTCGACCGCCTCTTTCACCCCATCCTCGGGACACCACGCCACCAGCCGCAATCCATCGCCCAGCGTTTCGGGCGCTTGATGATGGCTGGAGTTAACCGGCATGACAAGCTCGTTTCCGGCCGGCAGAGCACCAACGTCGCGCAAGATTCCGGCCAGCCTGGACTGCGGATCAAGCTGCACCCGATGTGCCTGAGCGACGCGGCTGCCGGCCTTGTGATTTATTCCCGCGGGCAATTGCTGGTCGAGGGTGCCGGTCCGCCACACATTGAGGGATTGCAGGCCGTAGCAGATGCCGAAAACAGGTTTGCGCATGTTGTAGGCGTCCTGCAACAGCAACTCATCGGCGTTATCGCGAAAGGCGTCGACGGGCGCGGTGTGCGGGATGCCGCTGCGCGCCGTATTTCTCGGGATCGATATCCGCTGGACTGCCCGGCAGAAGCACGCCGTCGCAGCCCTTAACGGCCTGCGCGATCTGCGCGTTGGTAGCGGTGGCTGCGATGATGACGGGCTCTCCGCCAGCAGAGCGAATTGCGCGCTCATATTGAGGCAGCGCACGTGACACATAGTCAGGCCGCGTCGCGTTGGGGGTTGGAATGGCGATACGCGGTTTCATGTCGGCTCTTTCGGCTGGAACTCCGAGTTGGGCGTCAGCAGACCTTTGGGCTTGGCGTCGCCGCTCGCCTCCGCTGAAGGCGCGGCCTTCGAGCGCGAAGCGTACATTTCTGCAATCGCCTGTCGTACTTGCATCGTGAGCCTGTCCATGTCCCGCACGCGCAGCCCGGTGGTGGGGATCGGGTCTCCGATGATCAACTCCACCTCGCCGGGCAGCACATGAAAGCTGTTCATGGGCAACACTCCGTCCGTTCCCACGATTGCGATGGGCACGACCGGCGTTTGCGCCTTGATCGCAACGTAAGCCGCGCCACCCATAAATTCCTGGAGCTGCCCGGTGGCGGAGCGTCCGCCTTCGGGAAACACAACCAGCGGAGTGCCCTGGCGCAAGGACTCGCTGGCGTGGGTCAGGCTTCGTAAGGAAGCGCGCGCATCACCCGCGTCAATGGGGATCTGCCCTGACCGTTTCAGATGCCAGCCCAGAAACGGATAACGGAAAAGCTCCTTCTTCGCCATGATACGGAACTGCACCGGCAGGCAGGCATAGAGCACGGGAATGTCCAACGCCGAGAGATGGTTGGCGGCATAGATGGCCGTCTGCGCCGGGTTGATGTGGTCCAGTCCTTCCACCCGCACCTCAATCATCGCCGTCTTAAGAATCATGCGCGCCCACATGTGCGCGAACCAGTGTTGCGCGCGCCCCTCGCGGTCGGACAGCGATGAGAGCAACGAAAGTGTTCCCATCACTCCGGTGTACAGATACACCATCGGCGTGAAAAACAAGTACGAACGCAGACGGCTGAGCAGCGAGCCCCGGCCCGGTTCGCGGCTTGCGAGTTGTGTTCCAGGGTTCGTCATCGCGTCATGCCGGAATGCCCATCGCGGACATCGCTTCGCCGACCAGAAAGATGGAGCCCGTCACTACGATTATTCCTTGCGGCTTGCCTACCTCGCGCGCACGGGCGAGCGCGGCAGCGACGGTCTGCTCCTCGTAGAGCGGCGTTCCTGTACGCGAGGCAGCTTGCCGCAGCTCGCTGGTGGTGGCCGCTCGCGGGTTGGCAACTGCCGTCACGATCGCCTGTTCAGCAATGGGGAACAGTATCGCTGCCATTTCTTCGAGTGCCTTGTCGCGCATGGCAGCGAAAACCAGGGTCAACTCGCGTCCGGGAAAATTCTCTGAAAGCGCGGAACGCAGGGCCCAGGCGCCCGCCGGATTGTGTGCCACGTCGAGCACCATCTCGCGCTGATGGGTTGCCGCCGACGGTGGCAGCACCTGAAAACGGCCCGGCCAATGGGTCTCGCGAATGCCCTGCTCGATCTGCTTCGGCGTCACCTTGAAGCCGAATTGCGCCAATTCCTCCGCAGTGGCAATCGCCAATGCGACGTTGCGAAGCTGATGCCGTCCAGCCAGCGGCGAGTCCACGTCAATCTCTTCCCCCATCACCAGTGAGCGGGTAGCGGCTGCGCCCGGGCACGGGCCGGGAGCGTCCTTCGAGATAGGTCGCGGCGCCGGGCGACACCGGCGGCACGTATTTCACGGCGCTGACGCCTCGGGCATTCTTCTCCAGGATGGCATGGCCGATCACATCGTTCGCCTGGGGATGTTGCGGCAGCGTGACCACAATGCCATTCTTGCCGGATGATGCCGGCCTTCTCGCGCGCGATTTCGGCAATCGTGTCGCCGAGATATTTCTGATGATCGAGCGCGATATCGGCGATGACCGAGATCATCGGTTCGACAACGTTGGTCGCGTCAAGCCGCCCTCCCATGCCCACTTCGAGCACCGCGATCTCGACCCCGACGCTGGCGAAATACTCGAACGCCATCACCGTCAGCATCTCGAAGAAGCTGGGGTGCCAGGGCAGCTTGCCGGAATGCAGCAACTGCTGCGCAGTGCGCTCGACGCGATCGTGCATCTCGCCGAACTCGGCGTCGGAGATGGCTTCGCCGTTGACGCGAATCCGCTCGTTGATGCGGACCAGGTGCGGCGAGCTGTAGAGCGCGGTCCTGTATCCGGCAACCCGCAGAATCGACGATAGCGTTGCCGCGGTCGAACCCTTGCCGTTGGTTCCCGCAATCAGCACGCTGGCGAAACGCCGCTCGGGATGGCCGAGCGCGTCCAGCATCTCGCGCACATAGGCCAGATCGAACTTGTGCGTAGGCGTGCTGGCGAGCTCGTGTCCCAGCGCGTAAAGCTGCTCCACTGTGCGTTGGTACGACATCAGGACTGTTTTCAGATTACAACATTCAGCAGCACGGAGGCGTCACGCAAGACGAAGGTGGCGCACCCTGCGGAAGCACACTTGCGAGACGAGCTTTAGACGTCTCTTAGTTGCTCCTCGGTCATCCCGAAATAGTGCCCCAGCTCGTGCATGACGGTCAGGCGGATTTGTTCGCGCACTTCGGCCTCGGACGAGCAGACCGCCTCAATGTTCTTTTGGTAGAGCACGACGTGATCGGGCCCTCCGGCAAACTAAAGACAGTTTTCTGGGTCATCGGTACCCCGTGGAACAGCCCTAGACGCAATTGTTTTGGCTGGCCGGGCCCTGACGATTCTTCGTCGGCAGGCAAGTCCTCCACCAGGACAGCAACATTGCGGACGCGGCGCCGAAACTCTCCAGGCAGAGAGTCCAGCGTCTCCGCGACTACCTTGGTGAAATCCTCGCGCTTCATGCTCCACACGCTGATGCCCTTATGCGGTTAAAGATTTCATTGGTCGCTAGTCGCTACTTTGCCAGCTCTTTCTTCACCGCTTCGCTCAGAAGCTTGCCGTCCACGCGCGCGTCTCCGAACCTGGCCTTGGTATTCTTCATCACGGCGCCCATGTCTTTCATGGTGGGAGAGCCCATTTCGGCGATCGTGGCGCGGACCGTGGCAAGAATCTCCTCTTCCCCGACGGCCTTGGGCATATAGCCCTCGATGATCGCGATTTCTTCGGCCTCCCGGTAGCAGCCAGCTCAGGGCGGTTGCCCTTCTCAAACTGTTCGATCGAGTCCTTGCGCTGCTTGATCATGGTGGTGAAGACCTGCAGCTCTTCTTTCTCGTCGAGGTCGGCGCGTTTGTCGATTCGCTTGTTGTGCAGCGCGGCTTTCATCATGCGCAGCGTCGAGAGCCGCAGCTCTTCCTTCTTGCGCATGGCGTCAACCATGTCTTTTTGCACCTGCTGGGTCAAGCTCATGGGCGTAATTATAGGTAGTGAGTCACATTGGTTGGTGATACGGAGCACACAGCCACTACCCACATGTCGTGGCTTGCCCCGCCGCGAAAGCCTATGATTAACGTGTCGGCTGCTCGTGTGCGCCGGCAATCAACCAGCAGAGGTAAACCAACCATGCTTCGTAAGACACGGCTATTTACTCCCGGTCCAACACCCCTTCTTCCAGCCGCTCAAAATGCCATCGCCGCCGCGGACATGCATCACCGCACGGCCGAATTCCGTGAAATCTTCACCCGTACACTTGCCGATCTCAAGACCTTCATCGGCACCACCAACGACGTTCTCATTCTCGCCTCCTCGGGCAGTGGCGCCATGGAGGCCTCGGTTTCCAACCTTACTTCTCCCGGCGACAAGGTGATCGTGCTCAGCGCCGGAAAGTTTGGCGAGCGCTGGCGCGATCTCGCCAAGGCCTTCGGTTGCCAGATCGAGCTGATTGAGGTTCCTTACGGACAGACGTTCGACCTCCGCGAAATCAAGTCCAAGCTCGATGGTGCGCGCGTGCTTTACATGCAGGCCACGGAAACCTCCACTGGCGCGCGTCACGACGTGAAGGCTGTCGCCGCGCTGCTCAAAGGCACCGACACCCTATTCGTGGTTGACGCCATCACCGGACTAGGCACCACCCATTTCGAAGTGGACAATTGGGGCATCGATATCCTCATCGGTGGCTCGCAGAAGGCGGTCATGATCCCGCCGGGACTCGCCTATCTTTGCGTGAGCGAGCGTGCCTGGCAACGCATGGAGACTGCCAAGCAGCCCCGCTACTACTTCGATCTGCGCAAGGAGCGCAAGTCGGCGGCGAAGGGCGAATCGGCCTTTACTCCGGCCGTCGCGCTGGTCTGTGGACTGGCCGCATCGCTCGACTACATTCGCAAGGCCGGAAACGGCAATCTTGCCGACGGGCGCGAGGCCCTCATCCACAATGCGGAAACTTCGGCTGCCATGGTTCGCGCCGGAGCACAGGCTCTGGGCCTGAAGCTGTTCGCGCCCGGCTGTCCCGCGGCTGCCGTCACGGCAGTGCTGGCCCCGGCTGGCGTGGATTCCAGCGCCATCGTGAAAGAATTCCGTGAGCGCTTTGCCATGGTCGTTGCCAACGGTCAGGGCGAGATGAAGGGTAAACTCTTTCGCATTGCCCATCTCGGCTACTACGACTATCTCGACGCCATCGGCGTCATCGGCGCACTGGAACATGTGCTGGTGAAAGTTGCGCCGTCCCATCACATCGAACTGGGCGCAGGCGTGCGCGCCGTGCAAGAAGTTTTTGCCGGACAATTCGCCGAGGTGGCTAGCGTATGAAAATCGTCGTCGCTGACAAAATCTCTCCTTCCGCGTCCGCCATCTTCGGCGAACACAGTGACTGGAAAGTCGTAACCACCGACAAGGAAACGCTCGCCGGCGAACTGGGCACGGCGGACGCCATACTGGTCCGCTCAGCCACATTCGTCGACGCGGCCATGATGGAGAAGGCCCCCAAGCTGCGGGTCATCGGACGCGCCGGCGTGGGCGTCGACAACGTCGATCTTGATGCCGCCACCAAACGCGGCATCGTGGTGATGAACACGCCGGGCGGCAATGCCGTCGCGGTCGCCGAGCACACCTTTGCCCTCATGCTGGCGTTGGCACGTCACCTGGTGCGCGCCGACTCAACCATGCATGCCGGCAAGTGGGAAAAGAAGACGCTGCAAGGCACCGAGCTGCGTGGCAAGACGCTAGGCATCGTCGGCCTGGGCCGTGTCGGAGTCGAAGTCTCCCGCCGTGCAATTGCTTTCGGCATGAAAGTCGTCGCGCACGATCCGTACGTGGCGCCCAGTCTTGCCCAGCAACTGAACATCACCCTGGGGTCGCTCGATGAGGTCTTCGCCCAGTCCGACTACATCACGTTGCATGTCGGTCTAACACCGCAGACCCAGGGCATGATCAACGCGGACGCCATTCGCAAGATGAAGAAAGGCGTGCGCCTGGTCAATTGCGCTCGCGGCGAGTTGCTGAATGAACCCGCTGTCATCGAAGCCCTACAGTCTGGACAACTGGGTGGCGCTGCGCTGGATGTTTACAGCCACGAGCCGCTCAAGGACTCTCCCCTGGCTACTCTGCCTAACGTCATCCTGACGCCGCACATCGCGGGTTCGACCCATGAGGCGTCGGAGGCGGTCGGCGTGCAGATCGCGCTCCAGGTCCGCGAGTACCTGCTGAAGGGCGTCATCCAGAATGCCGTCAACGTGCCCTCGATCAGCGAAGAAGAGTACCAGGCGATGTTGCCGTACATCTTGCTCGGCGAGCGCCTGGGTGCATTCCTGGCGCAATCCAGCGAGGGCGGTGTGGAAGAGATGGGCCTCAGCTACAGCGGCGAAGTCGCCGAGTGGAAGACCGCACTCATTCGCAATGCCGCCGTCGCCGGTGCACTGAACCAGATCGCCCATGCTCATGAGCGGGCGAATTTGGTGAATGCGGCGTCGATTGCCGAGGAGCGTGGCATCCGCATCACCGAGCGCAAGAAAGCGCGCGACGCGGGCGGCGCGGTCTCCAACGTGCTTCGCATGACCTTCAAAACCGGTCAGCAGGAAAACACGGTGGCCGGCTGCGTTCAGCCTAGCGGCGTGCCAAGATTGCTGGAAATCGATGGCATTGACGTAGAGGCGCCGCTGGAAGGGACCTTCATCTACCTGCGCAATCTCGACGTGCCCGGCGTTGTGGGCCGGGTCGGGACGGTGCTTGGGCAGCAGAATGTCAACATCGCCAACTTCTCGCTCGGCCGCAAGCAGAGTGGGCAGGAATCATCGGCAGTAGCGGTGGTGCAGGTGGATGGGGAGATCAGCGAAAAGGTGCTCGACGCCTTGCGCTGCATCGAGACCATCCTTCTGGCCAAGGCGATTCGCTTTGGCGCGCCGCAACCGAAGGCGGTTTCGGCCTGAGGCAAGACAAAACAAAGCCGCGCCGGATGTTCTTCCGGCGCGGCGCAATCTAGAACGGGTAGTGCGGTGCTTTAGCGCCGCGTACCGCAGGTTATCCTGAGGATTCTTCTGCCGCTACGGTCATCTTCGATGACAGTAGCGGCAGAATTCGTATAGCGGCGTTAACGCCGGCCTGAAGGCCGGCACTACCGGATTCCATTCAGTGCGCGCCTGCGGTCTGGCCCACGCGGGCGGCGACGGCCAGGCGAACTTCGGCGCGGCGCAAGGCAAAGCGTCGCGTCATAATCAAGATCGGCGGCGCCCTGGCGCAGAGCTTCCTCGGCCCGGGCCTTGGCCTCCTGCGCGCGCTTGACGTCGATGTCTTCGGCGCGCTCCGCAGCTGTCGGCCAGGATCGTCACCTTGTCCGCCAAGACTTCGGCGAAGCCCCACGCAACGGAGAGGTACTGCGTCGTGGTGCCCACCCGATAGCTGATCTCACCGATGGTCAGCTCGGTAATGAGCGGCGCGTGGCCAGGCAAAATTCCAAGTTCCCCGTTCTTGCCGGGTATCTGGACCTGGTCGCAATCCTCGCGCACGAGAAGCCGATCGGGCGTCACGATTTGTAAGTGCAGCGTGTCAGCCATGGCAGATTACGCTTGCGCCGCCTTCATCTTCTCGGCTTCTTCCAGCACTTCGTCGATCGAGCCCTTCATATAGAACGCCTGCTCGGGAATGTCGTCGTGCTTGCCGTCCACGATCTCCTGGAAGCTGCGCACGGTGTCGTCGATCTTTACGTAGCGCCCCTCCAGACCAGTAAACTGCTCGGCCACGTAGAAGGGCTGCGAGAGGAATTTCTGCACCTTGCGGGCGCGCGACACCGTGAGCTTCTGGTCTTCGCTGAGCTCGTCGATACCCAGAATGGCGATGATGTCCTGCAGGTCCTTGTAGCTCTGCAACACGCGCTTGACGGCCTGCGCCGTGTTGTAGTGCTGCTCGCCGACGACGCGCGGATCGAGAATGCGCGAAGTAGAAGCCAGCGGATCGACAGCAGGATAAATGCCCAGCTCGGAAATCTGGCGCGAAAGCACGGTGGTCGCATCCAGGTGAGCAAAGGTCGTGGCCGGGGCCGGATCGGTCAAATCGTCGGCGGGCACGTAAATGGCTTGCACCGACGTGACCGAGCCCTTCTTGGTGGAGGTGATGCGCTCCTGCAACTCGCCCATTTCGGTGGCCAGGTTGGGCTGGTATCCCACGGCGGAAGGCATGCGGCCCAGCAGCGTGGATACTTCGGAACCCGCCTGGGTGAAACGGAAAATGTTGTCGATGAACAGCAACGTGTCGGAACCCTCTTCGTCGCGGAAGTACTCGGCAACGGTGAGTGCGGTGAGGGCCACGCGCAGGCGCGCTCCGGGCGGCTCGGTCATCTGGCCGTAGATAAGAGCGGCCTTCGACTTCGCGGGCTCCTTGATGTTGACCACGCCCGACTCCTGCATTTCCAGCCAGAGGTCGTTGCCCTCGCGGGTGCGCTCGCCCACTCCGGCGAACACCGAAAAGCCGCCGTGCTTAAGGGCCACGTTGTTGATGAGTTCCATGATGACGACGGTCTTGCCGACGCCGGCGCCACCAAACAGGCCAATCTTGCCGCCCTTCAGGAACGGCTGGATCAGGTCAATGACCTTCACCCCGGTCTCGAACATCTCCATCTCGGTGGACTGCTCGTCGAACGCAGGCGCCTCGCGATGGATGGGCATACGCTTCTCAAACGGCACGGGCCCAAGCTTGTCCACCGGCTCGCCGATGACGTTGAGCACGCGGCCCAGCGTTCCCCGGCCAACCGGCACGGTGATGGGACCGCCCAGGTCGAGCGCCTTCATGCCGCGCACCATGCCCTCGGTGGGCTCCATGGCAACGCAACGGACGCGGCCTTCGCCGAGTTGCTGCTCCACTTCGAGGATGACGTTGATGGGCTGCGGGACCTTGAAGCCGTCACTGGTGACGCGCAGCGCCGAATAAATAGGCGGCAACGCCTTCTCGGAGAACTGCACGTCCACCGCAGGACCTGCGATTTGAATAATGTGTCCGATATTTTCTGCCATAAAATTCCAGCTCTTCAGCTTGTCAGCCTTCAGCCGTCAGCCGTAATCTTTTATCGCATTCAGCTCGTCAGCAAGATATCCGTTTGCCGGGACAATTCTTGAGAGCTAGCCGACTGCCAGCTGAAAGCTCACTAGCTCACGGCTCTTACAACGCTGCGGCGCCGCTGACAATCTCGATAATCTCTTTGGTGATCGCGGCCTGGCGCGCCCGGTTCATGGTCAGCGTCAGGGAGTCGATCACGTCGTTGGCGTTGTTGGTCGCCGAATCCATTGCCGTCATGCGGGCCGCATGTTCGGCGGCCACCGACTCCAGCATACCTTGAAAGATTTCGAATGGCCACGTAACGCGGCAGCAATCGCGGCAAAAAGCTCTTCCGGCGGCTGCTCGTAGATGTAATCCACCGGAGCCGTAGCCGAATTTGGTGGCTTCTTTTTCAAACTCGGTCGGCTCCGGCTCCTTCAAGCTGACGCCCGCCGTGCGGGCCGCTTCCGCCATGCGCTCGCGGTGCTCCAATGTGAACTCCTCCGTCAGAGCGACTTCGCGACGGCCGATTCCTGCACCGGCAAGAAGTCGCTGCGCGATCAGGCGCTGCGAGATCACCGACTTGAACTCGTTGAAAATCAAGTAAACCGAATCGATGCTGCTCCTCCGCGTAAGCCTTGGCGATGTGGTCCGCGATCTCGGACACCGCTTCGTAATCCACTTTGGCCAGCAGGTTCAAGTGTTCGCCAATGACCTGGACTCGCCCCGTGCGCTCCTCGCCAGCCTTCCCGACGGGATAGCGCCGGCGCAGAAAGTCGCGCCCCTTTCGCCCAACGGCCACGATGTCGATGTTCTTGTCTTGAAATAGTGCAGGAACCTCATGTTACTTTCAGGACGTTGGAGTTGAACGCGCCCGCCAAGCCTCGATCGCCGGTCACCAGGACGAGCAGGATGTTCTTTTCGGGACGAATGGCCAACAGCGGATTCCACGGCTCACCGGTGGTTGGATCGATCAGCTCGGCGCGGCTCACCGTCGAGGCCAACACGTTTGCCAGCATGTGCGCGTAAGCGCGAGACGCTAACGCCCGCTCTTGCGCACGGCGCAACTTGGCCGCCGAAACCATTTTCATGGCCTTGGTGATCTGCCGCGTGTTCTTCACGCTGCGAATACGCCGTCGGATGTCGCGTATGTTCGCCATTTGCTCTTACGCGCTCGCCTTGGCGACAGCCTCACGTTCGCTGGCGAAACGCTCCTTGAATTCCTTGATGACCTTGGTCAGGGCCGCGCGCAGATCGTCGTCGAGGATCTTCTTCTCCTCGATTGCCTTCAGCACTCCCGGATTCGAGGTGTCCACGTAGTTGTACAGGCCCTTTTCGAACGTCGCCCAGTTGATCGACCGGCATGTCGTCGAGCAGGCCCTGGGTCCCGGCGTAGATGATGAGAATCTGCTTGGAGAACGGCAGTGGCTGATACTGGCCCTGCTTCAGGATTTCGGTCAGTCGAGCTGCCGCGGGCGAGCTGCGCCTGCGTGGCCTTGTCGAGGTCGCTGCCGAACTGCGAGAACGCCGCCAGTTCGCGGTACTGGGCCAGGTCCAATCGCAAGGTGCCGGCAACCTGCCGCATGGCTTTGATCTGCGCGTTGCCGCCGACGCGGCTGACCGACAAGCCGACGTTCACAGCCGGCCGTACGCCGGAGTTGAACAGGTCGGTCTCCAGATAAATCTGGCCGTCGGTGATGGAGATGACGTTCGTCGGAATGTAGGCGGAAACGTCGCCTGCCTGGGTTTCAATGATGGGCAAAGCGGTCAGCGAGCCACCGCCGAGCTCGTTATTGAGCTTCGCGGCGCGCTCCAGCAGGCGCGAGTGGAGATAGAAAACATCGCCCGGATAGGCCTCGCGTCCGGGAGGACGGCGCAACAGCAGCGAGATTTCGCGGTAGGCGACGGCGTGCTTCGACAGATCGTCGTAAATGCACAGCGCGTGCTTGCCGTTATCGCGGAAGTACTCGCCCATGGCGCAGGCGGCGTAGGGCGCGATGTACTGCATGGGAGCTGGATCGGAGGCCGACGCCGAAACCACGATGGTGTATTCCATGGCGCCGAAATCTTCCAGCGTCTTCACCACGTGGGCGACCGAGGAACGCTTCTGACCGATGGCGCAGTAGATGCAGATGAGGTCGCGGCCTTTGCTGTTGATGATGGTGTCGAGCGCGACTGCGGTCTTGCCGGTCTGACGGTCGCCGATGATAAGTTCGCGCTGGCCGCGGCCGATGGGAATCATCGAGTCAATGGCCTTCAGTCCGGTGGCCATGGGCTCTTTCACCGGCTGCCGGTCGATCACGCCCGGCGCCAGACGCTCCACCGGAATGTACTTGTCGGTATTGACCGGGCCCTTGTCGTCGATGGGCACGCCGAGCCCGTTGACCACGCGGCCGATCATGGCATCGCCCACCGGCACGCTCATGATGCGGCCCGTGCGCTTTACTTCGTCACCCTCCTCCACTTGCGTGTATTCGCCCAGCAGCACGACGCCGACCTGATCTTCTTCCAGGTTCATGGCCAGGCCCGCAACATTGTGGGGGAAGGCGAGGAGTTCGCCCGCCATGACCTTGTCCAGCCCATAAACGCGGGCAATGCCATCGCCAATGGACATCACGGTGCCGACTTCATCGACGGCGATCTTGGTTTCGTAGTTCTCGATCTGCTCGCGGATGAGTTTGGTGATCTCGTCTGCTTTGATCTGCGCCATAGAATTTCGTTCCAGTCCTGCTGATAACTTTTATGAATCCGCGTTTACGCGGTACTGAGTTCCTGCTTCATCTTCTCCAACTGACCGCGTACCGAGCCATCGTAAATCGTGCTGCCCACGCGAACCACAACTCCGCCCAGAAGTTCGGGATCGGAGGAGTAGTGGGCGCGCACTTTCTTGCCAGTCAAGCGCTCCAACTGCGATTCCAATTGCGCTTCTCGTCGGCGGAGATCGGGCGGGCGCTGGAGATTTCCGCCTCAGCCAATCCCAACTGGGCGTTCAGTTCGGTGTCAAACTGTTTCGCCACGTCATCCAACATCGCAATACGCCGATGATCGATGAGTATCGCGACGAAATTGCGAATGGGTTTGGCCGCGCCAATCTGGCGAACGATGGCATCCAGTACGGCCCGCTTCTGCTCCGCCGAGACGGCCGGAGATTCCCACACCCGGCGCAGTTCATCGCTTTCGTGCACCGCATCCACGATGGCATTCAGTTGCTGCCGGGCGATGTCGGGACCGGTCTTCTGCTCGAGAACGACTTCGACCAGAGCGCGGGCGTATCGGCTGGCAATGGCGGCCATATTTACTTGCCGTCCTTTCCCAATTGGCCCACGAAGTCGCGCACCAGCGCGTGATCGGTTGGCTCATCCACCTTGATCGTGCGCGAGGCCAGATCGACCGCCAGCGTGGCCGCGTAGGTCTTCAATTCGCGGCGGGCATTGCGGGCGATGGCGCTGATCTCGGTTTCGACCGATTCCAGTATCTTGCGCTTGTCGTCCTCGGCGGCCTGGCGAATTCGCGCTTCTTCCGCTACAGCCTCGCTCTCGGCCGAGGCCCGAATATCCGCTACCTCGGTGTCCAACTTCGCCAGCCGGGCCTCGATATCGCCCAAACGCCGCGTCGCTTCGGCACTTGCCGCCTGCGCCTCGCGTATGCCTTTCTGAATGGCGGCGGTACGATCGCGGAACATCTTGGGCACGGACGAACGGAAAAGAAGGACAAAGAACAAAACCACCAGAACAAAATTGAGGAACCAGTAAACCAGGTAGCTGGCGCGCGGACTGAGTCCTACCAGATGGCCCATCCAGATTACAGACTTCGAGTACTTGAATTGCGTGTTCTCTTCCTTCTCCCCAGCCGCGCCCTCGGCGGCGCCAGTCAGTTCCTCGTCCGGTCACAGTGTCAGGATTGTGCGATGGCTGCTCTTGGCCAGAGGCAGCTTGCTTTCGGCTGGCGGAAGTAGAGGACGAAGAAGACCCTGCAGATTGCTGCGCGGCCAGCACGCCGACCGCAAAAACCACGAACAGCAAACTCAGGGCCGCGCGGAGCGATTGCACGTTTCATCACAGTTGACCGCCTATCGCGGGAGCCGCGGTCTGCAGGCCGCAGAATCGTGCGAATGATCTCCGCCGCCAGCCGCTCGGTTTCCCCTTGCAATCCCGCGCGCGCTGCGGCCATGTCCTGCTCAATGGCGGCGCGGGCTTCGCGAACTTGCTGTTGGGCCCGGGTGCGCGCTTGCACAACCGCCTCCGCGCGAGCTTGCTGGGCCCGCTGGCGGCGCGCTTCCTGCGCTTTGAAGATCGCCAGGCGCGCCTCGCGCAAGCTCTGCTCGTACTCCTGGGTCCGGGCTTCCGCAGCGGCGATGTCGGCGCGGGCTTTCAGGAAGGCCCCTTCGGTGCGCTCGCGACGCTCTTCCAGAACACGCTTCAGCGGCTTGTGGACCAGATTGCTGTAGATGGCATAGAGCAGCAGCAGAAGCACCGCTGTGGGGATGGCTCCGAGCAGTAATTCGCCTACCTGTTTTAGAGTCTGGTCCATGCCTGGTTCGTGAATGCCTACTGCTGAAGACGCAATGCGGGCGCTAAGGCTACAACTGGAACTATTGAAACTAACAGAGCTTCAGCCTCGATGTCAACGAACGCAGGCGACCGGCACTGGTTCAGTTGGAACCAAACTGAACCAGTGCCAGGCGTTCGGCCGTGGTGCAATGGAGGTAATGGGTGGAAAATGTGCTGCTGTGGCTTTCCGCAAAAAAGTCAGTAATGTCCACTGGCCACAAGAACTCTCGTATCGGCTTGGTTGACACTCTCGTCACAATTGTGACTGTTGAAATCGGCCAACAAGTCTGCGGTTCGCCTTGCCAGCATATTCCAAGGATTGGCATGGGACATCGAACAGCCGATTACACTGGGAGCAACGGCCCCCTACTGCGACCCAACTTACCGAGCGCGTTATTTTAAGTTTGCGATTTGTCATACTCTCCTACCTCTCCTGCGAGCTACCTAATAAAGTATTAAAGTCAAGTATCCGCGAACCATATTTTGCCGTCTATGACGACCGTATGGTAAGGAAAACGAAGGTAATCCGGCGGGTAATCCGGGCAAGAATTTACCGCAGATCGCTCATGGTGAGGGCATGGAGAGGAGTTGGCTGACCGTTACGAACTGGCATTTGGGCGCCATTGTTCTGGCTGGTTGGTTCGCTTCCATCCGGGCTGCCTTTCACGAATTCCGGCTGCTTGCCTTCGCCCCACGGATCGTAGGTTTGTACGAAGATCATGCGGTCGCGAATGGTGGGATGGTCCCACGCCCAGAACTCGGCCAGCCTGCCGACGTAAGGGTAGTCGAGCGAGCGCTCGCCCAGAATTTGAAACGCCTGCGCAGCCGATAGCTGCACGTCGGGCACCAGTCCATGGATCACTTCCAGGCCGTACTGGTCTGCCTGATGCTCGTAATGGCGCGACACCGAGTTCAACACAGGAGTAGCCAGAAACAACAGCACGGACAGAATCAACACCAGCAGAGGCAGCGAGGCCCAGTCGCCTAGCTCGCGGATGCCCCAGCATTCTCCGTAGCGCGCCACCAGCCAGTTTGCCAGCCGGTATCCGATGTAAAAGAGCGCCAGCATGATGAGCAGGATGATCGCCATCTGCTTGGGGATGTGGCCAAGCACGTAATGCCCCATCTCGTGCCCAAACACAAATAACGTTTGCGGGATGGTCATGTGCTGCATGGTGGTGTCCCACACCACAACCCGCTTGGTAGCGCCCAAGCCAGTGACGTAAGCATTCAACTGGGTGGTCTTCTCGCTGGCCTTCATCTCGAACATGCGCTCCGGCGGGATGCTCATTCCGCCGCGGTGCACGACCCGCTCGATCTGCGCGACCAGGTCGGCGTGATGGCCGGTCAGCGGCTCGAACTTATTGAATAGCGGCTCGACCCAGACGGGGCTGATAAAGATGACAAAAATGACGCTGGGGATCGTCCCCAGCCAGAAGTAGAACCACCAACGGCGTGGGCTGTGGCGCAACGCGGCATAGAGTCCCCAGCCCACAAAGCTGGCAATCAGGAAACCAAGCAGCAGACCTTTTCCCCAGTCCCAAAACCAGGAACCCCATTGCTGAACCGAAAGCCCATACCTAAGACTGACGTGGTGTTCGTAACTCTCGAATGGAAGCTGGGCCAGTTCGAGTACAAGCACGAACGCTGACATCACGATAGCGGCCTGTACCACCTGGAATCGCGATGCGCTGGTTGCCAGGTTGCGTAGCCGGACTCCGAACCTGGTCCGTAGCATGAGGTAGAGCACCAGCAAGCCCCACACCGTGGTCACGAAGTAGAGAGTGCCGTTGAGCAGGTAGAGTGCGTAGGCTTTTTCCAGTTTGTCTGGCGGTAGCGTGTACTGTAGCAGCGGATGGGACGACTTAGCAGCGGCTGTGGTTTGTAAAACCTGCTGGGGCGGTCGCGTAACCGGAAACGCGCAGCACGCCAGCCCAGTTAGCAAACACAAAACCAGCAACCCACACCGCCGCACCGAAGCCATGAGTGCTCCTTTTCGAGGTTCCGAAGAGGCGGAGTGTAGCATCGCCAGGCAAAGCCTGGCAACCACCTGTTAATGGCCGCTCTGATCGGGGGTTGCGAGTTCTCATCCTCCCTGTTTTCAGCCAGTTGAACGGGCTTGCAAAATATGCGCAACTGCTGAGAAAATAGCGCCTTATCCGGATTTCTCCTTGACATTTCCACAACCCGGCGTAGCATGGAGATATCACCTCCGATCCATTTCAGGATCGAATGGGCCCGAGGCCAAGGAAGTGTCACCGCTCCTTGGCAGCGGGCCCATTTAATTTTCCTGGTTTCGCCAACCCCCACAACTGCGGCCCTGCCCTTGAGTACAATTGAGCGTTCGCTAAATCTGACATTTTCCTCAATTGATGAATTCAAAGCTTTTGTTTGCCTTGGGGCTCTTTTTTTGTTTGACGCCGTGGGCCTCACCGCCGCTGGCTTTGCTCGCCGGCCTTATTTTCGGCGCAATCGCCACCCATCCCTATAAGGACGAATCCAGGAACCTCTCCCGGGTTTTGCTGCAGTCGGCAGTCGTGGGACTGGGCTTCGGGATGAACCTGCAAGAGGTGGTGCACGCCGGCCGAAGCGGCTTCCTGTACACCGCCCTGAGCATCGCCTTCGCTATGTTGGTGGGAACCCTGCTGGGCAAGCTGATCTCAGTGCCAGCACGGCCCGCGTTCCTCATCTCTACCGGAACCGCAATCTGCGGCGGCAGCGCCATTGCCGCCATCGGTCCAATTACGGGAGCGACCTCGGACGAGATGTCAGTTTCGCTGGGTACGATTTTCGTGTTGAACTCCATTGCCCTGCTGACGTTTCCTACCATCGGTCTTTGGTTGCATCTCTCACAGACCCAGTTTGGATTGTGGGCGGCCTTGGCGATCCACGACACCAGCTCCGTGGTGGGAGCCTCGGCCAAGTACGGCGCGGTGGCCTTGGCGGTCGGAACCACCGTGAAACTGGCCCGCGCTCTCTGGATCGTACCCTTGTCGGTTGCAACCGCCGCGGTCAAGGGGAGCAAGACACGTATCCAATGGCCGTGGTTCATCTTGTTTTTTTGCCTGGCAGCGGTGGCCAACACCTATTTGTTCCCCGGCGCCACCGCGTACAGATTGCTGAGCGATGCTGGCAAGCTGATGCTGATCATCACCCTGTTCCTGATTGGCGCCAGCCTTTCGCCGGCGACAGTGCGCAAGGTCGGTCCGCGTCCCCTGCTGCAAGGCGTGCTGCTGTGGATCGTGGTGGCAGTGGCGAGTTTGCTGGCCATTCGCGCTGGCTGGATTCGGATTTAGAGTGGTTCCAGGATTCGTGTGTCCGGTAGCAGGTAGTGCTGGGTGGGAAGGCTTCTGGTGGGAGCCCCCTGCTTCAGCAGGGGGTAGCTGGACCTTCAGTCCAGCGAACAAGAAGTCGGTTTTGGAACGGGCTTTAGCCCCGGGCTTTTCAAACCCCGGCGCTAAAGCGCGTGATCAGAGCCGAACTCTTCCCGGAGCGCTGAAGCGCTCCTTCCCCCGCATAAATGCGGGGGCCTCACCAATTCCGAGGAGGCCATAGTTTGCGGGAAGGAAGTCGTCGCTTGAAGTCCTCTTCTTATCCAGCGCCTTTTATGTCGATCTCCCTGGGCCTTGACAGAGTAACTGCTCGGTAGCGCGGACGATGCTTCCTGAAGCGGGACATTTCCCAAACCTGCTCTTCATGAACTTTCGTAACCCATCCTAAGAGGAAATTAACCCCACGCTTAGCACATTGGGCTATAGCCTGAAACTGAGGCAATACGTCTGTTGCCCCCGCGACAGCTGGTCAGGTTGGAGATTGTGGATGGCTTCTGAAATCGAAGTTGTGGACGACCAGAGAGAGTTGCAAAGCGGCGCGGTCTCGCAAGTCGAAGACAGCGCGGCAGGCAGCCTCGTTCCTTCTGACACGATCGAGGAGAACGTACGCCAGGGGCCCGTAGGACCAGCGAGGCCACCGTTCAAAGACGGCCGGCAAGTCTCGGCAGGGCTGGCCATGTCGTTTGCCCTGCTGATTTTCTTCCTGCTGGGGACCGCCTATCTGACGCTGCAGCGCATCCAGCACATGAACGCAAGCGCGCAAGACGAGTTCAACGAAAGCCTGCTCCAACTGCAACTGGGGCAAGAGGCCCTGCGCTACTCCAGTGAGAACAGCCGCATCACCATGCAGATTTTCCTGCTGCAGCGGCAAGAAGAGATTGACCAGCTGCTGCCCCGCCGGGCGGAAAACACCCGCCAGATCTCCACTCTCATGGCGGCACTTGGGACCCATTGTAATTCCGCCGAGGAGAAGCGCCTGCTGGCAGCGGTTGAACAGGCCCGCGGACCCTACGTTAACAGTTACCTGCGAGCGATTCGTTTGCTGCTCACGGGAAAAAACAGGGCTGCCGCTACCGAAGTAATGGTCCAGGAAACCACTCCCGCCCTGTTCCGCTATCACGCTGCCTGGGACGAGTTTTTGCGCTACCAGAAGGAACAGGTCAGGGTGGCCAGCGAGCAGACCAAGGAGCGCGACGCCAGCGGCCGGCGCATCGTGCTGCTGTTCATCCTGGGTATGGGCGTGCTGGCGGGAGCCATCGGCTGGCTGGCCACCCGCAAAGTGGCGCGCGAAATGACATGGCGCATTCGCACGCAGGAAAAACTTTCCGAGCTGAACACCGAGCTGGAGCACCGCGTTGCCCAGCGCACCCAAGAGCTGGCGCGCAGCGACGAACAATTGCGCGGCTCGCTGCAGGAAATGCAGGAATACACCAAGGAAATCAAGACCATCAGCGAGCTGGTGGAGCTGTTGCAGTCGTGTCTGACCCTGGAGGAGGCGCGCCAACAGACCTCCCGCGTGCTGCAGCAGATCTTCCCCTCGGGGGCCATGTTGATGCTCAACTCATCGCGCAATCTGCTTGATGTGGTCCTCAGTTGGGGCACCGCCGCCGTAAGGCCAGGCCCGTTTCCTCCGGAGAGCTGCTGGGCTTTGCGCAAAGGATGCGTGCATTTGGTTCAACCCAACAACTTTAGTTTGGCCTGCGGGCATGTCGATCCGGCTTCCGGCTCCTGCCATCTCTGTGTTCCCATGGTCGCTCAAGGCGAGTCTTTGGGCGTGCTTAGCATCGACGATCCGCACCTGTGCGATTCTATTGCCCATCCGCGGCTGCTGCAGCACAAGGAAGAGCTCGCAACTACCGTCGCGGAGCAAATTTCGCTGGCTTTTGCCAACCTCACGCTGCGCGAGACGTTGAAATACCAGTCCGTCCGCGATCCCCTGACTGGCCTGTTCAACCGTCGTCACATGGAAGAGTCGCTGGAACGGGAATTGCTCCGCGCCGCCAGAAATGCCAAGCCCGTGACGGTCCTGATGATCGATATCGATCATTTCAAGCCGTTCAATGACAGTTTTGGCCACGAGGCGGGCGACAGTCTGCTGCGAGAATTAGGCTCTGTCTTCAGCTCCGTTACAAGGGGCGGCGATATTGCGTGCCGCTACGGGGGAGAGGAGTTCCTGCTGATCCTGGCGGAGGCCAGTCTGGAAGATGGTTACGAACGGGCCCTGAAGCTCAAAGAGCAGGTCGCCAACCTGCAGACCCGCCATCGCGGAGAAACTCTCCGCCGGATTACGGTATCCATTGGAGTGGCGGCCTTTCCCCAGCACGGCACCTCTGCCGCTCAGATTGTCAGGTCGGCGGACGAAGCGTTGTACCGCGCTAAAGCTGCCGGCCGGAACCGCGTGGTCATCGCCGCCACAACCATTACAGACACCACGTCCCTCTGCCTTAGCGCGTCCAACTAGGCGTTGGCGCGCTCCAACACTTGCGAGAGCTCTTCCCATTCCGCCATTAGTGGCGGAAGCTCAGCGCGGCGCTGGGCCAGCAAGTCGGTCCAACGCGCCGTCTCCTCCGCACTCACAAACGACTGCAACTCGCGCTCACATTCGGCGATCCCGCTCTCCAGTTGCGCGATCTCTTGCTCGACTTGCTTGCAGCGCTCTTCCATTTGCTTGCGCTTGATCGGGTTCACCCGCCTCCGCGATGCCGGCCTTCGTTCCTCATAGCCGGGGACGTCTGACAATGTGGGAGCCCAGTTGCCGGCTCCATTCCCCGGACCAGCCACCTCCTCCACCTCGCCGGCTCGCTGCTTGCGCCAGAGGTAGTCTTCGTAATTGCCGGGAAAAACCTCAATGCGGCCATCGCCGATTTCGAAGACGCGGGTGGCCAGCTTGTCGATGAAGTAACGATCGTGCGAGACGAAAACCACGGTGCCGTTGTACTTCTCCAACGACTCCAGCAGCACGTCTTTGGCGCGCAGGTCGAGGTGGTTGGTAGGCTCGTCGAGCAGCAGAAAGTTCGAGGGATGCAGCAACATGCGGGCCAGCGCATAACGATTGCGCTCGCCGCCCGAGAGCACCCCAATCGGCTTGAACACGTCGTCTTCGGAGAACAGGAAGCAGCCCAGCACGCCACGTAATTCAGTCATGGACTTCTGCCCCGCCACATCGGAGAGATCGTCGAGCATGCGCCGCGCGGGATCGAGTTCCTTGTATTGGTCCTGCGCGAAGTAATCCGGCTCCACGTTGTGGCCCAGTTGCAGCGCGCCCGCGGTGAGCGGTTCAATGCCGGCCAGAAGCTTGATCAGCGTCGATTTGCCCGCTCCGTTCACTCCGACCAGCGCGATGCGATCTCCGCGCTGAATGGTGAAGTCCACGTCGCGAAAAACCTCTTTCGCCCCATAGCTCTTCGCCACGCCCACGGACTCGACGACCAATCGGCCGCTGGGGTTAGGCTGAGGGAAGCTGAAGTGGATGGTCTTCTCGTCCGGCGGAATCTCGATGCGGTCGATTTTCTCGAGTTCCTTGATGCGGCTTTGCACCTGCTTGGCCTTGGTCG
Organism: uncultured Acidobacteriaceae bacterium; assembly: GCA_963736385.1. Lineage (GTDB taxonomy): Bacteria > Acidobacteriota > Terriglobia > Terriglobales > Acidobacteriaceae > Bog-257. The sequence continues at coordinate 29,878 of CAVTOE010000003.1, read as the reverse complement.
CCTGGGCGCGAAAGCGATTGATGAAGGCCTCAAGCTGCTCGATGCGTTCGTGCTGGTTCTTGTACGCCGCCACCAGCGAGTCGCGGCGCTCCTGCTTCTGCTGCAAATACTTCTCGTAATTTCCGCTGTAGAACTGCACCCGCTTGTTCCAAATTTCGACGATGCGGTCCACGGTTACATCGAGGAAGTAGCGGTCGTGCGAGATCAGCAGATACGCGTACGGATATTGCAGGAGATATTGCTCCAGCCAGTTGCGGGTTTCGAGATCGAGATGGTTGGTGGGCTCGTCGAGCAGCAACAGATTGGGTTTGGCCAGCAACAGTTTGGCCAGCGCGATGCGCATCTGCCAGCCGCCGGAAAACTCTTCCGTGTGCCGTGTCCAGTCCTCTTTGCGAAAGCCCAGGCCGTCCAGCACCGTGCCGACCTGAGAATCGAGGGCATAACCGTCGCGCACGCGGAACTCGCCAGTGATGCGCTGGTAGCGGTCAGCCACTTGCGCGTACTCGCTGGAAGTGTGGTCCAGTTCGCCCATCTTGTGGGCGAGATCTTCCATTTCCTGCTCCAGCGACCGCAGATCGCTGAACACCGACATGCATTCGTCGAACACCGTGCGGCCGGAGAGCTGCAGCCCATCCTGCGGCAGATAGCCGAAGGTCATGTTCTTGGCAGCAGTGACGGTGCCGTAGTCGAGCGATTCGAGCCCGCCGAGGATTTTGAGCAGAGTTGATTTGCCGGTGCCGTTGGCGCCCACCAGCCCGACGCGATCACGCGGAGTGATGAGCCAATCGAGGTCATTGAAGAGGAGCTTGGGACCGAAACGTTTCCCGGCAGAAGAAAGCTGGATCATGGCGAGGCGCTAGTTGCTCTTCTTCTGGCCCCGGAGGATGCGCTCGTCGATGGGTTTGCGGCCGGCAAAACCCTCTTCCGTGCCATGCCAATGGGTGAGCTTCTTCTCGCCCAGCTTCCAGCACAGCAGAATGACCTCCTCGCCCACGATGCAGGGAAAATCGAGCAGGCCGATATCGAGGTCTTTCACCTGGACGCCGGTGGCGTCGATCTCAGCGACGGCATCCTTGGCCCGCTGCACCGCCTTCTCGCGCTCCGCCTTGCGGCGTGCGACCGAGACTACGTCCACCAGCGTGCCGCCGTTAATGAAGATGCGGTTGGCCAGCGATTGCAGCTCGCCATCAACTTCCTCGATCAGCGCCTTGGCCTGCATGGCGGAGCGCAGCAGCGACTCCAGCACCGGCAACAGGGTCTCGGCTTCGGAAACTGTGAACGTGCGCGCCATATCTATACTTCCCAGCTTGGCTTGATTGTATGCCTTGCGGCGATTGACCATGCGACGGCGGTACTCCCGCACGTCCGACCAATAGCGCGGAATATGCCGCCAATACTTTTCCCGTGGACGTTTGCGAATAATCACTGGATCTCTAACATTCTATCAAGCGCCACGCGCGCCCACTTCTTGACGTTGTCTTTTACCTTGATCTGATTGACGATGTTGCCGTCCACCAGGTTTTCCAGCGCCCAGCACAGGTGTTGCGGCGAGATGCGGAACATGGTCGTGCACAGGCAACCGGAATCGTCGAGCGTGATGACGCGCTTGTCGGGATTTTCCTTCGCCAGACGGTTTACCAGGTGAATCTCCGTCCCGATGGCGAACGACGTTCCGGCCGGCGCTTGCTGCACCAGTTTAATCAGGTAATCGGTGGAGCCGATTCCGTCCGCCTTCTGGCAGACCTCCCAGCGGCACTCGGGATGAACGATGACCTGGATGCCAGGATAATTTGCCCGCACCTTGTCCACATGCTCCGGCAGAAAACGCTGGTGCACCGAGCAATGCCCCTTCCACAAAATCACTTTGGCTTTGCGCAGCCGCTCGGCGGTCTGTCCGCCTTGCAGCATGTATGGGTCCCACACCACCATCTCGTCCAGCGGAATGCCGCGCGCATAACCGGTGTTGCGGCCCAGGTGCTGATCGGGCAGGAAGAAAATCTTGCCATTGCGGCGGAACGCCCACTCGAACGCGCCCTTGGCATTGGTTGAGGTGCAGACCATGCCTCCACGCTCGCCGCAGAATGCCTTGATCGCCGCGGTAGAGTTCATGTAGGTGATCGGGGTGATGCCGCTGCCTTCGTCGTCGGTCACGCCCAGGTTGACGAGCTGCTCCCAGGCGTCTTCCACCTGCGAAATCTCGGCCATGTCGGCCATGGAGCAACCGGCGTTCAGGTCGGGGAGAATGACCGCCTGCCCCGGACGCGCCAAGATGTCGGCGCTTTCCGCCATAAAGTGCACGCCGCAGAAGACGATGTAGCTGCCTTTGGCCTGCGCCGCCATCTGCGACAGGCGGTAGGAGTCGCCACGGCAATCGGCGAAGCGCACGACTTCATCGCGCTGATAATGATGGCCAAGAATGATGCACTCGCTGCCCAAGGCTCGCTTTGGCGGCCGCAATGCGGTCGTCCATGGAGCTATCCGGGAGTACGAGATAGTTTTCAAGCGAGCAGGATACCGCTTCGATAATCGGTGCTGTAGCCACTTTTTGTCTCTGCCTTCAGTCCCAGCCACGTGGCTCCGTCTTGATCGGAATCTCACGCCCTGGAACGGGGATGTTGAAAGCTGCCCGCGGCTTCAGTAGATCCACTGCCCGCCGCGGCGGGCCCGACCTACGGGGATGTTGAAGCTACAAGTTGACGCTTCTTACTTCATTCGATGACCTGGACCGCGCCTGCGTTACAAAAACCGAAACCATATCTCACACGGCGCTGTGACAAGGATCGAACAGGTCTATTGTGGCGCGTTGAGTGCTTTAATGCAAGAGGAAGAGAAGAAGGGTTCAGCATATCGAGTGGTATATGCTTTTTTGGGAGGCGTTCGGTGAGAAGAACCAGCCCTATGCCGGTGAAGAAGAAGCCCAAGCTCCAACAGTTACTGGCAAAAATAACTCCAGAAAATGTCCACGTCGAGGTTGAGTGGGGAAAACCGAAGGGCAAAGAAGCTTGGCAATGTTTGTCCCCGAATTCAGTTGTTGTCTGAAAGCTGACGGCTGATAGCTGACAGCTATCCCCCAATGTGCACCATCGTCCTCGACGCCGGAATAAATCCCGGCTCGCCGATGTGGTGGCGCTCTTCTTTGTGCTCGACGGCGCCAAGGATGAACTCGACCATCTCTTCGTTGCTGGCGCCCTGTGCCATCAAGCCAGCCAGGTCGTGCTCGCGGACCGAGAACAGGCAGGTGCGAATCTTGCCGTCGGAGGTGACGCGGATGCGGCTGCAATGGCCGCAGAACGGATGCGACACCGGAGCAATGATCCCGATCTCGCCAATGCCGTCCTCAAAGACGTAGCGGCGCGCGGTCTCGCTGCGCGCGTGGCCAACTTCGCGCAGCGGCATGAACTCGGCCATGCGGCGCACGATCTCGTCCAGCGTCACGACGATCTCCGGCGACCAGACGCGGTCCTCTTCCAGCGGCATGAACTCGATGAAGCGGACGGCGACGCCTTCCTCGCGCGCGAAGCGGCCGAAGGCGGTGATCTGATCGTCGTTGAAGCCGCGCATCAGGACGCAATTGATCTTCACGGGGCTGAGCCCGGCACGCTGCGCGGCGCGGATTCCGGCTAGCACGCGTTCGTAGCCGTTGGGCACGCGCGTGATGCGCGCGAACTCTCCGGCATCAACGGCGTCCATCGAAACCGTCACCCGCGTCAGCCCGGCGTCTGCCAGCGGCTGCGCCATCTCGGCCAGCAGATGTCCATTGGTGGTGATCGCGATATCGAGTGGCTGGCCTTCGACGGTGCGCATGTCGCCGAGGTCGCCGACCATCTCCACCATGCCCTTGCGCAACAGCGGTTCGCCGCCGGTGAGACGGACCTTCGTGATTCCCAGCCCGACGAACACGCGCGCCATGCGCAGGTAGTCAGAAATCGGCATCTCGGGAAATTGCGGCCCGCCGGTGCCTGAGCGGCAGTAGACGCACCGGTAGTTGCAGCGATCGGTGATGGAGATCCGCAGGTCGCTGATGCGGCGTCCGAATTTGTCGGTGAGGAACACGCTTTTCGCTCTTCGCCTGTCGCTTTTCGCTAGAGGCTCTTAGCCGTTAGCTCTTGGCAGGCAATCCCGCTTGTCATCCTGAGCGGAGTCGAAGGACCCCTATAGCCACGCGCTACTCTCGCTTTGGCGTCGGTTTCGAGTGTGAGGGGAAATGAAAACGAGACGAGCGTGCGGATGCAGCGCTGCTGATCGTTTCCTTTCCAAGCACGGGAGGCATGGCCGTTTCCCGCCACACCCTCGGTCCCGCAAAATATCGCGGAACACCGCCGCCGCAGCCTTGGGTGGTCCGGTAGGCCACGGAGGTCGGAAACAGTACCAGCGATTATAGATGAGACAGACGGCGGAAAGCTGCTCAGAAAAGGAAAATGCTCGCCGGCGAAGAGCGAACAGCGAACCGCGGCCTCCCTCACATCCCTTCGTAGTTCGGCCCCCCGCCGCCTTCCGGCGGGACCCAGGTGATGATCTCGTAGGGGTCCATGATGTCGCAGGTCTTGCAGTGCACGCAGTTGGAGGCGTTCAGATGGATCTGCAATCCGCTGGGCGTGTCCGCCGCTTCGACCATCTCATACACGTTGGCCGGACAGAAATTCTTGCACGGGTTGCCGTACTCGGTTACGCAACGCTCGTTGCAGATGTTGGTGTCGTGAATCACCAGGTGGGCCGGCTGGTCTTCTTCGTGCTTGGTGCCGGAGTAATACACGTCGGTCAGCTTGTCGAAGGTGAGCTTGCCGTCGCCTTTGGCAGGGCCGATGATACCCGCCTCCGGCCCGCCGTCCGCTGGAAGCTGCTTCAACTGTTCCATGCGCCGATGCCCGGCCTTGTTCGAGTAGTGTTCCTGCAAGCCGCGACCGCCCGTGAACTGCTGAATGCCCGCGTGGAACATGCCTGAGACGAACCCGCTCTCGAAACCCTGGTGGAAGTTGCGCACCGGCCAAAGTTCTGTCTTGATCCAGCTTTTCTCGACGCGGTCCTGGAAGGTTGCCAACACCTCGAGCGAGAAATCGTTCTTCACCATGGCATCGAAGGCAGTCTCGGCAGCCAGCATGCCGCTCTTGATGGCGAGGTGAATCCCTTTCAGCCGCTGTGAATTCAAGAAGCCGGCAGAGTCGCCGAGGACCATCCAGCCATCGCCGGCCAGCGGCGGAATGCACCACCAGCCGCCATAGGGCAGCGACTTGGCGCCATAGCGCACCATCTTGCCACCTTCCAGCAGCCTGGCGATGAACGGATGCTTCTTGAATTCCTGAAGGACGCGATGAGGATCAAGACGCGGGTCACTGTAGTCAAGTCCGGTGACGAAACCGAGCGAGACGAGGTTGTCTTTCGCGCCGTAAATCCATGCGCCCCCGTATTCATGGAAGGTAAGCGGGTAGCCCATGGTGTAGATGACTTCGCCCGGCGCGACGCGCCCCGCGGGCAGCTCCCACAGTTCCTTCACCCCGACGCCGTAGGTTTGCGGATTGCGTTCGTGATCGAGCTGGAAGCGTCCGATAAGTTGCTTGGTCAACGAGCCGCGCGTGCCTTCGGCGAGAATCACAACCTTGGCTTTCAAATCGTAGCCAGGCTCGAAGTTGGACTTCCGCTCCCCGTTCTTGTCCACACCTTTATCGTCGGTCCGCACCCCCACCGCGCGTCCCCTTTCGAAAAGCAGCTCGGAACCAGCGAATCCGGTGAAGACCGTGATCCCCGCCTCTTCAACTTTGCTGCCCAGCCACTTCACGAACCGGTTGATGGAGATGACGTAGTTTCCATGATCGCGCATGGCCGGAGGCGTGATGGGGAACTTGAGCTTACCGGTACGGGTCAGGAAATAGACCGCCTCTTTCACCACCGCGGCATCGAGTGGCGCTTCCTTTTCGAAGCCAGGCAGCAGTTCGTGCATGGAACGCGGGTCGAGCAGTGCGCCCGACAGACAATGCGCTCCAACCTCCCTCGCCTTCTCCAGGACGTAGATATTCTCCTTCGTCAGCGGCGCGTCGGGATGACTGGCATTGTGGTCGTCAATGAGCTGCGACAGTCGCAAAGCGCATGCCATGCCGGCAGGGCCTCCGCCTACGATGACGACATCGGCTTCCATTACCGGGCGTTCGACACCCGCAAGCGGTTTACGAAAAACGATCATTAGGCCTTCCCAAGGAAGAGACAGTACCATTCTATGCCGTAGCCAGTAGCACAAAGGTGATACTGTTACGGCCTGGCATGCGGGTATCAGGAGGTGATAACCCCCAAGCTACAAGTAGTATTACGCAAAAAGAAGGCGCAAGTTCATGCGCCCCATACAAATGTCGATATCTTGCTGCGTGTGAGTGCTGTTGCTAGGCGCCTTTCGCTTTTTTCACTTCCTCAATCAGGGGAGGAATTATGTCGAACAGATTGCCGACCACGGCGACATCGGCAATCTCAAAGATCGGCGCTTCTGCGTCTTTGTTGACTGCAATGATGGTGCGCGCACCCTTCATCCCCACCACGTGCTGAATCGCCCCGCTGATTCCGAGCGCGAGATAGAGCTTGGGCGCAACCGTCTGTCCCGAAGATCCGACCTGACGGTCCATGGGCAGCCAGCCGGAATCGCAAATCGGCCGTGACGCCGCGATCTCGCCCCCCAACGCCTCCGCCAACTGCCTGGCCATTTCGATGTTCTTCTGCTCCTTGATACCACGGCCGACAGCCACAATGACCTCCGCCTGGGTAAGGTCGACTGCCTGCTTGGCCTCTTTGAACGGGGCCTCGGGTTTATTGCGGACCACGCCATCGGCCACGTCGAGATTGACGGTTTCCACCGGCGCCGCCGCGTCGCCTTGTACGACCTGGTCGGCGCGAAATGCGCCGTTCTGGAAGGTCGCGAAATACGGAGGATCGCACACGAAGGAGACGTCCGCGGCGAACTTTCCCTGGAACATCTGGCGAGTGAACCGCAGGTTGCCGCCCTCGTACTTGTAGCCGACGGCATCGCTGATGAGCGTGCGATTCAAGGCGGCGGCCAGCTTGGGAGCGAAGTCGCGCACCTGGTAGGTATGCGGCATCAGCACCAGCTTGGGTTGCTTCTGCTCGAGGAACGGTTTCAGCGCGGCCGCAAAGCCATCGGGGGTGTACGGCTCCAGCCTGGCCGACTCGAGGTCGTACACCTTCGACACTTTTTTCCCGGCAATTTCTTTGGCGATCTCGCCCACGCCGCTGCCCGCCACGGCCGCTTCCAGCGTCCAACCAGTTTCAGCGGCGATCGCCTGCGCTCCGGTGATGGTTTCCCAGGAAACACGGTTCAATTTGCCTTCGCGTTGCTCTACTACAACCAGGATGGTATCTGCCATTTCGATCCGATCTTATCGACTGCTTAAAATCCAGCCCGCAGGGGCGGAATTGATGTTAGCCCAGAGCGTTAAGCCCGGGGTAATCGCCTGGGCCGCCGCTTCAGCGATTGCGTCTTCGTACGCGCGCACCGACGATGTTCAGCAGCAGACCCACGGCGACCAGCACGCCTGCGATGATCTCAAAGCGGGTCTCTCCCAGCCTGCGGGCCGACGGCTGAAAGTACATGACCAGGAATGCAAACAGCACCAGCACCCAACCAATCACCATGAGCACCGAGCCGGTTTCACGTTTCTCTTCTGACGATGGCATAGTGGCCACTCGAACAACGTTCTAGATCACGCGCAATTCGTTGCGCAGCTTGTCCACCAACTTCTTGGCAATCTCTCCCGGGGGACCTTCCAGCACTTCGGTCTTCTTGGTCTTCTGCGGGATGTAGAGCTTCTCGATCTTCTGCAAATTTTCGCCGAGGGCCGGCTTGACTTCGTCGAAACTTACTTTCCTCAGCGGCTTGTTCTTCGCCTGCTTAATGCCGATCAAAGTTGCATAACGCAATTTGTTGATGCCCGACTGGATTGTAAAGAGTGCAGGCAGGGGCATATCGACAAACTGGAAGAAGCCGGCCTCGAGTTCGCGTTTCACCCGAATGCCGCCATCGCTCTTCTCGATTTGCATGATGATGGTGGCGTGCGGCCAGCCCAGCAGCTCAGCCAGAATGACGCCGGTCTGGGCAAAACCGAAGTCGTCGGACTGCAAGCCGGTAAAGATGAGATCGAAGCTCTCATCCTTGATGGCCGCGGCGAAGGCCTTCGCAGTGTTGAACGCGTCCAGGGTAACGAAGCCGTCGCCTTCGAGGTGAATGGCGCGGTCGGCGCCCTTGGCCAGCGCCTCGCGCAACACCTGCTGCGCGCGCGCCGGACCGCTGGTGATCACCACCACCTCGCCGCCGTGCTTCTCCCTCTGCCGCAGCGCCTCTTCCAAAGCGTAGGCGTCAGGCTCGTTCACTTCGTAGGAAACATCTTCGCGAATCCACGTGCCGCCCTCATTCAGCTTGAGCGGCGCGTCTTTCTGCGGGACCTGCTTCATGCAGACCAGGATCTTCACCAGGGCTCCTATCGCTCCACGCAATGCTTCGGGCGCATACCGTGAAACGGGCAAGTATAAATGAGCGGCGAGAGGATGGGAAACGCGATGCGTGATGCGAGTTTCGAAACGGGAATCGCCCCCACGTGAGGTTATGTCTCGCTCACGGTCAACGCGCGAGCCAACTCGGCCGGTGTATCCACCAGCACATCGGGAGGGACCTGCTGCAAGCTTAGCGGCGCAAATCCGTACGTCACTCCGACGCTCCACAACCCTGCATTGCGGGCCGTCAGCACGTCCACTCCGGAGTCGCCGACCATCACGGTTTCGCCGGGGGCCGCGCCGGCTTCGCGCATCAGAGTGTTGGCGCCGAGGGGATCGGGCTTCTTGGTCTCGAAGCTGTTGCCGCCGTAAACCTGGGTGAAGAAATCGGCCAATCCCAGCCCGGCCAGAATGTCGCGCGACACTCGCACCGGCTTATTGGTAAGCACCGCCAACTTGCGAGGTACGCCGTCGCTTTGGCTGGCCTGGTGGAGCATCTTGCTGATGCCGTCGTAGGGGCGTGTGTTGTCGAGCTTGTGTTCGCGGTAATAATGCAGAAAATAGTTGAGCGCCTCCTGCAGGAACTCACGATCGGCAGGATCGCCGAGCGCGCGGCGAATCAGCATGGGCGCGCCATCGCCGATGTAGGTGTCAATCACCTCGAGGGGCAGTTCCTTGCGGCCATAGTGGCGCAACATGGCATTGACCGCTGCTGCCAGGTCGACCTCGGAATCGATCAGAGTGCCATCCAGATCAAAGATGATGAGCTTTATGTTCTTGACCGGAAGCGGGCGAAGCGTGCGTATCATTCTTTTCCAGTATAGCCATGCAAGCTGTCCAAGCGCTGACATCGCGCCACCCGGAATTGTCATGACGAGCGTAGCGAGGCATCTGCTTTGCTCTCTTGGGCGAAAGTCAAGGAATCTCCGGTCGTAGTAGCTGGCCAGTCTCCGAGTAGCCGACGACTCCGCTCGAAACCCAACTGCCACATCCACGCATAGGGCGTTAGAACTAACCCGCTGGCGCGGGGGACGCTACCGCGTACGGCGGACCCAGCATTGTTGGAGTAGGTGGCATAGTGTGGGTCACAGAGAAAGGAGATTTCTGTGACCTCACTTCGGCAACGCGTGCTGGACGAACTCCAGCGTCGTAACTACTCGCCAGCCACGACTCGCGGCTACATTCTCGCCATCAAACAGTTCGCGGATTACTTCGGAAAATCGCCTGAACACTTGGGCGGCAACGAGATCCGTCAGTTTGAAACCTACTTACTCCGTGATAAGAAGCTCGCCCCCGGCACGGTCGAAGGACGAATGTCGGCGCTGCGTTTTCTCTACCGGAAGACGCTGAAGCGACGGGACATCGCCTACGATGACCTGATCTTTCCGAAGACTCCCCTGAAACTGCCGGTCGTGCTGAGTCCTGAAGAGGTCAGCCGCATGATCGAGGCTGCTCCAAACCTGATGCATCGCACCATCCTCATGGTTCTCTATGCTACGGGCATTCGTCGCACGGAGGCATCGCTGCTCAAGGTGAACGACGTGGACAGCCAACGGATGGTTATCCATGTTCGTCAGGGCAAAGGCTCCCGAGATCGTGATGTGCCCATGACAACTAAGCTGCTCGCAGCTTTGCGTGAGTACTGGCGATGGAAGCGGCCCCAGGATTATCTGTTTCCCAGCACGGAAGGGCATCGCGGAATCGAGCAGCCAATCTCCGATCACACGATCTGGTACATCTGCAGCGAAGCCGCCAAGCGCGCCGGAATCAAGAAGAGGATTGGCGCACATACACTCCGCCACAGCTTCGCGACAACCCTGCTGGAATCAGGAACTGACCTGCGGACGATCCAGCTTCTGATGGGCCATGCGCACCTGGAACATACCACTCGGTATCTCCACATGTCGCAGCGCCACTTGCACGCCGCACCGAATCCGCTGGATCAGATCACCGTCAGTAGCCAACGCTTTTCGCGAATGCGGCCGGACGACTATCAGGCATGACACGACCACCCTGGGAGGTGGCCGATATCATCCGCAGGGCAGGCGACAAGTTCTGCGAACGTTATTGCGATTCGCTCACCTGGGCCCAACTCAAAGTGCTTCGCGCCATCGCGCGTTGTCGCACGGCCGCACTCGGTGGGCATCGCGATCAATGCGTTCGCTGTGGGCATCAGGCCATCTCTTACAACTCCTGCCGAAACCGGCACTGTCCGAAGTGCCAGACCAACGCCAGGGAGAAGTGGTTGTGCGCCCGGCGACAGGAACTGTTGCCGGTTGGCTACTTTCATCTGGTCTTCAGCGTGCCGCACGCGCTGGTCCCGTTGATCTGGCAAAACAAGAGGTATCTATTCGGACTGTTGTTCGATGCCAGTGCCGCAACACTGCTGGAAGTTGCGGCCGATCCGGATCGCCTCGGTGCCGAGATCGGCTTCCTCAGCATTCTGCATACGTGGGGACAGACTCTGCAGCGCCACCCGCATGTCCACTGTGTCGTGCCAGGTGGTGGACTGTCGCCTGACCACTCGCGGTGGATCCGCTCGGCACCCCGCTTCTTTTTACCGGTGAGAGTACTCAGCCGCGTCTTTCGGGGCAAGTTCGTGGCCGGATTACGGCGGGCTTTTCAGAGGAAGCAACTTGTCTTTTTTGGCCCGTGTCAGCCGTTGGCCAACGAGAAGGCATTCGCAGCCTTCTTGCGCACTCTCTTTCGAGAAGACTGGGTCGTTTATGCCAAGGCTCCCTTTGGCGGGCCGGAGCACGTGCTGCAGTACCTGGCCCGCTATACCCATCGAGTGGCCATCTCGAATCATCGCCTCCTCTCGGTGGATGGCGATCGCGTCACCTTTCGTTGGAAGGACTACGCGCATCACAGTACGTCCCGTGCCATGACTCTGACGTTAGAAGAGTTTCTGCGTCGGTTCTTACAGCATGTTCTGCCCAAGGGTCTTCCACGCATCCGCTACTTTGGCTGGCTCGCTAATCGCCGCCGCCGGGAGTTGCTGCCGCTTTGCCGGAGGTTACTAGCGGTCGCACCTCCACCGGCTGAAGCGAAAACCGATGCAGCCGTGGTCTGGCAGTGTCCGATCTGCGGTAGCCCCATGCACGTTGTGGAGTTGCTAACCGCCGCCCACATGCAGCAAGAACAAGGACACCAGGTCTATATCCTTGATAGCTCCTAACCAGGCGGTCCCTTTGACGAGAAGCATGCGCGCTTCGGCGTGCGTACAATGCGTGTGCCTTGGCAGGCGAAAACTCTCGTTCCAACCGTCAGAGGAGAGTCTCAACACGCCATATCCGCTTTGCTCCCAATCGCCTCTGCCGGATTCGCCTGAACCAACCAACCCTTCTACCCGCCTTCGACGCTTTCACCAACATTCAAAACCCATAACCTGAGGGCCCACGCACCCCTGGTGCCAGCGGCTTCCTTCTAACGCCCTTATCGAAAGCGCCCCGGCATTACGGCTGAGGCGCTCCCTTGGTCTTTTCACGCCGGGGCACTTCCGATAAGGCCCTAGCGTTATACGTCAACTGATAAAGATGGCCTCGCCGGTCTCCCTCGCCCGCTGATCTGAACAGGTACAGGGTTTTGAGTGCTATGGCGATGTTAGTGCGCCGGGATAAACCGGCATGAAGCAGAGAATGGAAAATTCTTACGAGAAAGGACTAGCGATCCGCTCGGCCCCGAGTCTTGCGCTGCTACCGCGAGGGACGCAGTGAAGCGTAGACAGGGGTATAGGCGGGGTGGGCTATTGAGCTGCGAAAACATACAACCCGGACGCCGACGCGGTTAACATGCGCGGAAGGCAACATGGACAGGAGCGCTAGCGCGAGTTCCTGCCCAGTCCGGCGTAGTCGAAGACCCCAGACACGCCTAGAAACTTCATGCACGAGAACCGGGAGACCTCGGAGACACCTGCCGCCCAACCAGGCAGCAGGCCGGCGGGCGAAGGCAAGAGCCGTACGGCCCGCATGTACGTCCCCGAGGAGTCACACAGCGGCATAGTACCTATGAATCATTCGAACAAAGACGGAACACCGTTGGCGGAGAGTGAGGAGGGAAGGCCGCTGATCAAGGAGAACGCTGGTCAACCTAACACGCACCCGACGCAGAGCGGGAAGGGCGTGTCCCAAGGGCTGGCGGGCGTGCGGAAAGCAGCAAGGGAAAATAAGGAGATGAAGTTCACCGCCTTGCTCCACCATCTGACCGTCGATCTGCTACGGGAAAGCTTTTACTCACTGAAGAGAAAAGCCGCACCCGGAGTGGACGGCGTCACTTGGCAGGAGTATGAAGACCGGGCTGGAAGATCGGCTCGACCGATCTGCATGGCCGGGTTCATCGTGGAGCGTATCGGGCGATGCCATCGCGAAGAGTGTACATAGAGAAAGCAGATGGACGGCAACGTCCACTGGGAGTCGCGGCACTGGAAGACAAGATCGTCCAACAGGCCGTGGTCACCATCCTCAACCAGATCTACGAGGAAGACTTTCTCGGCTTCTCGTATGGTTTTCGTCCGGGGCGCAGCCAGCATCAAGCGCTGGATGCGCTGTCGTACGCGCTCCTGAAGAAGAAGGTGAACTACGTGCTTGATGCCGACATTCGAGGCTTTTTCGATAACCTCGACAAAAGTTGGATGATCAAGTTCGTGGAGCATCGCGTCGCCGACCCCCGCATCCTGCGGCTGATCCAGAAATGGCTCAACGCTGGGGTGATGGAGGAAGGCAAATGGTCGGACACGCAGACAGGAACTCCGCAAGGCTCGGTGATTTCACCGCTGCTCGCGAATATTTACCTGCACTACGCTTTCGATCTCTGGGTGGACGTCTGGCGCAAGAAATGGGCGCAAGGCGAGGTGGTAGTCGTCCGCTATGCGGACGACATCATCCTAGGATTCCAGCATCAGACAGAAGCAGATCGTTTCCTGGAGAACTTTCGGGAACGGCTGGGAAAGTTTGGGCTGGAACTCCATCCCGACAAGACGCGCCGGATCGAGTTCGGGCGGTTTGCCGAACAGAACCGGGAACGAAGAGGGGAAGGCAAGCCGGAAACGTTCGACTTTCTAGGCTTCACGCACATCAGCGGGAAGAACGGATTAGGGCGATTCATGGTGCGGCGCACCACGATCCGCAAGCGCATGCGAGCCAAGCTGCGAGAGATCAAGCAGCAACTCCGCCAGCGCATGCACGATCCCGTGCCCCAAACCGGACAATGGCTCAAGTCGGTCGTGCAAGGCTACTTCAACTACTACGCGGTACCGGGAAACCTCGCGAGTCTGGGGGTGTTTCGGGATCGGGTGCTGGCGCTCTGGTGGCGAACTATTCGTCGCCGGAGCCAGAAACGCCGGATCTCATGGACGCGCATCCTCGCTTTTGGCTCAGCGATGGCTTCCTCAACCGCGCGCGCTCCATCCCTTTCCCGATGCTCGCTTCGCCGCTACTCATCCGAGATAAGAACCGGATGCGCTAATGAGCGCCCGTCCGGGTCTGTGCGGGGGGCACCAGTGATGGTGTCCCTACCGCGATCGCCAGTTGGCGATCGTCTCGGACAGGGGCACTCAGGAGGCTTTCAAGTAGAGAGGGAAGCTGGCGGAGAGCAGGGATCGTGTGGGTAGGGTGAACATCCTCGCGGGACAGCTTTTCATTTGCGGGCGAAGGAGTGTCTGAAGAAGACCCCGCGCAGGAGCAGCGCTGAGCAAGTTCGTTTCACCACGGAGCACACGGAGAGCAGGGGGAACATGTTGATTTCTCCGTGCCCTGAGACTCAACCACATCAGTTCAGCCGCGCGTACTCCGCTTTTGCTTGTTGCAGTATGGGTATGCCCGCATCTGCATGCTTCCACAGGGTAAGAAAATTACCGTAGCTTGTGCGTGCCGCGGTTGTGTTGCCCTGGACAACATAGGCGCGGGCCAAGCCAAGATGTGCCAACGTGCCGAAGGATGAATACGCCACAATTCCGGGATGGTCGAGGATCTTCTGGAACTCTGCGGCGGCATCTTTGCCGCGGTGCAATCGCAGGTATGCCTGACCCCGCAGGAAAACCGCAGCGAGGGAAATATCGGGTCCTACCGATCCGAGTTCATAAGGCCTTGCCGCCTCAAGCTCGTTGGTAGCTTGCGGAAGGTCATTTTGATCTATGGCGATAGCGGCGCGAATAGTGGGCAAGAAGTTGAACTTCGCAAGCGTATCTTGCGGGTAGGACCGCGCCCACTCGTGCGCGAGCTTCTGCGCCGGTGCCGAGTCGCCGCTCAGCGCCAGCGCCAAAAGGGCGCGAGCCAGGACCTCCCGTCCCTGGGAGCGCCCGAGCGCCGCCTTGCAATATTGCTGTGCGGCATTTGCGTTCCCAAAGAGAGCTTCTCGCAGGGCTGCCTCGCCCTCGTAGGTTGCTGCGGCCTCGCTCGCCCCATGCCCCTCGGCCGAAGCAACCGCTTGCCTTGAAAGCGCTCGAGCGGTTGCAAGTCGTCCATAGTAGCCGGCCGTATCGGCCTCCGCGGCCAGTAGGACATCATCCTCTTCTGAATTGCTCCTCGCCCACGCCACCTCGGTTGCCATCCCGGTCTCATCATGCTGAAGAAAGCCCAGGAAGTAATTGCCAAAATGTAGCACCGGGGAATCGGGCCATTTCGCCTGAGCTTGGCTCAGAGTCGCGTGGGCCTCGACGAAGCGATTCAAGAACGAATAGGCAGTGGCGAGATAGCCGTAATTAAGGGCGCTGTCAGGGCCCAAGCGCAGGCTTGTTTGCGCCATCTCCAGCGCCTTTTCATGCTGCCCGAGGCTTGAGTAAATGTTGCCGAGGTTAAAAACCGGCACGCTATCTCCGGGATACGTCTGCGCCCAGATCAGATAGGTTTCGCGCGCATCGTCCACGTCGCCTAGCAGGTCGTAGTAATGGGACTCAATGTAAAGTTTCTCCCGCTCGCTCACCCTATTCCGAAGCTCGTATGCTTTCCTGGCGTTCTCCGCCGCCAGGTCGCTTTCGCCCAAATTTGAATAAGTCGTAGCGAGGGAGGTATACGACATGGCGAAGCCGGGATCCAATCGGCTGGCCCGACCGAAAAGTAATATCGCATCTTTGAACTCGCCTCCGTTCAGCGCCTGGCGGCCGAGGCTATAGGCTTGCAAGGCTTGCAGAGATGGTGTGGTGGCCTGCTCCACGGGAGTATTGAATCTCTTCATGGAACTGAGCGATTCTCCCAGCTTGCGACGTAAAGTGGCAGTGGCCTGTCCCAAGGCATCGAGGACCTTTTCCCTGTCGGCGCACTGCACCTGCTCGCGGGCTAGGGTGTCACCTGTCTGACAGTCCACGGCGTCCAATCCAATCACGTATTGCGACCCCAAAGGAGCAATCGAGCCGGTAATCGTGGCCGTCGCGTTCAACCGCTGGCAGACTTGGCGGCCTAACTCGCTGGTCAGCTTCTCATTGGGAGACCGAGCCATCAACCGGAGCTCTTCCCTGATTCGATCTCTTGAGACGATGTTCAGAAACGGCGACTCGCCGAGTTTAACCGCCAGGGCCTCCTCTAGCGTGTCGTCGAAAATGGGATCACCCGTTCTGTTTGCGAAGTCCGTGAGCACGACAGGGTTACGCTCGGTGAATCGCGGGCGTGGCCGATGAAGGACCGCGAACCAAATGCCTGCTATCACCGTTGCCGTCACTCCCACAATCGCCACCGACATACGCCGGCGGTGGCGAATTGGGGGGCTTACGTCTTCCCGCTCTTCTTCCTCTTCAATGAGCACTCGGGAGCGTGTGTAGCTTCCCACCAGCAGTCCGGCTTGCTCCTCCGCCGGTGCCGGCTTCTCCACCACTTCCGCCGTAAAGCGATAGCCCTGGCCAGGGACGGTCACGATATATCGCTGCCCCTGTGCGCTCTCGCCCAGCGCCTTCCGCAGCACAGAAATGTTTTGCGTAAGGTTGTCTTCTTCGACAAAGCTATCGGGCCACAGGGTCTTCATCAGGTCTTCTTTGAGCACCAGGTGCCCGCTATGCCGGACCAGGACTGTAAGCGTGTCAAAGACTTTTGGAGTGAGCGGCACCGGCTTGCCATCGCGTAGCAGCAGCCTTTCCTTGGGATTGAGGCTGAACGGCCCAAACTCGCAACAATCGTTCCCGGGCTGCTTCATACACGTTTTCAGAGAATCTTCAGAAAGCTTTTGGCCCTGGTTCAGGACTTTCAGGGCCCCTGTTCGGCAAACTGCGTCACGTGGCCACGGACGGCACGGCATGGAATTTACCACTATTTCTGAACGATTGCCAGACACCTAAGGAAGCAACGTGACTATCCGAAAGCGGTCCCAGATCACCATTGAGAGTGAGAGGTTCTGGGTGGTTCGCGGCACGGGCGCAGTGGCTTGTCTCTGGTGCCCAAGGTGCGGCACGGAAACCGAGATGGTGAGCCTCCAAGAGGCCGCCTTGGTCCGACCCTTGCCGCCAAACATTCGGGACTGGCTGCAGACCAAGCTGGTCCACGTCGAGGAATCGAAAGACGGCTCGCTACTGATCTGCCTGCGCTGCCTGGCTGCTTCCTAGGCATGTGCAAGAAAGGGCCTGAGGAAACTTTGATTAAGTTCGGTTCCTGGCCGTCCGTAAGCGCCGCAAGGTTAGCACGGCTTTAGCCACCGAGGGACTTTGGCCTTATTTGACTGGAACCTCCCTGGGTTTGGGCTCAGGGAGTTCCGGCCCCGGACACGAGAAACGTCCACCGGGCATTGCCCGCCGGCGGACCAAACAAAACTGAAACACAAACAGTTCCCCAGGAGAGACAACATGAAAACGCTTTGCAGAGTTTCCGCAACCACTGCATCCCTACTGCTGCTCATCGCCCTCAGCAGCCTGTTGCCAGGTACCGCAGCCTTCGCCCAGACCCTTCACTCTTGCAACAATGCCCTCATCGCCGGAACGTATGCCTTCACCATCGAAGGGCAGAAGCTCGCCGGGATGGGGCCTACGGGCCCGCAGGTCGGGGTAGCTATGACCACGTTCGACGGGCACGGCGGATTGACTCAGATCGACAGCGTGACCGTCAATGGTTTGGTGGTTTCGGACTTCACCCATCCCCCGGCGACCGGTATCTACACCGTGAATAGTAACTGCACCGGCAGCTTCACCCTCACCTTCACCGACGGCCGTCCGCCGGTGACCGTGGACTTGGTGGTGGCGAATGGCGGCCGTGAGATCGACACGGTCGTCACCAGCGCCGGCGGCCAGCAGGGAATCATTGCCACGGGCAGTATCGGTAAGCGGGTGGCATTCGCTGGCGGCCAGTGAAGGTTCATTCGTTCCCAGGTTCGCGTCCTGCCTTTGGACGCTAACCTGGGCTACCGAAGCCAGCACCTCACATCTAGGGCGCGAAGTGGCCAGAGATATCCAAAATCAACTGAGTTAAACCGGATGCATAAGACGGGTTCTTGGCCAGCGGAGTTTTCGTTACCCGCGGTAATCGAGAACAGAACTGCCAAAAACAGGATTCGCGTCAGAGCAAAATAAATACACTTCATCGGCAACCCTTATGAGCAACACCCATAGCTGCGTCCTCTGATCTTTATGGAATTGTGTTCCAGGCGTCGGGAATCCGTGGTGGTGGCCGTGACCGCATATCCTCCGTGGACGAGTGCTCTTCCAGTATCGGCGGCAATGCACGGGCGGGCAGTGAGGGGCATCACTTCAGGCTGTGAGGGCCTGGCCTAGGCGTATTTTGGCCGATATGGCGCTGCATTAAATTGTGGATAGGTTTTGGAGAGAGGCCAGTGAGATAAGCCGATACTACTTACGAAAGTAACCACTGCAGCCGCCACTTTGGAGCAAGTCGGAAGACAGTTGCTCTCACGGGATGTTCCGCGGGCGGCGACTATGAATCGCGACCGCTATTCACGAGATCGGCTTCCGATAGCGCAAACTAGTCCCTTATCCTAGGAGCTTGCGGACCCAACAATTATCTACTCCGACACCTAAGAGCCAGCCATTAAAGCACGGCATGCGACGGTAATTCTTTTGGTCCGATTGCGTTGCCGCGTTCCGCGGTCCGAGCGCTTGCCATTTGGTCGCTTGGTCCGCCATCGGGGAAACGAGCCACTTGGACGAGAAGTCGCTAGCCTTGATCGGAAACGCCTCGGGCAGAACAGTCCTCGTTGGGCGGACAAAGTCGATCCGAGGCGTTTTCGATAAGGAGACTAGGAGGAAGACGCTGGCGCGGCGGGCGCGGGCCTATGGGATTTGAATGCGGGCCGGGCGTCAGGTTGCGCAACGGGAGAGCAGGGCGAAGGATCGGAAGCTGGGTTGGGATCATCCGTCGAGGGGCAAACTGACGCAATGGAAAGACGGCAAAGGGGCGATTGGCGTACGGTGGACACACGAGTACGCCGGCATGCTGGCGCACACCCCGGAGTCGTTGTTGAGGGAACTGCTAGGAAGAATCGAAGTACATGCATGTGGATAGTTCCGCAGTTGTAAATCTCTGAACGACGAGCATGGTTGCGCCGCAGCGGGGACAATGCCACAGCGAGGTGCTCTCGGAATGGACTTTCCCGGACCTGACTGCTTGCGGCATCGAGGAATCGTCGGACAGAAGTTGTCGGCATAGCGCCAGGCGAGAGACGCGAAAGCGATTTGCGAGAAACCCGAAGTGACGGATGCGGACGAAGCCTTTGGGTAGCACGTGCAGAAAGAAGCGCCGCAGAAACTCAGTTCCCGCCAGAGTCATCAGGCTTTGTTTGCCACCGTGCGCGTAATCCTTCCAGCGGAAAGTCACGCGCTCTTGTTCGAAGGTCAACAAGCGGTGATTGGAAATCGCTACGCGATGGGTGTAGCGGCCGAGATAGCGCAGCACCTGCAAGGGACCGCCGAAAGCGGGCTTGGCATAGACGACCCAGTCGTGGCGATGCAGCCGGCGGATGAGTTTCGCGAACTGCTGGGGGTCGGCGAGAGCGGCAGAGGGCCCGGCACAGTGCAGTTTCTTACGGCCATGAAGTCGTTTCAACCGGGCGAGGAACTTGCCGCGGAAAACACGGCTGAGGACCTTCACGGGTAAGAAGAAAGGATAGCGCGGGCGCAGCCATCGACGATGATCCAGCGAGAGCCCGCCCGCGGGAATGACACAGTGAATGTGGGGATGCAGGAGCAGGTTCTGTCCCCAGGTGTGCAGGATGGCGATCACGCCAATCTCGGCTCCGAGGTGCTTCGCATCGGATGCGATTTCCAGCAAGGTTTGCGCAGTGGCGGTGAACAACAGATCGTAAAACAGGCTTGGGTTCTCCAACGCCAGCACATTCAGTTCGTGAGGCACAGTGAAGACGACATGGAAATAGCTGGTGTCGAGAAGATCGTGTTGCCGTGCTGTGATCCAGCGCTCACGAGCTTGCGCCTGACACTTGGGGCAGTGGCGATTGCGACACGAGTTGTAGGAGATGGCCTGATAACCGCAGCGTGAGCACTGATCGCGATGGCCACCCAAGGCGGCGGTGCGGCAGCGCTGAATGGCTCGCAAGGCTTTGAGCTGCTGAAAGTCGAAGCTCGATCGATACCGCTCCAGAAAGCGATCGCCCTGCACGCGGAGGATGTCGGCCACCTCGAGGGTGGGCCGAGTCATGGGTTCTTCTTACGGTGGTACTGCCGGTTAACTTCTTCTATGCGAGAAAGTGGCAGACCTTCCAAGGGATTGGCGACGGCCCGTAAATGCCGTTGCGACAGATGCAGGTATTTTGCCGTCGTTTCCAGATCACCATGGCCCAGAAGAATCTGAATGGTGCGTAGGTCTGTCCCCGCTTCCAGCAGGTGTGTGGCGAAGCTGTGCCGCAAGCAATGAGGGCTGACCCGCTTGGTGAGACCTGCGTGGCGAGCAGCTTCTTTACAGGCATACCACACGGTCTTGTCGGAGATGGGTTGTTCCTGGCCGCGCTTGCGTTCGCTACTCGGGAACAGATAGCCACAAGCGGATCATCGGCCACACCTGCTATCTGCGCATCGAAGAACCTCTCTCTGTGCTCCTTGATTAGTCGAACTATGCTGTTCACATCCATGTTCTTAATGCCCCCGGGTAACTAGTATCGCGGGGTCGCCAACCCACGCCGACAGGTCTCTTTCCAGTCGATGTTATCAGCCGCGGGCACGCTTCCGTTGATTCCCGGCGTGCGCGGCTCTCGGATGTTTCTTGGCAGGTTCCGTGGGTTCCGATACCGATGCGATGCCGTGTGCGAACGTCTCCGCAGCATTGGCTACGTTCACCAATTCTCCGAGCACTTGCGGCAGGTCAACGACAAACCTCAAATAACCCTGTCCTGGTTTCGAGAGCGCGCTGACAAGCTCTCCCTCCCGCACGATCGCAACGTCCTGCCCGCTCACCACGAGGCGAGCCTCTGCCAACGGCCTGTCCATGTGCTCGCTATTGCGCAGGAAATCTACAAGCTTTTTCAGCGAAGAGGTCGTTACGCCTGACTTCCGCAGTTTGAACGCAACCTTGAGCGCAATCAGATCACTGAAGCTGTAAACACGTTCGCTGCCGGTCCCTGTGCCCGGAGCCACACTTGGCTGCACAAGGCCGTTCTTCGCCCACAAATTTAGGGTTGAATACGGAACCCCCGTCAACTTAACGACTTGCCGAGCTGTAAATCCGATTTCCACAAGTATTCACAGTATATCAGGTTCGACACTTAACGAACCGAGCTATACTGTCAATGTACTCCTTTTTGGAATGCTGCTATCTCACGAGGAGTCGATGATGTTTTGTCATCGTGCGGAATGTTCAAGTGAGCGCGCCGACAACAGCTTCGTCGAGCGCACCGCCCATCACGACGGTCGAGCACGTTTGCGCCCTCTTCGCCCAACCGAGCCGCCCCCGACCGATACTGCTGATCGGCGCCGGCGCATCCAGAAAGTCTGGCATCCCGCTTAGTGGCGAAATTGTTGAGCGTGCAGCGCGATGGGGGTATTGCAAGTCTCGGGGCCATGCCTTCGATGATCCGTTAGCTGGCAGGAGAACTGACTGGCTTCGCTGGCTACAGGAACAGCCTTGGTATGAGCGCGGTAAACGACATGAGGACAACTACTCACTCGTTTTGCGCCATGTCCTGAATCCGCTCCAGGATCGAAAGGATTTCTTCGTGCGGATTCTCAATCCTGGGGTTCCTGCAAGTTCGGGTTACGAACATCTTTTGGATTTGCTTGCTGCGGAACAGCTAACGACCGTGTTAACTCCGAATTTTGATTCCGTCTTACCGGAATTAAAGATCGGCCGAAAACGTCCGCATCATCTGCAAGTTATCAGGACAGAGGCCGATTACGGCACCTTCTCAACATCGCCAAGTTCTCCCCAGTTGGTATATCTCCACGGCTCCGTCGAGCACTACACGGATCGAAATCTGAATGAGGAAGTGCAGCGATTAGATGAGAAGCTTGTCAGACTCCTTGTGCCGCTACTCCGAGATCACCCTCTCGTAGTTGTCGGATAGCCAATCGCTAACCGACGTACTGCTGGCGAAATATACCCATGCAATCCAGAACGATCCTCTGCCGTTCACCGAGACACGCATCGAGATTTTGCAAAAGCTTGCGCCGCATTTTCACGACCTCGCATTGCTCGGGGTGCAGAACGGAATTCGCCTGCTGTTGAGCGGCAATCCCCTGCTCACTGGAACTTCCCACTTCAGCCAACTCGACGTCCACAACTTCTCGGGAGTGCACGTAGTTCGCTCGACGGTCAATGGCGACACCGCAGACGTGATGGTTGCGGGTCTGCCACAGCCGAACCCGTTCAACCTCGCCGAGCTGCGTATCAGGATGGTGCGAATTCCGAATACGCGGCAATGGCGGATCGAAGAGATCCCTGATGCTACGGCGATCTTTGCGACGTACTTTGGACCAGGGAGGGAAGCCCCGGCGACGAAATGAGGGCATCGGATTTCGATTCCTTGGAGCCGTTCACGAAAACACGGAAGTCCAACGAAAACTTAGGCTTGCCAACCCCGCGACAAAACTGAGAGTATCCGTTGTGCGGCTAGGCAAGCGATTCGTTTCGCGATAGGGGGCGTGCGAGATGACCAAGGCAGACTTGATCGATGATGTTTCCCGGCGGGCGGAGCTCACTCGAAAAGACAGTGAGGTCATAGTTGAGACCATCTTCGAAAGCGTGGTACGTTCGTTGCGCGCTGGCGATAAGATCGAAATCCGGGGATTTGGCAGCTTCCGCACCCGCCAACGTAAATCGCGCGTGGGTCGCAATCCCAAGACCGGAGACCGGGTTGAAGTTCCTGCCAAGAAGATTCCGTTCTTCAAGCCCAGCAAAGAGCTGAAGAACATGGTCAACAGTTACGGCGAACAACACCCCCGCTTGCAGGCCGCCCCGGAAAGCACTGTTCCTCTCGGTTGATCGAGTTAATGGGAAGCTGGATTGCAGGCCTTATCGAAGCAGCGAAGAAGGCAATCCGAGGAGACTAGTCGAGGCTGCAAGCCTCGCCTTTTCAAACCGGTCGAATATCTTGACCATACGAGGACAGCAACTGGAGTCCGAGCGGTCACTGCCGGACTTTATGCGCCGAAGTGGCGATGGAGGAACAAATTGAAGAAAATGACCCTGATGCTCGCGGTCATATTAGCCGGAGCGACACTCGCCAATGGCAAGTCCACCAGACTAGTGGCGAGTTGGAAGAATCCCGAATACTCGGGACCGGCCTTCCACCGGATTCTCGTGCTCGGCATGAGCGCCAAGCCGGGCGTTCGCGCCGACTTCGAAGATGCGTTATCGAAACTGGTGGCGCGTGACGGTGTCGAGGCCATACCTGGCAACACTATTCTGCTACGCCCTGAAGCTACGAAGCTTGACCTGAACTATCTGAAGACCCAGGTCAAGGAGTTCAAGATCGATGCGGTCATCGTCTCGCGACTGGTCAAGGTCGATAAGAATATCACCTACATCCCCGGGCAGTCCTACGTCATGCCCTACCCGTACTATAGGTCCTTCTACGGGTACTATGGTGCGGTGTATCCGGTGGTTTATTCACCCGATTATCTGCGCGAAGACCAACAGTTCGCGTCGAAACCAATGTATACGCTGCTACGCCACCCGACGGAGAATTGGTTTGGACAGGCGTCAGCGATACTTTTAATCCCAGCGGCAGACAAGGTAATCGACGGCCTCTCGAAACTGGTTGTGAAGGAACTACAGAAAGCGGCGATCCTCTAAGCTGTTTGGGCTGGCAACGCTCAGGTACCATCACCAGCGCGTCTGTTGGGACACTACCCAAGCGTTTGAGATTCTTAACCATACGCGATAAGATCGGTATGATCGGCACGTTTACCTGATGGGAGCCGAGTGAGGCGAGAGTCTCATGCTCGGTTCTGCGAGAGGCCGGTGGTGCAATTCCACCGGCCTACTCACCCGGCGGCTGTTGGGAACTAAACCGGAAATTCCAGTTGACGCGGTTTTCGCTTTCATCACGGTGAACCAGACATGATCAAGCACGAGATTCTGCAGCCCGAAGGCATTCTGATCGTCGAGCCCCTTTCGGCGCTGGCGGCGGAAGACTTCCAGGCACTGACATCCGAGGTCAATGAATACCTGGCGGGACATCCCGACCTGCGCGGAATTCTCATTCACGCACGCGTGTTTCCCGGATGGGACAGCTTCGCGGCTTTTGTCGCCCATATGCGCTTTGTCCGCGACGTCCACAGAAGGGTCGAGCGCGTCGCGCTTGCCTCCGACAGCCCCATTGCGACCGTCGGGCCAGCCATCGCAAAACACTTCGTCAGGGCCCAATTCCGGCACTTTCCCTATGCTGAGTACGACGACGCCCTGCAATGGCTAAAGGCCCCAGCAGTGTAAAGGAAAAAGGGAAAGGAAACGGGCGCAACGGCTAGGCTGAACCTGGTGCGTTTTGGATTGTGACGAGGCACAGACCGCACAGAGAAAACGCGGAGCAATAGAAAAGGCTGTGACTTTGGTTATGCTCTAGCCGCCAACTCCTGCGAGGGAGCCAACAACGTGGACGCATGTACCGTCACAGCCCTTGATGCGATCACTGCTTTCGCAGTTCCAAACCCCAACGGTCACCTCGCAGCGCCGTCGGTTTTTTCGGGTCTGGAGGTTCAATCAGGTCGCCCCGCCGAACCCATCACCCAGCTTACTTCAGGCCAGCTACTTTTACGTTTGCCAGCCCTTTTCTGCCGTCGACATGTGTGATCCTACTGCAGGATGAGAAATTGTCAACGCCCAAGGTTGGTGCAAATGCAATTAGTTTTAATGTGCGGGTTGCGTTGCCTAAATGACAGAAAGCAGGCGAGTTCTGATTTCTGCTCTGAGTTATCCAAAATCAATGTACATCATATTCACAGGGCCGGCATAACAAATCCGTGTTATGACTTGTCAGATAAGGAGTTCGATGTCTGATCTCGTGGCCTAGGTGGACGGCAGCTCGCACGGAAATCCCGGGCGGTCGGGTATTGGAGTCGTGATTGAGAGTCCGGGCGGAGAAAAGACCCGAATCGCCAAATCGATCGTGCATCAGGACAACAACGTTGCCGAGTACGTTGCCCTGCTCGAAGCCCTACAGCACGCCATCGCGGTCAACGCCGAGAGGCTTCGTGTTTATTCGGATTCCGAAATCGTCGTCAAACAAATGACGGGCGAGTATGCGTGCCGGAGCCCGCGTCTGCATTCCCTGAACTGGACCTGTCGCAAACTGGCGTGTTCAGTTGATTTCTCGATTGAGTACATCCGCCGCGAGGACAACCAAGAAGCCAACGAGCTGGCCAACTACGCAGCGCGAGTCCGCGAGAAATCTTGAAGCGGAAGACGCCTGTGGTTCGCCAAGAATAGCTCGCGTTGTTATCGAACCGGGTTGCACGCGCAACCTTTCCTTAGCCTAAAAGAGGGTCTGACCACCTCCGTCAACTCGGGAAACCGACCCCAAGCGTTGTGCTCTGTGAGCGCAAGCCCGGCATTTGCTAGCTCCTTTAAGCTCAGCGAGCCGTCACTTCCACCTTCTCAGCAGTCGCTTCGCCACGACGGAGACACCAAGGCGATAGTAAATCTACGCTATCTACACCGCCTTCTTCCGCTCCGCCCACCGCGCCTTCATCATCGCCGACAATTTCTTCCGCATAGCAGCACTCATCGGCTTGCGACCAGCATGTTTTTTCGGCGTAGCTTTAGCCTTCTTTGGTGAAGACTTGCCCTTCCATTTTGCCCAACGTTGTTTCATCGCTGCAGAAATACGCTGGCGGGCTGCCGCGCTCAAACGGCGACGTTTCTTGCCACTTGCTGGCTTGGCCTGGCTCCTCTTGGAAGGACGACCACGCCGTGCGGGTTGGGAACCTAGTCCCGTTAGAGCTGCAATTGCATGCTCGATACGACTAACTTCCTGCCTAAGTTGATGCGTAATCTGCGTTTTGATCTCAGCCAGCGCAAGGTGCTGTTGGTCTTTGACGAAGCCCAGCATCTGTCGATTGAGTGCCTGGAGACCCTACGGGAACTGTTGGATCAACCACCACACTGCGGGTTGCTGTTTGCCGGCACCCACGAGCTGGAGCAGATCTTCACTCGCCAGGCCTTGGAGCTGGAGCAATGGCGTTCCCGCTTTCATGCCGGCCAGGCCCTGCCCGGCATCTCCGAGGAGGAAGCAGTCACTATGGTGCACTCTGAGCTAGGATTGGGACTGTCGCAGCGGAAAACCCAAAAGCTGATCTCGAAATCCCGAATCACGGACCTACGCAACGGGGGCCAGCACAGCTATGTATCGGCCCGGCGGCTGTTCTGGGTGATTCGCGAGTTGCGAGCCGTCGCCAACGGTGGAACAGCCGAAGCAGCGTTCTGATAGTTTCCGCGGTGCCGACAACCCGAAAGTAAGTGACGACAAGCGCGTTTGAACTAAGCCGCTAGCGCGGCGGACGCTAGCGCGTAGTCGTCCCCAACATTGTTGTCCGTGTAAGGTTTGGGTCACAAGGAGGTTACTGTGACCCGTCTCAGGAAGCTGATGCTGGATGAGCTTCAGCGTCGTAACTACGCTCAGAACACCGTCCGTGCTTATATCCACGCCATAGAGGATTTCGCGAAGTACTTCCACCGTTCGCCCGATCGCCTCGGCCCAGAACACATTCGCGAGTACCAGGTTCACCTGTTTCGCGACTGCAAGCTCTCGCCGGGGACCATCGAAGGTCGTACCGCTGCTCTGCGTTTTCTCTTCGTTAAGACACTCAGACGGCCGTATCTTCCCGATCACATTCCGTTTCCCAAGCGTCAGAGGCGGATGCCCACAGTACTGAGTCAGGAGGAAGTGTCGCGGCTCATTGCTTCCGCGCAGAACCTGATGCACCGCACCATGCTGATGATGCTGTATGCAACCGGCCTGCGACGCGCGGAACTATGCCACCTCAAGGTCTGCGATATCGACAGCGAACGCATGGTCATTCATGTTCGCCAGGGCAAGGGTGGCCGTGACCGCGACGTCCTGTTGACCCCGAAGCTGCTGGACACGCTGCGCGAGTATTGGCGCTGGATGAAGCCGAAGACATATCTGTTCCCCGGCACCGTCAACAACTGGCGGGCCGACGTGCCCATCACAGAGAAGATTGTCTGGAAGGCCGTGGCGGAGGCCGCGAAA
Organism: uncultured Acidobacteriaceae bacterium; assembly: GCA_963736385.1. Lineage (GTDB taxonomy): Bacteria > Acidobacteriota > Terriglobia > Terriglobales > Acidobacteriaceae > Bog-257. The sequence goes on along the minus strand of CAVTOE010000003.1, from coordinate 2,812 downwards.
CATGCTGGTGTGAGCAAGCATGTGTCTCCTCACACACTCAGGCACAGTTTCGCCACCCACATGCTCGAAGCCGGCGCCGATCTGCGCACGATCCAGGTCCTGCTGGGTCATGCCAAGCTCGCCGACACCACTGTCTACCTGCACTTGTCCCGGCGTCATCTGCAAGCAGTTCCCAGCCCGCTGGAAGCTATCGAGGTGTCTAGTCCCGACCAGGTGAAGCGTTCCAGGAGGCTGATCAAGCAATGAGTCGGTCCACCCTTGAGGTGGCCGACATCGTCCGTGCATCCGGCAACAGATTTTGGGAGCACTACGGATCACACCTTGCGTGGCAGCATCGCAAGGTGCTCGATGCGATCGTCCGCTGCCGCACTGCGGCCTTGGGCGCTCATCGTGACCAGTGCACGCGCTGCGGACATCAGGCTATCTCTTACGACTCATGCCGTAATCGGCACTGCCCCAGATGTCAGGGGAACGCCCGCTCCCGCTGGCTCGCCAAGCGCAGGGCTGAGCTGTTGCCCGTCTCTTACTTCCACATCGTCTTTACCGTGCCGCACGAACTCTCCGCTCTAGTCCTGCAGAACAAGCGGCTGCTTTACGATCTGCTGTTTCGATCCAGTGCAGCGACGCTGCTCGAACTCGCTCACGACCCGAAGCATCTGGGAGCAGATATCGGGTTTCTTGGGGTGCTCCATACCTGGGGCCAGAACCTTCAGCATCATCCACACATACACTACGTTGTTCCTGCCGGCGGCCTCGCTCCTGATGGCTGCAGATGGATCACCTCTTCCAAACGCTTCTTCCTGCCCGTCAGCTCACTGAGCCGCGTCTTCCGCGGCAAGTTCACAGCCGGACTGCAACGGCTCTTCCGGCAGCACAAGCTCCAGTTCCACGGCTCACTCCGGAGTCTGGTTGACCCACGTCGCTTTCGCCAGTTTCTTCGCCAGCTCTTCCGCGAGGATTGGGTCGTCTACGCCAAGCCGCCCTTCGGCGGTCCGGAGCATGTTCTGCAGTATCTGGCGCGTTATACGCACCGCGTTGCCATCTCCAACCATCGACTGGTTGCCTTCCAGAATGATCAAGTCTCGTTTCGCTGGAGAGACTATGCCCACGGCAGCAAGCAGAAGATCATGACCGTTTCTTCCCATGAGTTTCTGCGCCGATTCCTGATCCACGTTCTGCCCAAGGGCTTGGTCCGCATCCGCCACTTCGGCCTTTTCGCCAACCGAAGGCGTGGCATTATGCTCACACGCTGCCGTACGCTGCTTGGTCTAGAGGGTTGCGCAACTTATCCTGAGATCACTACCCAGCTGCGCTGTCCTGTCTGTACCGGTCCCATGCTCCTCGTCGATCGGCTGACCAGTAGCGAGCTTTATTTCCGCTCAGGCTTGGCACTGACTGATCCGAAGAGGTGGGGCATTGATTCTTCCTGAGTTGTCCATGGCGCGACCTGCTTCCATCATCGTCCGTCGCAGGTGTGCTCAAGCACGCCATGCCGTCGTATGCTCATCCGGCGACCTAGGCCCGCAAATGCGACCCCTCTGTCGACGGTCAAGACTAAAATGCGGCTTTCAAAACCAGCTTCCCAGCTCTTTTCGTCCCGGTTCGTTGCTTCAAAGCCGACCTGTACGCTGCACAGCCGAATCGAAATCCCATAGAACTCACCGCATCCGCCGCTAACGCTAGCGGCTCAGTTCAAACGACCCTATCGAAACTGCCCCGACCACGACACTTGCGCACAACCTAGCCCCCCAATTTCGGGGCAGTCCCGATAGGGATCTATCGTTTACCAGTACCTATCTGGTACGGTTGTGCCAGTGGTTGTCTCGCTGATGATGCCGAAGGATGTCGGTTTTCCTCGTCCGGCTATTGGTCTACCCGCCGACAGCTTCTGGCACGGGGAGGCGTACTACAGCACATAGGCTCGTAGCATCCACCAGACAAGAAATAGCGCGACGATTGCCCCCGCGATATGAACGATCCAGTCGCCGGCTGTTTTTGGTCTGCCAAAATTGAACACGATGGCATCGTAGCACGGGGAGTCAAACAAGGCTCAGGAGCCATTGATCGATGGGAACGCCTCGATCCCGGTAAATTTCGACCCGTGTTCTTGAGGTGAGAGGGGTAACGAGAGGTGTTGCAAACGTAGGCACAAATGGGGCAATTTTGGGCTGGACTGGTGCGGATGGAAGACCATCGGGAGTGCTCCGATAAGAAAATCGTTTCACGGTGTCGTGGACAGACGAGACGGGTGTACTATGGTGCCGTTTTCAAGATCAAAAAGGAAATTCCAGTCAAGATGTTCCTTTCTGTAAGAAATTCAACTTCAGTAGCGTCTGACGGGGAAGTGATTGTGGATCTCGATAAACCCGCCGGTGCCGTTAGGCAGGTAGTACGCTATGTGCTGCATTTGGCGGCCGTTTACGCGATCGTGAACTTCACAACCATGTGGCTGGCGGGACGTGTACACGACTTGCTGCTACCCCTAATCCAGCAACACCCACCGACGGTGAGTTATTTCCAGTTCGCATTCTCACACTTGTTCCTGTTCAGTTTCTTTCCGGCGATTCTTATCGGATTCGCCTATGCACAGTGGTATCCACATCGCGTGGCCCTCTTCGTGTGGATTGTTCCTTTAGCAATTCTTGTGTTCAAGATCATCGCATTCCCAACTACGGCATTCGAGGATCACTGGACAAGGGCGTTTCAGGAATATTTTGGCGGTGGGTTCTTAATTCCGGAGTTTCACAGCTACCACGATTTGTTCCAGCTTGCCGCCACTCCTGACGCGCTCAGGGGCATGCAGCAATTTAAC
>CAVTOE010000002.1:0-153001 GCA_963736385.1 uncultured Acidobacteriaceae bacterium | reverse complement strand
GCTGCACCGCGCGCCACACCTCGGAGCGGGTGGTGCCCAACTCCTCGGCCATGCGCGTGCCGCTAATGACGACCGTCGCGTTGTCACTGAGCAGGCGCACAATGCGTCCCAGGCGCGCGTCGGTAGAACCGTCGGGCGGCAGGTCGCTACGGGTTGGCGCGGTTCGGGCGATACGATGATTATGCGCGAACGGGGACAGATTGGGTAGGATCACTTGTGAAATGGGGACGTATCAATAACTATCTCGATGCATGCCGGCTGGAAACCGTTGCGATGGGTTGGGGGCAGTGGGCATTCGACGCTCGCGGTGTTATCAACCGTACCCTGACGTTCAGAGCCGGGTCGTGTTCTACGATATCAATTGCATTAGCCACAGTCTGGAACGGCACTGTGTCATCAGCAAGAACATACAGCGTACGATGCATTCGCTTCCCGTAAATCTCTCCTATACGATCCGCCAACCCACTCCAGTCTTCCCGCTCATTGTTAACGAAGAGTTGGCCTGCGTCGGTGATGTGAAGAACGATAAGCCGGTCGTCACCATCGTACTCGCAATGGTCGGGCGCAACTTCGACGTAGAGACCTTTCGGGGTGTGAAAGGACGAGAACGGCAAATATGCGGCAACGAGAAGAGCTAGCCCGGTCGCTGCCAGTAGTCCAAACGGCGGAAGCTGAGACAAGAGTCTTGGTGACACAATCCTTTGCGCATGGTTAGACACTTCGCCATCAAGCAGGTCTATACGCGTGCGGAGATAGTTGTAGGAAAATGTTGCCAGGGTTGCCACGAGTATCCCCGCAAAGGTGGTGACAAGTGCAGCAGCCGTTTTCGACGCTATCATTATCAATACGGCATGCTTCTCCATCCCGAACCCGCCGAATACGCCCAAGAGACCGGCGCATGTTCCGACAAGTCCGAGGTACGGCGCGACGGATGCGATCGAATTGAGGCTGTTCACCTGAAGGTTGAGTTCGGCGGCGAGCGTTCTTAGAATGCCAGTGTTGTTTTCTCGGCCACTTCGAGCTAGGCGGTAGAGGCAGGAAGTCCGAAGGACAACAGCAGCGATATAGGCGAGCAGGAGCGCGAGCAGGATGATGTCAAGCCGCCCGAACAAACTCACCCAGCGCCATAAGTATTGCGGACTCAACTCGCACCCGTATTTGCTAAGAATGGGGGATCCGCTTGCTACTTCATTAACTAAAGACACCGCTCCCATGGTTCAGGTTTCAAGTGTTGTGAACAGCCGGTGTTGGTCACTGTATTAGCAGGTGAAACGCGGTACAAGGAAGCATTGTTCCATGTACTTTTTGATTTTCACTCGCGGAGGCCTGCTGATCATGATGGGGCAACACGCCCGTTCGGAACCGCTGTTCTATTACTTCCGTCTGGAAGACCACGTTCCCGAAAACCACCTTCTGCTGCTGATTGATAAGCACATCAGCGGATTCGTTCGCGAGCGGCTTAAGGACAGCTACAGCGAGACTGGGCGGCCTCCATTGACCCCGAATTGCTGCTGCGCATTCTGCTGATCGGCTATCTGTACGGCATTACCAGCGAGCGCAGACTGGTGGAACTCGCGCATGCACCGGGCGTGGCGCCGGTTTACCGGGTTGGGATTCGATCAGGAAGTTCCGCATCACTCCACCTTCTCCAAGAACCGGCACGGGCGCTTTCTGGAATCGAACCTGTTCCAGCAGCTGTTTGAAGAGATTGTTGCCCGCTGCATGGAAAGTGGGCTGGTGCGTGGCGATCACTTGTCGGTCGATGCAGCTTCATCGAGGCCAACGCGGCCAAGGAAAGTCGGGTGCCGAGCAACTAGAGAGGTAGCTCATCCACTGCACGGTGAGGCAATATCTGGCGGAACTGCAGAGCAGAACCCGGTAGAGGAACCGGTGCACCAGCAAGAACAAATACTGACCACTGATCCGGATTCGACCTATGCCACCAAGGGTGCATGCTAGCTCGCCTGGCTACTACGATAACTACCTCATCGACAATCACAGTTGTGTGATCGTGGGCGTCTGAGACGGCGGCGCGGCTGAGCCAGGAGACGGTGGCCGCACAGGTATGATCACTCGCTTCGCCGAATGCAGGCCGAGAGCCCGCGTCCCTAGCTGCCGACACTACCTACGGAAACGGCGAGTTTCTACACTGCTGTGCAGCGCGGCATTACGCCGTACATGCGCACCCGCGAGAACGCTCTCAAGCAGAGCAGTACACTCTACGCCCAGCGCTTCACTTATCAACCAGAAAGCAACCGCTATCTCTGTCCCGAAGGCAAGCAGCTTCAGTATGTCGAATCAGCGCGAGAATCGTACGCATCTCTATGCCAGCACGCGAAGCGCTGCCGTGACTGTTCCCAGAAGCGCAGTGCACAAGCGGCAAGTACAAGATGCTGACGATCCATATCCACTAACGTAACGCCAGCAAGCTCGCGAACTGGCCAAGACACCTGCCTTCGCGCTGTCGCAGCGTGCCCGAAAGAAAGTGGAGGCCTTGTTCGCAGAACTGAAGAATCAGATCGAATGCGACGCTGCGCCTGCGCGATGAAGTTCGTCCGTGAGCAGTTCTACCTGCGCGCGCGCAGAATATCAAACGCTAGTCCGCTTCCTAGCAAAGCGCCAAGTTCGCCCCTCGCTGCAACCGCTTATCCACCACCAACCCAACAACAAGTCCAGTATAATCACAATACAATATCATCTCTACCAAACGATTTTCAACACCCACAGCCCGTATCATAACCAATCCCGACCATAGCCCTTCGGCGCGGTAAAGATCAGTAGAGCGTGTTTCATAAACAGTGCCTCAGCGTAATCCAGAAGCACGCGAGATAGAAGAAGGCGCGGTAGGTGGAGAGTAGATGCTCATGACGAACCAGCAACCGGCGGAATTGACCAAGCCAAGCGTTGGTTCGCTCCACAATCCAGCGGCGAACATAACGCCGCAGTTTACGTCCATCTTCGAAGCGCCGTTGCTTGTTGTTCTTGCGATAGGGCGCAATCAGTTCGATGCCTCGCTTCTTCAGTCGCTGGCGCAGCGGGTCAGAGTCGTAGCCACGGTCGGCGATTACGCGCTCGGGCTTTTGCCGCGGCCGGCCCTTGGGACGAGGCACGCGGACTGCGGCGAGCGTGGCTTCCGCAAGCGTAACTTCTGCCGGAGAGGCACTTTCCAGCCGAACTCCCAGCGGAAGACCTTGACCGTCGACCAGTACCATCCACTTCGTGCCCTTGCCCCGCTTGGTTTTACCCACCGCGAGGCCCCCTTTTTGGCCGGGGCGAAGCTGCCGTCCAGGAAGGTCTCGTCCCATTTCAGCAGGCCCTCTTCATCCAGAGCCCCCAGCAGGGCACGCCATGCCTCCAGCCAGACGCCTTCCTCTTCCCATTGCTTCAGCCGCCGCCAGCAGGTCGAGGGCGAAGGAAACTCCTCGGGCAGGAACCGCCAAGCGGCACCGGTTTGCAGAATCCACAGAATGCCTTCCAAACAGGCCCGGTTCAACGCCCACGGTCGGCCCCGGTTGTCCCGCCGACGCTTTGGTTCGGGAAGTAATGGCCCAATCAGCTCCCACTGCTCGTCCGTCAACAGCTTCTGCCGTTTCTTCATGACAGAAGCTCACCAGTTCACCTGCCTCACGCATAAGTACCTGATGTGAGGCCGAACCTATTTATGAAACACGCTGTAGGGAATATGGGGATCCTTCGACTCGCCCGCGGCGGGCTAGCTCAGGATGACAACGTCGTTTAGCTGACAGCCGACGGCTGAAAGCTGACGGCTAGCTACGCTGGAGCGATCCTCATGTTCAGGTCCACGGCCGGAGCGGAATGGGTCAACGCCCTATTCACAGCTATCGCTCACTGTTGTGAGGCTGGTCACGATCCAATCAGGCGCCTGGTCCTCTCTCACGGCAGAGATCTTGACCAGATGGTTAACATAAACGGAGAGATCAATACTGTCGCTTCTGACTACCCGCTGCCAGCCGTTGTAGTTAGCAAGCCAATACTTGTTCGTGCCGATATTCTTGCCGGCGATATTCTCGCCGCCGATATTCTTTAGACAGCCAGTAAGCGTCTGCGCTGTGCCGGCAGGTACCGGGGGTTTGAATGCTTTCGCATTGTCCTGCAACGGCGGCCGGTAAGGACTGGTGGGGCCCAGGATGGAGATCGTCTTCGATTCCTTCGGATACTCCACGCCGTCCAGGAACGGCTCGATGGTGAGCATCAGGTCGGTCGGCTTTGAGTTGAAATTGCTCAGCAGAAGCGACATGGAACCGTTCGCTGGTAAGTTTGTATCCGTCTTCTCCCCACATTTCCCCAAGCCATAGCCGTGCGACTGCACAGTCGAGGCGTATAGGAACTTCGAGCACGGATACCGAATCTGTACATAATCAGCATTCGTCGTCCTCCATGAGATGCCGACCGTGTAGGGACTGCTGCGGCCCACAACCTGTTCAAGCGTAGAACCGTGTTCAAATGAGATCACGGAAGGGACAACCTTGTGGCTCGGCTCGTCAGCGTTCGCCCGTTTAATCTGCGGGGTAGGAAAGGAGACGGTCGACAGCACACTCCGCATCAGCTCGAAGTCGTTCTCTTCCGTAACCCACTGTATTGCGCAGGGGACGTCCATGCCGCCGCCATTCTCGTCAGCGAACTCAAACGTTAATTCGTAACAAAGGCCATTCTGGAACGTATGAAAGTCGTAACTGGACGACGCAGTTCCCATTGCCACGCCACCGAGAATGGTTCGGGAGTAGTTGATTCCATTGACGGACGTCGAGGACGTATGCTCCGGCCAGAAGGTGTGAAACTGTTTGCAGGTTGCTTCGCTTCGAATCCGCGGATCAACAAAGACAGTGAAACCGCCGCCGACGAAGTTCGACTCGGGATATGTACCCCTCGGTATACTCACATTCACAATGGAGTTGCCGGTGATCGGCTCCTGACCGGCGAAATTCGTCTGCGCCTGCGTATATTCCGACATCGCATCCCCAAATGTCGCCGGATAGCGCAAACGCACTCCGTACAGGGGATTTCCATAGCTAACCCATGTATCAAGATCGCCGAGTATGGGGCGAACCCCCTCGGGGTTCTTGTGCACCATAAATTCGACACTGGTTACTTGCAAAGTTGGTGGGCGGCGCTCTTCCGTTGAAGTGGCTGGAGTTGAAGATGCCGGCGAGGGTCGCTCTATTCCGCGCACGGTTACTTCATCGCCGATGTGTTTTTCCAGTCCTGCGGTTCGTCCCGTCAGATAGTAAACCACCCACCAAAAGGCGTTGGTGAGTTCAAGCCTGCCGTCCTTCCGGTCCACACAGCCCACAGCCTCAACCACCGAGGAAGTGGGTTTTTTCTGTTGACTTGTCTGCGCCCATAAAGAGCTGCGCAACGGGACCGCTATCGCAATCGCCAGCAAGACTATCGACAGCGTTTTCACAGCTTGAATATAGACCTGAAGTTCAGCAATGTCATATGGAAGATCACACCCTAGCTGATGACACGAAATCTGTGATTACGGTTGAGAACAGTCGTGGGTGTTGAAAAACTCTCTTCGGTAGAGATGATATTCGTCCAGTTGTGATTCATACTGGACTTGTTGTTGGGTTCCGGTCGGTGGATCAAGCGGTTGCAGCGAGGGGCGAACTTGGTGCTTTGCTCAGGAAGCGGACTAGCCGTTTGATATTCTGCGCCGCCGCCGCCAGGTAGAACTGCTCACGGACGAACTTCATCCGCCGCAGGCGCAGCCGTCGCATTCCGATCTGATTCTTCAGTTCTGCGAACAAGGCCTCCACTTTCTTTCGGGCACGCTGCGACAGCGCGAAGGCAGGTGTCTTGGCCAGTTCGCGAGCTTGCTGGCGTGCCGGTTCGTGGATATGGATCGTCAGCATCTTGTACTTGCCGCTTGTGCACTGCGCCTTCTGGGAACAGTCACGGCAGCGCTTCGCCGTGCTGGCATAGAGATGCGTACGATTCCTCGCGCTGATTCCGACATACTGAAGCTGCTTGCCTTCGGGACAGAGATAGCGGTTGCTTTCTGGTTGATAAGTGAAGCGCTCCGGGCCGTAGAGTGTACTGCTCTGCTTGAGAGCGTTCTCGCGGGTGCGCATGTACGGCGTAATGCCGCGCTGCAACAGCCAGTGTAGAAACTCGCCGTTTCCGTAGGTAGTGTCGGCAGCTAGGGACGCGGGCTCTCGGCCCTGCCATTCGGCGAAGCGAGTGATCATATCCTGTGCGGCCACCGTCTCCTGGCTCAGCCGCGCCGCCGTGGCTGCGACGCCCACGATCACACAACTGTGATTGTCGATGAGGTAGTTATCGTAGTAGCCCAGGCGAGCTGGCGTGCCACCCTTGGTGGCATAGGTCGAATCCGGATCAGTGGTGGATACTTGTTCTTGCTGGTGCACCGGTTCCTCTACCGGGTTCTGCTCTTGCAGTTCCGCCAGATATTGCCTCACCGTGCGGTGGACCTGAGCTACCTCTTCTAGTTGCTGGCGCGGCACCCGACTTTCCTTGGCCGCGTTGGCCTCGATGAAGCTGCCATCGACCGACAAGTGATCGCCACGCACCAGCCCACTTTCCATGCAGCGGGCAACAATCTCTTCAAACAGCTGCTGGAACAGGTTCGATTCCAGAAAGCGCCCGTGCCGGTTCTTGGAGAAGGTGGAGTGATGCGGAACTTCCTGATCGAATCCCAACCCGGTAAACCAGCGCCACGCCAGGTGCATGCGCAACTCTTCCACCAGTCTGCGCTCGCTGGTAATGCCGTACAGATAGCCGATCAGCAGAATGCGCAGCAGCAATTCGGGGTCAATGGAGGGCCGCCCAGTCTCGCTGTAGCTGTCCTTAAGCCGCTCGCGAACGAATGCAAAGCTGATGTGCTTATCAATCAGCCGCAGAAGGTGGTTTTCGGGAACGTGGTCTTCCAGACGGAAGTAATAGAACAGCGGTTCCGAACGGGCGTGTTGCCCCATCATGATCAGCAGGCCTCCGCGAGTGAAAATCAAAAAGTACATGGAACAATGCTTCCTTGTACCGCGTTTCACCTGCTAATCACAGTGACTTTTTCAACACCCACAGTCCATATCACAACCAATCCCGACCATAGCCCTTCGGCGCGGTAAAGATCAGTAGGGAATATAGGGGTCCTTCGACTCGGTCGCCGCGGCGAACTGCTCAGGATGACAGACGAAAAAAGGATGACAACGTTGTTGGCCGATAGCTGACGGCTGAAAGCTGACAGCTGACAGCAATTTACGCCGGCGCGATCCGCATGCTCAAATCCACGGCCGGGGCGGAGTGGGTCAACGCGCCCACGGAAATGAAGTTCACTCCAGTTTCGGCGTAAGCGCGCACGTTTTCCAGAGTGATTCCGCCCGAGGCTTCCAGCGGCACAGCCCGATCCAGTTGGCGGACACGCTCTACCGCTTGGCGCACCTGCTCAGGGGTCATGTTGTCGAGCAAGACCGCCTCGGCGCCATGTTCCAGCACCAGACTCGAGTTCGTCCAGCGAGCGCACCTCGATTTCGACGATCTGCGGGCCGCGACGATTGTGCAGCGCACGTTCCAGCGCCGCCACGGCGCCGCCGGCCAGCGCGATGTGGTTGTTCTTGATGAGCACGCCATCGCTGAGGTCGAGGCGATGGTTGGTTCCTCCGCCGCAACGTCACCGCATACTTGTCGAGCACGCGCAGCCCCGGCGCAGTCTTGCGCGTGTCGAGAATTATGGTGCCGGTGCCGTCCACCGCGTCCACGTAGCGGCGCGTGAGCGTGGCGATGCCGCTCATGCGCTGCATGATGTTGAGGATCACGCGCTCGCAGGACAAGTACAACGCGCGCATTGTGGACGATGACGGCGATGGACTGCCCTTTGCGCACGCGCACGCCGTCGAAGATCTCGGTGTGGCTGGTGACTTCGGGGTGCGAGGTGACGGTGCCGTCGAGCATGGCGAAGACATCGAGGATGCGCGAGATGCAGCCCAGTCCGGAGAGCACGCAGTCCTGCTTGGCGAGAATGGTGGCCGAGCGCGCTGGTTGGGGTCGATGCAGGCGTAGGAGGTGGCGTCGCGGGTGGCGCGGTCTTCCTGCAGCGCGTTCTCCAGAATTGCGGTGATCCTGCGGCTTGTCCAATCCACGATCGATCTCCCCGGAGCTGCGCGACGCAGCTAGCGCCCAATTCGTCCTAAGCGCTTCGTTCGCCTTCTGCACCAGCACTTCGACTTCCGCTCTTGCGCTTCTTCAATCCCTCGACCACGTGGGCCGGCGCTTTGGCGAGGAATGCGTCATTGCTCAACTGCGCAGTGGCGCGCGTCAGTTCCTGCGTCAGTCTGGTCAGCTCTTTGCTCAGGCGGTCACGCTCGGCGGCCGCATCGATCTTGCGCTCGTAGAGCACGCGGACATCGAAGCGCGCCGTGCTGCGCGCGCCCGCAGCCTTGGCCAGACGATGACTCGACGAAGGTCAGGTTCCTTCGACATTCGCCAGCCGCTCCACGCGCGCCGCGATTGCGCTCGATCAGCGACCGAACATCGCCGTCCGGCGAAGATCTCGATCGCCAGCTTCTGCTTGGGCTCGATCTTCAATTCCGCGCGGATGTTGCGCACGCTGACGATCAAGTCCTGCAGGATCGCCATCTCGGTTTCGGCGTCGGCATCCACCTGCGCCGGATCGGCTTGCGGATACGCGGCCAGCGCAATCGACTTCGCGGCGGCTTGCCGTCGTACACCGCGTGCCAGATCTCTTCGGTGATGAAGGGCATGAACGGCGACAGCAGGCGCAGCGCGCCTTCGAAGATGCTGATCAGGTTGGCATACGCGGTGCGCGCCTGCTCGCGATCGTCGGCGGCCAGGCGTGGCTTGATCAGCTCCAGATACCAGTCGCAGTACTCGCCCCAGAAGAAGTGATAGACCACGTGCGCGGCTTCGTGGAAGCGGTAGGTTTCCAGCGCTTCGTTGATCTGCTGGGCGACGCGATTGAAGCGCGAGAGAATCCAGCGGTCGTCCAGGGTCTCAGCCTTGAAGCCGGGAACGCCCTTGATCCCGTCTCAACAGTCGAGCATGCGGACCCGACGCCGACTGGAAGTCCGCCAGCGACCACACGCCCGCCTCCTGCGCCCGGTCCACGTTCATGAACAGGAAGCGCGCGGCGTTCCAGATCTTGTTGGCGAAGGCGCGATAGCTCTCGGTGCGGCTCTCGGAGAACGCGATGTCGGTGCCGGGCGCGGCCATCGAGGCCAGCGTGAAGCGCACCGCATCGGTGCCATACTGCTCGATGATCTCGATGGGGTCCATCACGTTGCCCTTGGTCTTCGACATCTTCTGGCGCTCGGCGTCGCGCACCAGCGCGTGGATGTAGACGTTGCGGAAGGGAACGTCGCCCTGCTTGTGGCCGCGCATGAAGTGGCAGTTCATCATGATCATGCGCGCCACCCAGAAGAACAGGATGTCGAAGCCGGTGATCAGCAGCGTCGTCGGGTAGAAGGCGTCGAGATCGGGCGTGCTGTCGGGCCAACCCAGCGCCGAGCACGGCAACAGGCCGGAGGAGAACCAGGTGTCGAGCACGTCGCTGTCCTGCTCCAGATCGGCTGCCGCCGCACTTGGTGCATTTGGTGGGCGCCTCGCGCGCGACGATGATCTCGCGGCAATCCTTGCAATGCCAGGCAGGAATGCGATGTCCCCACCACAACTGCCGCGAGATGCACCAGTCGTGAATGTTGCGCATCCACTCGAAATAGGTCTTGGAGTAGTTCTCCGGCACGAACTTGATGTCGCCGTTCTCCACCACCTCGATGGCGCGGTCGGCCAGCGGCTGGATCTTGACGAACCACTGCGTCGAAAGCCGCGGCTCGACGATGGTCTTGCAGCGATCGCACTTGCCCAGCGGAACAACGTAGTCCTTCGACGCCGACCAGGAAGCCGCCGCGCTCCAGGTCTTCCAGCACTTTCTGGCGCGCCTCGAAGCGGTCCAGTCCCTTGTACGGGCCGGCGTTCTCGTTCATCTGCGCGACTTCGTTCATCACGTCGATCTGCGGCAGGTCGTTGCGCAGCCCGGCCTCGAAATCGTTGGGATCGTGCGACGGCGTGACCTTCACGGCGCCGGTGCCAAACTCGGGATTGGCGAGGATGTCGTCGGTGATGATCGGGATCTCACGATCCATCAGCGGCAGCAGAACTTTCTTGCCGTGCAGATGCCGGTAGCGCTCGTCGCCGGAGTTCACCGCAACGGCGGTGTCGCCCAGCATGGTCTCGGGACGCGTGGTGGCGACCACGATGTACTCGTCTTTGGATGCCGATCACCGGATAGCGGATTTCGTAGATCTTGCCCGGCGTCTCCTCGTGCACGACTTCGAGATCGGAGACGGCGGTGACGCAGCGCGGACACCAGTTCACGATGTACTTGCCGCGATAGATCAGTCCTTCTTCGTAGAGGCGGACGAAGGCCTCGCGCACGGCGCGCGACATGCGCTCGTCCATGGTGAAGTACTCGCGCGACCAGTCCACCGAAGCGCCGAGGCGCTTCATCTGTTGCAGAATGACGCCGCCGTAATGCTGCTTCCAGTCCCAGACGCGCGCGATGAACGCCTCGCGGCCCATGTCGCGGCGGTTCTTGCCTTCGGCAGCGAGCTGGCGCTCCACCATCATCTGGGTGGCGATGCCGGCGTGATCGGTGCCCGGCAGCCATAGCGTACGCAGTCCCTGCATGCGCTTCCAGCGAACGATGATGTCAATCTCGGTGTGCTCTAACATGTGGCCCATGTGCAGGTTGCCGGTCACGTTGGGCGGCGGCAGCGTCACCGTGAAGGTGGGCTGGTCAGGGTCGCCGGGGGTTTCCACGTGGAACAGTTTTTCGTGGACCCAGTATTCGGCCCAGCGCGGTTCAATAGCGCCCGGTTCGTAGGCCTTGGGAAGATCGTGAGGCATGCCAATCCGTTCGAAATGAGTTTCGACTTCGATATTACAAGGAAGAGCTGTCAGTAGTCAGTAGCCAGCCGAGCAAGACGAAAAAAAGCGCAGCCGAAGCTGCGCTCTCGGCCAGTCTTGCCGTCAGAACGGCCAAAGATGCTTCTTCTTCTTTTTCTTCGACGAGCTTTCCGTGTTGCTGTCGGCGGGCGGGGCGGACTGCTGCGCCGAACCGCTGCCGGCCGCCAGCTGCGTGCTGCCGCCAGAAGCGGAGGAAGCAGCGGCAGCATCGTTCACTTGTCCAAACGGCGGAGCGGTCGTGCCTGGCGGAGGAGTTGTGGCTGCCGGTTGCAGGTCATTCTTCATTTCAGGAACTGCGCTATTGTCTGATCCGGCAGGCGCAGATCCTTCGGCGTCGGAACGCGGAGCGGGAGCGTTCGCGGCCGGGGCAGCGCCGTTCTCCACGCGCTCAACCCCAACCTTGTTGGGACCGCTTAGGCTGCCGATGATGCTGCTATCCGCAGCCCGCACCATATCAGGCGCGCTGACCTGCTTGGGATCCACCAGCGTGGGTTCGCCGACCTTGGTGGCGTCCGACACGTCCGGACCTTTGTGGAAGTTTTCCATCAACTTGCCGAAGTGTCCCAGCGAGCCGCGGCTGGCGATCTCAGCTTTGTCTTGAGCAATGGCGGCCGCGGTGGCCTGCGGGACCGGCTGCTTCATCGCCTGCAATCGCTTTTTGGCATCCTCGGCCCGCTCTTCCAGCGGATAGCGGGTAAGGATGCGGTCGTAGGCGGCAGTGGCTGCCATCGCTGTACTGCTTGATTAACGCCCCTTTGGCCACCTCGGGCAGCTTCGACGTGCGAATGAAGTCAACTTCCTTTTCGTAGGCGTTGCCCAATTCATACAGGGCCTGGTCAGCTCCGCTGTACAGCGGATAAGTATCCGCCACCGACTTCAGGCGCGCGATGGCCGCCGGGTAGCTCTCGCGTACAAAGTAGAAGTGCCCGATCAGGTACTCGCGTTCGGCCAGCACCTCCTGCACTTCCAGCAGGCGCTGCTTGGCCTGCGGCACCAGCGGGCTGTCGGGAAACTGCAGGATGAGCTGGCGATACTCGTCTTCGGCGCGGCGGGCGTGAGTGGGATCGCGGTCCGCCTTCTCCATCTCCTTGTAGTGGATGTTGGCGATCTTCATCTGCGCTTCCGCCGCTTCCGGCATGTTGGGGAAGAAGGTGATGAAGTCCTTGTACTCGCTCTCCGCCTGGGTCATGGCGGCGGTGCCGCCTTCGGCGTACCAGGAGTCGCCGATGGCCAGCTTGGCGCGGGCCACGTACTCCGAATCAGGATACGTATTGATCAGGGTCTGCAGACTGAGCCGCGCGACGTCGTACTTGTTATGCTTCATCGCATCCATGGCGCGGTCGAACAGCACCTTGTCCGGCTGTTTGGAGTCGATGTTGGCGATCGGGTTCTGGACTTTCTTGTTGCTCCTGCTGCATCCGAGGGTCAGCAGCATGGCAGCTATCGAAAACGCTATGATGACACGACGAAACATCCTAAACACCTCTGGAAAATACTGCGTTCCACGGCTAGGCGCGCATCAGGGTGGCTTCCTGGGCCGCCTTCAGCAGCGCCTCCACCTTTCGTGCCGGATCGCCGTGGCCAAACACGTAACTGCCGGCAACGAAAATTTCTACTCCGGCGCGGACCGACGGTCCAATCGTTGCCAGGTCTATGCCGCCATCGATTTCAATGCGGAAATTCAGGTCCCTGGCGGCGCGCATGGTTGCCAGCTTGCGGACCTTCTCCAGCGATCCGGGAATGAACTTTTGCCCACCAAAACCTGGATTGACCGACATCACCAGGACATAGTCCACCAGATCGAGCACCTCGCCGAGGGTCTGCACCGGAGTCGCCGGATTGAGGACCACGCCCACTTGCATACCGTGGCTGCGAATCAGCTCCAGGGTGCGATTCAGGTGACGGCACACTTCCTGATGCACCGAGATCCAGTTGGCCCCAGCGTCGGCGAACGCCGCAATGAACTCATCGGGATTCTCGATCATCAAGTGGCAGTCAAGAGGGACGTCCACCGCTTTGCGCAGCGACGCGACCACCGGCGGCCCGATCGTGATATTGGGCACAAAATGGCCGTCCATGACATCCACATGGAGGAGGGTGGCGCCACCTCGCACCGCCTCATTGGCATCCTCGGCCAGGCGGGCGAAATCAGCCGACAATATGGACGGCGCTATCTCGATCAAGACAACACATCTCTCAGGCGCATTTCATCAGATTTTAGCACGGGAGGAGGGCCCGCTGTATGCCCGGCAACGTGGTTTAACGCAGCATCATTTTGCGAAGGCCGCCCGGGATAAAAGCTCGTGGAGACCAGCGGACCTCCATCAAGACTCGATGAGGCGCTCGATGCGAGACCCTACTTCTTCGTGGGTGAGGTACTCACCGGGCTCCAGTTGGGATTCACCGAGCTTCACGGCTTCGACGAAGTGGGCCTCTTCTTCCAGATACCGGCTAATCGCTTCCTGCGCCAGCTTGGAGACCTGCTCGGGGTTGAGATGTACTTCCATGGGCAGAGGTTAGGAATGGCCATCCCGCTTGTTCAAGCGTTGGCTGCAAAGCGGACGAGGTCCCAGTACGACCAGTTGCGCTCAGGCGCGCCGAAACCTCTTGTTGACATCTCGTTCCATGGCTTTGCGCAAAAGGGTATTGATCCGGGTAAGATGCCCCTCGCCCTTTGACTTGAGCCAGTCCAGAACGTCCGCATCGATCCGTGCGGTCACCGGCCTCTTGATGGGACGAAAAAACTCCTCCCGGCGCATGGCGTGCGCCCATGTCTCCGGCGGCAGCGGCCGCGCGTCGGGATCGTTGTCGAGGTTCTTGTCACGATTCTTATAGGCTTCGCGTATCTCGTGCGTGATCTTAATCCCCTTGCGTAAATTGACGGGCGTAGGTCTTATTCTCATAACTTTCGGCCTTTCGCGCTGAAACTATATGGATGATCTCCTCGTCTTCCTCGGTCTGATCCACGAAGACGACGACCAGTAAAAGGTGCGTGCCGGCGTAGCCAATGGCGTGATATCGCATCTCGCCGAACTCGTCAACGCAATCTTCGCTGACCATCAGGTGAGGATCGTCAAAAACTCGCCTTGCCGTGTCAAAGCTGGTCCCGTGCTTTGCACGATTGCGCTTCGCCTTCTCTGGCGACCAGGAGAATTTCATTTCATCTAGCCATATTGTACATACAAATTCGGATGTACGCTGGGCGCTTCTTCGCGATGGTTAGGCATGACAATCTCCCCACAAGCATAACAGGGCGGGATTGTGTCCCGCCCTGCTGATCACACCGGCTAAATGGCCGCGAGTTCTTACTCGGTGGTCGCTTCCGCGGCCTTGCTGATGGCGATGGTTTCGCCGACATCGCCCACCTTGAAGCGGGCAAACCGCCGTACCGAGATGTTTTCGCCCAGCTTGCCCACGACCGTGGCGATAAGCTGGTGCACCGTCATGGTCTGGTCCTTGATGAAGGGCTGCTCGTACAGACAGACCTCCTCGTAGAACTTGCCCATCTTGCCTTCGACGATCTTCTCAATCACCGGCGCGGGCTTGCCGGTCTGGGCAGCTTGGGCGCGGTAGATGTCCTTCTCTTTTTCAAAGGCATCGGCGCTCACGTCTTCCTTGCGAATGTACCTTGGATCGGTGGCGGCGATGTGCATGGCTATATCGTGCACCAGGCCCTTGAAGTCCTCAGTGCGGGCCACGAAATCGCTCTCGCAGTTCACTTCCACCAGCACGCCGATCTTTCCTCCGGCGTGGATGTAGCTGGTCACCGACCCCTCGCTGGTGGCGCGCGTCGCCTTCTTGGCGGCGGTGGCCACGCCCTTCTTGCGCAGAATGACGATGGCGCCTTCCATATCGCCCTTGGATTCGGTCAGCGCGTGCTTGCAATCCATCATGGGAGCGTTGGTCTTCTCGCGAAGCTCTTTCACTTGTGCGGCAGTAATGTTCACGGTTGTAGTGCTCATCTTTTCAGGAACCTCGCTCTTCGCCTTTCGCTATTCGCTTTTCGCGGCGAAGACCGAAAAGCGTGTTTCTATGAAATCGTAATCTCACTCTTTCGTTATTCGCCGATTTTCTGGCGAAGAGCGAAAGGCGAAAAGCGGCCTCTAACAAACAGCCCGCGCTGCCTTGACGCGCGGGCCATGGAACCACTCGTCGTCTCGAACTGTTGTTACGCGCTGGTATTCTCAGCTGCAGCGCGCCGGCCACCTTTGCCCAGCACCTCTTCCATGCTGACTTCTTCAGCTTCGCTGGGCTCCCCGGGAGCCGCCGCAATCTCGCCCTCTTCCGGGCTGGCAGCGGCAGCCTCAGCATCCGCACTGTACTGCACGCCGGCGGCAACATCCGCCATCTGCTTGTCGGTGGCAGCCTGCGAACCCTCCACAACCGAATCGGCTACTTTGGAGGCGAACAGCCGGATGGCACGCAATGCGTCATCGTTGCCGGGAATAATGTAGTCCACTTCGGTGGGATCGCAATTGGTGTCCACCACCGCAACCACGGGAATACCCAGCTTGCGCGCTTCCTTCACCGCGATCTGCTCTTTGTTCGAGTCGATCACAAAAAGCGCGTCGGGCAGGCGGCCCAGGTTTTTGATCCCCGCGAGGTTGGCCTGCAAGTGCTTGCGCTCGCGTTCCAGCTTCACCACTTCTTTTTTCGGCAGCAGCTCGTAACGGCCATCGGTGGCCATCTCATCCAGTTCTTTCAGCCGCTTCACCGATTTCTGCACCGTCACCCAGTTGGTGAGCAGACCGCCCAGCCAGCGCTGGTTGACGTAGAACATGCCGCAACGCGTCGCCTCTTCCGCGATCGCGTCCTGCGCCTGGCGCTTGGTGCCCACGAACAGCACCAGCTTGCCTTCAGCAGCCATTTCCTGCACAAACCGGGACGCTTCCTTGAACATCTTCAGCGTCTTCTGCAGGTCAATGATGTAAATTCCATTGCGCTCGCCGAAGATATACTCCTTCATCTTCGGGTTCCAACGCTTCGTCTGATGCCCGAAGTGGACGCCCGCTTCGAGCAACTCCTTCATCGTGATGTTTGCCAAGCTACCTCCTAGGTTGGCTTGCATCCTTTGCGGCGGCTGCGGCGTGGTGCGCCTGGCCGGATCGCTCTGGATTGCTTTCCCGTAACCCGCCCCGTTTGTTGATAACCGCGGGTGCGAGAAGAATTTAACTTCAGTTGTCAGTAGTCAGTTGCCAGTAGCCAGTTTTACAAGACCGACTATCGAGAACCGACGACTGAAAACCGTCAACTGACAATCAGGAAAATCAGTTGTCAGTCTCCAGTTGACTGCTGGCTACTGGCTACTGACTACCGCTTGCTGAACTGGAAGCGCTTACGAGCGCCCTTCTGGCCGTACTTCTTGCGCTCTTTCCCACGAGCGTCACGACGCAGAAAACCTTCGGCCTTCAGCTTGGGCCGCAACTCGGGGTTAAACTCCTGCAGCGCGCGCGCAGTTCCCATGCGCACTGCGCCTGCCTGGCCATTCACGCCGCCGCCGTCAACCGTGCACAGCACGTTGAAGCTGGCGATGGTTTCGGTGAGCACCAGCGCCGACTTGGCCATAATGCGCTGGGCCGCGGTCACGAAGTATGCCTCAAACGGTTTCCCGTTGACCGTAAACTCGCCGCTGCCGGGCCGAAGAAACACGCGGGCCACGCTCGACTTGCGGCGTCCCGTTCCGTAGTACTGAACCTGATCTGCCATCGTTTGTCCGTCGGGAGACGCGTGCTCCCTTTGGTCCTTCCCAATAAAATTGATCGGTGAAGCCGGGCCTCACCTTGATAGCGCTAAGCGCGCTTGGCTGCGGCAGCCATCACTTCGGGCTTCTGCGCCGCGTGCGGGTGCTTATCGCCCCGGTAAACCTTCAGCTTGCCGGCCATGGCCCGCCCCAGCTTGGTGTGCGGCAGCATGCCGGTGATGGCCTCTTCCACAATCTGCTCCGGCTTGCGCGCAAAGCGCTTTTTGTATTCCTCGGCCTTCATACCGCCGGGAAATCCGGAGTAGTGGTAGTAAACCTTGTTGTCGGCCTTGAGGCCCGTGATGCGGACCTTCTCGGCATTGATTACGATGACATGGTCCCCACAGTCCATAAAGGGCGTGTACTTGGGGCTGTCTTTGCCTGAGAGGATGCGCGCTATACGGCTGGCCAGCCGGCCCAGCGTCTGGCCGTCGGCATCAATGACAAACCATTTGCGCGCAATTTCCCCCTTGGGGAAATAGGTTGACATCGGTGAATCTCCCAAAATAGTTGAAAACCGCGAAAGAGCCGCTGAGTTCTGGCGCTGGACGCGCTAGGAAACTTTCTGGCGGGCAAACGCAGGACTACGAAAGATTTAAGAATAGACCATGACCGCCGCCATTGTCAATGAAACCGCCCTGTCGGTAGTGGGTCAGTTTGAAATTTAGTCCGTCATGGTTTGGTAGACCGCGACGCCCCATAGAAACAGGTACGACACCCAAATAGCTCCAACCGCAATTCGGAAGGGCCTGTCTCCTCGCATTCGCCATAAAACAACCGGAATCAACAGCACAACCAGGCAAAGCGCGACATAGGAAATCTCGAATACCAATCGCGGTGCTGCCGGATGAAATGCACCATACTGAGTGACGAAGTGGAGCAATGCCCCAATTGCAAGCAGGGCCAAGAGGAGCAGCTTTGGTTTCATGGATTACGCGTTCGCCTTGTAAGGACCGCGCTTCGTCGGAACGGAAGCGGCATCGGCCAGCATCGCGATCTCTTCCAGCAACCACGCGTGACCGGCAATGCCAACAGCCATCGCTGGTGTGATGCGCAGAGTCTTGTGGACTCTGGCGAAATTGTAGTGCATGAAATGAAGCGCGACCATGACTGCATCCTCCCACATCCCTCGACTTCCCGCCATATCCCGCGATTTCAAACCGAGAGACTACCGCAGCAGCAAACCGCACAGATGGATTATTCAAGGCTCCAGTCTCCCGCGCACCGCAACACGATTCCAAATTCGCACCGTGAGTGCGCGCAACGGAGCCGCTCCAACCGTCCCCGCCATTGGCAATCCCTTCCCTGAGTTTGCCCGCCAGCAAAGATTCTTCGGCGATTCTCGCCTCCCACTTGCATAACCGGCAACCGTAGTTGCTATAATCACTCGCTTGGGTGATGCACGTCACTTCAGGCTGAGACGCGCACTTCGCAGTACCGCACTAATCTGGGCGCCGACGGGGTGATCGGCTCTCGAACCCGCAAAACTGGAAAGCTTCATAAATAAATGGGCCAAGTCTTCCATCGTAGTGCGAACACAATTGCACGGGCGTCGATCATCGGGGTTGTGGTGGTCGTGTCGGTGTTGCTCTGGGCGGCCCTGGAGATGCAGCGCTCGCCGTACGCCACTTACCAGAACGTGGCGCAGGCGCAGCCGGTGCCCTTCAGCCACCAGCATCACGCGGCCGGGGACGGCATCGACTGCCGCTACTGTCACACCTCGGTCGAGAACTCCAGTTTCGCGGGCATTCCTCCCACCAAGACCTGCATGAATTGTCACTCGCAGATCTGGACCAACGCGCCCATGCTGGAACCGGTGCGCGAAAGTTATCGCACCGGCCAGTCGCTGATCTGGACCAGGGTCAACGATCTTCCTGACTTCGTTTATTTCGATCACAGCATTCATATCAATAAAGGCGTTGGCTGTGCGAGCTGCCATGGGCCGGTGGACAAGATGCCGCTGACGTACGCGGCCAACTCGCTGCAGATGGAATGGTGTTTGAACTGTCATCGCGCGCCGGAAAAATTTCTTCGTCCGCGCGGCCAGGTGTTTAATATGCGCTACGAGCAGCCCAGTTCGCAGAATCCTGTGAAGCTGGCCGATGGCAGTGTCTTCACCGACCAGATCGCCCTGGGTAACGAGTTGAAGCACCGCTACAACATTCGCAGCGTCGAAGGCATTACCAGTTGCAGTACTTGTCACCGCTAGTCGCGTGGGGTGGACTACGGCGTAGTTGGACGAACGACCCTTTCCGGAAACCGACGAGAAGATGGAAAAAGAGAACCCGAGCAAGTCTGAGGCGGTCTGCCCCAGCAAATTGGAACTTGTCCAGATTCAAGACAAGCTCGCTCGCGCCAAAAGTGGTCCTCAGTATTGGCGATGCCTGGAAGAATTGGCCCAGACCGACGGCTTCTATGAGATGTTGCACCGGGAGTTCCCACGTCAGGCATCGGTCTGGCCTGAGGGCGCCTCGCGCCGCGATTTCATGAAGCTGATGAGCGCGTCGCTGGCTCTGGCCGGCTTGTCGGCTTGTGTGAAGCAGCCGCTGGAACCCATCGTCCCTTACGTGCGGCAGCCCCAGGAAATCATCTTGGGCAAGCCGCTCTTCTTCGCCAGTGCCATGCCGTTCGGCGCTTACGCAACACCCGTTCTGGTGGAGAGCCACGAGGGCCGTCCGACGAAAGTGGACGGAAATCCCGAGCATCCGGCCGGCCTGGGAGGAAGCGACGTTTTCGTACAGGCTTCCATCCTCGACATGTACGATCCCGACCGCTCGCAGACCATAACCTATCTGGGAGAAATGAATACCTGGAGCGGATTCAACGCCGCGCTGAAGGGGGCACTGAATTCGCAAAAGGCGGTCAAGGGGAGCGGGCTTCGGATCCTGAGCCACACCATCGGTTCACCAACCATGGCCTCGCTGATGGACCAGGTGCAGGCGGCATATCCCGAGTCGAAGTGGGTGCAGTATGAGCCGCTGAATCGGGACAACGTTCGCGCTGGGGCGAAGCTGGCGTTCGGCCAGTACGTGGAAACGCGTTACAACCTGGAAAAAGCAGACATCATTCTGACCCTCGATGGCGACTTCCTTTCCAGCGGCTTCCCCGGGTTCCTTTACTACGCCCGCTCGTTCGCGGCGCGACGCAATCCCGACTTGAAAGAGAAGATGGCGCGCTTCTACGCGATTGAGAGCACGCCGACCAATACCGCCGGCAAAGCCGATCATCGGCTTCCGGTTCGTGCCTCGGAGGTGGAACAGCTGGCGCGCGCCATCGCCGCGGGCGTGGGCGCTGGTGGCGGAGCTTCGGCGAAACCCGAGCATCAGAAGTTTGTCGCCGCGCTGGTCAAAGATCTGCAAGCGCACCGGGGAGCCGCGGTGGTGATTCCCGGAGACAACCAACCGCCGGCGGTGCATGCCCTGACGCACGCCATGAATCAGGCACTGGGCGCAACCGGCAATACCGTGATCTACACCGACCCGGTCGAAGCCAAGCCGCAGGAGCAGACGGCCGCGTTAAAAGAACTGGTCGGCGAAATGAACGCCGGCAAAGTTGACCTGCTGCTCATCATGGGCGCGAATCCGGTCTACGACGCCCCCGCCGATTTCGACTTCGCAGCGGCCATGAACAAGGTGCCGCTACGCGCTCAGCACAGCCTCTATCGGGACGAGACCAGCGACCACGTTCACTGGCACATTAACGGCACGCATTATCTGGAAGAGTGGGGAGACGGCCGGGCCTTCGACGGAACCTATAGCATCGTGCAGCCGCTCATTGCCCCTCTTTACAACGGCAAGAGCGAGCACGAATTCATCTTCTCCCTGGTTGGATCTTCGGAGACCGCGGGCTACGACATCGTTCGCAAATACTGGCAAGGCAAGATGCAGGGCGGTGACTTCGACACCCAGTGGCGCAAGGCGCTGAACGATGGTTTCGTGGCCAATACGGCGTTGCCTGCGAAAAGCGTTTCCGCTAAAGGTGGAGACGTCCCAGCGAGCAACAACGGCGGCAACAGCGAAGCGATGGAGGTCATCTTCCGTCGCGACCCGCTGATCTACGACGGCAGCAGGGCCAACAATGGCTGGCTCCAGGAGACCCCGAAGCCGATCACCAACCTCTGTTGGGACAACGCGGTTTTGATCAGCCCGAACACGGCCAAGAAGCAGGGGCTCACAACCGGCGACATCATTGAGATCGACGTCAATGGACGCAAGCAGAAAGGCCCGATCTGGCCGCAACCCGGACACCCGGACAATTCCATCACAGTTTTTCTGGGATATGGACGCACCAAGGCAGGTCGCGTCGGAAGTGGCGTCGGATTCGACTTCTATCAGACTCGCACCAGCGATGCAGCGTGGATGGCGAATGCCAAAATCAGCAAAGTCGGCGCCGGATACGGTTTCGCTCACCCGCAAGGCTTCCAGTACATCGACCATTCCGACCTGCCCAACGGCACCGAACCGCTCAGCAACCGGCATGTCATTCGCAAGGCGACCTTGCAGGACTTCATCAAGAATCCCGATTTCGCGCACGAAGGAATCGAGTCGCCGGCGCCGGAGATGACGCTCTACTACAACTACCAGTACACCGAGTTGAAGTGGGGCATGACCATCGACATGAACTCGTGCATTGGCTGCAAAACCTGCATCGTAGCTTGCCAGGCGGAGAACAATATCCCCGTCGTCGGCAAGGAGCAGGCCATGCGCGGCCGGCAGATGCAATGGTTGCGTGTGGACGTGTACTACGAAGGCGGCACCGAGAATCCGTCGGTGTACTACCAACCGGTTCCGTGCCAGCAGTGCGAGAACGCTCCTTGCGAAGTGGTTTGCCCGGTCGGCGCGACGGTGCATAGCACCGAAGGCCTGAACGACATGGTGTACAACCGCTGCGTCGGCACGCGGTATTGCTCCAACAACTGTCCGTACAAGGTGCGCCGCTTCAACTTCCTGCTGTTCCAGGACTTTGAAACTCCCCAGTTCAAAATGATGCGCAATCCCGAGGTCAGCGTGCGCAGCCGCGGCGTGATGGAGAAGTGTACCTACTGCGTGCAGCGCATCACGCACGGCCGCATCACTGCGGAGAAGGAAAACCGCAAAGTTCGCGATGGCGAAGTGATCACCGCCTGCCAGCAGGCTTGTCCGGCGGGCGCCATTGTGTTCGGCGATCTGAACGATCCCAACAGCCGCGTGTCGAAGCTCAAAGCCCAGCAGCGCAATTACAACCTGCTGGAAGACCTGAACACGCGCCCCCGCACCTCGTACATGGCGGTGGTGCAGAACCCGAATCCCGAACTTGAGCAGTCGGAGCCCAGTTAGCGATGCAGCAGGGACCAGAGGAAAAAACGGTTTTGATGGACGTGCCCTGGCCGGATGAGCCACCGGTATTAGCGCCCGGGCAAACCTTCGGTTCGATGACCGATCAGATTGCCGATGCTGTGCTCACGCGGCCCATCGGCTTCGGCTGGTTGGGCGGCTTGGCCATCGGCATGGGCTTGGTAGCACTGCTGATGGCGGCGGTCACTTACCTGTTCCTGGTGGGCGTCGGCATCTGGGGCATTGAAGTCCCCGTGGCTTGGGGCTTCGCCATCATCAATTTCGTCTGGTGGATCGGTATCGGCCACGCCGGAACGTTGATTTCGGCCATTTTGCTGCTGTTGAAGCAAACCTGGCGCAATTCCATCAACCGCTTCGCCGAGGCCATGACGCTGTTCGCGGTGGCTTGCGCCGGCATGTTTCCGCTGCTGCACATGGGCCGTCCGTGGTTGTTTTACTGGATGTTCCCCTATCCCAGCAGCATGGGAGTGTGGCCGCAGTTCCGTAGTCCGCTGGTGTGGGACGTCTTCGCCGTTTCCACCTACGCCACCATCTCAGCAGTTTTCTGGTACGTCGGCCTGGTCCCGGATCTTGCCACCATGCGGGAAAAGGCCACCCATCCGTTGACCCGGAAGGTTTACGGAATGCTGGCGTTGGGCTGGCGCGGGTCAGCCCGTCACTGGAAGCGGTACGAAGCGCTGTACATTCTGCTGGCCGGCATTGCGACTCCCCTTGTGCTCTCGGTGCACACCGTGGTCAGCTTCGATTTTGCCATCGCCATTGTTCCCGGCTGGCATACCACCATCTTTCCGCCCTACTTCGTGGCCGGCGCAATTTACTCGGGCTTTGCCATGGTGCTGGTGCTGGCCATCCCCATCCGCTACTACTACCATTTCGAGTCCGTCATCACCATGCGCCACCTCCAGAACTCGGCCAAGATCATGCTGGCTACCGGGTTGATCGTGGCCTATGGATATTTCTTCGAGGCCTTCATCGCGTTCTACAGCGGTTCGACCTACGAACGGTTCATGATGCAGAACCGCTGGTTCGGCCCCTATGCGGTTTTCTACTGGGCGCTGATTCTCTGTAATCTGGTGATACCGCAGATGCTTTGGATACCGAAGGTCCGCGCCAACACCAAATGGCTGTTCCTGATCTCCTTGGTGATCCTGGTGGGCATGTGGCTGGAGCGCTTCATCATCATCGTCACCAGCCTGAGCCGCGACTTCCTGCCCTCGTCGTGGGGCCATTACGTGCCGACGCGCTGGGACTATGCCGTGCTGGCCGGCACCATCGGATTCTTCGCTACGGCGATCTATATCTTCATCCGCATCATGCCATCGATTTCGATTTTTGAAATGCGCACCCTGCTGCCAGAGTCGGAGGTGAAGGCAAAATGAGTCACGCAAAGCTTTCACTGGCAATCTACGGCATTCTTGCCGAGTTCGATTCGTCCACCGATCTGGTGTATGCGGCCAAGGCGGCCTACGCCGCCGGCTACCGCAAGATGGACGCCTACAGCCCGTTTCCCATCGAAGAGGCCAGCGAAGCCGTCGGTTTCCACAAGACCCGTGTGCCGCTAATCGTGCTCCTGGGCGGAGTGCTGGGCGGTCTTTCGGCGTTTGGCCTGCAATATTGGATCAACGTGATTTCCTATCCGCTGAATATCGGGGGAAAGCCATATGATTCCTGGCCGGCATTTATTGTCCCGACGTTCGAATTGACCATTCTGTTCGCCGGCCTTTCAGGCATGTTCGGCATGTTTGCCTTGAATGGCCTGCCCATGCCGTATCACCCGCTGTTCAACGTTGACCGCTTTTCCGCCGTCACGCGCGACAAGTTTTTCCTGTGCGTGGAAGCCGCCGATCCCAAGTTCGATCTGGTGGACACGCAGCGATTCATGGAGAGCCTGAAGCCGCTGTCGATTTCGGAGGTGCCCCATTAAGTGGTCAACAAAATTCGACACCCGGGCATCGACGCCGAGCCAGGGCTGCGGAAACCGCGGGTGCCCGGTCCGCAGGGCAGTGGTTTACATCCTGCTGGCGTCGGCGCTGCTTCTGCTCTCGGGCTGCCGCGAAGACATGCAGAACCAGCCCTACTACCGTCCGCTGCGGGAGAACGATTTCTACGCCGATAAACGTTCGGCGCGACCCATTATCACCGGGACCGTGGCGCGTGGGCATCTGGAGGCCGACACCTACTTCTATACCGGCAAGATAGGCAGTAATGACGGCGATTACATGCCCTTTGCGGTGACCGCCGAGGTGCTGGCGCGCGGACAGCAGCGCTTCAACATCTACTGTGCGCCCTGCCACTCGGAGCTCGGCGACGGCAATGGCATGATTGTGCAGCGCGGTTTCAAGCACCCGCCTTCTTACGATACGGACCGTCTGCGAAAGGCCCCGATCGGCTATTTCTTCGACGTTATGACCAATGGCTTTGGCGCCATGCCCGACTACGCCCAACAAGTTCCGCCGCAGGACCGCTGGGCGATTGCTGCCTACATTCGGGCCTTGCAGTTGAGCCAGCGCGCCACCGAGGCTGACGTTCCGCCGGGCGAGCAGATCGCCCAACAGCCGCCACCCGGCGTTGTGATTATGCGGCCATACGATACGCAAGGAGCCACCACTGCCGCGTCCGCTCCTCCACAGCCGAATCCGGCTCCGGCCAAGGGAGGCGAAGCCAAACCATGAGCAACCAGATTCCACAGATTGGACAGGCGGAATACGCTGTTCCCGCGCAGGCGGCGCAGTGGCAGAAGCGCTCGTTGATTGTAGGTGTGGTCGGCGTTATCTTGTGCGTCATCGGTGCCGTGACCTCACTGGACCAGTTCCTGCGCGGCTACCTGATCGCCTACATTTTCTGGCTGGGACTCAGTCTCGGCTGCCTGGCTTTGCTGATGGTGCAATATCTTTCCGGCGGACTTTGGGGCTTGGTGCTACGCCGGGTATTCGAAGCTGCCAGCAAGTGCCTACCCCTGATGTTCGTGGCATTTCTGCCCATCCTGTTCTGGCGGGAACACCTCTACGCGTGGATGACCGACCCGGCACTGACCGCGCGCAATAGTTGGTACCTGCATACCTCGGGTTTCGGCGGCTGGATTGCTCGCTGGATTCTCTACTTCGCCATTTGGGGAGGGTTGGCCTTCACCCTGGTCCGCCGTGGCGACAAACAGGACCATCCTCTGCCGGCCGGCACCTGGCTCCGCTTTCAGGGGCTAAGTGGTCTGGGACTGGTTCTGTACGCATTGACCGTGTCGTTCTCGGTGGTGGACTGGGTCATGTCGCTCGACCCCAACTGGGGCTCGACCATCTACGGGCTCATCTTCATTGCTGGGCAAGGCTTGTCGGCGCTGGCGTTTGGGGTGGTGCTGCTGACTGTGTTTACGCACTATGGCCCGTACCGCGAGATCATCAAGCCGATGCAATTCCACGATATCGGCAAATTGCTGTTGGCGTTCGTGATGCTGTTCGCCTACTTCTCCTTTTCGCAGTGGCTCATCATCTGGGCCGGCAATTTGCCGGACGAGATCGGCTGGTTCCTGCACCGCATACGTGGCGGATGGGGCGTGGTGGCGCTGATCATCATTTTGTTTCACTTTGCGCTGCCCTTTGCGCTGCTGCTGTCCCGCGAGCGCAAACGCGCCGGCAGCCGCTTGATCGGGCTGGCCGTGTTTCTCATGTGCATGCGGGTGGTGGACATTTACTGGTACGTGGTGCCGAACTTCGCCCACGAACAGGGACACTTCTACCTCAGCCCCTGGTACCTCGTTGCCCCCATCGGAGTGGGCGGATTGTGGCTGACCAACTTCTTCTATAACCTGCGGCAGCGGCCGTTGTTACCGCTCTATGAGCCGCAGATACCAAGCTTGTTGCACCAGAGGTCCCATGGCCACTGAGAACACCAAATACGATCCCTTGCGCAATCCCGAGGTTGACTACGAACGCGCCGACCTGAGCGCGAAAGGAATCGTGCTGTTCCTGGTTGGACTTCTGGTGGCCGGCATCTTTATCGAACTGGTTCTGTGGGGAATGTTCCGCTTCATGGCCAAGAGCGATGTCCTGTTCCCGCAACCTCAGCCCAACCCCATGATGAGCGCGCGCAAGCTTGCGCCGGCGCCTGCTCCTCGTTCCGTGTTGCAGAACAATCCGGCCGTGGACATCATGGTCTTTCCGGAACCGCGCCTGCAAACCGGCGATGCGGCTGATATGAATAAGTTCCTTTATTCGGAGCAGAAGACCCTGAATCCGGACCAGCCATTCATGGACCAGAGCGGGGCGGTGCATATCCCGATCTCGCAGGCCATGAAGCTCATCGAGGAGCGAGGTTTGCCGGTGCGTCCGAACCCGCCGCCACCCGAGGTCAACACCCAAACCGATTCCGGTAACACGAAGATGTTAAACGTCCAAGTGGAGCCGCTTGCGCCGGAGACTTCCGGCAATAAGGAACAAAAGGAAGGCAAACAGCCGTGAGATTGGGCAGAGACTCTCAATCGGTCTCGTAACATGCGCTCTGCGCAGGAATTGGATTCAAAGCAGTGAAACATTTTTGGTCTGAAATCGCGAAAGGATTGGCCATTCTGGCGGCAGCCGGCAGCTTTGCCGTTGCCCAGCCGCCTTCTTCTTTCCAGGACAAGAGTTCGAGTTCCGCTTCCCAGGTCAACCCAGCCGACCTGTCGAACGTGGGTATTGAGCAGCGGCTCGACCAGCCGGTGCCGCTCGATCTGCAGTTTAAGGATGAGACGGGAAAGACGGTAAAGCTGGGCGACTACTTCAAGTCGGGCCGGCCGGTTCTTTTGAACCTGGTGTACTACACCTGCCCCATGTTGTGCGGGGAGGAATTAGCGGGCGAGGCGAGCGCGCTTGGCGTGTTGCGGTTTACGCCGGGGAATGAGTACGAAGTGGTGTCGGTCAGCTTCAATCCCGACGAGACTCCCAAAGATGCGGCCGAGAAAAAACAGATCTACATCGCGCGCATGAATGAGCATCTGGAGCACAAGACCGACGGCGAGGGCTGGCATTTCCTGACCGGTCAGCAGTCCGAGATCAAACAGCTGGCGGACGCGGTCGGCTTCCACTACCGCCGTGACCCGCGCACCGGACAGTTCATTCACGCCGCCGGGATCATGATCGTGACCCCCGCCGGCAAGATCGCTCAGTACTACTACGGAGTTGAATTCTCTCCCAAAGACATTCGCCTTGGCTTGATCGAGGCTTCGCGCGACCGGATTGGCACCATAGTCGACCAGGTGACGCTGTATTGCTATCACTACGATCCCAAAACCGGGCAGATACGGCGCCGTGATTACCAACATCATGCGGCTGGCCGGGGCCGCGACCATGCTGATTCTCGGTGGCTTTCTGATCGTGCTGTTTAAGCGCGACTCGCACGGCAGCAAGAACGGAACAGGACGGGCCCGATAGATATGTGGAAGAACTTCCCACTTTTTCCGGAGCGTGCCTCGGCACTGGCATGGCAGGTGGACGGACTTTATTTTCTGCTGATCGCGGTATCGGCGTTTTTCACGCTGTTGATTTTTGCAGCGATCTTCTACTTCGCGGTCAAATATCGCCGGTCCGTCCATCCCCATGCGGTGCAGATTGAAGGCTCGCTCCCGCTGGAACTGACGTGGACGCTGATTCCCCTGGGAATCTGCATGATCTTCTTTGCCTGGGGCTCGCTGATCTACTTCCAGGAGGCCCGCCCCCCCAAGGATGCGATGGAAGTTTATGTCGTAGCCAAACAGTGGATGTGGAAGTTCGAATATGAAAACGGGCAGCGAGACATCAACCAGCTTCACGTGCCGCTGGGCCGCGACGTCAAGATGGTCATGAGTTCGCAGGACGCCATCCACAGCTTCTATGTGCCGGCGTTCCGCATTAAGGCTGACGTGCTTCCCGGACGATTTACGACTACCTGGTTCCGTCCCACCAAGGTTGGAACGTATCACCTGTTCTGTGCCGAATATTGCGGCACCAACCACTCCGCCATGATCGGACAGGTGATCGTGATGGATCCCGCCGACTACCAGGCGTGGATGACCGGGGGTGGGTCCTCGGGTACGCTGGCGTCCAACGGGCAGCAGCTCTTCCAGCAACTGGGATGTGCGACCTGCCATCGCTTCGATACCCAGGGACGCGGTCCCGACCTGACTGGCGTTTTCGGCTAAGCCGGTTTTGCTGGAGGACGGGCGCACTGTAGTGGCCGACGAGAACTATCTTCGGGAGTCCATTCTCAATCCCGGTACCAAGATCGTCGCCGGTTTCAAGCCCATCATGCCCACCTTCCAGGGACAAGTTTCGGAAGAGAACCTGATGGCGCTGGTGGCTTATGTGAAATCGCTGGCGCAAACGCAACCAAAGGGAACGGCGAACAAGGGTTCGTCCGTTCTGAACACGGCGAACGTGCAATGAGGTATTCGACCCTAAAGGTGTGACATGGCAACCGCTGTACAGACTGTCGAGCGCGAGAACTACCTGAATTCCAACTACGGCATCAAGTCGTGGCTGCTGACCACCGATCATAAGCGGATCGCGGTCCTGTATCTCATCTCGATCACCGCCATGTTCTGGCTGGGCGGGTTTTTTGCCATGATGATCCGCTTGGAGCTGCTGACGCCCGCGGGTGATCTGGTATCGTCCGACACCTACAACAAGCTGTTCACCATGCACGGAATCATCATGGTCTTCTTCTTCCTGATTCCGTCGGTGCCGGCGGTGATTGGTAACTTTGTGGTGCCTTTGATGGTCGGCGCCAAGGACCTGGCATTTCCCCGGGTGAACCTGTTGAGCTGGTATCTCTACATGGCAGGCGCCATCACCGCTTTGACCGCCATGGTCACCGGCGGCGTGGACACCGGTTGGACTTTTTACACGCCCTTCAGCACCACCTACTCCAATACCCACGTGATTGGAGCGGCCCTCGGTATTTTCATCGCCGGATTCTCTTCCATCCTGACCGGGCTGAACTTCATCGTCACCATTCATCGCATGCGCGCGCCCGGCCTGACGTGGCGCCGCCTGCCCTTGTTCTGCTGGTCGAACTACGCCGCTGCCGTCATTATGGTGCTGGGAACGCCGGTCGTCGCCATCACCCTGTTGCTGGTCGCGCTGGAACGCGCCTTCCACATTGGAGTCTTCGATCCGCAGCTGGGTGGCGACCCGCTGCTGTTCCAGCACTTGTTCTGGTTCTATTCGCATCCCGCCGTGTACATCATGATTCTTCCCGGCATGGGCGTCATCAGCGAGATCGTCACCTGCTTCTCGCGCAAGCGCGCCTTTGGTTATGAGTTCGTGGCCCTGGCCTCGATCGCGATTGCCGTCCTCGGCTTTCTAGTTTGGGCCCACCACATGTTCGTCGCCGGAATCTCGGTTTATGCAGCTCTGGTGTTTTCACTTTTGAGCTACCTGGTGGCCATCCCGTCGGCGGTCAAGGTCTTCAACTGGACTGCGACCATGTACAAGGGGTCGATCAGCTACAACACGCCGATGCTCTATGCCTTCGGCTTCATCGGCTTGTTCACCGTCGGGGGCCTGACCGGGGTTTTTCTGGCATCGCTGGGTATCGACGTGCACGTCACCGACACCTACTTCGTGGTGGCGCACTTCCATTACGTGATGGTGGGCGGCATGGTCATGGCTTACATGGCCGGACTGCACTTCTGGTGGCCCAAGATTACCGGCAAGATGTATCCCGAGGGCTGGGCCAAGTTGTCGGCGCTGCTGGTATTCGTCGGCTTCAACACCACGTTCTTCCCCCAGTTCATTCTCGGCTACATGGGTTCGCCACGCCGCTACCATGCTTATCCCCCGGAATTCCAGGTGCTGAACGTGCTGTCGACGGCGGGCGCCTCCATCCTGGCCGTGGGCTACGTCTTACCGATGATCTATTTCGTGTGGTCGCTGCGCTACGGAGAGGACGCCGGTCCCAATCCCTGGAACGCGGTAGGCCTGGAGTGGATGACGCCTTCGCCTCCGCCGACCCACAACTTCGACGAGACCCCGGTGGTGACTTGGGAAGCTTACGACTACGAACATCAGCCGCAGGAGGAGGTCGCCGTTGGCCACTAGCGATATGGGCGATATTCAAGTCGCTGAGCGCGCGCTGCAGCACCACTTTGCCGACATGGACCAGCAGCGGGAGACCTCTTCCTTTGGGATGTGGATGTTCCTGCTGACCGAAATCATGTTTTTTAGTGGACTGTTCTGTGCCTATCTGGTGTATCGCGCTTCCTACTACCAGGCTTTCGTCGAGGGCAGCCAGAAGATGAATATCACTCTGGGCGCGATCAACACGGCGGTGCTCATTTGCAGTTCGCTGACCATGGCGCTCGGGGTACGGGCGGCGCAGATGGGCAAACCCAAGCTGATGGCTATCCTACTCCTGATCACCATCGTCTTCGGTTTTGGGTTTCTTGGCATCAAGGCGGTGGAGTACCACGAACACTGGGTGCACAACGAATTTCCCGGGCCGAATTTCCATTTCCAGACCGATGACCCCGCACATCCCGCGACCGATCCCCAGCATACTGAGATCTACTTCTCCCTGTACTGGGCGATGACGGGATTGCACGCCTTGCACATGGTGATTGGGATCGGTCTGGTGGCGTGGCTGGTGATTGCGGGCTTGAGAGGCGCCTACACTCCTCACTACTACAACCCGGTCGAAAACGTGGGATTGTACTGGCACTTTGTTGACTTGGTCTGGATTTATCTTTTCCCCATGCTTTACCTGATCAGCAAGAAACACGGCTAGCGAGGAAGCACATGGCAGAACACAACCAAGAAACTGGCTCCGTGGGCCACGTTGCCCCGGCGAAACTCTACGTGGCCATTTGGGCCATGTTGATGACGCTCACGCTCACCACGGTCCTGGTGTCGTTTGTGGACATAGGACCATTTAACGTGGTTGCGGCGCTGGTCATCGCGACCATCAAGGGGACCCTGGTAGTTCTGTTCTTCATGCATCTGCGTTACAGCCCGAAGTTGACCATGGCGACCGTCATCGCGGCCATGTTCTGGCTTTTCCTTTTGCTTTCGCTCACTATGACCGACTACCTCACGCGGGCGTGGTCCACCAATCTGGGCCATTGACGATGCGGCTTGGGACTGCTACTTCCTTGCCAATGCAGGTACGGTCCGAAACTCTCTGCCTCGGGTTTCATCATCCTGTAACAGAGATATGTGTACTGTATCGGTGTGATACCCACACATGAAAGCCCATCGCCTACTGTCGGCTACAATACAGCCGTGAAGCAAACCATCTTTGCCGTGGAAGATGACACCGATATTTCGCGGCTGGTCAGCCACCACTTGGAGGCTGCCGGATATGGTGTGCGGACGTTTGCTGCAACCGCGGGCGTGATTGCGGAAGCCGAGAGACAAGCCCCGGCGCTTTTCCTTTTGGACATCATGGTTCCCGGAGGAGACGGACTGGAGCTTTGCCGCCGCATTCGTCAGACTCCCTCCTTGGCCATGGTCCCGGTGATCTTCCTGACCGCCAAAACCAGCGAGGCCGACCGCGTTATCGGGCTCGAACTGGGCGCCGACGACTACGTCCCCAAACCATTCAGTCCCCGCGAACTGGTGGCGCGGGTGCGCGCCGTGTTGCGGCGATTTGAACGTCCGCTGGCGCCCGCGATTGTAAAAGCCGGCGATATTGAGATTGACAGCGGCGCGCATGACTTTGACCGTTCGCGGGCGGTTGACCCCGACTACAGCGACCGAGTTCCGGCTGCTCGAATACCTGGCCCGTCATCCCGGACGAGTATTCACCCGCGACCAGGTGCTCGATGCCGTGTGGCGCGACACGCACTACGTCACGCCGCGCTCGGTGGACGTGTATGTTCGCCGCATCCGCGAGAAAATAGAAGAGAATCCGGAGGAGCCGCGCTATCTACGGACAGTGCGGGGAGCCGGCTACCGCTTCGAGATTCCGAAATCGTGACGGACCATTCGTGAAGAGCAGGATCTTCCTGAAGTTGTATCTCGCGGCGCTGTTGGTCATCGTCGCTTGCATCCTCACCATGGCTGTGCTCGTACGCCATGCCTGGGTAGGAATGCTGCGCGGCCAGATTGAGACCTCTCTACGGCAAAAGACCCTGATGTTTGCTTCCCGCGTCCAGGAAGCTCCTCCGGCATCGCTCAGCCAAATTACCCAGCAGGCCGCCGCGGCGGCAGACGCGCGGGTCACCGTCATTGACTCTTCGGGTAAAGTGCTGGCCGACTCTGAGGCGAATTCCGCCGCAATGGAGAACCATGCCACCCGCCCGGAGTTCATCGCCGCCTTGCATGGCCAGGTGGGAAGCTCCACCCGCTTGAGCCACACCATTGGAGTGGAATTGCTGTATGTAGCGGCGCCGGTTCCCGGCGGAGCGGTGCGTTTGGCTTATCCCCTGTCAACGATCAGGGAGGCCAATCGCCGCATCGGCCGTGATCTGCTGGAAGCGGCAATTGTCGCGGCCCTTATCGCCATGTTGCTCGCGATTCTTGCGACGCACTCCATCAGCCGGAGGCTGGTTCGGATCACCGACTTCGCCGAGCGCGTCGCCGCCGGCGACCTGTCGGCACGCATTCAGGAGGAGTCGACTGACGAAATCGCGCACGTCGCCTCCGCCCTCGATAAGACAGCGCGCAAATTGGAGGAGGGATTCCGTGCCCTTGAGAACAGCCGTCAGACGCTGGAAGCCCTGCTCAACTCCATGCAGGAAGCCGTAATTGCGGTGGCCCAGGACGGGCGCGTGCTATGGGCCAACCAGCGCATGGAGCGCCTGCTGCCGGGCGGAGTGCGATTGGGAGCGCCGCTGGTGCAATCGCTGCGCGATCCCGAAATCCTGATGGCGGTGCAGTGCGCGCTGGACAAGCGCGACGTAACGGTGGCCAACGCCGCCAAGATTTTCTCCGGACGTATCTTCGACGTGACCGCGGCGCCTATGCCGGGAGGTGGTGCCGTAGCCGTTCTGCATGATCAGACGGAAATCGAGAGAGTGGAGAAAACCCGGCGCGATTTCATTGCCAACGTCTCGCATGAGCTGCGCACTCCCGCTGACCTCCATCCAGGGTTATTCCGAGACGCTGCTCGACAGCCCCGATTTGCGCGAGGGCGGGCGTGAATTCGTCGAGATTATCCGCAAGAATGCCATGCGCATGGCCCGCCTCACCGAGGACCTGCTGGTCCTGGCGCGGGTCGAATCAGGCGAGCAGAACTTCAATTTCCAACCGGCCATGCCGCGCGAGTTGCTGGAGGATGCGGTGCAGACCTTTAGAGATCTCGCCACCAGCCGTGGCCTCGAGCTGTCGCTGATGAACACCGCAACTTCCACCGTCGCAGTTGACCGCGATGCCATTCATCAGGTGCTTTCCAACCTGATTGACAATGCGCTTAAGTATGGTGACACGGGCGGGAAAGTCCTGGTGGGGGCCTGCGAGACCGAAGAGGGTGTGCAGTTCTACGTTCGCGATTTCGGCTCCGGCATTTCCAGCGAACATCTGCCCCGGCTGTTTGAACGTTTCTACCGGGTGGATAAAGCGCGTTCGCGGGAGTCGGGAGGCACCGGCCTGGGCTTGGCCATCGCCAAACACGTTGTGCGCGCCCACTCCGGGACGATTCGTGCGGAGAGTGAACTGAACCACGGCTCCACCTTTTACTTTACCTTGCCTCGGCAGCCGGCGCCGGTCGACGCCTAGCGGAACTGGCCTGCGCAATTTGAAGACGCTTAGAGCAGTCCGCGCGAAGCGTTTGGGCGCGGCAAACGCGGCGCTGAAGCGCCTCACTACCCGTGCGGGCGATACACGAATCCTGGAACCGCTCTTGCCGGTGAATTCAAGCGAACTTCATGGCGCTTTCATCAAGAATTCACAATCGCTATTTATTCTCCACTCCATAGCTCGCACATTTACCCGGTGATGGCTTCAGGTGCGCGTGCCGTCGCGGACGTGCCGGTTCGGGAGGTAGTTTCGAAGCCCCATATGAGTTCAGCCGAATTGGTTTCTCCCAGCCCGGATACGATCTGCGCAGAATTGCGGGAGCAGACGCTCGAGGCCTGTCGCGTGGCCCGGATTGCGGCCGGAATTGTCGCTGAGGGAGTCGCCACCGGTGTGCCTTCTCTATCGGACGGAGTGCGCGAGCGCGAGAAAGAACTCGACACCCTCGACCGCCTCATCGATCAGGGAGTGACCTCGATCATCACCAGGGTGGACGAGGAACATGCCCGCGAACTATTGGCCTGCCTCAAATTCATCATTGACCTGGAGCGTATCGGCGATCTCCTGCTGAACTGTAGCAATCGCGCGGCCGCGGTGGGCAGCCGCATCGAGCTGCAGGACATCCGCGATCTCACCGTAATGGCGTCGCGACTGGAAAAAATGCTCGCCGATGTGCACGATGCTTTCAGCGAGCGCGATCTCAATCGCGCGCTGGCAGTGCTGCGTTCCGACGCAGAGCTCGATCGCCTGCGCAATCTCATTTTCCTTCGCCACATTGAAAACCACGATGGCGAACCCCGCCGCGAGAGTTTCCACGTGCTCTTCATGACCCAGTCCCTGGAACGGGCCGGCGACCATGCCAAGAATCTTGCCGAGGAAGTTTGCCATCTGGTCAGCGGACACAGCGTCCGCCACGTATTGCGCACCTACGATAAGCCGCTGGAGCAGATGTTCATCGAAGACTTGAAGCGGCAGCAGAAAAACGCGAAATAACAGCCTGTCGTCCGGACGAATTTCAACTGTGTGGATAGCTCGCCATGTCACCCATGTGCCTCTCTTCATGCGAAATTCATTCCTATGTAACGGGGTTGTAACAATCCAGCGGTAGAACCGACTAGGAACACATCTTTGGCCAATTTCAGGAGGAAACTACGTGATTCGCTCTTTCAGGGTGCTCCTCTGCATCGCGGTATTGGTGAGCTGCGCTTTTGCGCAGACGAGACTTAACGCGGCCGGCGCCACCTTTCCCTACCCCATCTATTCCAAATGGTTTAACGAGTATCACAACCAACATCCCGACCTCGAGATCAATTACCAGTCGATCGGCAGCGGCGGCGGCATCCGCCAAGTCCAGGCTGGGACCGTCGATTTTGGCGCCAGTGACATGCCGCTCAACGACGAGCAACTCAAGCAACTGGGCAAATCCATCATCCAGTTCCCCACCGTACTGGGGAGCGTAGTACCGGCGTACAACCTGCCGGGGGTGTCGGGAGAGATCAAGTTCACGCCGGAGGCGCTGGCGGGGATCTATCTCGGCAAAATCACCACGTGGAACGATCAAGCGCTGACCAGCGCGAATCCGGGCCTGAAGCTGCCCAATCAGGACATTGTTGTGGTGCATCGCTCCGATGGCAGCGGCACCACCTTCGTTTGGACCGATTATCTTTCCAAAATCAGCCCGGAATGGAAGTCCAAGGTTGGTTCGAACACTTCGGTGAAATGGCCGGTGGGTCTGGGCGGCAAAGGCAACGAAGGCGTCTCCGGAGTGGTTACCCAGCAACCCGGCGCCATCGGATATGTGGAACTGATCTATGCGCTACAGAACAAAATCACCTTTGGCCCGGTGAAAAATGCCGCCGGCAGTTTCATAAGGGCCAGCCTGCAATCGACGACCGATGCCGCGGCCTCGCTCAAGAACATGCCGTCCGACTTCCGTGTGTCCATCACTAACGCTTCGGGCAAGACCGCCTATCCGATTGCCAGTTTCACTTATCTGCTGGTTCCGACCGAGTGGCAGGACGCGGTGAAAAAGAATGCTATGGTGGGCTTCCTCCAGTGGATGCTGGACAAGGGTGAGCCCATGGTCACGGCCCTCGATTATGCCCCGCTTCCCAAGCACGTTGTGGACATGGAGAAGGCCAAGCTTAAGGACATCCACCTGACGAAGCGCTGAAGTTGCATGATTCATCTGTTTCGGTAATTGAAGACAGGAAGCTTTGAGGGGGCACGGCTTCAGCCGTGCCGTTCCTAAACAGATGTCGAAAACCAGTCGGGCGGAAGATTTATGCGAGCCGCAGAGCGGCGACACCAGCGCGACACAATCTCTTTGGCCCCCGCACCAGCGACGCGCTCCATCAGAGGCCAAAGCCTGTAACACTTCTGTAACAAATGTCTGATAGCGTCGAGCCCATGAATCCGACCGAACCGCCTGGACAGATGCAGAAGCCCGCGACCGCGATCCCCTCGATGGCGCTGGTGAGCAAGGAGCGGAAGTCGGCCGCCTCCACCGTGCTACAGAAGATTCGCACCAGCCATCCGCGCGCCAGCCGCATTCCTGACAACGTGTTTGCCGTGATCATCCTTCTCAGCGCGATTTCCGTCTTCGCGATTGTGGCGCTGGTGGCTTGGGAGTTGATCGACAAGTCGCGCTTGTCGCTTCACCAATTCGGAATCGGCTTCTTCTACGGGCGCGACTGGGACCCGGTGGCGGGTAGCTTTGGCGCGATGCCGTTCATCTACGGCACCCTGGTTTCGTCGTTCCTGGCCCTGCTGATGGCGGTGCCGCTGTCGATTGGAGTGGCGGTGTACGTCACCGAGATGTGCCCGCAGCGGCTGCGCGCCATCATCTCGTTTCTGGTCGAGTTGCTGGCGGCCATTCCCAGCGTGATCTATGGCTTGTGGGGAATCTTCGTGCTGGCTCCGTTGCTGCGCGAATACGTCGAGCCTTTCCTGGCCCAGACCCTGGGCTGGACAAGCTTCTTCAGCGGCCCGAAGTATGGCATCGGGATGCTGGCGGCTGGCATCATCATGGCGATCATGGTGGTGCCGGTGATTGCCTCGATTACGCGCGAGGTGATGACCGCCGTTCCCCAGAACCAGCGTGAAGCCGTGCTCGCCCTGGGCGCCACCCGCTGGGAGATGGTCCGCATGGGCGTTCTCCGCAACGCCCGCATTGGCATTGTGGGCGGGGTCATCCTCGGACTCGGGCGCGCGTTGGGCGAAACCATGGCAGTGACCATGGTGATTGGCAACCGTCCCGAGATCGCCAAGTCGCTGTTCGCGCCCGGCTACACCATGGCCAGCGTCATTGCCAACGAATTCACCGAAGCCACCGGCGATTTATACCTGAGCGCCTTGGTCGAGATCGGGTTGGCGCTGTTTATCGTGACCCTTATCGTCAACGCCCTGGCGCGGCTGCTGGTGTGGAGCATCACCGGCGGGACTGCGAGGGTACGTGCCTAATTTGTCCGCACCGTCAACCCCGCAGCATGTCGGCCTGGTACGGCGCCTTACCAACGCAGGAGCGACAGCGTTCGCCATCGCCGCCGCCGTCCTGGTGCTGGTTCCGCTGCTCGCCATCTTTGCTTACCTGGTTATCAAGGGCGTGGGCTCGGTTAACATCGCCTTTCTCACCCAGACGCCGAAACCGCCCGGCGAGGTGGGCGGCGGTATGGCGAATGCCATCGTGGGCACCGGAATCATCCTTGCGGTGGCCAGCGTCATCGGGATGCCGCTGGGTATCGGCTCGGGTATCTACCTGGCGGAATATGGCCGCAATCGCTTTGGCGACATGGTGCGATTTACCGCCGACGTGCTGAACGGTGTGCCCTCGATCGTTATCGGCATTGCCGCCTATTCGCTGGTGGTGGTTCCGCAGAAGCACTTCTCGGCGCTTTCCGGTGGCATAGCCCTGGGAATCATGATGATTCCGACGGTCGCGCGCGCCACCGAAGAAATGCTGCTGATGGTGCCCAACGTCATCCGTGAGGCCGCCTATGGACTGGGTATTCCCAAGTGGCGCACTACCCTTTCGATCTCGCTGCGCACCGCCTCCGCCGGAGTGATCACCGGCTGCATGCTGGCCTTTGCCCGGGTGGCGGGAGAAACCGCTCCCTTGCTGTTTACCGCTTTTGGAAATCAGTTTTGGAACTTGAAACTGAATCAGCCCACCGCGGCCCTCTCGTTGCAGGTTTTTACCTACGCCATTTCGCCCTACAACGATTGGCACAAGCAGGCGTGGGCCGGAGCGCTGATCCTGATCGTTTTGATCGTGGGCGCGGTGGCGGCCGTCCGCATCACCACCAGCCGCGGAATGATGAAGGGAGCGTAAGAGCTCGCATGGGTGTGGGAATCGAAGTGCGGGGACTGAACGCCTGGTATGGTAAAAACCAGGCGCTGAACTCCATCGACATGACGGTGGCGGCCAACCACGTGACCGCGGTCATCGGTCCTTCGGGATGTGGCAAGAGCACCTACATACGCTGCCTCAATCGCATGCACGAAACCATTCCGCAAGCGCGCGCCGAGGGCTCGGTTAAGGTCGGCGAGATGGATGTTTACGGCAGCGGCTCGGACCCCGTCGAGGTACGCCGCCGCATTGGCATGGTGTTCCAGAAACCGAATCCGTTTCCCACCATGTCGATTTATGACAATGTCGCGGCCGGCCTGAAGCTGAACGGCTTTCGCAACCGCAAACAGATGAACGAACTGGTGGAGCGTTCGCTCAATCTGGCGGCTTTGTGGGATGAAGTGAAGGACAACTTGCACAAGAAGTCCGGGGCCAGCCTGTCCGGCGGGCAACAGCAACGGCTGTGCATCGCGCGCGCCCTGGCGGTCGAGCCCGAAGTGCTGTTGATGGACGAGCCGGCCTCGGCCTTGGATCCCATCTCCACCAGTAAAATCGAGGAGCTTATATTTCAGTTGAAGCAGCATTACACTGTTGTCATCGTGACCCATAATATGCAGCAAGCCGCTCGCGTGGCCGAGTTCACCGGCGTTTTTCCTGATGGGGAGCCTTATCGAGTACGACAAAACGGAAAAGATCTTTACCACCCCCGACGACAAGCGGACGGAAGATTACATTACAGGCAGGTTTGGATAATGCGCAGCCGTTTTCAGCAGGGACTGGACGAACTGAAAGAAAAACTGTTGCGGATGGGAGGCCTGGCCGAGCAGGCCATCGATCGCGCAACCGAAGCCTACCGCACCCGCGACAGCAAATACTGCCAGATGGTGCTTACCGGCGAAAATGCCATCAACGAAGCCGAACGCGAGATCGATGAACTCGCGCTCGACCTGCTGGCCATGCAGCAGCCCATGGCGGTCGATCTGCGCTTTATCCTGGCCGTGCTCAAGATCAACGCCGATTTGGAGCGCGTGGGCGACCAGGCAGTGAACATCGCGCAACGGGTGCTCGACCTGATCAGCGAACCCGAAGTGCAATTGCCCGTGGATATTCCGCGCATGGCCGACAGCGTCAGCACCATGGTGCGACGCGCGCTCGAGGCCTTCCTCGATGGCAAAGCCGAAGTGGCCGAGGCGGTCCTCCAGATGGATGGCATCGTCGACCGCATGAAGGATGAGGCCTTCATTGTGCTGGTCCAGAAAATGCACGACGAACCCGCGGTTACGCGTTCGGCCCTCAATGTACTGCTCATCGCCCGCAACCTGGAGCGCATCGCCGACCACGCCACCAACATCGCCGAAGACGTGATTTTCTGGGTGCGCGGCGCCGACGTGCGCCACGGCGGCGCTCACTACCGGCAATAATTGAGCCAAGCGTGAAAGGATTGTTGACTCGCAGCCGCCGGAATCGGCGGCGGTCACTAACTTGCGCCCTGGCTACTTCCGCGCACAAAAAACCCCAGCCAGACGCAATGGCACGCTGGCTGGGAAAGCTAGCACAGGGTGTTTCAATCAGGAGAACGTATCACTTCCTGCTCGAAAAGCTATCGGCAACCGGCTGCAGTAACTTTAGGGGCGGTTTCCGGTAGCAAAGTTTATCCGCGCGATTCACAAACAGCCTTTTATCCTGGCATGCTTTCTGATTCTCCGCAGGAGCACGTGCCAACCCACGCCGTCTCCTGCTCCTTGGTTCTTGCCCACCCCAGCGTATGCACCCCATTTGGGGGATTCCCGCGGCATGGACAACAGTGTTATTTCTAGGACTCTGCTATCAACTGGGGAATTGCGGATGAAGAAAAAGTCGAAGTCGAATCAGCGCGATTACGAACGCGAGGCTGCAATCTGCAAGGCCTTCGCCAATCCAACCCGGTTGCAGTTGGTCGCCATGCTGGAGCGCGGCGATCGCTGGTCCGCACAACTACAAGCCGGGCTCGGCATTTCGAAAGCCAACCTTTCCCAGCATCTTGGAATCTTGAAATCCGCCGGCCTCGTGAGCCACTC
Source organism: uncultured Acidobacteriaceae bacterium (assembly GCA_963736385.1). Lineage (GTDB taxonomy): Bacteria > Acidobacteriota > Terriglobia > Terriglobales > Acidobacteriaceae > Bog-257. The sequence continues at coordinate 112,880 of CAVTOE010000002.1, read as the reverse complement.
GCCGGGAAGGTAAGCAGCTTTACTGTGGCCTTGCCATGCCTGAGGTGAAACAAACGACAGCGCTTTTGCGCACCATGACCAAAATTCAGATGCGCGCTAACCGCCGTATGGCCTAGCACCGCGGCGGAAGCGCAACTTTGTCTTCGCTGGGATTACAAACCGTTGTCGGTCCGTCAAGAAAACTTGCGCGACAAGCTATGGAAGCCCCAAACTGCTGACGTGCAGTTTAACCTCCGCGACTATCGCGCCGCCGACTTCGAGCGCTTGTGGCAAATCGACCAACTCTGCTTTCCGCAAGGCATCTCCTACACCCAAATGGAATTGAGCGGGTTCATCACCCGGCGTAACGCAGTAACTCTGGTGGCTGATTGTGCCGAATTACGTTATGACCAGGCGGAACTCCCCGTATCCGGACTTCTGCCGGACACTGGATTGAAAGCTTGCATCCCTGGAGCGGAGCCCGCCGGAACAGTGGCAGGGGAACGGACGACTGCCGGCTTCATCATTGCTCATCCGGTTCGGGGAAAAGCGGGCCGCATTCTGACCCTCGACATTGTTCCTGCAGCCCGCCGAATGGGACTGGCGTCCCTGCTGATGGACGAATGCGAGCGCCGGCTGCGCTCTTTCAACTGCAAGGAAATATATTTGGAAACAGCCGTCAATAACGGGCCCGCCTTGCGGCTCTACCGCAAGCTGGGCTATCAGATATTGCGCACCCTGCCCGGCTATTACGCTACCCACTCGCTGGATGCGTTCCTGATGGGAAAACCTCTGTAGCGGCGTGCAGGTCTTCAGCGACTGGGGTCCGGATCATCGGCTCTTGGGCTACCACGCTAGCCTTGTGATTCCCGATACGGCATCGAAGTGGCGGTCGCGGCTGATTAGAGGCAGAGAATGCTGGCGGCACAACGCTGCAATCCAAACATCGTTCGAAGGAATGGGCGTTCCGGCCCTCTTCAGCTCGGTGCGGACGGCACTGTACGAGATTGTCGTCAGTTCATCAACCTCCAGGATGCGAAATTTCGGCAGGTATTCAGCCAGCCATCGTTCGTAGTGCAGCCGGTGGCGTGACTGGGAAATGCCGTAGCGGTATTCGCCCAGGACAATGACCGGAATGGCGATCTGGGCCGCTTTGCGGAGGATGGGTTCGAGAGCGGCTTCGCCCTCTGCCACAGCAGAGAGTCCGTTCGTATCCAGAATCACAGCCGGTCCTCAGGTTCGAGGTGTTCGAATTCTTCTTCAATGGTGCGATTGATTCTGGATGTTTCCTTGCGCAGGCGCCGCAGTTTGCCGAAAGCCGCCATCCAGGGCTTGTCTGCTGCCTTGCCGCGGTTGCCGAGTTTGTCCCTCACGGCTTCGGAGACAAACTCCCGCAGCGGAATCCCACGCTCGGCAGCCACGGACTTGGCCCGGCGAAAGATGGCATCAGGAATTTCCAGTGTCGTCTTCACAGCGTTCATGCTCCCATATTTATGGGAGATCGTCAACCACCGCCGGGGCGCCCCGCTCATTCGCGATTTGCCTGGACATGGCAATCTGCTTCGCGATCAAGGCCCGCCGGAAAGCCCGTGCTAAAATCGGCGATTCTCCGCGCTGGTGTTCGCTCGACCATGGCCGCATCCTACACCCACAGATCGAAGACACCATCCCGAATAGCCGTAGACACCGGCGGAACTTTCACCGACTGCGTTTGGATCGAACGCGGACGGTTGCGTATGGTGAAGGTGTTCTCCACCCGGGAGGACCCTTCGCAATCCATTGCAGAAGCAGTTTCGCGCAGCGGCTGCTCCGGCGCGATCGTGCTGCTGCATGGTACGACGGTGGGCACCAACAGCCTGCTGGAACGCAAGGGTGCGCGGGTGGCGTTGGTTACGACTGCCGGATTCGAGGACACCATCGAGATTGGACGGCAGGCCCGACCCCGGCTTTACGACCTTACCTTTCAGCGCGTGCCTCCGCTGGTGGAACCGGGAATGAGGTTCGGCGTGCCGGAGCGGGTAAGCTGCGATGGCAAAGTCCTGCAGCGGCCCTCGACGCAGGACCTCCGGCTGCTGGCACGCGATGTCCATGTCAGCGGCGCCGACTCAATCGCTGTCTCTACCCTGTTCGCCTTTGCTAATCCCGACAACGAGAGTGCGATCGGCCGCGTGCTGGAAGAACTTGGCCTGCCACTGTCCCTCTCCCATTTGATCCTGCCCGAGTTCCGCGAGTACGAACGCGCCAGCACGGTGGTGGTCAACGCCTACCTGCAGCCCGTCATGCAGAGTTATCTGCAGCGCCTGGATGCGCGAATGCGGCAGCGTGGTCAGAGAGGCGCGAAGGCATCGCGGGTCTTCGTGATGCAATCCAGCGGTGGCATCACTTCCCTGGAATCGGCGGCGCGCCAGCCGGTGCGAACTGTCCTGTCCGGCCCGGCCGGAGGAGTAGTCGGCGCTGCCGCCATGGCCCGCCGCAGTGGCTTCGAGCGAGTGATCACCTTCGACATGGGAGGAACCTCGACCGACGTCGCTCTGGTGATTGGCGAGCCTAAGCCCGGCAATGAGGCGGAAGTGGCGGGGTTGCCGGTGCGCGTGCCCATGCTCGACATTCATACCGTGGGCGCTGGCGGCGGTTCGCTGGCACGATTTGATGCCGGCGGAGCGTTGCGGGTCGGACCTGAATCCGCGGGCGCCGATCCCGGCCCCATCTGCTATGGGCGCGGAACTCGGCCCACCGTGACCGATGCCAATCTGCTGCTAGGACGTTTGCAGGCGGACCTGTTTCTCGGCGGAGAATTCACTCTGGACTGGAGCGTACCCGGGCCCTCACTCGCGAATGGCTGAAAGCCAGGGCTCGCGACTGTCGCTGGAGCAATTCGCCGAGGGTGTCATCCGGGTGGTAAATGCCAACATGGAGCGGGCGCTGCGCGTGGTTTCCATCGAACGCGGCCACGATCCGCGAAATTTTGCGCTGGTCGCTTTCGGCGGGGCAGGCGGACAGCACGCCTGCGAGTTGGCGCAGGCCCTGGGCATTCCGCAGGTCATCGTTCCCGGCCATGCCGGGCGCGCTTTCCGCCTACGGCATTCTGGCCAGCGATGTGGTCAAGGATTATTCGCGGACCGTGGTGCAGAGCATGGGCCCGAAACCTTCCGCTAGCGCCAATCCGCAAGCAATTCGCGGCCCTGGAGCACAGGGCGAAACGAGAATTTCGAGACGAAGGCTGGGACGGCACGACTTCACTTCGAGCCGAGCGCCGATCTTCGCTATTGTGGACAAGGCTTCGAGTTGAACATCCCTTTCTGCGCCGGACTTGGTCGAACGAATTTCATCGCCAGCATCATTTCCGCTATGGCTACAGCCATCCTGACCGGGTAGTCGAGCTGGTGACCCTGCGCTTGCGAGCGCAGATCAAAACCCGACGCGAATCTGTGTCCCGGTCTCCAAGGGAAGCAGCTCCGTCGCGAAAGCTGAAAAGCGCCGCGTGTGGTTTGCCGGGCGCCATGGTGGCAACGCTCTTATGATCGAGAACTGGCTTGCGGCCTGGGCAGAAACTGCCAGGGCCCGCCATCGTAGCCGAATACAGCGCCACCACCTTCGTTCCTCCCGGATCGACCTTTCTGGCCGATGCGGCCGGGAATCTGCTGATCGAGAGCGACCAAAAAAAGGCGCCGCGACGGGCGCCTGGATGAGCATGTAGTTCCAGTTGAAGACTAAGCGACGTCTACGGTCCGCGTCTTTCCATCTCATCCCGTTCGATTTCTGTCCTGCTCGTTCTGGGCTTCGCCTCTTGCGCTGTCGGTCGCATCGCGCGCGGCGTCTTTCACGTTGCCCCAGGCATTTTCTGCCTTGCCTTTCACCTGCTGAGCCGCGCCTTCCGCCTGGGCCTTGCTGTCGCCGGTCCATTCACCGACCTGGCGCTTGACACGTCCAGCGGCATCATCAATCTTGCCCTTCACTCTGTCTTTATCCATCGCTTCACCTCCGTGGGTTTGGGACCTCGAAGATCTGGCTGAAGCGGCAATCTACGATCTGACGCTTCAGCCGCAACAACAGCAGTACAATCCCTGCGCTATCGAACCACCTCTAAACTACCGTTCTCCGGCCCGTAACAAGCTGGATGATCAGTGCCACTACAGCGAGCACGAGCAGAATGTGGATAAACCCTCCCAGCGTGTAGCTGGTAACTACTCCCAGCAACCACAGCACCAATAGGATTACGAATAGTGTCCAAAGCATATTTTCACCCCCTTAAATCTTTTGCCAATGCTCGCTATACCGAGCTACTACGCTTGGACGGCAATCCTGGGCCGGATGGTTGTGAGACGCCCACAAATTCTGACGGGAATATGCGAACTAAATTTTGGGTGGCGAGGCAACCCGTATCGTAATCATCGCAGGTACTCTGTTATCCTCTGCCCATTACCATGAAAGTTGCGATTCAGGGAGAACTCGGCTCTTTTAGCCACGAAGCTTGCGGGAACATGCTGCCGGGGGCGACCGTGGTTCCCTGCGCTCGGTCGGCGGAGGTGTTCGACCAGGTGGAGAGCGGCTCGGTGCAGGCGGCCGTGGTCCCCATCGAGAATTCGCTGGCCGGGTCAGTGGCCGAGCACTTCGACCTGCTGCTTACACGGGAGGTGTTCGTCCATCGTGAGTTTTATCTGCGCATCCGTCACAACCTGATTGCTATGCCGGGGGTGAAGCGGGACGCAATACGGCGAGTGTTTTCCCATCCGGTGGCGCTGGACCAATGCCGGAAGTTCTTTCGCTCGCACCCTCGAATCCAGGCGGTGCCGTTCTACGATACCGCCGGAAGCGTTCGCCATATTGTCGCAGAACATCTGCACGACGCTGCGGCCATCGCTCCCAAACAGGCGGCCGGACAGTATGGAGGACGGGTTCTGCTGGCGGGGATTGAAGACGACCAGCAGAACTACACCCGCTTTCTGTTAATCAGCAAGTCCAAAAAGGTCGGCAAAGGCGCCAACAAAACCTCGATTGGTTTTGCCCTAAAGAATGTGCCCGGTGTACTCTTCAAGGCGCTCAGCGTCTTTGCCCTGCGCGATATCAATCTCAATAAGATCGAATCGCGCCCCTTGCGGGGCCATCCCTGGGAATACGTTTTCTTTGTGGACATCCTTCGCGGAGATGACGAACCGTCGCGCAATGCGTTGCGTCATCTGGGAGAGATTGCGGAATTTGTGAAAATACTGGGAGTCTATCCGGCAGCCAAGTCCAGAAGCGGTTAGGGCGTAATATGGTCACGACGCATTGTCCAGATTTTGCAGAATTGCACCTATTGCGGTTGTAGACTGCCCGCCGCTTGGCTACAATCCAGTGCTCTGAGAATGAGGCGCTGGACCGGCGGCGCCCTCAGAGGTTCGGTTTTGTGGCCGATGTAGTGTTTGGGCGAGGCGAGATGATGGTGCCGGCACCCATATCGCTCCCCGGTGCCACATCAAGCTTCGCCCCGGCCAATACCGTCTGCATCTTTTGCAGAAGCCGCTCATCTAAAGCTTGAGTGTGATAGACTCAAGGAGTCATATGTCTAACGAAATAAAAGATTTAAAGGTAACCGATCCGGAATTGCGCGACGATGCCTCGGCTGCCCGGACCCTTCCGGTCTTGCCGGTGCGCGACACCGTGCTATTTCCGCACGCCGTGCTGCCGCTCACGGTTGGCCGGGAAAGTTCGGTCCAGTTGATCAACTCCCTGGGTGAGGACAAGACCATTGTGGTGGTGGCGCAACGCGAAGCTCGCGTCGATTCGCCGCAGCCTACCGACCTTTACGCAGTGGGGACCCTGGCGGTGGTGCATAAAGTAGTGCGCATGCCCAACCAGAGCCTGTTTGTTTTTGCCGAAGGCTTGGAGCGCGTCAAGGTAACGGAGTACACGCAGTTGACTCCGTTCATGTACGCGACTGTCGAGACGATTCCCGAGATACCGGCTCCCAAGAGCTCTGCGATCGAGGCTTTACAGCGAAACGTGTTGACCCTGTTTCAGCAAATCGTGGCGGGCTCACCGACGCTTTCGGATGAACTTTCCACGGTGGCGGCCAACATCGATGACGCCGGCCGCATGGTTGATTTCATCGCTTCCTCACTGCCGTCGTTGTCAACCCGCGACAAGCAGGACGTGCTGGAGACACCCGACGTTAATGTCCGCCTGGAAAAAATCAACCAGCATTTGGCCAAGGAACTGGAAGTTCAGCAACTGCGCAACAAGATCCAGAGCGAAGTGCAGGACCGCGTGCAGCAGACGCAGCGCGAGTACTACCTGCGCGAGCAAATGAAGGCCATCCAGAAGGAGCTTGGCGAGCAAGACGAAACCACCCGCGACGCCGAAGAGCTGCGGCAGAAAATTGAATCGGCTGGCATGCCCGACGACGTGAAGAAGGAAGCCCTGAAGGAACTGGGCCGGCTGGCTCGCATGTCGCCGATGGCCGCCGACTACGGGCTTACCCGCAATTACATCGAGTGGCTGGCGGTGCTGCCGTGGCAGAAATCGTCGGGCGTGGAAGTGGATATTCTGAAAGCCAAGGAGATCCTTGATTCCGACCATTACGATCTGGAAAAAGTAAAGGACCGGATTCTGGATTACCTCTCCGTCCGCCGCTTGAAGCCCAATATGAAGGGCCCGATTCTGTGCTTCGTCGGACCGCCGGGAGTGGGCAAGACTTCTCTGGGCAAGTCGATTGCGCGCGCCCTGGGACGCAAGTTTGTGCGCTTATCGCTGGGCGGCGTGCACGATGAGGCCGAGATCCGCGGACATCGTCGCACCTACATTGGCGCTTTGCCGGGACAGATCATGCAGGGTATCCGCCGCGCGGAAACCAACGATCCGGTTTTTATGCTCGACGAAATCGACAAGGTGGGACGCGACTTTCGCGGTGATCCCGCGTCGGCGCTGCTCGAGGCGCTTGATCCGGAGCAGAACTTCAGCTTCCGCGATAACTACCTCGACGTGCCCTTCGATTTGTCGAAGGTGCTGTTCATCACTACGGCGAACATGCTCGACCCCGTAGCCGATCCGCTGCGCGATCGCATGGAGATTATCGAGCTCCAGGGCTACACGGAAGAGGAAAAGGTACACATCGCATTCCAGTACCTGGTGCCGCGTCAGATCGAGGAAAACGGAGTTACCGGCGAGCAGATCGAGTTTCCCGAGGAAACGATCCGCTTCATCATTCGCCACTACACCCGCGAAGCCGGTGTCCGCAGCCTGGAGCGCACCATCGGGACCATCTGCCGCAAACAGGCACGCCGCATCGCCGAGGGCAAGACCGACAAACTGATGGTGACGCCGGAACTGGTGCAGCAGCACGACATGCTCGGTGGGATGAAGATCCGCACCGAGGGCGAAATCGCCGAGCGCACCAAGCGCTCGGGCGTGGCCGTGGGCCTGGCGTGGACGCCGACGGGCGGCGACATCCTCTTCATCGAGGCCAACAAGATGAGGGGCAAGGGTGGCTTCACCATGACCGGGCAGCTCGGTCAGGTCATGCAGGAGTCCATGCAGGCGGCTCTGACCTGGGTGCGGTCGAATGCGAAGGAGCTTGGCATTGACGAAGGGTTCTTTGCCGACCACGACATTCACATCCACGTGCCGGCAGGCGCCATTCCCAAGGACGGACCTTCGGCCGGTGTGACCATGGCTACGGCGTTGGTCTCGCTGCTTACCGATCGTCGGGTTCGTCCGCTGACCGCCATGACCGGTGAGATCACGTTGAGTGGCAATGTGCTCCCCATCGGTGGCATCAAGGAGAAGACATTGGCGGCAAAGCGTGCGGGAGTGACGGACATTATTCTGCCTGCCGATAACCGCCAGAACGTTGACGAAGACCTGACGCCAGAGCAGCTTCAGGGGCTGACCATGCATTACGTCAAGACCATTGAGGAGCTGCTCGACATTGCTCTGCCCACCTCTCACGCGGAAGCCAAGCAGGACGAGGAGGTCCGCGAGCAGGTGCTGAGCACGGTTCCGGTTGGATGAAACTGACTTTCTCCCTGCAGCAGGATTGAACCTGATTGCTGCCTCGGAGCCAGCGTAGCGCAACCAAGGGCTGTCCATACGGACGGCCCTTTTGGTTTTGGCGCAGACCGGAATCAATGCACTGTGCCGTCCCGTACAATGATTCCATTGCTATCTCTCTGATGAACACACCTGTCAGCGCTGGTGCATGAAAAAACTCGTCATCGTTCTCCTGTGTGCGCTGCCGCTCCTTGCCCAGAGCAAGAGCGGTGAACTGCGCCTGCGCGTGACCGACCCTGCGGGACTCGGCTTGAAGAGTTCGGTGGAGCTGGTGAGTGAGTCCAATCAGTTTCGGCAAACGTTTCACACCGACGAAGCCGGCACCCTCGACGCCCAGCGCCTGCCCTTCGGGGTGTACCGGCTGGAAGTGAAATGCGAAGGATTCGCTCCGGTTTCGCAATCGCTGGAAATCCGCTCTGCCATTCCTCGGGAACTCAACCTCAAGCTGAGCGTTGCCGGGGTGAATACTTCGGTCAAAGTCAGCGACCAGGACACACTCATCGACCCCGATCGGGTCGGCGCCGTAAACCAGATTGGCTCGGAGACGATTGCCGATCGCGTCACCTCCCTGCCGGGACGTTCCTTGCAGGATCTGGTGAACTCGCAGCCGGGATGGCTTTATGAAGGCAATGCGGTGCTTCATCCGCGCGGATCGGAATACCAGACGCAGTTCGTGATCAATGGAATTCCGCTCACCGACAACCGTTCGCCCGGTTCAGGCCCGGAGATTGAAGCCGACAATGTCGACTCGATGAGCGTTTACACCGCCGGAATCCCCGCCGAATATGGAAGGAAGATGGGGGGCATTGTCGAGGTCAATACCGCGAGAGACAACCGGGAAGGTTTCCATGGGCAAGTGGTGTTGTCAGGAGGCAGCTTCGATACTGCCGGCGCCTACACCATGCTGCAGTATCTGTCCGGGAAAAACCTGTTTGGGATTAGTGCCAGCGGCGCGATGACCAGTTACTATCTCAGTCCTCCTGTTCCGCAAAACTTCACCAACACTGGAACTACGGGGGATTTCGCCGGCCGATACGAGCGGGACTTCACCCCGAGCGACCGTCTGACTTTGATGTTTCGCCATGAGCTGGCTCGCTATCAAATACCCAATGAGCAGGTGCAGCAAGCGGCAGGCCAACGCCAGCATGGCGACAACTTCGAGAATATGGGGACCGCCACCTATCAACACATTTTCTCCTCCAACATTGTGGGCGACGTTCGAGGAATGGTGCGCGACAACTCGAATGGCCTGTCGTCAAATCTTCTGTCCACGCCGATTATCGCGTTCCAACGCAACCACTTTACCGAGGGCTATTTCAACGCAACCGTCTCGATTCATCACGGCAACCAGGAGTGGAAGGTTGGGGTGGAATCGGACAATACTTTTTCTGCACGAGCGTTTTGCCGACGTAATCACCGACCCTTCGCAGTTCGACCCAGGTACGCCGACGAGGTTCAGCTTCGTCGGCAATCGGCCGGACCTGGAGCAGTCCGCTTTCGTTCAGGACTTGGTCCGTCTGGGCAATTGGACTGTCAGTGCGGGCCTGCGCTGGGACCATTACCAGCTCGTCGTTAATCAAAATGCAGTGAGTCCGCGGCTGGGACTCTCGCGCTACTTCGCCAAGAGCGAACTCCTGCTTCATGCCGCTTATGACCGAGTTTTCCAAACTCCCTCGTTCGAGAACATCCTGCTGTCGAGTTCCCCCGAGGTTGCAGTCCTGAACTCCAACGTGCTGCGCCTGCCGGTCGGGCCCTCGCACGGCAACTACTACGAACTTGGCCTGACCAAGGGCTTCATGGGGAAGTTCAGCCTGGACATAAATTCCTATTTCCGCGACATGAACAACTTCGCCGACGACGACCTGCTGCTGAATACTTCGGTCAGCTTCCCCATCGCCTTTCGCAAAGCCCAGATCTATGGTGCCGAAGGCAAAGTCAATCTTCCGCGCTGGGGCCGTTGCTCAGGGTTTGTGAGCTACTCCTACATGGTGGGCTCGGCCTACTTCCCGGTTAGCGGAGGACTCTTTCTCGGCCAGTCGGCGACCAATGCCCTGACCGATTTGGCGGGGCGTTTCTGGGTCTCGCAAGACCAGCGCCACTCAGTGCGGACGCGCTTCCGCTACCAGTTTCTGCCCCGGCTCTGGGCTGCATTGGGCGGAGAATTTGGAAGCGGACTGCCGGTCGATTTCGACGGCACCTACGAACAAGCGCTCGCGCAATATGGTCAGCAAGTCATCGATCGGGTTAATTTCGAGCGCAACCGAGTCAAGCCTTGGTTCTCGTTGGATGCTTCCATCGGCGCCGATATCTGGAAAAAAGACAACCGAACCATGCGAATGCAATTCGACGTTGAGAACATGAACGATGGGTTGAATCTCATAAACTTTGCGGGACTGTTCTCGGGTAATTCCATTGCGCCCCCGCGCAGCTACGCGGTCCGTCTCAAAGCGGATTTTTAGGAGAGTGAACGCCGACGGCAACCTCGTTCAATACTGCCTGTATGCTCTTCTCGAAGGCGTTAGGACTAACTTCATCGATCACGCGTTGCAAGGCGTTTGCGCGAAGGCTTCTCCAAAGGGATTCATCGCTGTATAACCGGTTGCACTGTTGTGCGAATGTATCCGCATCGCGGGCGACAAGATAATCGATTCCGTCCCGCCACTTCATTTGCCGCGCAATGACGTCCGAGACCACCAGTGGCACACCGAACGCCGCCGCCTCGTAAGCTTTGAACGGTAAACCTGCAGCGTACCGGGTTGGGACCACGAACAGCCGCGCCCCTTCATAAAGAGGTCCCAGGTTTTCCTGTACTCCAAGCACCTGTACCGAGGAACTGTTCAGATCGCCCAGGACCTCATCGGTGCCATAGCCTGCCACGATGAAGCTGGCTGCGGTCGCCTTCTGTACCGCCGGCCAAACTGCGCGACAGAAATATCGAATCGAGTCGGCATTCGGATTGTCCTCGCCGTGTACTCCTCCGACAAACAGAAGCGTACGGCGCTCTATGAACGCTGTGGACGTAGGGGCCGGAGAAAGCTGAAATCCGATCACGTGCACCGAGCGAACACCCGCCTGAAGCATTGCTGTTCGGTCATTCTCAGAAACCACGACTACGGTATCCGCCGACTTGGCCAGAGTGAGTTCATCATAAGGCGGAGGAGTCTCCGTTTCGGAACCTTCAAGCTCCGATTTTTGCCGCGTTCGATCGGAGAAAATCGCCTCCGCGTCATAGACCAGTCTGAAAGGTCGAGACGCTTCCTTGGGCAGGCATTGCGTCAGCAGCACGTGGAGGTTATGCGGACGGCTGACCCATACCACGTCGCTGCACCGGCAGTAATCCTTAATCAAGGCCGCACGGTTGCCAAGGCCGTCAAGCAACTCAACCTCCCTCGGTATGTCCGAGTATTCATCGCTTAACAAAGGGAAGGTGAATGTCGAGCAAGTTACGTGATGGCCGAGAGCGACGAGCTGGGACAGAATGTCATTGCTTCTTGGAAAACCGGCGCCAAGAGTCTTATGCGGTACCCGATCATCGATATAGAGTATTCGTAAGCCGCTAGATCTGACGGCTATGCGCGCACCGCAAATGTGAGATGGGTCGGGAGCATGATGCCGCTGTAATACAGCGTTCCACTTGTGCAGAAACTTCTCCCGGTGCCCCGCCATCCGGGCCTGCGCAAATTCATTTCCTCCCGAGCTTGCCGATTCATAATGTCGGACCACCGCGAGAGGTTCATAGATAACTTGAAAGCCTCTCTGCCACAGGGTCATACAATAGTCGGCATCTTCGTAGTAGGCGGGCGCAAACTCGGAGCTGAACCCGCCTAGTTCAGCGAACAATCGCCGCGGCGTCACCAAAAAGACCGCAGAACAGTAGTCAACGGGCCGGCGAAAATTGTATTGCGGAGACTGCGGGTCATCGCCTCGTCCGTAGCCCACAGCGCTTCCGTCAGACCACACCATGTTGCCGGCTTCCTGCAGCACGCCATTGGCGAGCAGCACCTTTCCGCCAACCGCACCCACACTCGCATCTCCAAAATTGGCAAGCGCCGCGCTGATCGCGGTGGGGCTTAGTAGCGCGTCATTGTTGAAGAAACAGAGATATTCTCCCGCAGCCAAAGCCGCCGCCTGCATGCAGGCCGGACCGAATCCGATATTGGTGTGGTTGCGAATTACTTTCGCCCCCTGCAACCGGTCCAGCATCAACGCGGTCTCGTCACTGGACGCGTTGTCCACGACAATCAGTTCATAACCAACGTCTGCGTTGGCGATGACGGACTCTAAACTGAGGAGCGACAGGTGTGCGCGGTTGTGCAGTACTAAGATGAAGGATACTGCTGGGTTCTCGACCACCGGACAGACAAGTCGTTCCTCTCCCTCTAGAAGCTGACGCAGACGCGCACGTCCCTGTTTGTCCCATGCCTCCTGCGCTGGCCGGACGTCCGCGGGCAGTATGCTTCGCGTGCGACCCACGAGGTGATTCAGACACCAGGAGCACACCCGCTGTTTGGCTCGCACCGGTAATGGCAGCCGGGTGCACACGCCCAGTACCACCCGGTACCGGTCCTCAACATTCGCCGGCCGGAATGCGCTGATCAGAGTACGGAGCCGTTTCTTCTGCCGCTGAATGATTTCCGTCAGGCTTTGCAAGGTGATCTCAAGTTCCTGGTGTATAGGCGATGGCTCGTGAACGCCTTTTCACAGGCGGCGACAAAAATCGATGGCAGGCCGCTTTGAAGGGGCGCACCTTTCGATGCGCCATTGGAAGCCCTTTATTTTTTGTCATCACGAGCGGGCTTCAGCCCGCGAGGGATCTGCTTTTCCGACTTTTTCAGCAGCCTCTAAAGCCCGCTCATTTCCAAATCTGTGAGTTCTTAATCGCTGATTGAATTCGCCGGAGTATTGTCGGAAATCCCAAGTTTTCCCTCGAGTTCCGCTACGCGCTCCATGAGCCGGTTGTCGTATCCCTTGAAGTTTCGCAGGCGAAATAGAAATTCCCCGAGCAGCAGCAGCCGCGAACAGACCACCACCACAAATACCAAGGCCAGGGATATGTCCAGGTTGGCGTGGAAGCGGCTATAGGCGCCGGGGTCTCCCCGGTTCTCCAGCCGGATCGAAACCACCTCCAGGAAAATTCCACCTATGAAAAGGCTGGCGAGCAGCAACACAAAGACCAGGAAACGGGAAACATAGACCAGAGTCGAGAATGCGTTGTTTTGGCACTCACAGAGATTGAAGAGCTTGGAGTTTACCGAAAGCAGTCTCGCCTTCAATATCCAGGTCGATAACTTCTGCGGAGGCAGGGACAGAAAATGCCGGAGAGTATCGGCATAGAACGCCACCAGGGCGCTGAGAATGACCAGCAGAATCTCAAAGAACCTTGCGTGTTCGTGAAGCCAGAGGGCGAATGCATGCAGCATAGATTGGCGCAAATATAACACGAATGCCGCCTTGCCTGCGGGGAGGCCAGGTTCCCTGCCGGCAACCCCCTAGAGCTAAGGCAACTTCAGAAGCCGAGTGTGGCCGCGCGCGTTGGCCTCTCGTAACTGTCGAAAACATGGGGCGGAATTCGCCGGCATAGCTGGCGCAGATCAATGGGCCCCCACCGCCTCCAGCGCCAGCAAATTCTTGTAGGCCTCGATGACTTCATCCGGCAGACCGTCGGCCATGATGGAGCCTTTGTCCAGCAGAATTGCACGGTCGCAGTGCTGCGCGACTTGGATCATGTTATGGCTCACCATAAGGATGGTTTTACCGGCTTGCCGGAAGTTCCGGATGCGTTCGAAACACTTGTCCTGAAATCCCGCGTCGCCGACGGAGAGAATTTCGTCCATCACCAGGATCTCCGGGTTCACCTCGGTGGCCACCGAAAACGCCAGCCGCATGTACATTCCGGAGGAGTACTGCTTCACCGGTGAATCGATGAAGTCTCCGATCTCGGCAAAGTCAATAATGCGCTGTTGGCGCTCCAGCATCTCGCGTTTGGAGTGACCCATCAGCAGACCGTTGAGCAGAATATTTTCCCGGCCGGTCAATTCATGGTGGAATCCGGCGCCCAATTCAATCAGCGGCGCCAACGAGCCTTGTACCTGTACCGTTCCGGCAGACGGCCGATATACGCCTGAAACGATCTTCAAAAGCGTGCTCTTGCCCGATCCGTTGCGCCCGATCAATCCCAGCATCTGGCCTTTCCGGACCTCAAAGGAGGCGTTTTTTACCGCCTCAAAGTCGTGATAGCTCGATCGATGACGGAAAAACTTGGCGAACAGTTCGCGCACCGTATCGGGGCGCTCTTGAATCACCCGAAAGCGCTGAGTGACGTTCTGCAATCGAATTGCAACCGGGCTGGAAGACATTCCTGACTCAGACATAGAAAACGAAGTTGTCCTGGTACTTGCGGAAGATGGCAAATCCCAGGAACAAGCTTAAGAAAGCGCAAACAAATGAGGCAATGATGGAAGGCGCCTTGGGCAACATACCGTAGTACACCGCGAGGCGAAACCCGTTAATGACATAGATGATTGGGTTCAGCTTGAAAATCCATTGATACCGCGCCGGGATCATATCCAGCGGATAAATGATTGGCGTCAGATAGAACCACGCCGACAGCAGGATCTGCAGGATGTGCGACACATCGCGGTAGTACACGTTGGCGGCGGCGAAGAAGAATGTCATCCCCAGAGTGAAGATTGCCAAGGCCAGCAACGGAACGGGCAAGTACACCCAGGTCCAATAGAAGGGGTGCCGCAGAAGGGGGACCAGCAGGGCCAACGGAATAAGCGAGAGCAGCAGGTTGATGATGTTGGACACGACTGCCGCCATGGGAAACACCAGCTTGGGTATCGCAATCTTCTTGATCAAGTCGCCGTTGGATACGATCGCTTCTACGGCATAGGAGAGCGATTGCGAGAAGAACGTCCAGGGCAGCAGCACGCTGAGCAGAAAAACCGCGTAATGCGGTATGTTGAAGCGCATGACCGTGGAGAAAACCAGCGTCAACACGACCATAAGCAGGGCAGGATTCAACAGCGCCCACATAAAGCCCAATACCGACCGCTTATAGCGGACCTTGAGCTCCTTGAGGGCCAG
The DNA here is from genome assembly GCA_963736385.1 of uncultured Acidobacteriaceae bacterium. Taxonomy (GTDB): domain Bacteria; phylum Acidobacteriota; class Terriglobia; order Terriglobales; family Acidobacteriaceae; genus Bog-257. Next base: position 97,784 of record CAVTOE010000002.1, on the reverse strand, counting down.
CGCCCAAATCAACTCCCGATACCGGTAGGTGTCGCGAACCAGTTCGATCATAGGGAAACAGGTTTCGCCGATCGCACCGCTAACTGCAATGCCGCAATCGGCCGAACCTCGATGTTAAATTATTTCGCGGAGCGGTGCTTCAGATGGCAGGAAAAACGGGTGGAACATCGATTCTTAGTGTGACGGTCCCACATTCAGATCGGTCATCCCGCGCAGCAGGTCCCGTTCATCGCCGGTGTACCGATTGCGAAACTCATCCGAACTCAATAACCGACTCCGCGCCTGGGGTGGCATGCCGCGCAACCTTCGGTAGGCCTGCGAAACCTTGCTCCTCTGGTCGTCAGGCAGGTTGCGGTATCGCTGAAACAGGTTGCGCGCCGCCGTCTGCTGCTGCGGAGTCATGTGCTCGAAGGTCTCCATCCGGTCGAGAATCTGGGCCTTCTTTTCCGGAGGTTGGCTGTTGAAGTTCCGCAAACGATCAAGCAGGTGGTTCTGCTTTTCCGGGGGAAGACTGCGGAAACTCGGATCCTGTTGGAGTTGCTTCTCCTGCTGTTGCGGCGGCACTGCCATGTATTTTCGAAGCCAATCGCCACGATGCGGACCAGGACCGCTCAGATGGGGCTGATAGCCTCCGCTGGAGGTATGCGGCGAAGCCGGCGGCGGACCGTTCATGGGCCGGGAACCTGGCGGCGCAGACGGCGGCGGACCGTTCATGTGCGGGGAGCTTGGCGGCGCCTGCTGCGTGGGCCTTGAGGGCGGCGCGTGACGCTGCCAGCCGGGCAAAAGCGCCAGCGCTGGAAGTGAGCTCAAGAGCAGCATCAGGCTTGCGAGGATGGATTTAGTGGCGCGCACAACTTTGGCTTACTCCGTTGAGGATTGCGGTTGCTCGTCAAGGGCATCAAAATCTGCAAACAGATCGGCATTCTTGTCCAGGTACTGCAGGTCGCCAACCGGGGTTCCGGGGTTGTTGTTGACCCGCACCACGCCGGGCTGGCTGTTGGTTGCCAGCGTGTTGCGGTCGTGTTTTACGCGGCCCATCTCCAGCAGTCCGGCGCCCACTACCACCAACACTACAGCGGCCGCTGCCGCCACCGGCCTGCGCAACCATGCCAGCCAGCCGCCAGCTGGCATCGCCGCTGCCTCGCGCATCCGCGCCCGCAATCGGGAACTGAAATACGGAGAAGGCTCCGGCGCCTGCCACTCGTCCAGAACAGACATGGTTTGCTGGAACGAAGCCAATTCGCGCGCGCAGGCCGAGCAACTCCGCAGATGCTCCTGCAATTGAGGCGATGCCGCCTCTGGCCCGCTCAGCACCGCTTCCATGAAATCGCCGCGAAGCTTTTCGCACATCATAACCGCACCCTACTTCCCACTCATAAAAACTGTTTCAATGTCTCCCGCAGCGTTTCATACGCCCGGAACAGCAACGACTTGGTTGCCGACTCGCTTAACTTTAATACCGCCGCAATCTGCTTGTAATCCATATTCTGGTACTTGTGCATGATCACGGCCGTGCGTTGGCGCTCCGGCAACGCCTCGACCTGGTGGCGAATGGCCGCCAGCCTTTCCCGGCGAAGGATGGTTTGCTCAGCGTTCAAGCTGCCGTCCGCCAAGTCCACCGTCATGCCGGTATCGGCATCGGGTTCATCGAGGTTGACGGTGTTCTCGGGGCGCTCGTGCTTGGTGTCGCGCGCGTGGTTCACCGCCAGGTTGGTCGCAATACGATAAAGCCAGGTGGTGAACTTAGCGCTCGCCGCATAGCTCTGCCGCGAGCGATAGACGCGCAGAAACACTTCCTGCGCCAACTCCTCCGCTACCGCCTGATTGTGGGTCATGCGGTACATGAAGCTGATCATCTGGCGGCGGTATTTCCCCACCAGATAATCGAAAGCGACATCGTCGCCCGCGGCCACGCGTAGCATGACCTCGGCGTCGCTCAGCATCTCCAGTACGACAGGTTCGGTCAATTCGCCCCGTAGCCCGGCGGGTAGCTCCGCTGTCCCCTTAGCGGAGCCACCAGCCAGCAAGAATCGGTCCAGTGCGATGCTGCCCACATCGGCTGTAACCCTTCTGCCTCCAGAAAGTTGCGCCGAACCAGCCCGGCCTACCGCCGGCCCGCGCAGGGGCCGCGCGGAACCGCGATCGGAGGAGTCAGGCAGCTCCGATTCGCGTTTGGGTTTGTCCATTGCCATGTGGAGACCTGCTGCATCCCAGCGGCGTTACCAGTATTATGCATGAGTGGCCAAATTCAGGCACCATGGTAATCATTTGATGCAAAAGCGCATGTCGTTTCCTGGCTGGTTCTCGCTGCTACTCGGCGTTCTCCTGACCACAGTGTTGCAATGCGGTCTACTGGCACAGAGCCAGCAACCTCCGGCCCCCGGGCCCCTACAGCCACCGGCCGATGAGAAGCTGGATCTCAGTGACCAGGTCATACGGGATGTGTTCAAGCCCTTGCAACGCGGAATGGCAAGCCACAATCCCTATCAGGTACTGGCTATCTTCGACCAGCAGGGGACGCCCGACTACGCCCAGCTGCGCGACCAGTTGCGAGCGTTCTTCGATCAGTACGATGCCATCCGCTTCCGTTACCAATTGCTGCAGGTTACATCCGATAAGAACGGCGGCTCCGCTGTTGCCGAGATCGAGATGGAGGCCACGCCCGTGGAACCGTCGCAGGTGACTCTGCGGCGCGAAACCCAAATGCGCTTCCGCTTGACCCTGGGGCGCAAGGGCTGGAGGCTGGTGGGATTTGATCCCGCGGATTTCTTTGCCCGATGAGACCAGCGCAATGCCTTCCGCGTGACCGCAGACACCTACGATGAAACGCGATTATCCCGAACGGCCCATCATCGGAGTTGGCGCGGTGATCGTGCATCGGGACCGCGTGCTCCTGGTGCGCCGCGCCACCGAGCCGCTGAAGGGAGAGTGGTCCGTTCCCGGCGGCATGTTGGAACTCGGCGAGAAACTTCGTGATGGCGTTCGCCGGGAAGTATTGGAAGAGACCGGCCTCAAGGTTGAACCGGATGACGTTCTGGATGTCTTCGACAGCATCTTCCGGGACGAGCACGGACGTACGCAGTATCACTACGTCCTGATCGATTACCTCTGCCGCCTGGTCTCTGGAGAAGCCAAGGCGGGAAGTGACGTCAGCGAGGTCAGATGGGTGCAGGAAGACGAACTGGCGGCGATGGAATTGCGCGATTCCATCCAGCAGGTCGTGCGCAAAGGCTTCTCGAAGGTCCAACGAAATACCGGTTGACGCCGAACGGTTAGCACGCAGACCATTGCTTTACGGGAGGATTTGATGTTGCGTACTTTGGTTGGCGGTATCGCAATTTCGCTTCTTCTTTCCATGGCCATTTCGGTTGAGGCGCAAGATCAACCGGAGGATACGACAAACGCCTCGGAGCAGGCTCCGACTGCTAAACCCCCGAAGCAGGTTCTTCCGCCGACGTTACCCGACATGATCTGCCTCGGCGAGGGGCCCAAGTGGAGCATGCAGTTCGTCTCTTGGGGCGCGCGATATCTGGGCATCAATCAGCCGGATCAGGACTTCTTGGGCGGCTTTTTCTGGGTGGCGGACCGAAAGGTTTGGGAGTGGCAACCGAAGAACAACCTTGGGACCATGGGCGGCCGATATTCGCTGTCGGCTACCATCCAAAGGGCGTCATGCATCGACCCTGAGCACAAGGGCAAGTTCCCCTACGCAGCGCAGGTGAACTTGCCGCAGGGCGGCATGCTAAGCGGCTGCTGCCGCAAGTTGAAAGACGGCGAAGCTCCGGCCGGCCCGCACGCCGGGCCGTCCAACAACACCCCGCCACAGTGACCCACCCCCTTTGTTACGGGCGAAAGCCGTGGGTGGCTTCCAACTATCTAATCGGATAGCTACACTCGCATTTAAGATAGCCTTCTTGCCCCACAACTCTGGGAACGGCGCTGGGGCGCAGCGCCGCTGTCCCTTGCATGATCTCGGCAAACAACTGACTTAAGGTTTGGGTTTTCCCTCAACCGAGGCTGTACCTCCTCTGGCCTATCACGTGCAGTTTGTGATTCCACAAAAACGTGGGAGGCGGCCCAGGCTCTACACGAACTGTACTGAGAACCTCGGTAATCCCGCTGCCCTTCTGACTTTGTATTTCGTTTCGGTGAAATGCACATAAGAGGTGTGATGCCATGAAGCCACTGCCAAAATCCGCGCAGATAGTGTTTATCCTAGTTGGCCTTTCACTCAGTCTCGCTGCCGCGGTCGCATACATCCGCAACCTCCAGCCCTTCCGCGATCCAACCGGCTACGTCGCCACCTACAGCACTGCCGGCGACATCGACGAGAAGAATCCATTCTTCCAATCGTTGGGGACGAATGGGCGCACGTGCGCTACCTGCCATCAGGCGGACCAGGCTTTTGGCCTCGACGCCAGTCATGTGCGGCAACTGTTTTTCCGGACTCACGGCACTGACCCACTCTTCGCACCCGTGGACGGCGCCAATTGCCCGGATGCGAATAACGAAGACGCCGGCGCCCATAGCCTGCTGCTACAGAATGGCCTGATACGAATTGGCGTGACCCTGCCGGCGGACCCCGAATTCAACCTCACTCCGATTCATGACCCTTATGGTTGTGCTATCACCATCGACCCGAACACCGGCCGGCAGATCGTCTCGGTGTACCGTCGTCCGTTGCCCAGCACCAATCTCCGTTTCCTGAGCGCGGTAATGTGGGATGGCCGGGAGACCCTGTTGCCGTTGAACGACGAGAGCACCTTCATGCCCAATCTAGTTTCCGATCTGAAGCATCAGGCGCTGGATGCGGTCCTGGGGCATGCCCAGGCGAAGGAACCCCCGTCCGACGAGCAGCTTGCAGAGATCGTGAAGTTTGAGCTGGGTCTGTTCACCGCACAGCTAAGTGACGATCGCGCCGGGGCCCTGTTCGTCGACGGCGCGCAAGGCGGACCGCTTCATCTGGGGGCCCAGCCCTACTATCCCGGCATCAATGATTCTTTGGGCCATGACCCGCATGGCGGGACGTTTGATCCCCACGTATTTAGCTTGTATACGCAATGGGGAAGTGCGATAGACAACGCACCGGATGCCAGCCAGCAGCAACGAATGGCAAGAGCAGAAATCGCCGCCGGCGAAGCTTTGTTCAATACGGCCCCACTGAAGATCACTGCTGTTCGAGGACTGAATGACAATCCGGCCCTGGGTTATCCCAAGGAGATTAGCGGCACTTGTACCACTTGTCACGACGCTCCCGGCGTGGCGGACCACTCCCTGCCTCTGCCCCTCGACATTGCGACCAGCCACTCATCGCAGAATGAATCCGACCCAAACATCTCGGCGGCGCTGGCCGAACTCAGCGCACCCGACCTTCCGGTTTACCTCGTCAGCGGTTGTCCCGACCCGCGGAATGCAGTCCGAAAATTGGCGTTCTACACGTCGGATCCCGGCAAAGGACTGCTCACCGGTAAATGCGCCGACGTCAACCGAATCAAGGGGCCGATCCTGCGTGGATTGGCGGCCCGCGCTCCCTACTTCCACAATGGCGCTGCCGCAAGCCTTGACCAGCTCGTGAACTTCTACGACAAGCGGTTCCAGATGCAATTGACGGACAGCCAGAAGAGGGAGTTGATTGCTTTCTTGAACTCGCTGTAGAACCCGGGGAAATAGAAAAGACCCGCGGCGCCTGGCGCCAGCGGGTCTTTCCGGTTAGCTGTTGGGATTGGCCTGAGGCTGTCCACTCTACGTGGCCCCAGCGGCAGACTTCACGACTTCACAGCTATGCGAGTCTTGCGAGGATTTAGAGCGGAAGCCCTAAGCCTCAGCCACCTCACTTGGGATACTACATGGACCATCAATCTTCATATATTTGGATCACCCTCCTTTCCAGTGTAGAAGCAAAATAACACTGCTGAAGGCGTCCGTCAAACACAGAGTTGCGGGGAGTGATCAGGTTGCAAATCCCCGATCCACTTCACAAACTCGTTGCGCGCGTCCCAGCACGATTTGTTTGGGCGCGACCGGCCGATCGGCCAGTTCGAAGCCCATGATGATGATCTCTTCACCCTTCTTGACCAGGTGAGCGGCCGCTCCATTCATGCAGATGACCCCCGAGCCGCGCGGCCCCGGGATGGTGTAAGTTTCCAGTCGCGCGCCGCTGGTATTGCTGACCACCATTACTTTCTCGCCGGGCAGTAGTCCCACCATCTCCATCAATTCCTCATCGATCGTGATACTTCCTACGTATCGCAGATCGGCATCGGTAACTGTGGCTTGGTGAATTTTCGAACGTAACATCCACCTCATATTGTTCCTCTCCGTGTCCCGTGCCGCGAACGCGGCTGCAGGCACTTACCAATATCTTAGCAGCTTCCGGTATCGGCTAGTTCACCGCAGGCCCGGGTGTGAAAATTCAACCGGACATATCATGTGCTAACGACATTGGGCGAAAAAGGTGTTGGTGTGGCGCGATAACCGTGCTATGATGCGCCCCACATTCGCCATCTGGCCGGCAACCCGCCTTATTACGGCAATGGACATGGCAACCTACCTGGTTGCGGGTACGTTAGTGCGCCGAATCAGATCCCGAAACCGTCAAGCCCAGCTCAACCACAAGGGGAACCGTGTGAAGAAACTTAGCCCGTCGAAAATGGTCTGCGTCGTCTGTCTGTTGTGTGCTGTCGCAGCAATCGCAGCGCCTGCACAGACCTTAACTACGCTGCACGCCTTCGCGGGATACCCGAATGACGGCAGCGCCCCTAACGGCGGGGTGGTGCAAGCCACCGACGGGAACTTCTACGGGACAACCTACCAGGCGGGACCAGCGGCAACTGTCAGGGTGGCTGTGGCACGGTCTTTAGAATCACGCCAGGGGGCACGCTGACCACGCTGCACAGCTTCGACTGGTATGACGGCGCCAGCCCTACCGGCGCGCTGGTGCAAGGCACTGACGGGAACTTCTACGGGACAACCTATGGAGGCGGGGCCGAACCGCGCGTTGGTACCGTATTCAAAATCACCCCGGGAGGCGCGCTGACCACGCTGTACAGCTTTTGCGCGCAAACGAACTGCACTGACGGCCAGCAGCCTTACGCCGGGCTGGTGCGAGGCTCCGATGGCAACTTCTACGGGACAACCCTGGAGGGCGGGGCCAACACCGGCTGTTCTCTCGGCAGCGGCAGCTGCGGCACGGTCTTCAAAATCACGCCAGGCGGGGCGCTGACCACGCTGCACAGCTTTTGCGCTCAATCGAACTGCGCTGACGGCGGCAACCCTTACGCCGGGCTGGTGCAAGCCAGCGACGGGAACTTCTACGGGACAACCTTCGACCGCGGGGCCAACGGTTATGGCACGGTCTTCAAAATCACCCCGGCGGGCACGCTGACCGCGCTTTACAGCTTTTGCTCTCAAACGAGCTGTGCTGACGGCCAATACGCTTACGCCGGGCTGGTGCAAGCCACCGACGGGAACTTCTACGGGTCAACCTCCGCTGGCGGCGCGGGGGCCTACCACCAGGGCGGCACGGTCTTCAAAATCACCCCAAGCGGCACCCTGACCACGATCTACAACTTTTGCTCCCAACCAAACTGCACTGACGGCGACAGTTCCGTCGCCCGTCTGGTGCAAGCCACCGACGGGACATTGTACGGGACGACGCTCCATGGCGGGGCCTACTGCATGCCCACCAGCGGCTGTGGCACGGTCTTCAGAATCACCCCAAGCGGCATGCTGACCACGCTGCACAGCTTCGACGACACTGACGACGGCAAAACGCCTTTCGGCGGGCTGGTGCAAGCTTCCGATGGGAACTTCTATGGGGCAGCCACGTATGGCGCAAACCCCGCATGCACTTCCGGCCTCCACGGCTGCGGCACGGTCTTCCGGCTGACGGGGCCGCATTCGATCCCCACGACGACGGTCGTGACGAGTAGTCCTAATCCCTCAGAAGCGGGACAGCTAGTTACTATTACCGCGACGGTAAGTCCCTCCGGGGCGACCGGGACGGTGAGCTTCACCTCCAACGGCGACGCAATTTCCGGCTGCACGGCGGTGCCGCTGGCGTCGCAAATGGCGGTCTGCATGACGTCAGCCGTTGGCGGTGGGGACGGATGCCATCGTAGCCACTTACTCGGGCGATACGAATTATTCCGGCAGCAGCGGCACGCTCTCGCAACTGGTCAACCCGATTCCGTCGCCCCTGCAGTTCGTCGCCGTCACGCCTTGCCGGCTGATTGACACGCGGTTAACTGGCGGCCCGATTCCAAGTGGCACCTTCCGCAGCTTCCCCATACCGCAAGAGGGCGGCTGCAACATTCCCACCAGCGCCGCCGCGTATTCGCTCAATGTTTCGGTGGTGCCGCAAGGTTCGCTGGGTTACTTAACCATCTGGCCCACGGGCGAAGGCCAACCGGTAGTCGCCACCCTGGACTCGCTGGATGGCCGCATCAAGGCCGACGCCGCCATCGTGCCGGCGGGAAGCAACGGGGCGGTCAGCGTTTATGTCACCCAGACAACGCAACGTGATTCTCGACATCAACGGCTACTTCGCGCCGGCATCCGGCTCCACGCTGGCCTTTTATCCGCTGCCGCCCTGCCGGGTCGCCGACACGCGCTCCAGCAGCTATCCGCAGGGCCTGGGAGCGCCGTTCCTGCCTGGCCTCCAGCAACGCGACTTCCCGATACTGCAATGCCACGAGCTGCAACATTCCGTCCAGCGCAGCCGCCTATTCGCTGAACTTTTCCGTGGTGCCCCACGGCCCGCTGGGTTACTTGACGGTTTGGCCCACGGGCCAGTCGCGGCCGCTGGTTTCGACCCTGACGGATATCCCCGGGACGGTCGTGGCCAATGCGGCCATTGTGCCTGCGGGTACCGGCGGCGAGATCGCGGTTTATCCCGGCAACGACACCGACTTGATCATTGACATCAACGGCTACTTCGCGGCGCCGGGCACGGGCGGATTGTCGCTCTATGCGGTGGCGCCTTGCCGGGTCATCGACACGCGCCACGCGGCAGCGGTCAGCCTTTCAGCGGAACCCTGACTCCTCCGGTGGACGTGGTGGGCAGTTCGTGCGGACCGCCGGCCACGGCGCAGGCCTATGTCTTCAACGCGACGGTGGTGCCGCCGGTGCGCTGGGCTATCTGACGCTGTGGCCGGACTGCAAGCGACAACCGCTGGTCTCGACGCTGAATGCGTTGGACGGAGCGATCACCAACAACATGGCGATCGTGCCCAGCACCAACGGCAAGGTCGATGCCTATGCGTCGGGGCTCACGCAATTGATCCTCGACATCTCCAGCTACTTCGCGCCGTAGGACAAGTTTCGGTTCAGTCGGCTGATTCACAAAGGCAGGTGGGAGCATCCAAGCTCCACCTGCCCTCTTTTCGCCCGCCCTACTGCCGGGGCGCGTAGTATCCCTTGCGGGCGCGCACCTTGTACTTCTTGTTGTCGGCCATGATCTCGATCTTGCGGTACTTGCCATTGGGAGCGAAATCCGCCGGTTTGTAGGCAATGGCGTACTGGCTGCGCAACTCGTCCTGAATCTGCGAGAAGGCGTCGGCCACATCCTGAATCTTGAAAGGGAAGAAGGCCTTGCCGCCGGTTTCATCGGCGAAGTGTTCCAGGATTTTGTCGCCACGCAATTTCAACCCGCTGGTATTGGTTGAAATGGTATAGATGATGACCTCGGCGCGCTGCGCCATTTCCACCGCTTCTTCGCGGGAGACGCGGCTCTGATTGTCCTCGCCATCGCTGAGCAGGATGATGGCGCGCCGCGTGGCCACCTGACTTTTGTCCTCCTTCAGCAGCTTGTCGCGGCAGGCATAGTAGATGGCGTCGTACATCGCGGTACCGCCGCCCGGCCGCAGCATACGCACGCCATGCGACAGCGCCTCGGTATCGTCCGTGAAGTCCTGCGTCACCTCGGGCGTGGTGTCGAAGCCGATGACAAACGCCTGGTCGTACTTCCGCCGGATGATCTGGTTCAAAAACTCGATGGCCGCTTCCTGTTCGAACTTGAAGCGATCGCGCACCGAGTTGCTGGCGTCGATCAGCAGTCCCACGCGCAGCGGCAGGTTGGTTTCCCTGCTAAAAGAGCGGACGTTCTCCGCGGGCTTGCTGTCGTCAAAAACTCTGAAATCGTTCTGCGTAAGGTCTTTTACGAAGTGGCCACGCTTGTCGGTGACGGTAAAGACCACGTTGACTTCGTCCACGCGCTTGCGGATGACGGTGAGGGTATCGTCTGGATTGTCGGCCTTGACGGTGGAGCGATCGGCAGCTCCCGCAGGGGCGGTAGTGGATTTATTCAATGCGCTGGAAGCGGACGGCTTCGAAGGGCTGTTCGGCTGGGCCGTCGCTTGCGCGGAAGGCTTTGGGTCGGCGGCGGCTGAAGCACTCGGGTCAGAAGCAGCCGCCGCGGAACCCGGTGATTGCGCCGGAGCACTGGATTGGCTGGCCCCGGAGGATGGGGCGGGACGGATTGCTGGGGAGGGAACTTCGTCGCCGATGGCGCGGTAGGAAGCTGCTGCTCTGTCGGGTTCTGGGCGGCCAGCCCCCACGGCAGCACCGCCAACAAACCCAGAATCAACCAAGTCTTCATTCGAAATTTCATTATAGCCGCTGACGAGGTTGGAAGAGTGATCCGTGGCTAGTGGCCAGTTGTCAGTTAAGAAATACTGTCATCGGGAGCGATAAGAGCAGGGAGGACTTCGCTCCGTTGAGAATCATTTACCACGGAGACACGGAGGACACGGAGTTTTTGGTTTCTATCGAGTTTCCTCCGTGATCTCCGTGCCTCCGTGGTGGAAAAAGAATTCTTGGACAGAGCCAGCCTTGTGGATCTTTCAAAGCTTGCTGGCTGCGACCTCCTCATCCTCGAATCTGTTCCAGAAACTGCATCAATTCCGGCGGCAACGGGGCGCTGAAGGAAAGCGGCTGCCCGCTTCGAGGATGTGTGAATTCGATGGCGGCTGCGTGCAGGAAGTTGCGATTGAGGGCGAGCACGCTGGGCGGCTGCCCGGCTTCGCGGCTGGCTTGCACCGCGAGAGCCAGCTTTGTTTGAGCCGCCGTTCGGCAGAGCAGTAGGCCGACGCAGTTCTTTCGGCGCGCGGTACAGTGTGTCACCCACCACCGGATGGCCAATCGACGACATGTGCACGCGGATCTGATGAGTGCGGCCGGTCTCGATACGCACATCCACCAGCGCGAACTTGCCAGATGGCGAGGCTATGCGCTCGCGAACTTCATAATGCGTGATGGCTGCGCGGCCTCCGGCTGCCGCGGGTGGTCATGCGAATGCGGCGCACCACATCGCGGCTGATCTCAGCGTTGATGGTGCCGCGGTCTTTCGCCGGCCAGCCATGCACCAGCGCAACGTAACGCTTCTTCACCTGCCGGCCGGAGAATTGCTGGCCCAGCTTGCGATGGGTCACGTCGTTCTTGGCGACGATGATCAGCCCGCTGGTCTCCTTGTCGAGACGGTGCACGATCCCCGGACGCAACTCGCCGCCCGCCTCCGACAGCTTGGCGAAGCGATGCAGCAGCGCGTTGACCAGCGTCCCGCGATTGCGCTCGCTCTCGGTGGCGCCTGCCCCGGCGTGCACCATCATTCCCGCCGGCTTGTTGATGACGGCCAGGTCGTCGTCTTCATAAATGATGTCGAGGGGAATGTCCTCTGCGATGGCGCGCAACGGCGGGGGTTCGGGATCGCCAAGGATGGTGATCTGTTCGCCACCTCGCAGCCGCAGCGACGGCTTGGCAGACGCTCCGTTGACCAGGGCCTTCTCTTCCGCCAGCAACTGCTGCACGCGCGCGCGGCTGATATCGGGAATGTTCGCGGTGAGAAATTGGTCGAGCCGCTGGCCGGCGGCATCGGGCGGAACGGAGATCGTGATGGGGAAGCGTTCGGCCATTCGCGACGAGAATACAACATGCGTGTCTGCACCACAGAGGCACAGAGACACAGAGACACAGAGTAAAGAATTGAGGGGAGACAAGTCGCACACGGGACCTCCGTCCACAGTTGACTGGCTTAGCCAAGTAAGGAGAACGTTGTGCCGTAACCGCCTTCTAGAACTATTTTCTCTGTGCCTCTGTGTCTCTGTGGTGAACTGATAACTACCTTGTGGCTTTGGCCGGCACTGCCGGAACCAGCGTCGCTCGGCGCATCCACAGCAGCCCGCCGAAGACAACCAGGCCAATGGCGATGACCTGCGTCCCGCCATGAATCCGAGGAAGTTGTTGCCGCGACCGGGATCGCCGCGGAAGAACTCGATGAAATAGCGGGCCACTCCGTAGATGATCATGTAGGTGCCGATGATCTCGCCTTCAAACTTCTTACGGCGAAGCAGCCATACCAGGAACAAACAGTTGGCCAATTCGACCACCATCTCGTAAAGCTGCGTGGGATGCAGCGGCACGCCGAGCGGGGTCCCGACGATTTCATTAGCCAGAGGATTGTGGAAGGTGACTGCCCAGGGAACATGCGTGGGCTTTCCCCAGCAGCAGCCGGCGGCGAAGCAGCCGACACGGCCGAACGCGTGTCCCAGCGCCAGTCCTGGGGCGAACACGTCGCAGGTCCGCAGCACCGGCATATTATTGCGGCGCATGTACCAGACGCACATGACCAAGCGCCAGCACAAAGCCGCCGGACCACACGCCACCCGCCTGAAACGTTGACAGGCTGAAGATCTCCGCCGGATGCTCGCGGTAGTAGCCGAGGTCAACCAGGATCATCAGGATCTTGGCGCCGACAATGCCGGAGAGGATGGCGATGATGCCAAGGTTCCAGAGCTTGTCGGGATCGAGTCCTTGCTCGCGACCGAGCTTGACGATGAGCATGAGGCCAAAGATCAGGCCCATGGCCGCCATTAACCCATAAGTGGGCAGGCCGAAATTGCCAATATGAAATAAACGGGGAAACACGTCCTTATTTTAGATGCAAAGCGCATCCAGCGGTTTCAGCGGCCAGAAACTCGCTCTTCGCCGTTCGCTCTTCGCTCTTCGCTCTTCGCTTTTCGCCAGACTCGCTCTTCGCGTTCGCTCTTCGCTTTCGCCAGATTCGAGTGCGGCGCTGCCTCAGCTGGGCGACCGTATTCGCGCAGAGCGTTCGGGCTGACGAGGGAAGCCGAGATCTGGCGAATAGCGAAAAGCGAATGGCGAAGAGCGAAAGCAAAAAGCCGACCCGCGGGGCCGTGTTCGGTGGGCCGTCAATGAACCCGTCCTATACGGTGGGAACCCTCCGCAGCTCTTTAGGCATTTCCGCATGGCGGAACGTCGCACACCGAGCCAGATACGAGTCGGGCCCCCTGTTCATTGAGCATTGGTTCAAAAAACGGTTGCCACCAACACCAACTTTGCAGGCCGGCTTTATGGTCAGATGCTATGGAAAAGTCGATTGGATGACAAGGCCTATGGGCCAAATAGTTGGAAATCTACGTGCGCTAAGATTCCTGAATCGGAATGAGCAGGGAGGGCATCGAGTTTCCGCAATTAGGCCGCGGCAGGACGCACGAGCGTATTTCGTGCGCGCCGTGAAGTCAGTGATCAACCTAGCTGGCTAGCCGCGGCTCCTCCAGCACTTCGTCCAGCGCGCCCGCCAGTTGTCCGGCGCGCTCGTTGTAGTCGCTGGCGATGGAGTCGTACTTACGCTTCAGCATGTGGAACTCGTCTGCGATGTTCAGCGCGGCCAGCACGGCGACCCGCAAGGAATCCACCGTAGCCGCCTGCTGCGAGATCAGTCGCATCTTGGTGTCCACGTACTCGGCCAGTTCGCCGATATATTCCGGGTCGGAACCCCGGAGATGGTAGGTCTGGTCGTAAATCTCGACACGGACACTGCCCGCGCCGTTGCCATTTCCGTTGCCATTAGACTGACTCAAACGCGCCTCCTACTTCAGTGGCTAGTGATTAGTGGCTAGTGGTTAGAAAGTCTGCACCTCTTCGGGATTCTGGTCCTAACCACTAACCACTATCCACTGTTCTCCATTATCCTGCCGATTCTTCCGACGTTCAAAGACTCAATTTGGCCCAGCATCTTTTCTACTCGGGTACGTACCTCTTCGCGCTCGCGGCGCAGGGCGACCAGTTCCTGGCGCATGGTGTCGATTTCCTCTTCGCGCTCATTCAACTGTTCGCGCAGGCGGGCGGCATCGCGCTCAGCGGCGGCTTTGGCCTCGCGCGCCGACTTCAACAGCTCGATCGTGCGCAGGATTTTTTCTTCCAGGGACTTGAAATCAGCAGTAGAGGGGGCGGACTGTTTCGACTGCGTTCGCGGGCATAGGAAGAATGGACCCCAACAAAATTTAGTGTCGCGAGCGCAGTATATCGCAGAATTTTGTGCGCAGAACTGTGCAAAACACGATTCCGCCGTCATTTGTCGTGGACGAACCTGAATGTGCAACGTTCGCGGTGCAGATGGCCGCAACTTTGGGGATTTGTGCTTACGATTGTCGCTCTATTGCGCGCGCAACGCGCCGCCCAGCGACTGCAGTTTGGCAATGATCTGCGCCGACCATTGCGCCACTTCGTCGTCACGCAGCGTGCGCTCGTTCGACTGGAACTCCGCGTGGAGAAGCACCGAGTATTTTCCCGGCCCGACCTTCTCGCCGCGAAAGATTTCTGCCGGGACGAACCGCTGTAGCTCGCTCAGCCCCAGCTCTTCGACGGCCGACCGGATGCGCTCGAAGGTGACCGCCTCCTCGAACGTGAAGGAGAAATCGCGCTCCACCGCCGGGAATTTCGAGATTCGCTGATAACGCGGCTCGCGCAACGGATGGCGATACACCCGGTCGAGCATGAACTCTGCGATGTAAACCTCCGGGCGGAACTTGCGCGCAGCCGCCAGGTCAGGATGCAACTGCCCAAAACAGGCCACGGCCTCGCCGTCCATCACCGCGCGCGCCGAGCGGCCGGGATGGAAGTACGGCGGTGTCTGATCGTCGAAATGCAGCTTCTGATGCTCAAAGGCCGCAAGCAGCTCTTCGGCATCGCCCTTCATGTGGAAGAACGTGTACGGCTGAGCCGGCGCATGGACGTTCTTCGCGACCGCGTCGCCGGTAGCGACAAAGCCCAGGTGGCGGCGCTCACCGCGCCCCTCACCCAGCTTTTCGAAAACTTCGCCGGATTCGAAGAGCCGCACATTGGTCGTTCCGCGGTTCAGGTTGTAACCCACCATGTTCAGCAGGCCGGGAATGAGCGACGTGCGCAAGTATCCCGCCTCTTCGCTCAGCGGATTGGCGATGGCCAGCGGTTCGGGCGTACCCAGGTTAGCGTCCAAAGGAGGGACGCGAACCTGGGGCACAGCGGCGGGTGCCCCGAACGTACGCGCCTCCTGCTCGGAGATGAAAGTGATCGAAATGCTCTCGTCGTAGCCGAGTGCGAGCATGGTCTCGCGGACCTTGGCGTCCTTGGGCTCGTCGGGTAGCGTGACGACTGCCCCGACGAACGCCGGCAGCGTGTTGGGAAACTTGTTGTAGCCATGGACGCGTGCCAGCTCTTCCAGCAGGTCAACCTCGCGCTCCACGTCGAGACGCCACGTTGGAACCTGCACGCTGAAGTCGCCCGCGGGTGCGCGCGTGACCACGAAACCGAGGCGAACTAGAATGCGCTGGATCTCATCTTCATCAAAATCGATGCCGAGAATACGCTTTACCTCCGAAGGATGCAGAGTGATGGGTGCGTTCTCTGGTTTGCGGGCGACGGCATCAATCTGTTCGCCGTACAATTCGCCGCCAGCGCTCGCTAGAATCAGCTCGGCTACGCGATCGCAAGCCAGTGGCGTAATGCTCCAGTCAGCGCCGCGCTCGAAACGATGCGAGGCGTCGGTGTGCATGAGGTGGCGCTTGGCCATGCTGCGCACCGTCGCCGGGTCGAACCATGCCGACTCGATAAGCACGCTCTTCGTCCGCTCGGTAATCATGGAGTCGAAGCCGCCCATCACGCCTGCCAGCGCAACCGGCTTCTTCCCGTCAGCGATGACGAGATCATCGCTCGTGAGCTTGCGTTCCACGCCGTCGAGGGTCTTGAGCACTTCCCCTTCGCGGGCGCGGCGGACAATGATGGTTCCGCCTTCGAGCAGGTCGAGATCGAAGGCGTGCGTGGGATGGCCGAGTTCGTTCAGCGCGTAGTTCGTGGCATCGGCAGCGTTGTTGATGGGGCGCGAACCCAGCAGTTCGAGCCGCTTGGCGATAGGCTGCGGCGACGGCCCGATCTTCACGTTGCGAACGATCCGCGCCGTGTAACGCGCGCAGCCCTGGGCGTCTTCGATCACGATGGGAAAGCCCTCCAGGTCAGCAGCGGCGGCGTTCAGCTCATCCCTGAAGCTCGTCATCCCGATCGGAGCTCGCCACGCGGCCGAATTGGAGCGACGCGTCTTTCGTTCCGGCAGCTTCGGCTCAACCTTCTTCAGCTCTACGTCGTAGATCGCTGACGCCTCGCGCGCCACGCCATAGTGATTCATGGCGTCCACGCGGTTGGTGGTCAGGTCCATCTCGAAGATGGTTGCGCCGTTCTCTTCCTGGACAGACTCCACCGCGATGCCCGCCGAAGTAAGGTCTTCGGCGAGTTGGCGGTCGTCGGCGGCAACGTTGACAAACTCACGCAACCAGGCAGGAAGGACTCTCATGCGAACTGCTCCAAGAACCGCACGTCGCCCTCATAGAACAACTGAATCTCTTCCACTTCGTACTTCAGAATGGCAATGCGCTCCACGCCCATGCCAAAGGCGAAGCCGCTGATTTTCGACGAGTCGTAGCCGTTTTGTTTCACGAAGTCGAAGACGTTGGGGTCAACCATGCCGCAGCCGAGCAGCTCGATCCAGCCGCTGAATTTGCACTTCCGGCAGCCCTTGCCGCCGCAGAAAATGCAGCTCACCTGCATGTCGGCGCTGGGTTCGGTGAAGGGGAAGAACGACGGATAGAAGCGTGTCTTCACCGACGAGCCGAACAAGGCCTTCATCGCGTGATCGAGCGTGCCCTTCAGATCGCAAAAGGTGATGTTCGTATCCACCGCCAGCCCCTCGACCTGGTGAAAGACCGGCGAGTGCGTGGCGTCGAGCGGATCGTTGCGATGCACCTTGCCGGGGATGACGATGCGCACCGGCGGCGGCTGCTTCTCCATGGTGCGAATCTGCACCGGCGAGGTGTGGGTGCGCAGCAGCAGGCGATCGCGCGCGGGCTTCTGCTCCTGGCCGGCGATGAACAGCGTGTCCTGGGTGTCGCGCGCCGGATGGTTCGGCGGAAAGTTGAGCGACTCGAAGTTGTAGTAGTCGGTCTCGACCTCGGGGCCTTCGCCGACGGAATAGCCCATCGCCTTGAACACCGCGACGATCTCGTCCATCACGCGCAGCACCGGATGCTTCACGCCGATGGGGCGCTGAATGCCGGGGAGCGTGATGTCGAGGCGGTCGGAGGAGAAAACTTGTTCAGAATGAATTTCTGAACCACGTCCGAGCTCTGGGCGCCGTTTTTTCATTATGCCCAGATTAGTGACCCAGGCCGTCCGCTGCTGAACCACTTGCTCGAACTCGTGACGAAGAAGATTGACTCTGAAACCCACCAGCTTCTTATGCTCTGCGGGGGCCGGCTTCAACCACGTTTGGTTTATATCGTTGAGGATTCCTGAGTTCCTAGCCAACCAGCGATCCCTGAACGTTTTAAGCGTGTCCTCGTCTTTAACGTCCTTTGCTTCAGCTTTAATCGCGTCGACCGCCAGTCGCACGGCCGAATCAATCGCTTCCGGCGAGTAATCTTCGAGTTTGGGGACGGTGTACATACAGTTAGCTTGCAGGATCGATAGAGCGGACCTTCAGGTCCGCGTACGCTACAGCCTTCATTTTCTGAGCCGGCTTCAGCCGGCGGCAGATTTTCTTGTGTCGTCCCTGAAGGGGCTCAGATTTTCTATATGCACGTTACCCAGGACTCACGTCCTGGGCTAAGCTGTTTCGTCCCGCAAGCGGGACTCGGTTCTAGCAAGTTCATTCAGCACAGCAAAACGGACATTCCAAAAAAATTGAACTCCACGATTCAGTGAAGCTTCGTCCCCGGACACGAAAAATCCGGAGTTTAATCTTCTTTTCTTTCTCCGTGTCCTCTGTGGTGAAGAGTCTCTCAAGCGCAACGGGCGGCCGCGCGGGCCGCCCATCGGAACTCACTGCAATGTCTCTGGGATGGGCGGACTACGCTGTGGCGCCTTGCGCCAGCTTGCACAGCGCCGTAAATCCCGCGGCATCGTTGACTGCCAGATCGGCGAGGATCTTGCGGTCCAACTCGACGCCGGCCTTCTTCAGGCCATTGATGAATTGGCTGTAGCTGGTGCCGTTCAACTTGGCAGCCGCGCCGATGCGCACGATCCAGATGGAGCGATACTGCCGCTTCTTCTGCTTGCGGCCGCTGTAGGCGAACTTCAGCCCGCGTTCGACCGACTCTTTCGCCGAACGGTACAGTTTGGATTTGGTTAAGTAATAGCCACTGGCGCGCTCCAGTATCTTTTTGCGGCGCGCACGGCGCTTGGTACCACGTTTAACGCGAGGCATGTTGCTCCTTTTTGCAAATCACCAAGCGGCTGGAGGCAAGGACTTCGACCACGCTCGCCTAATCGGCAGAGGGGCCCAGAATAGCCTCTTCACACGCTGTTGCCCGTCGTGGTCTGGTGACGCGCGCCGGGTGCCGCACCATGCGGCTAGTTGTGGATCAGGCGTAGGGGATCATGCGCGCAATGCGCTTTTGGTCCGCCTTATCCACCAAAGTATCGGTATCGAGCTGGCGCTTGCGCTTGGTCGCTTTCGAAGTCAGGATGTGGCGCTTCATGGAATGGCCACGTTTGATCTTGCCCGTTCCTGTCTTCTTGAAGCGCTTCGCCGCTCCACTATGGGTCTTCATCTTTGGCATAACGTCTTTCCATTACAACATAAATGCGCTTAGCCCGCCAGCCGGAGAAGCAATTACTACAGAGACACAGAGGTCACAGAGAAAAACAAAAGTCTTTTGACCACGGATTCTTACGGATACCCACGGATTACTATTTGTGGTTTCTTCGATCCGTGTTCATCCGTGAAAATCCGCGGTTAATAATCCGTGGTTTAACGGACTACTGCGGCGGTTGCTGCGGTGGCGTCGGTTGCGAAGCCGCGGCCTTCTCCGGCTTGGGCGCGCGCGGCTTGGCTTCGCCTTTGGGCGGTTTCGCCGGCGCTTGCGCCTTTGGCGGCGCCAGGATCAGGTGCAACGTGTTGCCTTCCTGCCGGGGGCGAAACTCCACGATCGCCTTGTCGCCCAAGTCCTTGATCAAGCGGTCCAGAATTCCACGTCCCAAACTCTGGCGCGTCATCTCACGTCCGCGAAAAAATATGGTGGCCTTGACCTTGTCGCCTTCGGCGAGAAAGCGCAGCACGTGGTTCTTCTTGGTGTCGTAGTCGTGATCGTCCACATTGATGCGGAACTTCACTTCCTTGACTACGATCTGGTGCTGATGTTTCTTGGCTTCGCGCTCGCGCTTTTCCTGCTGGTACAGGTATTTCCCGTAATCCATGATGCGGCAAACAGGAGGTTGGGCGGTGGGCGAGACTTCTACCAGGTCCAGGGTTCTCTCGCGTGCGATCTTGAGCGCGTCGAAGGGGGTCATAATGCCTAACTGGTTGCCTTCGTCGTCGATCACGCGAACTTCACGGACACGAATGCGTTCATTCGTGCGGATAAAACGTTTATCGATACAGTCCTCCGCAACAACTGCAGTATTTTAAAAGTATAGCATGGGGATACGCGTTGACGCGGCGCTGAATGAAGCGCCGCACCACCCGGACGTGGCCTTTTCCGCAGCCTGTGAAGCTGTGCCCTGATACACAACGACCGATGAGAGGGCTTGACAACTTCCCGTTGCTACTGGCTCGCCTTCCACCCCACCTGCTTGCCTTTGTTCTGCTCGTCCAGCCACTGTTTGAGCGGCGCGAAGTACTCCATCATGGCGCCAGCATCCATCTGGCGTTCGCCGGTGAGGGCGTACAACGCGTCAGGCCACGGCTTGCTCTGGCCCATCTGGAGCATGGCGTTCAGCTTGGCTCCGGCAGCCTTGTTGCCGTAGAAGGAGCAGCGATACAGCGGCCCGCTGAAGCCGGCCTCGCGGCACATGGCGCGGTAGAACTGGAACTGCAGAATCCGCGCCAGAAAATATCGCGTGTAGGGCACGTTGGCGGGAACGTGGTATTTCGCGCCGGGATCGAAGTCAGCCTCGCTGCGCGCCACCGGCGGCGCGATGCCCTGGTACCTCTCGCGCATCTCCCACCACGCTTGGTTGTAGTCGGCGGGCTTGATCTCTCCGCTGAACACCTTCCAGCGCCACTGATCGATCAGCAGTCCGAACGGCAGAAACGCAACCTTGTCGAGCGCCATGCGCAGCAGGTAGCCGGTGTCGTCGGTTTGCGGGATGGTCGCCAGCAGGCCGACCTTGTTGAGGTATTCGGGGGTGATGGCCAGCGCGATGGTGTCGCCGATGGCTTCGTGGAAGCCGTCATTGGCGCCGTTCTTGAAGAGGAAAGGCTGCTTCTCGTAGGCGCGCTGGTAGAAGTTGTGCCCCAGTTCGTGGTGCACAGTGACAAAGTCTTCGCCGCGGACCTGGATGCACATCTTCAGCCGGAGATCGTTGAAGTTGTCCACGTCCCACGCGCTGGCGTGGCAAACCACCTCGCGGTCGCGGGGCTTCACGAACAGCGAGCGCTCCCAGAAGGTTTTGGGCAGCGGGGCAAAGCCCATCGAGGTGAAGAAGCCCTCGCCGTACTTCACCATGCCGATGGCGTCAACATTCTTCGCCTTCAATAAATCGGTGATGTCGTACGGCTGCTTCTGCTGGGGAGGCGCCACCAGCGGAAAAATATTGCCCCACTCCTGCGCCCAGGGATTGCCCAGCAGGTCGGCGCGAATCATGCCGTTGGCATCCACCGCGGTCGGGCCGTACTTCTCGACCAGTTTGGTGCGCACGTAGGCGTGCAGCGAATCGTACAGCGGCTTGACCTGCTGCCAAAGGCGCTCGACGTCGGCACTGAACTGCTCGGGCGTCATGTCATAGCCGGCGCGCCACATGGCGCCGAGATCGCTGAAGCCCATGTCCCTGGCGCCCTTGTTGCCGAGTTCGACCCAGCGCGCGTAGTGCTCGCGCATGGGCGGGGAGATGGTGCGCCAGCCGACCCACAGGTCCTTCAGTTCTTCGGGATCGGTGCTGCCCGCCATGATGCGCTCGATGGTGGGGATGTCCAGACATTCACCCTCGTGCTTGCCTGCCTTGGGACAATACTTGCCTTTACCGTACGCGGCTTCCAGCGAAGTTCCGAGGCGCGCCAGCTCCGCCAGTTCTTTGGGATCGTTGGGGGCGGGCGCGGGCACAGCGGCGGAAAGCTTCAACAGCAGCATCTTGCGCGCCAGCTCGCCGGAAAGCTTGAGGTGGTCATAGCGCGTGGCCTGCTTGGCCAGCTCGGTAGTAGCGCCGATCAGCACTTCGTTGGCATCGGCAGCCATTTGCTCGGTGTCGTCGGTGATGAAGTTCGCCTGCACCCACGCGGCGCGGCTGGCCTTCACCGTAAGGTCGTTAAGCCGGGTCTCGGCGTTACGGATGAACTCCTCCGCCTCGGCGACCGTGGGAGCACCTGGTTGGGCGGTGGTTTGCGACGGGGTGGCAACGGAACTTGTAGTTTGTGCACTCATAAGGGAATTGAAGATGACCGGGAGCAGAAACATTATCGCTGCAATCAGCGAAAAAAAACGGACGGCTTTGCGCATGTGCAAATAACCTCCGGAATCATTGTAAATGGCGCAAGGTCGCGGTTCGCGGTTCGCGGTTCGCTCTTCGCTCTTCGCGATTCGCTCTCGTCCTTGCCTGTTGCTATTCCCTTGGCGTGATCTCGCCCTTCCGATTCACTTCTTTGGTCTTTGAGCCACTCAGGGACTGTTTAGCGCGGGTCCGCCACGCTCTGTGCGACCGACAACTTGTAGTCCTGATAGCGGATGGTGAGCACGGCCTTGCCGCCCAGGCGAACATCGGTGACTGTCCGATTGAGCGCCGGCAAGTAGAAGCCGTCCACTCTTTGATACTCGTGATTGATCGCCGTGCGCTTGGTCCAAAATGACGGGTTCTTCGCCGGTTGGGCCTCGATACGGGTTACCGCAAAGTCGGCCGCATCAATCCACACTGTCCCCCGGTACAGATACTTGGTGTTGTGCCGGGGTTCGACCTGCATGACGTACAGGGGCCGGCCATCGCCCGGCGCACAACCCAACAACGAGAAACGGTAGTTGCCGGTGGAAAGGGCCACCGCCGCGCGGTTGGCCGCGTCGGATCCGGATTCCTTTTCCGATTCCAGGAGCCGGTGGAAAACGTGATTAAGGATCAGCTTGGAGCCGGACTCCGATTCAATGGTGAACTCTTTCGTGCCCGGCGCGGTATAGGAAACCTTCACTTGCATCTCGGCAGCCAGCGACGAAGGAAATCCGGTGTAGTGCAATTCGTAGCGGCGTGTCGCTTCGAAGCTGAGCAAGTCGCGGGCGCGTTCGGCGTTGCGCGTCATCAAGCGCTCTATTACGTCGGCGCCGGAGAGGTTAGCCCCGGCCGGGCAGGGTACGGGAGCAGCCTCGGTCTCCGCCCCGGCTGCGGCAACCGCGGCGAGCAACAGTATCCCAATCGATAGCGACCAACGGATTAAGTTTTGAATTAGGCCCGTCCTTCAACTGGATTCACTAGCCCCTAGCCCCCGACCCCTGGTCCTACATCTCCCACAGACAGCGTCCTTCGCGATACATGGAGACCAGGCCGTCCTCGCTGATTTTCAGGACGGTCCCATAGTGCGAAGCGGCAATGGCGGCGGTGGTGCGTCCGCCTTCGACCGGGCGGTTGATGGCTTCTTCGCTGGACTGATGGTGAAGAATGGCGCCAAAGGCCAGCAGGTTCGCATCGGAGGTGAGCACCACGGCGCCATCGATGCGGGCAACGTTTTCCAGCACCGTGGCCGGGAAGTCGAAGAGGCTCTTGTCGCGCAGCAGATAATGCAACTGGTCCTTGCTGGAAATGCCCTCTGCCAAGGGCCGGTGATTCATGTGTTCCAGCAGATCCGGCTGCGACACCAGCGCGTGCGCCGAATCGCGGTCCTCGAGCACCACAAACAGCGCCCCGCGACGGCTCTCGGTAAGGTTCAGGGCCACGGCAAACAGGCGCTCCGCCAGCTCGGTGTTCCCGATGGCGTTCTTCCACATTTCGTAACGATAACGCGCGTCCACTAAGCGCCATTTGCCGTCGAGAAAGCGGAAGACGGGCACCCCATCGGAGAAAATTTTGACCTCGCCGTTGGGCGACAGGATGAGGCAGATGTGTCCGCCGCACAAGGTGGCGCGGCAGTGGTCGCCGTAGCGTGCCGAGGTCGGGATGGGCAACGGCATGTCGCGATAGGGCTCGGCCCATTCGTGCACGTCGATCAATTCCGCCAGCAGGCCGTTGCGATCAACCAGGGCGAGCGTCTGCAACCCATCGCACAAGCGATGGAAGCTGCGGATGCTGGTCATCTCGTGCGAATAGCGCATGGCCCAGTCCGGCGTTTGCGGCGGTACATGACAGGGTTCCGGCATGGCGCCGAACAGCAGCACTCCGGTGGCGATGCGGCGGTTCTCGTAGGTGCTCATGCTGCTGGTGCGCAACACTTCGATGGCATCGGCAATGCGATCGGGAACATCGGCAATGGCCTCGCCGCTGGTGTGCGGCGAAGGGTCGAGGAACGCCGAGACAAAGCGGTCTTCGGGCAATCCGCGGAACAGCTGAAAGCTTTGCGCCGCCAGCGCCTGGTTGGTGATCAGTTGATAGCGCGCGGAAAGCACCATGCCGATGCTGCGCAGCAGCCGCCGTTCATGGTCCGACAGGTTCGAGCTTGCGGTCAGCGAGTACCCTTCGCCCATCCACTCGAATTCGACCTGGCCGCCGCTGGGCACCGCGCCCAGCAAGCCGGGCATTCGCTCCGGCCTTCCGCCCAGGCGTTCCAGCGTCGCCCCAGGAAAGAAATAGCGAATGCCATTCTCCATCAGGTCGCCGTAAAGTCCACTGACAAACTGGGTGCGACTTTCGAGCGAGCGAAACGGGATGGGCGAGGAACTCATGGGCTGCTTAAAGCTTACATCAAATCAGCCGCTGGTTCCGGGCACGAGGCATCGCTTATCGCCAGTGGTTGCTTGCCAACTTATCTTGTGCTGAAAGCGTTATTGTTTGGCTAGACTAGTTCCAGGATGCGTGTATCCGCTCGTAGGGATAGTGCGGCCCTGTATCAGGGCATGACCCTTCGGCTGCGCTCAAGGCTGGTTTTGTAGTGGCGCCGAACGAGGGCAGGATAAGGCCGGGGCTTTCGCCCAGTTGAACTTGCGCTGGAAAAGTTGGCGGCCACACCGGATGGAGCGGAATGGATCGCGGCGGATGGTTTAGCCGCCGAATCCCGGATCGTCCGTTTTCTCCAGTGCCCACCAACTTCTTCCAGCGCGCGGTTTGTTGATCCAGCCTTGGCAGGGCTACCCGCAGGAGCTACCGACTGGGCCCGCACAACTTCCAGTCGGTCATTGCGGTCGAACCCGAACTATGCCGTCCAGTGGGTAGGTTCCAAAATGTCCACTCGCTGGACTTCCGAACGTCAGCTTGATATTGGAATAGGGAACGCTCGTCCCCCCGGTAATGTCGATCGTCACCGGCGATGGTGAAAACCCCGCGGGGCTGCCATTCGCGGTGATCGTGGCTGTCCCGGTCACCCGAAATCCGTTCGTGATCAGCGAAATGCTCCCATTGACGACGCTGATATGGTGGGTATGGGGTGTCCGATCCTGTGGAGTATCCTGTTCGCTGGGGTTCAGAGCAATCCAATAATCGGACCGTACCATGGTCAGCGCCGCAGAAAAATCGGCCCTGGCAGAGTCTCCCCTCACCATTAAGGACCACTCACCGCGAATTTCCCAGGGGCCAACCGGGCTGACGACTGTTCCCGGTGTGTAGTCATTAATCAACCCACTGAAGTTGCCTTGCACTGGACTCTGGGCCAAAGCCCCAATGCTCAAGGCCAGCACAAGCATCGCGACATATGCTGGCCACCAGAAAACTTTGCTGTTCATGAGAGACCTCCAAGTTTCAGTCATAAGCGACGTTTATCCTTCAATCGCGCCTGGCTGGCAATGCAGCTTCTATGAAGAAGAGATGAAGTTTTGCTGAACCTGTAAGTTGCTGATGTAGTTGCTTTCTGGCCTGATCATGGGGCATTATGGGCAGCAGTGTACGTCAGGTCTCTAGGGGAGACTTACGGCCGGGGAATTCCATTTCGGCGAGTTTACACTGGACCACTCCCGTTATCGGCTCCAGCGGGGTGAGCGCCTCCTGCGCCTGGAAAAACTCCCCATGGAGTTGCTCATCCTGCTGGCGCAACGGCCCGGGGAATTGGTGTCGCGCGAGGAGATCGCCGAGCGTCTTTGGGGCAAGGATGTCTTCGTCGATGTCGATCACAGCATTAACACGGCTGTCCGGAAGGTACGCCTGGCGCTGCGGGACGACCCGGAGAAGCCACGCTTCGTAGAAACCGTGGTGGGGAAGGGATACCGCTTCGCCGCCCCCGTGATCTGCCGCAATGGCGATTCCCAGCCGCAGGCGCCGCCACTCCCTTTGCCCGCCCAGGCAGTGTCGGAGCGTGCGGTTCTATCTACAGAAAAGAGCGCGATTCCCTTCCCCCCGTGGGTGCTGCTTGGGGGATTAGTTGTGCTCGCGCTGCTCACGGTTGCTTTGGTGCTGCTGAACCGCAGCCGTGGCGCTGAAGCAACCGCGCAACCGGCCATCAAGTCGCTGGCGGTGCTGCCTCTCAAAAACCTCTCCGGCGATCCCGAACAGGAGTACCTTGCCGACGGTATGACCGAGGAGCTGATCGGACGGCTCTCCAACATTCATGGCCTCCGCGTCATCTCCCGGACCTCGGCGATGCGCTTCCAGGACACGCGCCAGACCGTGCCGGAGATCGCGCGGGCGCTGCACGTAGATGCCATTGTCGAAGGCTCGGTCATCCGGGAGGGCGATCGCGTCCGGGTCAACGCCCAGTTGATTCGCGGCGCGACCGACGAGCACATTTGGGCGCAAGAATACCAACAAGAGTATTCAAGCATTCTTGCCTTACAAGAAGAAGTAGCGCGGGCCATCGCCGGGCAAATCAAAATCGCACTGACACCCCAGGAGCGGGTGGGCCTGGAAAGCGCGCCTACGGTTGATCCCGCAGCGCACGAAAATTATTTGAAGGGCCGGTACTACTCCAAGCAGCGAACCGAGGAAGCGCTAAAGAGAAGCATTGTCTTCTACCAACAGGCGCTCACCATAGACCCGAATTATGCCTTGGCCTATTGCGGCCTGGCTGACACCTACGCGCTGCTTGGGTATCGCGGGCACATTGTCTCGAAGGATGCCCTGTTACAAGCGAAGACAGCAGCTCTGAAGGCAATCGAACTGGACGACAACCTGGCCGAAGCCCACGCATCTCTGGCCTTCATCGCCGAGACTCATGAGTGGGATTGGCCGACTGCCGAGCGGGAATATAAGCGCGCCCTCGAACTCAACCCGGGATATGCCCGCGCTCACAACTGGTACGCCGGGTATCTGATGTATGTCGGGCGCTTTGATGAAGGGATTGCGGAGGCAAAGCGCGCCCAGGAACTGGATCCGCTATCCCTGCCGATTAACACCGCGCTGGCGGGCAGATTACTGCTGGCTGGCCGCTACGACGAGGCCATGGCTCAGTTGCGAGAAACACTGCAACTGGATCCGCATTTCGCGCCTGCCCACAATCGTCTCGGGTGGGCATACCTGGACAAGGGACAACACGAGGAAGCGATTCGCGAGTTTCAGAAGGCGATAGAACTTTCCGGGAGCGACGACCCGGATCTTCTGCTCGACCTCGGTTTCGCGTATGCCGTTGTGGGGAAGAGAGACGAGGCAACCAGAATCCTGGCCAGATTGAAGAGACAGCACGAGGAGGGCCTCATTCCCTCGGGCGCAGTCGGCGTTCTCTACGGGGCCCTCGGGGAGCGCAACCAGGCGTTCGCCTGGCTGGACAAGGCCTATAAAGAACATGACCCTGAACTTACATATATCAAAGTGGGTCCCCGATTCGAGCCCTTGCATCAGGATGCGCGCTTTCAAGCCCTGGTGCACCGTATCGGGTTACCCGAGTAAGTGCTCGTCTCCATCCTAATAGCGTCCGGCTGCGTTGGCGAACCTGGTTGGATTCGGCAATCGCGGATGACGGCCCAACGTAATGGATACGTGCTGAAGGCCCGACCCCCAAGCTGTCACTACTGCGAATTGCTCCAGTACAGCGGCCCTGCCGCTACCGCTACGGCATCCCGTACAATGCCTTTTGCCGCGTCGAGACGGTATGTGCGCGCGGTACTTTCCCAACTCACTGACAGGACCACACCATGAACTACATTCAAAGCGAAAGCCACGGCGCCGTGCGGCGCATCACGATTAATCGTCCGGAGAAAAAGAATGCACTGACGGCAGAGATGTACGAGGCACTGGCCGACGAGTTGGAAAAAGCGGAGGCCGCCCCCGAGGTCCGCGTCATGCTTTTGCACGGGGCCGGAGAGGCGTTCACCGCGGGTAACGACCTGGTCGATTTTCTGCAAAGGCCGTGGAAGGGAAAGGACCTGCCGCCCGCAGTCCGCTTTATTCGTGCGGTGGTGGACGCAAAGAAGCCAATTGTCGCCGCCGTACATGGCGCTACGGTGGGAATCGGAACCACCATCCTGCTGCACTGTGACCTGGTCTATGCCGCCGACAACACTATGCTCCTGATGCCCTTCATCAACCTCGGCATCGTTCCCGAAGCAGGTTCCACCGTGCTTTTGCCGCTGCTCATCGGCCACCAGCGCGCCGCCGAATTGCTGATGCTGGCCGCTCCCTTCACGGCGCAACGAGCTTATGAACTAGGTTTGGTGAACGCCGTGGTTGCTGCCGGGGAGTTGCTCCCAACCGCCGCCAATGCAGCGCAAAAGCTGGCGCAAAAACCTCCCGCGGCGCTACGCGCCTGCAAGGCGCTGCTGAGGCGTACCTACAAAGCGGAAGTCGATCGCGCTATCCGAGAAGAAGTGGCCGTCATCTCAGAGCGGCTGGATTCACCCGAAAGCCGCGAAGCGCTCAACGCATTTGCGGAAAAGCGGGAGCCCGACTTCAGCAAGTTCTGGTAATACTTTGTGACTGTAACTCTTGCCTTGCCGGATCCGACGGTGATTCTGAGGGCACTCACGCGAGTGCCCTTTTTCCAGACCACGCAGTTCGCGTTAATCCCTTCGCCGTCCCGACGATGGGCCCGTAAAACACAACCGGAGTTTGTCTTCTGATTTCGAGCAGATTACCCTAGAACATCACGGTATCCCCCGGCCCAGGAGTTGAACTCATGCTTCATCGTGCGCAATGGCTGCTGGCAGCCGTTTTACTGTTTGTCATGATTACGCCTGGAATGCTTCAGGCTCGTGATGGAGATCAGGTTCACGTTGGCCAAAGCATAAGCGTCGGCGAGGACGAAAACGCAGGGAACCTGGTCTGCGTCGGCTGCTCGATTCGCGTGGAAGGCGCCTGCGGAGATGTGGTCGCCGTGGGTGGAAGCGTCATGGTGGATGGCACGGTAAGGGGGGATGTGGTAGCCATCGGGGGAGGAGTCCTTTTGGGCGACAACGCGTCGGTGGCCGGCGACGTGGTCACGGTCGGAGGACATTTATTGCGTCATCCCAACGCGGTGGTGAAGGGGGACATCACCCAGCAGTCGGGCGCACTTATTTTGGTCGGAATACTGCTGGTTCCGCTGCTGCCGGTGATCCTGATCGTGGCACTGGTGGTCTGGCTGGTCAGGCGCAACCGCAGGCCGATGCCAGCGCGCGTCGGCCAGTAGCCCTAGGCTCAACGCGTCTCAAGGCGGCCCGCAGCTATAATGAAGGCCACCTGCCGGAACCTGGACCTGCGCTTAGTCGCGAATTTGTGGTTGAGGTCCGGTGGACCCAGGACCGGTAATGCTGCCGTTTACGCCTCCAACTCGTCCGCCAAAAAAACGAAATAGCACGCCCGCAGTCGTTGCGCTCTCGATTTGTACTTTCTTTCTGTTTGCCGTTATTTTCGCGCAGGCTACCTTTAAGCTGACCTTCTTGCAGCCCGACACCAGCGAAGAGACGCTAATTTTTGCCGCGGTTTCAGCGCTGATTTTTCTGCTGTTCGTCGCGCTTACGTTCGTGCTGCTCCGCACTCTGCTGCGGCTCTACGCGGAGCGCAAGACCGGCGTTCTGGGCTCCAAGTTTCGCAGCCGCATGGTCCTGGGAGCGTTACTGCTTTCGCTGGGGCCGGTGATTTTTCTGTTTCTGTTCTCCTACGGTCTAATCAATCGCTCCATCGAAAAATGGTTCTCCCGGCCGGTGGAAGAGGTGCAGTACCGCACCAACGTCATCATTTCCCTGCTGACGGAATACGCCGCCACCAATGCCCAGGTTGAGGCGCAGCGCATTGCCTCTAATCCGGACGCGCAGAAGTCGTTCCAAACCGGAGATTTTACCCTGGTGATGGAGGAGTTTCGGCGCGGTGAAATTACTCTGCAAGGCGGCTTTGCCTTTGCCATCGTTGACGACCGCGCCGAAGCCAGCTTCCATGCTCCGGAGGCGTGGCCCCTGTTGCGTCACAACCTGCCCCTGAAGCCGGCCTTGCCGGGGCAGGCAAAATCGTTTGAGGTCCTCGGCGAAACCTATGTCCTGGGCTGCGCCCGAGTGGGACCGAACGGGCAGATCCTGGTGGCCATGCCTTTGCCGGCAAACTATTCGGCCACGCTGCGCGACGTGGAACGCAGCCAGGAGCAATACGGTGTCCTGCGCGTGCAGCGGCGGCGTCTGCGCCGCACCTATATGGGTTTTCTGTTGCTGCTTACCGTCGCCGTGCTGTTCGCCTCCACCTGGCTGGCTTTGTATATGTCGAAGATGGTGACCCGGCCCTTGGTCGCTCTGGCCGAAGCCACGCACGAAATTTCCCGCGGGCGCCTGGACTACCGGGTGGACGTGCAGGCGGGCAACGAAATCGGGCAGTTGGTGGAGTCGTTCAACCACATGGCGGCCGACCTGGAAGCCAGCCGGGGAAACATTGAAGCCTCACGGCGCGACCTGGCCGACGTGAATGTGCAACTGGAGCAGCGCACCCGCCATATTGAAACCATTCTGGAGAGCGTTCCTTCCGCTGTGTTTTCGCTGGACGCGTCGCTCCACATTCTTCATTCCAACCAGGCGGCACGGCGCTTACTGCGGCTCGACGAGGACTCGCCTGGTTCCGGGCAAACCCTG
Source organism: uncultured Acidobacteriaceae bacterium (assembly GCA_963736385.1). GTDB lineage: Bacteria > Acidobacteriota > Terriglobia > Terriglobales > Acidobacteriaceae > Bog-257. The sequence continues at coordinate 67,443 of CAVTOE010000002.1, read as the reverse complement.
CGCGACCTGTTTCCCGAAGAAGCCGTAGGCGATCTTGAGCATCTGCTGCGCAAAGCCGACCGCATGGGAAGCACGACCAGCCAGATGGAAATCGTCACCTCGCGCGTAAACCTGAATGTCGCGGTGACCGTCGCCTCGCTCGACCCGCCGTCGTCGCCCGCCGGCGATGGCCACCGCCAACGGATGGGATACGTGATGGTGTTTGAGGACCTCACCGACCTGTTGCGCGCGCAGAAGCAGACCGCCTGGCGTGAAGTAGCGCGCCGCATCGCGCACGAAATCAAGAACCCGCTCACTCCGATCGCTTTGTCGGCCGAGCGCATTCGCCGCCATCTCGAACGCGGGACCCCTCCGGACGCAGCTTCGCTCAAGGTGATCCGGCAATGCACCGCGACCATCGGCTCATCGGTGGAAACCGTTCGCACCCTGGTGGACGAGTTCTCAGCTCTGGCCCGCTTCCCGGCGTCGCAGCCACAACCCTCCGACATCAACAGCATCGTTAACCAGGCGCTGGCCATGTTCGATGGCAGACTCGAGGGGATTCGAGTCGAGAGGTTCCTGGCGCCCGACTTGCCGCCGGTCCAGGCCGATTCCGACGCTATGAAGCGCGCTATCGCCAACCTGGTGGACAACGCTGCGGAAGCCATGCAGAACTCGTTGCTAAAGGAGATCCATATCTCCACTGCGCTTATTGGGGAGCGCGACTCGGTCGAAATCACGGTCGCCGACACCGGACACGGGGTCACCTCCGAGGTGAAGGAGAAGCTGTTTCTACCTTATTTCTCCACCAAGAAGCGCGGGACGGGACTCGGTCTCGCCATTGTCAGCCGCATTGTGGAAGATCATCACGGCTCAATTCGCGTGGAAGAGAATTCTCCCGTGGGAACCAGATTCATCGTAGAGCTGCCCTTGGCCCAGGACATGGCCGCGGCGGCGGGCCAGCAAAATGCAAACCATTCTGATCGTGGATGACGAGTCCCAGATCCGCAGCTCGCTGCAAGGCGTGCTGGAGGATGAGGGCTACAAAACGCTCCTCGCGGGCAGCGGCGAGGAGTGCATGGACACGCTCCGCCACAAGTCGGTGGACGTGGTGCTGCTCGATATCTGGCTGCCCGGCATTGACGGTCTGGAAACCCTGGAAAAGCTGGTCGAAAGCGAGGACCATCCCGAAATCATCATGATCTCGGGACATGGCAACATCGAGACCGCGGTGCGTGCCACCAAGCTGGGCGCCTTCGATTTTCTCGAGAAGCCGCTGTCCATCGAGCGCACGTTGATCGTCCTGAAGAACGCCATCGATGCCAAACGGTTGCGTAGCGAGAACCTGGAATACAAGAAACAGTTCCAGGCGCGAAGCGTGATTGTCGGCGACAGCATCCCCATGAAAGCGCTGCGCCAGCAGATCGCGCTGATGGCGCCGACCAACGGCCGGGTATTGATCTACGGCGAATCGGGCACCGGCAAGGAACTGGCGGCGCGCGCCATCCACGCGCAGAGTCTCCGCAAAGAGGCGATGTTCGTCGAACTCAACTGCGCAGCGATTCCCGAAGATCTGATCGAAAGCGAGTTGTTCGGGCATCGCAAGGGCGCATTCTCCGGCGCGGCCACCGACAAAGAAGGCAAATTCCAGAAGGCCGACGGGGGAACGCTGTTCCTCGACGAGGTCGGTGACATGAGCCTTAAGACCCAGTCCAAGGTGCTGCGCACGCTCGATGAAGGGCGTTTTGCGCCCGTCGGCGAGGAAGAACTGATCACCGTGGACGCCCGCGTCATCGCGGCCACCAACAAGGACCTGGAAGAGGAAATCTCCAAAGGAAACTTTCGCGAAGATCTTTTCTACCGGCTCAACGTGATCCCGTTTTACGTGCCGCCGCTGCGCGAACGCAAAGAGGACATTCCGCTGATCGCGCGCTATTTCCTGAAGGAGTTTTCCCAGACTTACGACCGGCGTCCGAAGGAGATCACGAACGAGGCGCTCGACGCCCTGATGCGCTATTCGTGGCCGGGCAACGTTCGCGAACTGCGCAACCTGATCGAGCGCATCGTGATCATGAATCCAACCGTGATCAAGCTCGACCGCAAGCACCTGCCCACCCTGGTTTACCGCGAGAGCGGCCGCCGCACTATGGGCGATTTTTCCAGCCTGCACGACGCGCGCGCCGCCTACGAACGCGACTACATTCTGAAAAAGTTGGATGAGAACCACGGCAGCGTCAGCCGTACCGCGGAGGTGCTGGGACTGGAACGTACCTACATGCATCGCAAGATGAAAGCCTTGGGCATTGCAGTGAAGGAGTAGGGGCGCGCCAATACAGAGGGTCGCCAATGTTGAACGAGCCTCCGCATTGACAATTCTTCCTTGTCATCCTGAGCGACGGTGCACCAGGCAGCATAACGCCGTTTAGTCGAAACAACCTGACGTGGGAACCGCAATCACGAGCCGGTTGGAATCGTTTGCAGCTAACTGGCATCGTTGTCCTATAATTGGCGCGTGCTAACCGACGAAGACAAGCAGTGGATCAGAGAACAACGTGAGAAGGTCGAGACCACTCTGCTGACCGAGTTTCACAAGTGGGTCTCGCCTGTCGAATTACGTCAGCGGAGTCACGCAGCAGCGCTGCGGGCGCTGGACGCGGAAGTTGAGTCTCTGTCAGGCCGGCTCAAGAATTTGGAAGGCCGCTGATCTATCCCTCGCACGAGTGGCCTGATCCTAGGCCCACCCCTCCGTAGCGCGAACCTGGGGCACCAGCATGGATCGTCGGAGAATAGATTGAGCGTGCTGCCTCTCTAGTTCTCCGGATCGGGCTCGTCGTTCTGCCTGGCCATGGACATGTTCTGAAGCTGGGTGCGCCAGTCGGTTTCCTGCACGAAGTCGCGGGAATCGCGCCAGCCGGCACGCACCTTCACGAAGAGTTCGAGAAATACCTTGGTGTTGAGCAGTCCCTGGATTTGCAGTCGCGCTGCCGTCCCGATTTTCTTCAGCGTGGAGCCCTGCTTGCCGATCAGGATCGCCTTCTGCCCCTCACGCTCGCAGTAAATCGTGGCCGCGATGCGCGTCAGCCTAGCGCCCTCTTCGTACTGGTCGATCAGCACCGTCGTCGCATAGGGCACTTCCTGCTCAGTTGCCAACAGCACCTGCTCGCGAATCAACTCCGCCACCAGAAATCGCTCCGGCTGATCGGTGAGCTGGTCTTTGGGAAAGTATCGCGGGCCCTCGGGAAGCGCTTTCATCACCGAAGCCAGCAACGCATCGAGGCCTTCGCGCTTCATCGCCGAAATCGGGATGACCTCGGCGAATTCATGCCGCTCTTTATATTCCGCGATGAGCGGCAGCAGCTTCTGCTTTGTCGAGTGCGTCGATCTTGTTCAACAGCAGGAAACAAGGTTGGCCGCTCTTCTTCACGATGTCGAGCACGAACTTGTCGCCGGCGCCGAACTTGGCGGTCGCGTCCACGATCAGCAGCAGCAGAGTCGCAGCCTTCCAGCGCGTCATACACTTCCTTCATCATGCGCCGGTTCAGCGAATTGATCGGCTTGTGAACTCCGGGAGTGTCCACCAGAACGATTTGTCCAGCGGGGCGCTTGGTCTTGCGCTCGACGTTGATGATTCCCTGGATGCGATTGCGGGTGGTTTGCGGCTTGCGGGTAACGATGGCGAGCTTTTCGCCCACCAGCGCATTCAGCAGGGTCGACTTTCCCGCGTTGGGGCGGCCGATGATGGAAACGAATCCGGATCGGAATGCCATCAGCTTCGGACCTGGCGGGAAGCAGAACTTGTCTGCAGACTAACGCGCACTCGGTCCACGCGGCGTTCGGTGGACTCCAGCACCTCGAAGCGCAATCCATTTTCCTCGAAGACTTCGCCCGCCTTGGGGATGTGTCCGGCGAGCTCGCTTACCAGCCCGGCGATGGTGGTCGCCTCCTTTTCGTCGGGACGCACGCCGAGCAATTTTTCCAGCAGGTCCACATCGGTGTTGCCGTTGAAGATGTACGAAGACTCGCTCTCCTTCACGATCTCAGCTTTTTCGTGCTCGTCGCGGATCTCGCCGACAATCTCCTCCACCAGGTCCTCGATGGTGACCAGGCCGGCGACTCCGCCGTACTCGTCGATGACGATGGCCATGCGAATGTTGTTGCGCTGCATCTGGCGCATCAGTTCGCTGCCCAGCTTGGTTTCAGGGACAAAGTACACATCGGGCTTCATCAAGTCGCGCACTGTCTTGGTGCGCGCGTCCGTGTCCAGGACCTGCAAGAGGTCCTTGGCATACACAATGCCTTTGATGTGGTCGATCTCGCCTTCATACACCGGTATGCGCGAATAGTGATGCTTCTTGACTAGCTCAGTGAATTCCTCGATGGTTGTGTTGATGGGAACCGCTATGACGTCGGGTCGCGGAGTCATCACCTCGCGCACCGTCTTGTCGCCGAATTCGACCACGGACTGGATAAGATCGCGGTCGCTCTCCTCCAGAATGCCTTCTTCCTGACCGGCTTCAATCAGCGCGTCCACGGCCTCCGATGGATGCTCGGGCTGCGGTCCCGGATGCTCCTTGGACAGCGATGCCACCGATAAAGCGAAGCCGAGTATCAATGTCACCGGCGAGGCCAGATAAATTAGCGTCCGCAAAACCGGGACCCATCGCAACAGCCACTCGCCCCTGGTGCGCACGAAGAATAAGTAGGGCAGCAAACGGTTGAAGATGACGATGATGAAGATGAGGCTCACCGCCACCTGCACCAGGTCCAGGATGACCCAACGCTTTTCCATGAACAGCACATAGCCGATGAGGACGCCGATGCTGGCCATGCACATCTGGGTCAGCACAGCCATCGAGAGCTCAGCCCGGTCGCGGCTCACATGCAGCTTGGGCTCGACGTGATGCTCGTAGGCGTCCAGGTTCTCCTGGAACTCCCGCCCTAAAAATTTTCCCATCTCCGCGTAGAGCCGGTCCACATAAGAAACCAGGGCCAGCAACGCCATCAAGACCACCAGAAGGATGGCTAACGGGAGGTTCATCTGCGGGCACCTCCGCGATTGCTGGAGCCGGCAGACTTGGTGGCTGGCTTTCGGCTGGCGCGGAGCTTAGGAAGACCAGCGTGGGCGCGCTCGATCAGTCCCACCGGCAAGCCGAGCTTGCGGCGCAGGATGGTTTCGCGAGTTCGCATCTCGCCATCATCGGTCTCGTGGTCGTAACCGGCGAGATGCAGCAATCCGTGCAGGATAAGGACCTTCACTTCCGCTTCGGTGGAGTGGCCGAGTTCGGCGGCATTGGTCGCGGCAATCTCGGCTGAGATGGCAATGTCTCCGGCGAGCCTGGGCGTTTCCGACGAGAATGACAAAACATCGGTGGGCCCGTTCTGCCTGCGGAAGCGGCGATTCAGTTCCTGCAACTCGCGGCTGGAGGCAAGGCGAATGTTGACTTCGCCGCGCAACCCGACGGTTCGCTGCGCTTTGGCGGCAAACAGGCTGAGCGCCCGCGCGCTACTCCCTTCGATTTCGTGCTCCAGAATGATCACTTCCGTTTCAACTACAAATGGGAGGGCATGTGCGGCCCTCCCATATCATGGTAGCAAGGATTTACTCGGAAACGCGATTTTGTGCTGGAGGAGACGCTTCCGTCGAAGGTATCTCCGCCAGCGATGTCTCCCGCTCGACGCTGGTGGTATGCACTCGTCCATTGCTGGTACGCGCCGTGGCGAAGCCGTTGCCGTTCTTGATTTCCAGCGACAAGGACAACTGTTCGTTGCGGCCTTTGTAATCGTCGTACGCCCGGATGATGCGCTGTACCAGGTGATGGCGCACCACGTCTCCCTCATCGAAATAGCAGAAGCGGATGCCTTCCACGTTGCGCAGGATCTCGATCGCCTCCACCATGCCGCTGCGGTTGGTGCTCGGCAGATCGATCTGGGTGATGTCGCCGGTAATGACGGCCTTGGAGTTGAAGCCGAGGCGGGTGACAAACATCTTCATCTGCTCCGACGTAGTGTTCTGCGCTTCATCCAGAATGACAAACGCATCGTTCAGCGTACGCCCACGCATGAACGCGATGGGCGCAATCTCGATGATGTTCTTCTCCAGGTAGCGGTCCACCTTGTCGGGTTCCAGCATGTCGTACAAGGCGTCATACAAGGGACGCAGGTAGGGATCGACTTTTTCCTGCAAGGTTCCGGGCAGGAAACCGAGGCGCTCGCCGGCTTCGACGGCGGGACGCGCCAGCACGATACGATTCACGCGCTTCGACAGCAGCGCCGCGATGCCCATTGCCACCGCCAGATAGGTCTTGCCGGTTCCCGCGGGACCGACGCCGAACACCATGTCGCTGTTTTCGATGGCCTCAAGGTAGCGCCGTTGGTTAAGGCTCTTGGGCTGCACACTGCGTTTGCCAAACGAGCGCTGTTTGCCGGCTTCGGCGAGGCCACGCAAGGTGGCTGTCGGATCGGAGGTCAAGACCCGAATCATGGCGCCGAGATCGCCGTTGACGAAGGTAAAACCATTTCGGAGCAGGTGCTGGTAGTCAGCAAAAACTTGCTGGGCGCGGCCCACATCGCCGGCCGCTCCCTCAATCTCGATGGAATCGGGCCGCAGGGCGATGGCGACACTCAATCCATCTTCCAGCAGGCGCAAGTTTTCGTCACGGGTACCAAACAGGGTTTCGATGTTCGGGCTTATATCGATGTTCTTTTTCATCTAGAGTCGGAAGTCAGCCTCCATTTGAATCGGCCCAACTCGTGCCCGCCGTGGCGGGCGGATTGGGGGCCCTGGGTTCCGAAAGCGGGATAGACCGGCGACCGACCAACCGCTTCGGTCTGACATTGAGATGCAAGGCAATGCTGTGTAGTGGTAGGGATTGAGCCCGGAAGATTGCCCAAGCGAAAAACAACTCTCATTGGCCGCTAGCGTATCCCTGAATGGGGACAGAGTCAAATCAATAAAATGCGCCTGGATAACGATTGGAATCCACTCCGACAACCCTGCCATATTCCCCTGGTATTTAGATGGCGCCAGGAAGAAAAAGGAGCGGCGTGGCTCGCGTCTGTGTGGAAGACGGGCCTGGCTCCCGGCGGCGGCTTGCCCGAGCGATGCATCGTCCGGTAGAATCAACTATCCGGCTCACGTCGAGATTTCCTACAAGGATTACAGCAAAATATGGCAGACCATTTTTCGGCGCTCAAGCGTGCGCGTCAAACCGAGACTAAAACTACGCGCAATCGCGCCAATAAGTCGCGCCTGCGCAGCGCGTTGCGTTCCCTGCGCGAGGCCATTGCCAAGGGCGAGAAGGAAGCCGCCCAGACCGCCTATCGCGAGACGGTTTCCGTGGTGGACAAGGGCGTCCAGAAGGGCATCCTGCACAAGAACACCGCCAGCCGCTACAAATCCCGCCTCAGCAAGCGGGTGAAGGCCGTGGGCGCGGCAAAGTAGTTCGATTTTTCAGCGCAGTTCAAAGGCGGGCCAGAAGCCCGCCTTTCTTGTGTCTTACAAACCCTTGCTTAGCTATCAACCGTTACTTGTGATATGGCGAGTAGGTGTTGAAAAAGTACCTATGATCAGCGGGTAAATTGCGATACAAGCAATATGAGTGCTGTGCATGTTGTGCTGGATCGCCATCCTCGGAGGCTTGCTGGTCATGATGGGGCAACACACCCGATCGGAGTCGCTGTTCTATTACTTCCGTCTGGAAGATCACATCCCTGAGAACCATCTGCTGCGCCTGATCGATCGCCACATCAGTTTTGATTTTGTGCATGAGAAGCTGCGCGATTCCTACAGCAACACCGGCCGTCCGTCGATTGATCCGGAAGTACTGTTGCGCATTCTTTTGCTGGGCTATCTGTACGGCATCACCAGCGAACGGAAGCTGGTGGAAGAGTTGCGCATGCATCTGGCGTGGCGCTGGTTCACCGGCTTGGGCTTCGACCAGGAGATTCCTGATCACTCGACGTTCTCCAAGAACCGGCATGGCCGCTTTCAGGAGTCGAATCTGTTTCAGGAGATGTTCGAGCGCATCGTTGATCAGTGCATCAGTGCGGGTTTAGTCAATGGTGAGCACATGTCGGTGGATGGCAGCTTCATCCCGGCGAACGCCAACAACCACAGCCGCATCCCGCGCGAGCAGCTGGCAGAAGCGGCCCAGGTGAAGCGCACGGTGCGCGAGTATCTGGCGGAGATGGAGCAGGAGAACGGCGATGGCGAACCGGTACACCAGCAAGACAAGGTGTCCACAACCGATCCAGACGCGACCTACTCGAGCAAAGGCAACCGAGCCGCGGAACTGGGCTATTTCGACAACTACCTGATCGACAACTCGAGTTGTGTGATCGTGGGTGTGCAGGCGACCGCCGCGCGATTAAGCCAGGAGAGCGCTGCAGCGCGGGACATGATCGAGCGTTACCGCGAACGACACGGCCGACTGCCGCAGAGTCTGGCGGCCGACAACACCTATGGCAACGGTGAACTGCTGCAATGGCTTGATGACCGTGGTATCACGCCTTACATCCGGGTGAAAGAGAATCCCCTGGCGAAGAACGATCTCTACGGGATCGAGAAGTTCACCTATGTGCCCGAAGAGAACTGCTTTGTCTGTCCCGAAGGCAAGCCACTGAACTATGTCGGCATCAATCAGCTGAACCGGACCCATCTTTACTACTCGACGCCGAAGCGTTGCCGGGGATGCTCGCAGAAAGACCAGTGTACGCGCGGGAAGTATCGCATGATTGCCATCCACACCTGTGAAGCAGCACGACAGCGAGCCTATGCCGTGGCGAAAACTCCGGGGTTCGCACCGGCGCAACGCGCGCGACGCAAGGTGGAGGCGCTGTTCGGAGAACTGAAGAATCAGATCGGACTACGTCGTCTGCGGCTACGCAGAATACGGTTTGTACGCGAACAGTTCTACCTAGCAGCGGCGGTCCAGAACCTCAAACGACTGGTGCGGTTCCTTAGCTTGGGACCGCAACCGGCAACCGAAGCGATCTGAGAATCGAGACCAATAGAAAAAGCGGAGAACAAAAATCCGCATGGCAGGGACAAACGCGTGTTCTGAAAGCGAGTTTTTCAACAGCTACGCGATATTTCGCCAGCAACACGCAAATCCTCATTACTTGCTACATGGCGCATGTAGCGGATGATCCTTCAGAATCCTGTCTACTTGTTCCCATCCGTCCAAGAACCCGTAGTTGTACCGCGCAGGAAGCGCGAATACGTACTTTCTGTTGCGTCCGAGTTCGTTTGGTGGAAAAGGAGCTGCGCTGACGTGGAATTTGCCAAGAGATTTCCACTGCTTCAACGTGAAGACCATGATGGGAATATCCTGACAAGAGTTGGCTTCTCTACATCTGGGATTTCGGATACTTACCAGCGGACCGTGTGTAGTAACGCAGTCGCCTTTGGAGCACGGCACGAAACCATCCCAGTGCTCCTGCACAATGGAAAACCCTCTCCAATCATCGGGTAGCGAAAAACAGAAGCCATATGGTGATTGATACTCGACGGGCCCTGCTTTTCGGGTTTCCCCCCGACGTTGATTCAGGTATCGTGCTCGGCAACGGCGGCATCTCGGACGGCTGAATGCTAGGTACCTCTAGCTCGGTCGTCCTCGTGATCCAGCGGTACATCTTCAAAGGGACTGAGAACGTGTGTGCATCTTTTGTGATTAGAAACTTCTGTGCAGCGGGAGCAAATCCATCATGGCCGACGAAGACATCCAGATAGTTACAAGGAACTGCGGCGGTAGCCTTGCCGTTCTCGCCCGTTCGCAATTCCAACTCGAAAACCTTTACGCCCCTAGGCTGTCCGAGATTGTCTTCTCTGAGGATCACCAAAGCGTTCGGGATCACAGCACCATCCTCCGTAGTAACAATGACAGTCAGATCCACCGCTGGGGGGCAATTTACCGAACCCGGAGAGTCCGAGATTTGGGCACAAACACCAGTCGTCACTAACACGGTGAGCCAGAAGAAAAGCAGGACGGAAGCGACGGGTGATTGTGTCACAAGCCGTACTTTAACACCGGGAGCGCTTGGCCCTTCACACATAATTGTTGATAACAGATGGGATGAGAAGGCCGGTCTCCGACGGGATGCTGTAGGCTCCCAAGTTATCGACGCGCTCGAAGCGCAAACAGATAAAGGAGACCGGCAATGAAAAAGATTAGCACTGCGGCGGCCGCGAGCAACAAGAATTTCGCGCAGAAGCTCACGATCGGTTTGGATTTGGGTGATCGATCGAGTTGGTACTGCATGCTGGACGAATCTGGCGAAGTGATCGGCGAGCAGAAGCTGGGCACGACTCCAAAAGCCATGAAAGAAGTCTTTGCTGCCATGCCGCGCAGCCGGGTGGCTCTGGAGACGGGGATGCATTCGCCCTGGGTAAGTCGGCTACTAAGCGAGTTGGGTCATGAAGTGATCGTGGCGCACGCTCGCAACGTACGGCTGATCGGAGAGAGCCGGCGCAAAGATGATCGGCTGGATGCCAGGACGCTAGCGCGGTTAGCGCGGATCGACCCGCAGTTGCTGAGTCCGGTGAAGCATCGCAGTGCTCAGGCCCAGGCCGACCTGACGGTGATTCGAGCGCGAGCCAGCCTGGTACGGGCGCGGACGGCGCTGGTGAACACGGCGCGTGGGTTGACGAAGTCCTATGGCGAGCGGCTGCGAGGCTGCAACCCGCGCAACCTGGATACCGAGAAAGCTCAGACGCTGAGCCCGGAACTGCAAGCCGCGCTGGGTCCGCTGCTGCAGGCGCTGGAATCGCTGAGCGAGCGTATTGCCGAGTATAACCAGCAGATCGAGCGCATCGCACAGCAGAGCTATCCGCAAACCGCACTGCTGAAACAGGTGAAGGGCGTGGGCACGCTGATCGCGTTGACCTACATGCTGACCTTGGAAGATCCGCATCGCTTCCGCAAGAGTCGCGACGTGGGTTGCTACGCCGGACTGCAGCCGGGACGTAGAAACTCTGGGCAGAGCGAACCCCAGATGCACATCAGCAAAGAGGGCGATCCGTATCTGCGAACGTTATTAGTGCAGGGAGCGCACCACATCCTCGGCCCGTTTGGAGCTGATAGTGATCTGCGACGCTGGGGTCTGCGGTTGGCAGAGCGCGGTGGCAAGAATGGAAAGAAACGAGCCATCATTGCTACTGCCCGCAAGTTGGCGGTGCTGCTGCACCGGTTGTGGGTCAGTGGAGAAGTCTACGAGCCGCTGCGCAATACGAAGCGGACAATGGTAGCAGCAGCCTAGTTGGCTGAAGTACAGCAGAAGCCCACAGCCGAGTTCCGGTGACTGCGTCTATGGCCTGGCCCACTTCTATCTTGAGGATGGAAGACAGGTCGCCTAACAGGTGGCAGCACCGGCTGAAACGAGAACACCCAACTTGCACCGAGCGAACATCGCTCACCAAGAGTGCGGATGGAAGGGTGGCGACAGTGCGGTAGCAATGGGCTTGGTGGGTTACGCGCAAGGCTAAATAGCGAGCAACAGGCCGACCCTGGCCCACCTTCCTTCTAGCGGCATGGTCGCAGAGCGGTCCTCGCCGTCAAGGGTTCGCTGGGCCGCACAAAACGCGCCCTTGACGGCTCCGGGCCGCTCTGCAAAAACCGCCGCTAAGAAAGGAAGGTGGAATCTAGGAAGGCAAACTTGACTCCGACCGGCCTTCTCATGGAAGGCCATTACACTCAAAATCAAAGCCTGCCCATCTGACGGAGAGTGCGAAGGTCATCGTGGAATGCTTCAACTCCGTAGTGGATGGGGATGTGGCGCTCCGCCATTTACTTCCCTGCCGCCTCGCTCTGCGGTTTCCAGCGCAGGACCGGTTTGCGTGCCGCCATGGTCTCATCCAGGCGTGAGATGCGAGTGTTGTGCGGGGCTTCGAGAACGATCTCCGGGTGCTCCTCGACCTCCTCAGCAATGTTCTTCATCGCCTCAATGAACAGGTCGCACGATTCCTTCGACTCGCTCTCGGTCGGCTCGATCATTATTGCTCCGTGCACGACCAGCGGGAAGCTGACGGTGTACGGATGAAAGCCGTAGTCAATCAGTCGCTTGGCGATGTCGCCGGTCTTAATCCCCTTTTGCGACTGGATGTGGTCGCTGAACACCACCTCGTGCATGGTCGGCGTTTTATACGGCAGATCGTAGCTGCCCTCCAACCCCTTGCGAATGTAATTGGCATTCAGCACGGCGTCTTCGGTGGTCTGCCGCAAGCCATCCGGCCCATTGGCCATGATGTAGGCCAGCGCGCGGATGTGCATACCGAAATTGCCGTAGAACATGCGCACGCGTCCGATGGACTGCGGCCGGTTGTAGTTGAAGCCAAACGTGCCATCCGGCTTGGCGACAACCACAGGAACAGGCAAGAAGGGTTCGAGAATCTTTTTGCACGCCACTGGCCCTGAACCCGGACCGCCTCCGCCATGCGGCGTCGAAAAAGTCTTGTGCAGGTTCAGGTGCATCACGTCGACGCCGAAGTCGCCGGGACGCGTCTTGCCGACCAGCGCGTTCATGTTGGCGCCGTCCATGTAAAGCAGCGCGCCTTTGGCATGCAGGACAGCGGCGATCTTGTGGATCTCCTGCTCGAACACGCCCAGCGTGTTGGGATTGGTCAGCATCAGCGCGGCGACATCTTCGTTGACCTGCGCCTCCAGCGAGGCTATGTCCACCATGCCGGCGGCATTCGATTTTAGGTTCTCGACTTTGTAGCCCGCCATCGCTGCCGTCGCCGGATTGGTGCCGTGCGCTGAATCTGGTATGAGGACCTTCTTGCGGGGATTGCCCTGCGACTCCAGGTACGCGCGTACCAGCAGAATGCCGGTAAGTTCACCATGCGCGCCAGCGGCGGGCTGCAAGGTGATGGCATCCATGCCGGTGATTTCGATAAGCTGCTCACTCAGCATTTTCAGGATGCGCAGCGCGCCCTGCGAAATGCGCTCCGGCTGATAGGGATGCGCCTCCGCCAGTCCGGTCAAGCGCGCCACCGCCTCGTTCACCCGCGGGTTGTACTTCATGGTGCAGGACCCCAGCGGATACATGCCGTGGTCCACGGCATAGTTCCAGGTGGACAAGCGGGTGAAGTGGCGGATGATCTCAACCTCGCTCACCTCGGGCATGTGGCCAAGGTCCTCGCGCGCCTGCTTACCCAGCAGCTTTGCGGGATCAACCTCTGGCACATCGAGCGGCGGCAACTGGTACGCCTTCTTGCCTGCCGACGATCTTTCGAACAGGAGCCCTTCATTCTGGCTGATGTGGGTGCTAGCTCTGCGGATCTTCTCTTCATTCACAGCGCCACCTCCTTCGCAGCCGCGTCGATCGACGCCTTGGTCGTGGTCTCCGTGCAACACCAGAGCGAAGCGTTCCCCAGGTCGGGATAAAATTTCTTCAGCGGGAAGCCGCCGATGATTTGCCGCCCCAGCAGCTTGTCGTTGATGGCGTAGGGATCGGTTTTGGTCTGAATGACAAACTCGTTGAATCGCGGCGCGCCCTCAAATAGCAGGGTTGCTCCCGCCTTCTTGAACTGGCCGGCGGCATAATGTGCCTTGGCGAGGTTTTGCTTTGCCAGCTCCTTTAGTCCTTCGCGGCCGTAAACAGTCATGAAGATGCAACACATCAGCGCGACCAGCCCCTGGTTGGTGCAGATGTTCGAGGTCGCCTTCTCGCGGCGAATGTGCTGCTCGCGCGTGGACAGCGTAAGCACGAACCCGCGCTTGCCGTTGCGGTCGCGGGTCTCGCCCACCAGGCGCCCCGGCATCTGGCGCACGAACTTGTCGTGCGTCGCAATTACTCCACAATAGGGGCCGCCAAATCCCAGCGGCACCCCGAACGACTGGGCCTCCATGCTGACGATATCGGCCTCGACTGGCGGCTTGACGATGCCCAGCGAAACCGCTTCCGCGATGGAGACAATCAGCAGCGCACCCTTCTTGTGCACGATGTCAGCGACCGCCGCAACGTCCTCGACGGTGCCGAAGAAATTGGGCGACTGGATCAACACGCCTGCGGTTTCGTTGTCGATCCCTTTGTCGAGGGCGTCCAGATCAACGCGGCCATTCTTCCCGTAAGCAACGGTCGGAGATCGGCATGCCCTGATAGCGCGCATAGGTAGCGATGACCTCGCGATACTCCGGATGCACGCTGCTGGCGACGAGTGATTTGTGCCGGCCGGTCAGGCGCGCGGCCATCATCAGGGCTTCGGCGGAGCCGGTGGAGCCGTCATACATGGAGGCATTGGCCACATCCATGCCAGTCAACTCGCAAATCATGGTTTGAAATTCGAAGATGGATTGCAGCGTCCCCTGCGCGATCTCGGGCTGGTAGGGCGTGTAGGCGGTCAAGAACTCGCCACGCGAAACCAGCGAGTCGATGACCACCGGACGGTAATGGGAGTACGCGCCCGCGCCCAGAAAGGTGGCGTAACCTTGGGCGCTCCCAGTCGCACACTCGCGAAAGAACTCCACGATTTCGCTTTCCGCGTAAGCGCGCGGAATCTTTAGATCGCCCTTCAGGCGATACTCGGGCGGAATGGCGGCGAATAGATCGTCGATAGACTTGGCGCCGATCTGGCGCAGCATGACCTCGCGGTCGGATTCAGATTTAGGAAGATAGCGCATAGGTACCTGTAGCTTTCCTGGGCGACTGTATGAAGATGAAGAGCAACCCCGGAGAATACCCGGAGGCTGAATCAATTAAGTGCTAGACATCAGAATTATCGTCCCGTCAGGATTGTCATCCCGAGCGAGGACTTCAGTCCGAGTCGAGGGGCCTGCTTTTTGCCAGTGCCGGGAAAATCCTCAATCGTTAGAAGCGCCTTAGTGCCCGCCCTCGGCGGCGACATACTTCTCGTAATCGGCGGCCGACAGCAACTGGTTCGCCTCGCTCGGGTCCTTCAGCTTGACTTTGACCATCCACGCCCCATGGGCGTCTTTGTTCACCTGCTCGGGCGAGGTGTTGAGCGCTTCATTGACTTCGGTCACAGTTCCGGAGACCGGCGCAAAGATATCCGAAACCGCCTTCACCGACTCGACCGTGCCCAAGGTCTTGCCGGCCGTGATCTCGGTCCCCACTTTCGGCAACTCGACGAAAACGATGTCGCCGAGCGATTCCTGCGCATGATCGGTAATGCCAACGGTGCCGGTGTTGCCTTCCACCTTCAGCCACTCGTGTTCTTTGGTGTACTTGTAGTCCGCGGGATAAGCCATATGACTGCCTCCTCAACACCGAGCGGGTGCATCGGCGAAAATTTAATACGAAACTAAATCATTTTCCTCTAGGCTGCTGAAAAGCCGGAAAAGCAGCCTCCTAGAAACCAAGCGTGTCGTCCGCCGAAGGCCCATAAATGGCCGGAACCTTTTCCTCGTTCATGCGCAGATAAACGCCAAGTTGCGCCCGGTGATGCACGATGTGGTTGAGGAACATTTGGCGGTACGCCAGAAAACGGGAGCCTTCGAAGATAGTCTTACCCTGCATCATGAGCTTCCAATTGTCGTTCCATGCATCATCAGGCAACGCGGCAAGCGCGCTCCGTGTTTTGGCTGCGCCTTCATCGAGGACAGCCACCAGTTGGGCGGCCGATTCAAACGGCACGGGCTTGAAATTAGCCGTGGCAAAGTCCAACTCGGGAGTCGTCAAGATGATCAGCCCGAAGCCGGCCAGTTGAGCTACGTGAGGCGCGAGCCTACCCAGCGGCATGGACCGGGGATGAGGCGCGAAGTCCGGCTTGTCGGCTGGAATCCGTTCCAGCGTCGCGCGCGTCTTTTTCATTTCGTCATCAAATTCCGCCAATAATAATTCGCTGATGAGCACTGCTCCTCCACTGTTCAGGCCTGCTTCTTCTTTCAGGACTGCTTCTTGGGACGCTTGTAAAACGGCGTTGGAACTACCTTGCACTTTACCGGCTGGTTGCGGATTTCAACCGCCACTTCGCTGCCGATGGCGGAGTGCTCGATGGGCACATAGGCCAGCGCAATATTCTTCTTCAGGAACGGCGCGTACGACCCGCTGGTGACGTAGCCGATCTCTTTGCCATTCAGATCGAGCACCTTGTAACCGTCGCGCGGAATGCCGCGGTCCACCGACTCCAGTCCAACCAGGGTGCGCTTGATACCGTCGGCCTTGGCGCGCTCCAGCGCCGCGCGGCCGAGGAAGTCGCCTTTCTCCATCTTGAGGAAGCGCTCCAGGCCAGCCTCCCAGACATTGATGGTGTCGGAAATCTCGTGCCCGTAGAGCGGCAGCCTGCCTTCCAGGCGAAGCGTGTTGCGCGCGCCCAGCCCGCAGGGAACGATGCCGAATTCCTTGCCCGCTTCCATGACTTCGTACCAAACGCGGGCGCTGGTCGCCTCGTCGGTGGGAACGTAAATCTCGAAGCCATCTTCGGCGGTGTAGCCGGTGCGCGCAATCAGGATGTTCGGCAGCCCGCAAACCGTGCCATGCGTGAACCAGTAGAACTTCACCTTCGACAGGTCGGCGTCGGTCAGCTTCTGCAGCGTGTCCACGCCCTTCGGCCCCTGGATCGCGATCTGGGTGTAGTTGTCGCTCAGGTTCTCGACCTTGCAGTCGAACTGGCGGGTGTTCTCGGTCACCCAGTTGACGTCCTTCTCGCGCGTGCCGGCGTTGATCACCAGCATGTAATCGTCTTCGCCCAGACGATGCACAATCACGTCATCGACGAACGTTCCCTGCGGGATAGAGCATGGCCGAATACCGGCACTGGCCGATCGCCATCCCGGCAGCGTCGTTCATGGTGATGTGCTGCACGGCGGCGAGCGACTGCGGCCCCGAGATGCGGATGTCGCCCATGTGGCTGACATCGAAAACGCCCACGCCATTGCGGACGGCCAGGTGCTCCTTCATCAGCCCGCCCACGGAAGGGTATTCCACCGGCATGTCCCAGCCGTTGAAATCGACCATCTTCGCGCCCATCTGGCGATGGACAGCATTCAAAGCAGTCTTGCGGATGGGCGTGGCCGCCACGGTCTCAGAGGACAAGGGGGAATCCTTTGGCGCACAGATCGCGCAAATGAGGTTGGTGTAACTAAGTACGGTACCATGCGCGATTTCAGCGGTCAACGGAGTGTCAGCATCAAGACGATAAAGCTCGTGAAGGCCCTCCCGCCACCGGACCACGGGTAATCTCTCGGTCTAAACCCTCCCGAGAACGAAAGTACAATGCATTCCCATTTTGGTATTGGACTTTCGTGAAGTCCTAATCACAGACTCGGCAGCGCAACCCGGCTATAGCTGTAGTTGGGTTGTGCCGCTATGGGAATGCTGACCAATCGGGGAATTCGCCTTCAACACCTTCCAACTCGCCTCCGCCGCCTCTGCGCCGGGCTGTTTGTTCTGGCGAGCCTGACTCTTCCATGTCCCACACTCGCCCAGGACGGCTCCAGTTCGCTGCAAGGCGTGGTCGAAGACATCAGCGGCGCCCGCATCGCGGGCGCAAGCGTCGCAGTGCTGGATCCGGCAAGAGGGTTTCGCTCGGAAGCAGTGACCGACGCGCAGGGCCAATTCACCTTCGGCATGCTGTCTCCGGGACGCTATGACGTGAGCGCTTCAGCGCCCGGCATGGCCACCAAGACAAGCCACGGCGTGGAGCTCTATGTGGGGGGCGTGGCAGTGGTACAATGCGCCTGGCGCTGGCCGGGGTCACGGAAACGTCACCGTGCGCGAACAACCGGAGGCGGTGGAGACGCAGAGCGGCGATATTTCGCAGGTCATTCCGCAGCAAGCGATCGCGGACCTGCCGCTGAATGGACGCCGCTTCACCGATCTGGCGCTGCTCACTCCCGGAGTGACGCAGGACCCGCGCGGTCTCACCTCGGACTCGAATGGCGATCTGTCCTTCGGCGGAATCCGCGGATTCCAGAACAACTTCCTGGTGGACGGCACCGACAACAACAATTCCTTCTTTGCCCAGGCGCGGGGACGCTATCGCGCGCCCTATCAATTCAGCAACGAGGTCATCAAGGAGTTCCGCGTCTCGTCCAATCCTACAGCGCCGAACTGGGCGGGCGGGCGGCGCGGTGTTCAACGTGGCCACCAAGTCCGGGACCAACGACTGGCATGGCAGCGGCTTCTACTATGTGCGCGACCGCGCTTTCGACGCCCAGCAGCCGTATGCCACCAGCAAACCCGACGATCGCCAGCAGCAGTTTGGCGGCACCTTCGGCGGACCCATCCGCAAGACCGCGTGTTCTTCTATGCCGGATTTGACCAGCATCTGCTGACGTTCCCTCGATCGTGCAATTCGCCAATGGCGCCAGCATCGTTGTTCCACAACCCTCCGGACTACGACTACAAGGACCAGCAACTGGTCTTCAGCGCGGCCCAGCACGCTGAATACCATGGGGGGAGCGTTTCCCACCACCATGCAGGGCAATGCCGCGTTCGCAAAAGTGGATTTCACGCTCTCTCCAAAACAGCTGGCGTTCGTGCGCCTCAACACCTCGCGCTACAACGGCACCAACAACGTCTTCTTCGATCCCTCCAGTCCGATGACCAGCTACGCAGAAAGCGGCAATGGATCGGAGAGCGTGCAGACCGAGAGCCTGGCTGCATCGTTGACCAGCGCCTGGACCAACAAACTCGCCACCAACCTGCGTGCCCAGTTCTCCCGCGACTTACAAGCAGTCCACCGCCAACTCCGAAGATCCGCGGACCAAAATCTACAACTTGATCTCCGGGTTTGGACGCTCCAGCATGCTCCCGCGGAACACCCGCGAACACAAGTTGCATCTGGCCGACACCTTAAGCTACGAAACCCGGCGCGTGCATTGGAAATTTGGCGGCGACTTCATCCAGGCGTGGATTTACAACTATTACCCGTCGATGTCGGGAGGAGAGTATTACTTCGACAACGTCAAGGTGAACCCTTGGACGTTTGCTCCCATGAAGTATGGCGAGCCGCTGACTCCGCTGCGCGCCTATGCGCACGACGTACCGCGCTACTACATGCAAGACTTCGGCACGGCGGTGTCCCATCCCAATTCGCGTTTCTACTCCGCCTTCATGCAGGACACCATTCGCGTGTCCCGGAATTTTACGCTGAACGTCGGAGTTCGCTACGATCTGCAAACCTTTCAGGCGGGCAATCTGATCTCCAATCCCCTGTACCCGCCGTCGGGTAAGATTCCCACCGATCGCGAACAACGTGTCTCCGCGGATCGGCTTCGCCTAGGGCATCGGCGACCGGCATCCGCTGATGGTTCGCGGCGGCGCCGGCCTCTTCTACACCCAGATCCCGTCGATGTACGCTTCGCAAGTCGCCACGGACAACGGAATTTCGCAGAGCAATCTGTTTCTGGATCTCATGATCCCGGCACAAGCGGCGGTATTTCCGAAATATCCCAATCCGCTGGTCAACTGCCCAGCGGGGACTCTGGTGTGTGTGGCACCACCCTCAGTGGCCGGCCTGCTCAACTACCCAGATTTCGGCCTTCGCAACCAATTTTCAGACACCGTACGTGGAGCAGGCAAACCTGAGTCTGCAGCGGGAATTCGGCTACAAAATCGTTGCCTCGGTCAGCTACCAGTACGTGCACGGTGTCCACCTGCTGCGCTCGCTGGACGCCAACTTGCCCAAGCCCAAGATTACCGAATACCCGGTTTACAACGACGATGGCTCGGTCTTCCTCAACTCCTATTACCAGGTTGCGTCCTTCGCCACCTGGCAAACCATCCGCTCGGTGACCTGCCCGTATCCTCCCTGCATCAACGACGTGCAGCGGCCGATCCCGCGGCTGGGGACCATCAACTCCTTCGAAAGCGGATCCAGCAGCGTTTACAACGGCCTGACTATTTCGCTGAAGCGGCAGGTCAGCCACGGCATGTTCTTCCAGGTCGGCTACACTTTGGCGAAAGCTATCGATGAAGGCCAGGATGCGCTTGTGGTGGGGCGTCCGGGAAATGTCCAAAACTCCTACGCTACCGCGCTGGAGCGCGGTCTCAGCGTCACCGACCAGCGCAACCGATTCATCGCCGCGTGGGTGGCGGAACCCAAGCCCTTCCATTTCCAGCATCAATTGCTCAACCAGCTATCGAACCATTGGAAGTTTTCCAGCGTCATCACCATGGGATCTGGGCGCCCCACTCAACGCGACCATGGCGGGCGACGCCAACCAGGATGGCAACATCTACAATGACCGGTTGCCGGGATACAGCCGAAACGCCTTTATTGGTCCCGACTACTTCACCACCGATCTTCGATTGACCCGAACCGTCAACCTCGGCGAGCACGCCCGCCTGGCATTGCTGGCGGAGTCTTTCAACTTGTTCAATCGCACCAATAACCGGGTGGACATCAGTGACGATGGCTTCTACAATTCCGCAGGGCAATTTGTCGCCTATTCCACCACAGTCAACGGCAAACAGTATCCCGGCCAATTTCAAGCCAATTCCAAATTCCTATGCCGACAAATGCTTATGCACCACGGCAGATACAGCTTTCCCTAAGGCTAAGTTTTTGAGCGACATAGGGGCTGGTCGGCACTTTAGTGGCATTCCGCCCGTCACTTCAGCGAAACGCTAGGTCACGAGTCTTTCCTTGACTTCCCCTACAAACATTGGCATAACTACTACTGTCCCTTTGGACGAGTTTGGGGGTGTTTCCCGATTGGCGGAAGTTCGCATTCAAGAGGGCGAATCGTTAGAAAACGCTCTGCGGCGGTTTAAGCGCAAGGTCCAGCAAGAGGACATTATCAAGGAAGTGAAGCGTCACTCCTTCTACCTCAAGCCGGGCGAAAAAAAGCGCGTGAAGGAAGCTTTGGCGCGCAAGCGCAGCCGCAAGAAGGCCCGCAAAGAGCAGGACTAATTCAACGCAGGGCCGCCGTTGCGATGGCGGCCCTTACTTTTTCCCAAATCCTGGTTGGGAGTGCTTCATTAGCAGGACCGCAGTCTTACTGGTAGTGAACCATGCGCAGTGCATGGTGGGCCGAACCCCGGGGGATGTGCCCGAGTTCTGGAATTTGCGACCGGCAGAAAGAATGCGCAGTCCGGTTCTTTTGACGGTTGCAACTAGACCCCTGTCCAGAACGCCGGGACCGCGGACTGAAGGGAGCAACTCTCCATGGAATTCCAGGACAAGATTCTGAAGTGTATTGACTGCGGCGCCGACTTCGTGTTCACAGCTGGGGAACAGCTGTTCTTCCACGACAAACAGTTCAAGAACGAACCCAAACGTTGCAAAGCCTGCAAGGCCAAGCGTGCTTCCACGGTGGGAGCTACACCGGCGGGCAACTATCCGAAGGTGGAAACGCGGACCAACTGTTCGGGTTGTGGCAAGGAAACCACCGTCCCGTTCAAGCCCACGCAAGGCCGGCCAGTGTTCTGTCGGGAGTGCTTCCAGCAGCGGCGCACCAGCGCTGCCACTGCCACTGCCTGACCAGCCGAATCCCAGTCATCCGATAGCGCCAATCACGACGTACCGTGGACGCCTGGAGAAGTTTGTGTCTCGACCGAGGTTGGTAGCCGATGTGTGTCCCAATGGACCCGCCGGGCTGGACCTTTCTCGGAGGCGCTATATGGCCCTCTCGCCCGCCGCCGCGGCGGGACGCTCTTTCTTCGAGCTGTCGGGGTTCGCGGCCCTCATCGCATTGGCGCTCGCTGCCTGTGTCTTGTGATCTTGATGACTGATCAACAGCGCCTCGAGCTGGCGCAGCAGTTCCGCAGTATTGACGGGCTTCACCAGCAACGATTGCGCTCCATGGTTCAGCCATTCGTTGCCCAGCGAGGGGTAAGCGGTCAGAATCGCAGTGGCTGGGTTGTATGCCATTTGACGCGCCGCCTTAATTACATCGTAACCCGCCGTCTCGGTTCCCATGCGCATATCGGTAATGACCATCTCGAAGACGCCGTTCTTTAGCTTGTGCTCAGCTTCCTTAGTAGAAGAGGCGGTGTCCACTTCAAAATCGTTCATTTCGAGGATTGCGCGCAGGGTGAGCAGAATTGCCAGTTCGTCATCAACCAAAAGGATGCGACGTTTCATAGGAGAACTCCAGGGGAAGGCCCCGTCATCGATGCGCGGCTGGTGTGATGCAAATTCCGGCCGCTTGGTTACTGTGAATTATTTCTGTTGCGCGTTCCATGCCCCAACGTGCCACCCACGTCGGACGCGCTGCCAGCCTCAAGAAACCAGCCCAGTATAATACCTTGGTGGCGACTTATCATGTTGAGAACTTCGGATGCCGCGCGACCCAGGCCGATGGCGCCGCTATCGAGCGCCAGTTGCTTGGCCGGGGACTGGAGCGCGCCGGCGCCGCGGTCGAAGCCGAAGTCGTCATCCTGAATACCTGCACCGTCACCGCCTCCGCCGACCAGGACGCGCGTGCTGCCATCCGCCGCATTCATCGCGAAAATCCCGCCGCCCGAATTCTGGTCACGGGCTGCTACGCGCAGCGCGCGCCTGAGGAGCTATCGGCGCTGCCGGGGGTCAGTCTGGTCGTCGGAAACTCCCACAAGCACGAGTTGGCAAATTACGCCGCCCCGTCGACGGGCCCCGCCGGATTCGTAGCGTTGGATCAAATCGGCCTGAATCCTGAGTCAACCGTAATCGTCGGCGACATCTTTGCCCACACCGAACTGATGGCCGCTCCCGTCTTTGAAGCCGGCTCCTTCGAGAAGACACGCCCCAACCTCAAAGTGCAGGATGGCTGCAATAATCGTTGCTCATTCTGCATCATTCCATCCGTGCGCGGGCGCAGCCGATCGTTGAAGTTGGACCAGGTGCTTCGCGAAGTCGATGGGCTGGTCGCCAACGGCTATCGCGAGATTGTGCTGTCGGGCATCAACCTGGGGCGCTGGGGACGCG
The DNA here is from genome assembly GCA_963736385.1 of uncultured Acidobacteriaceae bacterium. Taxonomy (GTDB): domain Bacteria; phylum Acidobacteriota; class Terriglobia; order Terriglobales; family Acidobacteriaceae; genus Bog-257. Next base: position 44,654 of record CAVTOE010000002.1, on the reverse strand, counting down.
AGCTGACGCCGAGAATGAATTTCGCCGCCATGTTGCACGCAATCCTTGGGCACACGGCGATCGAAAAGATTCGCATCAGCTCGGTCGAGCCCATGGACTGGACGAACGAGGTGATCGAACTGGTCGCCTCGTCACCGCGCATCGCCAAGCATGCGCACGTGCCGCTGCAGTCGGGCAGCGATCGCATTCTGCGCAGGATGCACCGCAAGTATCGCCCCTGGCATTACGCCGATCGCATCGAGCGCGTCCGCCGCGCCATGCCCGATGCCGCCATTGGCGCTGACGTAATGGTTGGCTTCCCCGGTGAGAGTGACGACGACTTCGAGCAGACGCGCGCGTTGATCGAGCGCCTGCCGTTCACCTATCTGCACGTGTTTACGTATTCGTCGCGACCAGGTACGCCGTCCGCCGAGATGCCGGAGCAGGTTCCGGTACACATTGCGCGCGAACGCAATCGCGCGCTGCGCCAGTTGGCCGCGAAAAAGAAGCGCGAGTTCATGCAGTCGTTCGTCGGACGTGAACTGGACGCAATTACCCTCACGCACTATGACGGCGAGTACACGGAGGCGCTGACGGATAACTACCTAAAGCTGCATGTCCGCGGTCAGCAGACCTCAAACCAGTGGATGCGGGTCATGGTTGAAGCTGTGCAAAAGGACGACATGATGGGTTCGAATTGCTGCCCCTAGCCCTGGCCGGAAATCTTTAGCTTCAGGTCTTCGGGAATGCGGTCGCGAATCTCTTCGGGAAGCTTTTCCAGCCCGCGGCGAGCGCCGATCAGGGCAACATCTTTCACCACCAGCGGGGCCGGAGTTGCGACCGCCACCAGCAGCCACAGCAGCATGGAGAGCAGGAACCCGCCCAGCGCGCCGAGTTCCAGCAGAAACGCGTGGCTGGGCTTGAAGTAACGAATCACGCCATAGGCGAGCAGGAAAACGAACATGGATATCGAGGCAAGCGCGATGAGCCCGATATCGATGCCGCGATGCAGGCGCTGGCGCGAGCGGCAAAGTTCACACTCCACCAGGTGCGCCTCGTAGTCACCGCGCATTTCAGGAGCGAGACCAGAGATGTCGTAGCGCCATCCGGCAAGGATTTTGCCGATGACGCGGTCAGTACACTGTGTCATCAATCTCGCCGGACCCTGCTCCGCTGAAGCAGCGGATGGGCAGGGCGGAAACTACAATCGAACCGCAGGCAGCGGCTCATGCTGTGCCGCGAGCAGCAATCGGTTGCGCAACAAACTGCGCTGCTCACCCAGGGCACGCTCGGCTGTCATCCGGGCGATCTCCGGATGATTATTCTTCTCCGAAAGATGCGCCAGAATGAGGAACTCGGCACTTCCATCATAGTCGCCGGTAAGGAATTCCGCGAGCGCACCGTTGGACAGATGGCCGACCTGGCTCATCACGCGCTGTTTGACACTCCAGGGATAGGGGCCGCCGCGCAGCATCTCGAGATCATGGTTCGATTCGATCATCAGCACCTGACAACCGCGTAGGTGATGGCGAACGTTGGCGGGCATGTAGCCCAGGTCCGTGCAGATGCCGATTTTGATGCCGTCAGTGCGGAAGGTGAAGCCCACCGGGTCCACGGCGTCATGAGGGATGGTGAACGGCTTGACCGTGATGTCGCCAATCTCGAAGGCGTGGCCGGAGCTGAATAGCTCCAGGCGATCGAGAGTGACGCGTTTTCCGCTGCTGTCGCGGGCATATCTCTGGTACGCCTGATAGGTCGCGCCGGTGATGTAGATGGGCACTTTCAGCCGCTTGGCCAGCACGCGCAGTGCACTGATATGGTCGGTGTGCTCGTGGGTGATCAGGATGGCATCGATCGCGGGCGCGTCTTCTCCGCACAGCAGCATGCGCCGCAGAAGTTCGCGGCAGGAGAGACCGGCGTCCACCAGCAGCCGCGTGCGGGAGCTGGAGACGACCGTGCAATTGCCTGCGCTTCCACTCGCCAGCACCGTGACCGAGACCGCCATGCCGCGAGCATAGCGTGAACCCCGCGTTCGCGGTAGTAACAAGGTGGTTAACGGGGCAGTTGCCAGTAGCCAGCGGTCAGTGGTCAGTTGCCAGTAGCCGGTAGCCAGTTGCCGGTGGTCAGATACCAGTGGTCAATTTAAGTTTCGAGAAGCAAGCGTTGAGGTGTCAGTTTCTCGATGATGTCCTCGAATTCCACAGCGACCACATTTTTTGTACAGGAATTTGCTCAGGAATCTTCCTGTACACCAGTTTTTTATCAACTGGGCCGTTGCGCGCGTTTGCTGTTCTGTCTACTCTGATTGCATCCCCGATGGCAACCACCGACTACAGCCTGGAACGCGGCCTGCCCGTCAGCATGGAGGCCGAACGCTCGATCCTGGGCGCGATCCTGCTGGACAACTCCCTCTACGATCAAGCCGCCGAACATCTCACGGCCGACGACTTTTCGCTGGACGCGCACCGCCGCGTTTATTCCCGCATGCGCGACTTGCAGGAGTCAGGCCGTCCGGTGGACATGATCACGCTGGTCGAGGAACTCGACCGCCGCAAAGAAGTGGAAGCGATCGGCGGGGTGGCGTATCTGTCGTCGCTGATCGATGGCGTGCCGGACCGGCCGTCGATTGAGCACTACGTGCGCATCGTGCGCAACAAGGCGCTGCTGCGCGGCCTGATTAACGCGGCGCAGAACGCCATTGCCGAAGCCATCGAGCACTCCGACGAAGCTGAGGAGGTGCTGGGCCGGGCCGAGCAGGCCATCTTCCAGCTCTCGGAGAACCGCATTGGGCAAGGGTTCCTGGACATTCCGTCCATCATTAAAGGTTCCTTCGGCTCGCTGGAGGAATTGCTTGATCGCGGCCAGGAGATAACCGGACTGGCGACGCACTACACCCTGTTCGACAAGCTGACCAGCGGGCTTCAGCCTTCCGATTTGATCATCATTGCGGCGCGTCCCTCGATGGGCAAGACCGCGCTGGCTATGAACATCGCGGAGAACGCGGCGGTGCTCGACGGCAAAGTGGTGGGTGTGTTCTCGCTGGAGATGTCACGCGAAGCGTTGCTGATACGCATGCTCGCGTCGCACGCGCAGGTGGACTCGCAGGCCTTGCGCCAGGGCTTTCGCACCAAGGACGACATCCGCAAGCTGACCCGCGCCACCGAGCAACTCTCGCATTCCAAGCTGTTCATCGACGATTCGCCCGGCATTTCGGTGAGCGAAATGCGCGCCAAGGCCCGCCGCTTGCGGCAGACCGAAGGTCTCGACCTGCTGATCGTGGATTATCTGCAACTCATGTCGGCGGTGCCCATCGGCGGCAAGCGATTTGAGAACCGGACGCAGGAAGTTTCGGCCATCTCGCGCGGCCTAAAGGCGCTGGCCAAGGAGTTGAAGGTGCCCGTGGTCGCGCTGTCGCAGTTGAGCCGCGCCCCCGAGAGCCGCGGCGGCGATCATCGGCCGCAGCTTTCCGATCTGCGCGAGTCCGGCTCCATCGAGCAGGACGCTGACGTGGTGGCCTTCATCTTCCGCGAAGAGGTGTACAAGAAAGACGATCCCGACCTCGAGGGCATAGCCGAACTCATCGTCGCCAAACAACGCAACGGCCCCACCGACATGATCAAGATGGCCTTCGTCAAGAAGTACACGCGGTTTGAAAACCTGGCGAAGGAGAGCGACTTTAATCAGTGAATGAACAACCCTTTGGGATTTGGCCGCCATACTGTTTGTCAAGAAATACGAGCCTTTCGTGGATGCGAGATATCTCTTCCGCGATAGGTTGCATTTCATATCGTTGTCCCAGCATTTCGAACGTACCTACATCGAGATAGAAGGCACGAAAGATATGGCTCGGAACGCCATGGCTTTCGGGGAGCAGCCCGGCATATTGCGGAATGATGTAGCCTGTTATGCTGCGGGCTAAGTATGTGTCTAGCCTCTCGTCAAAGTGCTCAATGTGATTGCGTAAGTCGCGATTCTTGAGTGGGCTTTCTTCTGTTATGGGGCGTTCTATTCAAGCTTTATTGTTCAACACGCGTTCGGGGATAGATTCCCTTGAACAATTGGAACGCTTGTTACAGGACACGTCAGAGGATCCGCTTGAGAGTCTCGATAACGATGCATTACTCAACAATCTTCAGAACGTAGTGGTTCAGGGTGCGGCACTGTCACGGTATTTTTGGCCAACACGAAAAGGTCGTGAGAGACGTGCGAGCCTGTTAAGAGCTGCTCTTGAAGTAGCGGTAGCCGTCTTCGATGTCCGCGGGCCGGTGAAAGGATTTAGGGTGTGAAGAATCCAGCCGGTTGTCCCACCCGGGCTCTTTTGCTTAGGTGGGAGTGCTGCAATACGACTCCATTTCCACGATCACGGTCACGAGCGTGAACGTGAGAAAAACAGCATCACCCATCACGGCTGTGCTGTGGTTGCCGCTCCCGCCTGGAGATTTGTCGCCGAAAACTTCGGCACTTCGCGCGGACTAGCCAGTTTTTTACTCGCCGCTGGGGCGCGGAGTCTGCGAGGTGCTCTTAGGCAACTCCGGAGGCTTGATGTAACTCATCGGAATCTCCCCCGTCAGCGAACCCATCCAGGTTTCAATCGACTTTATCTGAGCGTCGGTGAGTTCTACTCCACGCTGGTGAACCGCCATGTTGCGGATCGCCTGGTCCAGAGTCGAAACCGAGCCGTCATGAAAGTATGGTCCCGTCTTATTGATGTTCCGCAGCGAAGGGACCTTGAACACCATTTTGTCGATGTCTTCCTTGGTTACCTGGTAACGTCCCTGATCGGTCTGTTTGGGCCACGGTTTCATGACACCGAGTTTCTGATATGCCGATCCACCGACATACGGACCGTTGTGGCACCATTGGCAGCCGGTTGCGGCAAAGGTGTTGAAGCCCGATTTTTCGGGGGCCGTCAGGGCCGACTGGTCACCCTCGAGAAAGGCATCCCAACGCGACGGAGTCACCAGTCCGCGTTCGAAGGCCCCAATCGCCAACGCCATATTATTGTAGGTAATCGGATCCTCGTCTTTGGGGAAAGCTGCCTGGAAAAGCACGGCGTACTCCGGCATAGACTTGATCACTTGCACAGCCGCGGAGTTAGAGGTCATCGCCATCTCAACCGGGTTGGTGATCGGACCTTTGGCCTGCTCCTCGATGGTGGGGGCCCGGCCATCCCAGAACTGCACAAAGTGCCCCGCTGCGTTGTACACCGTAGGCGCGTTGCGGTTCCCTTTCTGGTTCTTGTGGCCGGTCGACACCAGCGTGGATTCCGCACCATAGGTATCAAGCGGATGACAGGTATTACAGGAAATCTTCTGGCTGGCCGACAGTCGGGGGTCGTAGTAAAGTACTCTCCCCAATTTCACTTTCGCATCGCTAACAACATTGTCGGGCGAGTTCATCACCCCAGGAAGCGGAGCGAAGAGTTTCAATGCCTCGGCGTTAATCTGTATCTTCCCGGATTCTGACAGAAGATAGGTGACCGAAATGAGGACGAGAATGAGCATTAAAGCGAACCATCTCACCTGGCGTGAACTTGTATGAGACATAGGGGCCTCCTCGGGTTATGCCCAGACAACGGCAGACAACGGGCTGGACAGTCTTATGCCATATCTAGTCGGATGGAGCAGAATCCTCAAGGACCCACATCACGTCGCCAAGTGATCGTCTGGCAGCTTCGGTTCTTGCCTGTACGGAGCAGCCCGGAAGTATACCTGGGCGTTCCTCTCAGCGCGGTCGCGTATCGGCGGTTGCGGTTGGGCCTCGCCAGAATCCGTCGTCGACAGGGTGGCTGAAGTCGCGGAGGCCCGAAACAAAATGTACTCGCGCGAAACCAGTCCAGTTCCTTCGCTTTCAATATTTTGCGAGGATATCGGGGGAGGGGGGTACCATTCGGGCTGCGAAACTGAAGAGCGCCTTCCCCGCTCAACCCGCCCTGAGCGCCGTTCGGCGCACCCCGCCACATGTTCGTTGGGTAACCCACGACCAGCCCCGTTCGCTTCTGTATAGTTTTTACAGATGCGAGAACGCTACCGCCGCTGGATGCACGACTGGGAGGATCGCACATGACCACCCGCGACAGTAATCGCGTGGTGCGTCCGTTCGAGTGGGGTTCGGAATGGGCGAGCCGCTGGCCCAGCCTGGAGAACTTCCCTCCCCCGCAGGACCCGAGCGACACAGCCGCGATGCTGGCCTACTGGACGGCAGCCAACGATCACATCGTTGCTAACAGCGACCAGTTCTACGCGTACAAGGTCCCATCGGATTTCCGGCTGGAAAAACGCAAGGTCGAACTGTTCCACACCGGCAGCGACGCTCCCAAGAAGCAGCCGAAGGACGAACTGGGCACGTTTTTGCGCTTCACCTCGCCAGTGAAGTCGCCCTATCCCGAGAACAACTGCATGAACGCGCGCTGGTTTCCGGCGCGCGGGCGGCGCGCAGTGATCGTCATTCCGCAGTGGAACGCCGATGGCGTGAGCCAGAACGCGCTATGCCGCATTTTTAATTTGCTGGGCATCTCGGCGCTGCGCATGAGCATGCCGTACCACGACATCCGCCGCCCGGCGGGAATCACGCGCGCCGACTATGCGGTTTCCGCCAACATTGGGCGCACGATTGACGCCACCCGACAGGGCATCATTGACATCCGCTGCTGCCTCGACTGGCTCGAGCAGCGCGGCTACACGCGACTTGGCCTGGTGGGAACCAGCCTGGGCTCCTGTTACGCATTTATCGCCGCGGCCCACGACGCGCGCATCAGCGTGAATGTCTTCAACCACGCTTCGACTTCTTTCGGCGACGTGACCTGGACAGGACAATCGACCCGCCACATCCGCCAGGGAATTGAGAGCGTGCTGACCCAGGACGAACTGCGCCAGGTCTGGCTGTCCATCAGTCCGATCGTGTACTTCGACAAGTTCGAGCGCTGGCCGAAAAAGTCGCTCATGATCTATGGCCGCTACGACCTGACGTTTCTGCCGGAATTCTCCACCCAGGCGGCCGGCGAATTCCTGCGCCGCGGGCTCGACACCACCATCAAGGCACTGCCGTGCGGACATTACTCGCTTGGCGAGACCCCCTACAAGTACATGGACGCCTGGCACATCTCGCGCTTCCTGGCAAAAGCGTTTGCGGGATAAGTCTTCACCACAGAGACACAGAGGCACAGAGAAGTTCAAAGAACAAGGAACTCTGATCTTTGGTTTCTCACATTTCTGTTTGCCCCTCTGATCGACAGCTTTCTCATTGTTGGTAGGGGGAATTTGTCACCACCCAGAACACGGAACGCACGCAGAAAACCAAATTTTTCTTCTTTCTTTCTTTTTCCCGTATTTCTCCCTGTCTCTGTGCCTCTGTGGTTGATCCTGTCTTGTTTTCCCGTGCGCTCCGTGTTCTCCCTGGTAAATGGGCCTTTTCCGCACCGTGCGCGCTACAATGTTGGCGATGAAGATTGCACTGGGATCGGACCACGCCGGCTTTGAGCTGAAAGAGAAAATCAAGCAGAAGCTCACGGCGCAGGGCGTCGCAGTGGACGATCGCGGCACCGACTCGACTGCGTCGTGCGACTATCCCGACTTCGCGCGCGCCGTAGCCGAAGAAGTCGCCGCGCACGGCGCCGAGCTCGGCATCCTGGTGTGCAGCACCGGGATTGGCATGTCGATCGCCGCCAACAAGGTTCCCGGAATCCGCGCGGCGAAGGTTGACACCGAGTTTGAAGCCGAGCGGTCGCGCGAACACAATGATGCCAATGTGCTGACGCTGGGCGCCTCGGTGATCGACCAAGACGCTGCCTTCAAGATCGTGGACAAGTGGCTGGCTACTCCTTTTGCGGGCGGCCGGCACGAACGGCGGGTGGAGAAGATCGCGGCCATCGAGCGTGAAGACGAAGGACGGGCAGCGAAGGCGTAATTTTTTTGTGTCACCCTGAGCGAGCGGCTGCTTTTGCCGCGAGTCGAAGGGCCCCTATTATGGCCTTAAGTTCTGGGGATGCAATAGGGGTGCTTCGACTCGCGCGGCCAACCGCGGGCCGCGCTCGCTCAGCATGACAGAGTTTTTTTGGAAGGGAAGGACGCAATCATGAAAACCAATCCTATGGAACGCCCGCTGGCGGAAGTTGATCCCGAGATCGCGCAGGCGATCGAGAACGAAGAGCGCCGCCAGCATGAAGGCCTGGAGCTGATCGCCTCGGAGAACTTTGTGAGCGAGGCCGTGCTGGAAGCGGCCGGCTCGGTCTTCACCAACAAGTATGCCGAGGGCTATCCCGGCAAGCGCTACTACGGCGGATGCGAATTCACCGACGTGGTGGAGAACCTGGCGCGCGACCGCGCCAAGCAGCTGTTCGGCGCCGAGCACGCCAACGTGCAGCCGCACTCGGGATCGACCGCCAACATGGCAGCCTATGCCGCGGTCATCAAGCCGGGCGACACCATTCTCGGACTGAACCTCGCGCACGGCGGACACCTCACGCATGGCCATCCGCTGAACTTTTCCGGCAAGACCTACAAGATCGTTCCCTACGGCGTGACCAAAGAAACCGAGACCATCGATTACGACGATCTGGAGAAGATCGCCGAGCGCGAGCAGCCGAAGCTCATCATCGGCGGCGGCAGCGCCTATCCGCGCATTCATCGACTTCGCGCGCATGCGCCAGATCGCCGACAAAGTGGGCGCGCATCTACCTGGTCGACATGGCGCACTTCGCCGGGCTGGTCGCCGGAGGCGCGCATCCTTCGCCGGTGCCGCACGCGCAGATTGTGACCACCACCACGCACAAGACGCTGCGCGGTCCGCGCGCCGGACTGATTCTCTCGAAGGCAGAATATGCCGCGCCGATCGACAAGGTCGTGTTCCCGGGAGTGCAGGGCGGCCCGCTGGTGCACATCATCGCGGCCAAGGCGGTGTGCTTCCACGAGGCCATGCAGCCCAGCTTCAAAGACTACGCGCGGCAGATTGTGGCCAACGCCAAGGTGCTGGCGCAGACCCTGGCCGACGAAGGCTTCCACGTCATTTCCGGCGGCACCGACACGCACCTGATGCTGGTGAACGTCTTCGCCAAGGGCATGCTGGGCAGCGAAGCCGAGAACGCGCTGCATGAGGCCGGCATCACGGTCAACAAGAACGCGATTCCGTTCGACACCAATCCGCCGATGAAGCCGAGCGGCATTCGCATCGGGACTCCGGCGCTCACCACGCGCGGCATGAAAGAACCCGAGATGCGGCAGGTCGGCAAGTGGATCTCCGAGGCGCTGCACAACCGCACCGACAAGAACGTGCTGGCGCGGATTCGCCGCGAAGTGCTGGAGCTGGCGGAGGCGTTCCCGCTGTACGCCTCGCGCCGGGCGAAACACGCGGAGGCGGTGAAGGCGTAAGGGCCGCGCCAGGGAAGCTCTTTAGCGACTATCTCCACGGTTCCGGCGATCGCGCTGCTGCCGAATCTTGCGGAGCGCTTTATTTGTGTCGGCTGCAGACAACTTTTTCCCACAGCGAAATACCCATACGCCGCGTTCCTTCCTAAGTTGGGTTGTGATTCGCATTGGGTGTAGGCACTCTTTCGCTTTGGGACCACAACTCAAGTGTATCGCTTTCTCTAGTTTCAATATCCACTTCCCAAGTAATCCCGCTGTGTTCACGCCCCCGGTTTACACTTGAGTTAGTGCGAATTGCCATCGACATCCGGCGCATTAACGAGTTCGGAGTGGGGACCTACACCCGCAACGCCATCCGCACGCTCGCCCGCCTGGACCACGAGAACGAATACTTCCTCATCGGCATTCCCGGAAAGCTGCCCGGGACGGAGGGACTGCCGGCGAATTTCAAAACCTTGCCGGCGCAACCGAACGAGTTCTCGCTGTCCAGCTACTTCGAACTGCATCGACTGCTGAAGCGCTTCGGCTGCGACCTGTTGCATGTGCCGCACTTGTTCTGGAAGCCGCAGGGCATTCCGTGTCCCTACGTGGTCACGGTGCATGATCTGCTCGATCACCTGTACCGCGTGAACAGCCAATCCACGCTGAAGCGAAGCCTGCATTTTGAGTTCACCAGGCGGGTGCTGCATCACGCTGCGCGCATCTTCGCGGTCTCCAATTTCTCCAAGAAAGACACCGAGCGCCTGTTTCGGGTCCCTCCGGAGAAGATTGAAGTCATCTACAACGCCATCGACGAGCGCTTCCGCCAGGGGCATGCCAGCGATGCGGAGCGCGAGTTCATCGCTGAACGTTACCAGGTGAACTATCCTTTCCTGCTCTACGCCGGCCGCATCAGCCCGCACAAGAACGTGGTCCGCATCATCGAGGCTTTTGCCGCCCTTAAGACCGAGTTGGCCAAGGAAAAGCAGTTTGAGGACCTGAAGCTGATCATCATTGGCGATGAAGTCTCCAAGCATCCCGACCTGCGCCGCGCGGTGGTGAAGGGGCGGGTGCAGAACGATGTGCGCTTCCTCGGCTTCGTGCCCATCGACGTGCTGCGCATCTTCTACGATCAGGCCAAGATCTTCGTGTTTCCGTCGCTGTATGAAGGCTTCGGACTGCCCCCGCTGGAAGCCATGGCGCACGGGACCCCGGTGGTGACCAGCAACACTTCCTCCATTCCGGAAGTTGTGGGCAACGCCGCGGTCATGGTGAATCCGGAGAACGTGTTCGAAATCATGAAAGCGCTGCACCGCGTATTGGTTGACCAGAGTGTGCGCGATAAGCTGAAGGCGCGCGGCATGCAGCAGTGCGAGAAGTTTTCCTGGGAAGCCAGCGTGCGCCGCATGCTCCAGGTCTATGGCGAAGTGGCCAGACCGGCGTAATCCTTTCCTCCACGGGTCACCGAAACGTTTTCCCCGCCTGTATTGGTGATGGGTACTTCTGCGCCCCACATGAGAACAGAAGTGCCACTCCGCCACTCCGCCACTCCGCCACGCTGCCCCCGAAAATATTGCTCGCTGCTAGTTCCTTTTGAAAGATGGGGTCTCGCCTGGATGCGACCTCCAGGTTGCGCAAGTCGTTGAGACTGCGAGGGCGCACTTTCCTGAATCCGACAGGCATCAACTGGAAGTCGAGTTGCTTCTAACTGATCGACAGGGAAGTTACTGCGATTCCCATTGGCTAAAAGATGCGGGAGCCACTTACAACTCGGGTTCTTCTTATCGCCGCAGTTGTCAGCTCGATGTCGTGGTGCGCGTGGGCGCAATCGCGCGGCCCTTCGCTGGACGAAATCGTCAGCAAGATGGAACAGGCGCAGACGGACCAGCGACACCATGCTGTCGGCTATACGGTGACCCGGAAATATGTGCTCTCCAGCCAGCGGACGCAGAAGTCCACGTCCGAAGTGATGGCGCAAATCAACTTCGTTCCTCCGTCGCAGAAGGACTACACGGTCCGTAAGCTCGAGGGCAGCGATCGCGGCGCGGACATCGTGCGCCGGGTGCTGGAGCATGAGTCTGAGATGGCCAGCCACGCCGAATCGCACGAACTTACCGCTCGCAACTACCAGTTCGCGCTTCTCGGACACGAACCGGTCGACGGACACGATTGTTACGTGTTGCAACTGACGCCCAGGCGAAGTGCAGTCGAGTTAGTACGCGGCCAGGCATGGGTGGATGCGACGGACTTTCAGATACGGCGCATTGAAGGCACGCCCGCAAAGAGTCCCTCGTGGTGGATACACAATCTTCACCTCACCATCAACTACGGCCAGGTGCAGGGCGTCTGGACGCAGGTGGCCACCAAGGCCGTGGCTGAGGTCCGTCTGATGGGAACGCACGTCCTCACTTCGCGAGAGGTTGATTTGCAGACCGCGACGGTGGATGCGAGAAATCGGCTGCCCAGGCGGCCCGCGGACCACCGTACTAACAGGACGCGCCGAGCGACGACCGACAGCGCGGTGTGGGTGCCACGCTGATCCAGCCGCGAACAAAAGCAGATTCCTCGCTTCGCTCGTAATGACAATTCTAAAAGTTGCTAACTGCCAATTGCTTTTTTGTAGCTGCCGGGCCTGTAAGCCGAATTCTGTCCCCGCCCCTTCCCGTCGCGCGTAGCTAGACACAGACGCGCGAAAAGAAGGGGCGGGGGACGGTCATTCCTCTGGGCCGCGCATTGCTGGGCGGCTCTAGCGACCTACCCGGAAGTTGTGACGCACCGAGCCGGCACGTGCGGCCGCCGAGGCGGACGCTCCTCCCCTATTTGGTCTTGCTCCGTGTGGGGTTTTCCCTGCCACCGTCATTACTGACGGCGCGGTGCGCTCTTACCGCACCTTTTCACCCTTACCCCGCCCAATTAGCTCATCCCGGCCATAGCGGCCGACGACCGAATCGATCATCGATCAATCGCCGGGGATTACGCCTCGACGAGTAAATTGGGCGGGGCGGTATGTTTTCTGTGGCACTTTCCGTCAACGACGCTTGAACGTCGCCGCCCGGACGTTATCCGGCACACCGCTCTGTGGAGTTCGGACTTTCCTCTGCCTGCCCACGCAACCTGGTCTCCCGCCGAGGGCGGGCCGCCGAAGCGGACGACCAGTGTCCGCGGGCCGGCAGCGACCGTCCGGCCCAGCAGCTAACAGATCAATTATAGATGTTCGCAGTAACGGCTGTTGCGAGTAATGCGGGGTCTTCAGGGCCGAATCCCAGCCGCTGCTTTCCCGGCCTTTTCACCAGCCTGGCAGTACGTCCGTTTGAATCCACACCCTCCTCCGGTAGAATTCCGTCAGTACCCAGGGTCATGATTCCTCCAGCCGAAACCAAGCTGCTGTTATTTTCCGAAGCGCGACAGACGGTTGAGCAGTACGCTTCCACGCTCGGTCCGACTCAGCCCGAGATGATGTCGCTGCTCGACGCTCTCGGACTTGTGCTCGCCGAAGATCTGCGCGCCGACCGTGATTTCCCACCTTTTCCGCGCTCCACGCGCGATGGATTTGCGGTGAGGGCTGCCGACGTCGCGGCCACGCCCGCGCGCTTGGGTTGCGTCGGCGAGATCAAGGCCGGAGCAACCATAGAACAGAGCGCGATCACAATCGGAAAGGGAGAAGCGGCTGAGATCATGACGGGCGCGCCGGTGCCTGCCGGCGCCGATGCCGTGGTGATGGTGGAATACGCTGAGCGAAACGGCGCCGTGCTGACGGTCCATCGATCGGTGCGCGCCGGCGAGAACATTGTTCCCGCCGGATCGGAAGCGCGCCAGGACTCGACCATGGTCACCCGCGGAACTCGCGTGAACCATGCCATCGTGGCCATCGCCGCCGCCGTGGGACGCGCGGAGATCGCCGCTTATCGCCGCCCCCGGGTTGCCGTTCTCGCCACCGGCGACGAACTGGTGGATATCAATCTGCCGCCCGGCCCCAACGAAATTCGTAATTCCAACAGCTACTCGCTGGCGGCCCAGGTTTATGCCGCTGGTGGGGAGCCCGTGATTCTGCCGGTCGCCCCGGACAGCGCCGACGAGCTGGCGCTGCTTTTACGCAAAGGCTTCCAAAGCGATCTGCTGCTGATCAGCGGCGGTGTTTCCATGGGCAAGTACGATCTGGTCGAGCAGGTATTGGCTTCGTTCGACGCTCGATTCCTGTTTACCGGCGTCCGCATTCAGCCGGGAAAGCCGGTGGTGTTCGGGGAGGTTGCGCTCAACGGCCGCACGGCGCCATTTTTTGGGCTGCCGGGAAATCCAGTATCTACGATGGTCACGTTCCAGCTCTTCGCCCGCCCGTTGCTTGATGCACTCTCGGGCTCGAAACCCCAGCCGTTGCCATTCGCGCAAGCCAGTCTGAAGTCGAGCTTCACGACCAAGACCGGGTTGACACGGTTTCTGCCGGCGCAGTTGGGCGGCACGCCCGAGCGCCCCGAGGTAGAACTGGTACGCTGGCAGGGTTCCGGGGACTTGATGGCCGTCTCCGGCGCGAACTGCTACATTGTGGTACCACCCGATCGCGAGCGGTTCGCTGCTGGAGAAGCCATGACTGTCCTGCTGTTCTGAAATGCGAGCGATGGCAAAACCGAACAACAAGTCGAAGAAGCTATCGCACTACGATGCCGCAGGGCGGGCGTCGATGGTGGACGTTTCAGCCAAGCAGCCTACTGTGCGCGAGGCCGAGGCACAGGCCTACGTGGCGATGGGCCCGGCAGTCATGCGGGCGCTGCCGCAAAATCCCAAAGGCGATCCCCTGGAAGTCGCGCGGGTGGCCGGCATCATGGCCGCCAAACGCACGGCGGAACTCATCCCCATGTGCCATCCCCTTCCGCTGAGCAAAGTCGAGGTTCAGACTCGAGGTGAGGAAGGATGGAATCGCCATTCGCAGCCTCGCCCGCACCACCGCTGTTACCGGCGTCGAAATGGAAGCCCTGGTGGCGGCCTCGGTCGCCGCGCTGACCGTTTACGACATGTGCAAGGCGTTGGACAAGGGCATCGAGATTCGCGAGATTGCGCTGGTGCGAAAGTCGGGGGGAAAGAGCGGCGACTACCAGCGCGACAAGTAAACATCGTTGGCGTGAAGGATTGAGAGCCTACAGCGCTGATTTGTCCGCCCGCGAGATGACAAGCCCCGGCTTCACGTAGCATCCTTAATTAAGCACTCATGACGCTGCAGTTCAAACCGGTGGGTGGTTGGATGGCCCGCGCTCTCCTTGTCCTGGGAATTTTGTCGGGCGCAGTGGGGGCGACGGTGCAGGCGCAATCGATTCCGTTGATCTCCGGACCGGCCTTGCCGTTGTATCGGGCGCTGCGCGATGTAGGACTGGATCCCCAACGGGTATTCCAGATACGCGAGGCGGAGATCGATCGCGAAGATATTCATATCTGGCTGAATGACGGCACCATCGCGTTTACTCAGTCCGTCGATGGCAGGGTGACGGGCGCCTTCTTTGAAGGAGAAGGCGAGATCCTGGTGCGTCCTCCCGACCGCATGGAGCGCGCGTCGCTGGGCCGCTTCATCGGCGCCGGCGTGCTGGAAGAAAAGTTCAGCTCCGCATATCTGCGCTTCAACGACAACACGGCGAAGGACCTGGAGCCCTATCTGCGCCCGCCGCTGGATGCTGCCGCTTTCCTGGCGCGCGTCGATGCCACGGCGCGCTCGGTCGCCCAGATGGACGCCATGCGGCTCTGTATTTCCTTCACCAGGACGCAGCCCATGCCGGCGGCTGGGGAATCGGCGCCCCTGAGGGATCGTTTGTTGCATGCTCGCATGGCGGGCGAGCATTACGGTGTGTTCGACGTCTATTTCGACACCCTCAGTCCAGAGCAGATCGTGGTGGGCAATACTTCCTCACAGAACCAGCAGACCTATTACGACCTGTGGATGAGCTTTCCCATGCGTTCGCAGCGCAAGACCCCGCTTTCCAACCTCCGCTTCGAAGGACCCAATGGCCCGGCGTGGACGCGGGACGTCCTGACCGTCCACAAGTACACCATCGCGGGAACGCTCGACCCGCCTCGAGACCTCGCGGCGACGGCAACGCTCGATGTGGAGGTGAAACAAGGCGGTGCGCGCATTGTGCTCTTCGAATTGTCCCGCTACCTGCAACTGAAGCAGGTGGAGGCCGACGGCCAGCCGCTGGAGTACATCCAGAACGAAGCCGTGGAAGGCAGCGAGATAGCGCGGCGTGGCAACGACATTGTCGCGGTCGTCTTTCCCCAGCCGTTGCAGGCGGGAGCGCATTTTTCCCTGCGCTTCAGCTATGCCGGCTCGGTGCTGTCGGATGCGGGCGGCGGACTGCTGTACGCGGGAGCACGCGGGACCTGGTATCCCAACCGCGGCATCGCCATGACCAATTACGATGTCACGTTCCGCTTTCCCGAGCCCTGGACGGTGGTGGCTACGGGAAAACTGGTTTCGCTGCAACGACAGGGTAGCGACTTCCTGGCCCATTGGACCACCGAGAAACCCATACCCATTGCCGGTTTCAACATGGGCGTGTATGTGCGCAGTGCGGCAAAGGCGGGCGATGTGGAGGTGGATACCTACTCGGCGCGCGGTGGCGTGATAAAAATCATGCCTCCGGCCGGCGTGATTGCCACCTCGCCCGGGCCAGAATCGTTGCTCGCCTCGGGGACCTCGGGGATGAAGCCGGAACCATTCCCCAGCGCCGCCAGCCGGGGGCAATCGCTCGCCGACAGCGCCGCGGAAACCCTGACTGCACTTTCGCAGATGCTGGGGGCGTATCCCTTCAGCACGCTCTCGCTGGCGGAAAATCCCAGCACCGACAGCCAGGGATGGCCGGGCCTGGTTTTCCTTTCCAGCTACGTGTACCTCAGCCCGGAACAGCGCGCCGCCTTGAAGCTTCCCCCAGCCGACGAGATTATCTACGGCGATGTCATGATGCCGCACGAACTCGCCCACCAGTGGTTCGGGGACAAAGTGTCGTGGGCCAGCTATCACGAGCAGTGGTTGATGGAAGGGCTGGCGAATTACTGTTCGCTGATGCTGCTGGAACGCACCCGCCCGGCGGACGCGAGGCTGATGCTGCAAACCTACCGAAACTGGCTGACGTCCAAATCGAAGGAAGGCCGGCCCAACGTGGAAGCTGGACCGGTGACGCTGGGCGTGCGTCTCTCTTCATCGCACTTCCCCCAGGGATACGAAATCATCACCTACGGCCGCGGTACCTGGCTCATTCACATGTTGCGCTGCATGTTGCGCGACGCATCGCGCACTCCGCAAAAGCCTGATGGCGACGACACGGCTTTTCTTGCCCTGTTGCGCAACCTCGTGGATCGCTTTCAGGAGAAAGAAATCACCAACACAGATTTCCAGCAGGCCATCGAGGCAGTGTTGCCTCCCGCATTGTGGTTTGAGGATCGCAAGTCGCTGGACTGGTTTTTTGATGGATGGGTGAACGGCACCGCATTTCCGCAACTCGAAGTTGCCGAGGTAAAAGTGGCGCACGGCGCCGGGACGGTGAAGATCAGCAGGAGTCATCCGGCAGAAATTGGCGCCACCGGACCTGGTGACCAGCGTCCCGGTCTACGGCGTTGCCGGACAGCGACAGATCTATTTGGGCCGCGTCTTCGCGGAAGGCGAAGAGTCCCGCTTCACCGTCTCCGCTCCCGCGGAGGTGAAACAGTTAGTGCTCGACCCCTACCAGACCGTGCTGACTGCGCCGCAGTGAGCGGGGCGAGCGGCGCGAATTGCACTGAGGTTGCTGCCACGATCGCAGGCGGCTGCTATAATCAGAAAGCTCGAAGCAGCATGCGCCCGCATAGCCGGAGAGGTGGCCGAGTGGCTGAAGGCGGCGGTTTGCTAAACCTACCTGCCCTGTTTGTGCTCACACATCTTCAAGTGTTTTGTTGGACTTAGCGCCTTCCCGTTTGCGCTGAGAGACCCGATTTGCAGACGAATGGCCAGCAGCGGGCCAGCAGTTTGTGTGTCTCGAAGTCCGGGTCAACACAACTTGGGACTAGCCGGGCGAGGATCCATTCTTGCGAGGAAATCTCCGGGGAAAAAGAAGAGTTCGGTTAACAGCCGGGCGTCGCGTGTGCCGCCTGCTGATTCTAAAGGGGCTTACAACCGCTCGAAGGCATGAAAACCGCCATGTCTGGTGGGTTTAGCTGACCATTTAGCTGACCGCCTCCCGCACAGTGCCGCGACGATAAAAGGCGTGAGCTTCATCATGCGAACCATCAAGACCCGCTGGATGCCAGTCGCAGTCGAACCTGCCAGAGCATGCGTGGCTGCTGAGACAGCTCTCGCGCGCTACTGCGCCTGCTCGTCGTACTGGGGTCGAGTGAGCGGGGGAAGCGAGGACTCCACTTTCATATCCACTAGCAAATCGATGCGACGATCCAATTGAAAGAACTTCGTGACCGTGAACGCCGGCACACCTTGTTGAACTTCTGGGAAATGACCTTTTCTTCAAAGCTGCCACGACGATACGTCGTACTCCAACATTTCTTCTGCCATCGCTTTGGCATCGGCATCGGTCAGGGTCGAGTACTTCTCGGTGTACTCCTTTATGACAACCACGCGGCCATCGTCCACCGTGGATCGTTCGTGCTCGTATTGCCGATAGATCGGCCAGAATGCTGCAGCGTCCTTATCGCTGAAGTCCATCGCCGCGGTAATGATGGTGGCCCTGTCGGCCTGTATGCCGGCCCTAGCTACTTCGATTGCCGAGTCAATACTGGGCTCCTGACTTTGAGCGCGGCAGAGAGCGGGCAGCGTGAGCATCGCGAACATGATTGTGAGCAGTACAGATTTGCGGTTCATTACCTGAACTCCTATACCGCTTGCGTCGTGAGTCATCCGCAGGCGCAGCGGTGCAGTGCGGTTCAACGGCTTCATTGTTGAGCAACCTCCTCGAAGAATAGCGAAGCACTTCCCACCGAAGCTGTAAGGCACGTCGATTGCCGAACGCACCTGCACCTCAAGTCGTTACCTATGTTGGGGTTCTGCAAGTAAGCTTGGGATACTGGAAGTGCCTTAGCCTGCCCCTCGACGGGCGGGGACCTCATCAGGTCAAGAAGCAAGCGGCCAGAGCTGTGCTCGAGGACCTGGTTCGCACTTTCTTCAGCCGATCGAGGGCGCATGGCACGAGAGGTCAAATGCGCGCCGGTCTTCTGACCTGCCGCGGGCAGAGTGCTCAGGGTTGGGCATCCATCTCTTCACGTTCGAGGGCCGAGACAATCGCTGCTTGCTCGTATGTTCCACATTGTCCGGGGCCTTCCGCGATTTTTCTGCTGCCCTGCCAAATGGCCGGGCAAGTGCTCTGTTCACTGAGGAATCGCCACAGCGCCCGGCCACAGCAGGAGACAAGAGGGCAAATGAAAGTTCTGGTGTGTAACGCCGGCTCAAGCAGCTTCAAGTTCAGTTTGTTTGAGGCGGCCAGCGAGGAGCTGCTTGCCGATGGCAGCATCGATTGGACTACCAAGCCCGCCTTGCTGATTCTACGCCGCGCCGGACAGCCAGAGGTCCGCGAGGAATTGGCCGTGCAGAGACATGCTGATGCGGGCGCACGCATCCTCACGGACCTCGGGGCTGGCGCTGCCCCGGCCTTGCGCTCGCTCGCTGATCTGGGTGCCGTTGCCCACCGTGTAGTTCATGGCGGGAGCCGGTACACAGCCGCGGTCCGCATTACACCCGAAGTCAAACGGGGAATCGCTGAACTGGCTGAGTTGGCGCCGCTGCACAATCCGGCGAGCCTGGAAGGAATTCAGGTCGTTGAGGAACTTTTGCCCGAGGTCCCCCAGATAGCTGCATTTGACACGGCCTTCCATACCACCCTGCCGGAAGCCGCCCGGACCTACCCGGTGCCTCACCAGTGGAGGCATGAATGGGGTGTGCGGAGGTACGGTTTCCATGGCCTGAGCCATTCCTATTGCGCCGCCCGCGCGGCCGAGATGACAGGAAGCAAGAATCAACGCCTCATCATCGCCCACCTGGGCAACGGAGCTTCCGTGTCCGCGGTGCGCGATGGAATCTGCGTGGATACGTCCATGGGCTTCACGCCTATGGAGGGCCCGGCGATGGGCACGCGCAGCGGCTCAATCGACCCGGGAATCTTGATTTATCTGCTGCGTCACAAGGCCCTGGATCTCGAGAAACTGGATCACGCGCTTAATTTTGAGTCCGGCTTGCTCGGGGTCTCGGGAATTTCCGGCGACATGCGCCAGGTCCTGGCCGCGTCTCCGCAGGGAATCAGGACGCGCGGCTGGCAATCGACGTGTACGTCCACCGGCTCAGGCAGACGATTGGCGCGATGGCGGCGACGCTGGGGGGCGCTGATGTTTTGGTGTTCACCGGCGGTGTAGGCGAACACGCCTGGCAAATCCGCGAGTGGGTCTGCGAAAACTTGGATTACCTCGGCCTGCAACTGGACCGCGCCGCCAATGCAACTTGCAAGCCGGACGCCGACGTTGCTTTGGCGTCCTCGGCAGGACGAATTCTGGTCATCGCAACCAGAGAGGACTTAACCATCTTGCGGGAGACGAAGCGTTTGCTTTCGGGCGAACGACAAAGTGATTTTCGAGGAACTGAAGCACGGACTTTGGCGAAGCCGACGGCGTGCATCTTGGCATCGACGGGACGGCCACGCGGGCCCGGCATAAATAAAGGATGAGAACCATGACCACGATCACAGAAATGCAGAAAGCAGCCCCTTCGAACGGCGCAATTTCCGCATACGGTAATGCGCGCTCAACCGTTAAGGGCACACCGTTGAGCCCCGAAGAGCTGCGCAAGATCGACGCCTACTGGCGGGCCTGCAATTATCTGGCGCTGGGCATGATCTATCTGCGGGCGAATCCGCTGCTGCGCGAGCCGCTCAAGCCGGAACACATCAAGAAGCGCCTGCTCGGCCACTGGGGATCAAGTCCCGGCCTGGCTTCATCTACATCCACCTCAACCGGCTGATCAAGAAGTACGACCTGAACACGATCTTCATGGCGGGCCCGGGCCATGGCGCGCCCGGCGTGCTCGGACCCGTTACCTGGAAGGCACGTATTCGGAGATTTATCCCGACAAGGGCGAAGATGAAGAAGGGATGCGCGAGTTCTTCAAGGAGTTCTCCTTCCCCGGCGGCATCGGCAGCCACTGCACGCCGGAAACGCCGGGCTCGATCCACGAAGGCGGCGAACTGGGCTACAGTGCTCTCGCACGCCTTCGGCGCGGCGTTCGACAATCCCGACCTGATCGTGGCGGTGGTGGTGGGCGACGGCGAATCCGAAACCGGGCCGCTGGCCACCTCCTGGCATTCCAACAAGTTCCTCAACCCGGTCCGCGACGGCGCGGTGCTGCCGATCCTTCATCTGAACGGCTACAAGATCAACAATCCCACCCTGCTCGCGCGCATCTCGCCACGACGAACTGGAGAACCTGTTCGAGGGCTATGGCTGGACGCCCTACTTCGTCGAAGGCA
The DNA here is from genome assembly GCA_963736385.1 of uncultured Acidobacteriaceae bacterium. Lineage (GTDB taxonomy): Bacteria > Acidobacteriota > Terriglobia > Terriglobales > Acidobacteriaceae > Bog-257. The sequence goes on along the minus strand of CAVTOE010000002.1, from coordinate 23,860 downwards.
GCGACCCGCAGACATGCACCAGACGATGGCCGCGACCCTCGAGCACTGCGTGCTGGAAATCCGGCGCATTCAGCAGGAAGCCCGCGGCAGCGGCAAGGCGACCCGCGCCGCGCTGGCCGATGATCGTGCTGCGCAGCCCCAAAGGCTGGACCGGCCCGAAGAGAAGTGGACGGCCACAAGGTGGAAGGCTTCTGGCGCGCGCACCAGGTGCCGCTGGCCGATGTGCGAGAAGAACCCGGAACATCTTGCAGCAGTTGGAGAATTGGCTGCGCAGCTACAAGCCGGAGGAGCTGTTCGACGAGAACGGCCGGCTTGATCCCGGAACTCAAGGCGCTTGCGCCCAAAGGCACGCGGCGCATGAGCGCCAATCCCCACGCCAACGGCGGGCTGCTGCGCAAGGCGCTGCGCCTGCCGGATTTCCGGGACTACGCCGTCAAAGTGGAGCAGCCGGGCAGCGACCGAGGCCGAGAATACGCCGCCGCTGGGGAAGCTTCCTGCGCGATATCATGAAGCGCAACATGAAGAACTTCCGCGTCTTCGGCCCGGACGAAAACACCTCGAACAAGCTGGAAGCGATCTACGAAGTCAGCAAGAAATTCTGGCTGGCCGATTACCTTCCCGAAGACGCCGATGGCGGCGAACTGGCGCCCGACGGCCGGGTGATGGAGATGCTTTGCGAGCACACGCTGGAAGGCAGGCTCGAAGGCTATCTGCTCACCGGACGGCACGGCTTCTTCTCCACTTACGAAGCCTTCGTCCATGTCATCGACTCGATGTTCAACCAGCACGCCAAGTGGCTGGCGATCTGCAACCAGCTGTCGTGGCGCGCAGCAGATCGCGTCGCTGAACCTGCTGATCACTTCGACGGTCTGGCGGCAGGACCACAACGGCTTTACGCACCAGGATCCCGGGCTTCCTCGACTGGTGGTGAACAAGAGCGCCGACGTCACGCCGCATCTACCTGCCGCCCGATGCCAACTGCCTGCTCTCCGTCGCCGACCACTGCCTGAAGAGCACGAACTACATCAACGTCATCGTCTCGGACAAGCAGAAGCATCTGCAATACCTGACATGGACGCCGCGATCGAGCACTGCACCAAAGGGCTCGGCATCTGGGACTGGGCCAGCAACGACCAGGGCGGCGAGCCGGATGTGGTGATGGCCTCCGCCGGCGATATCCCCACCAAGGAAGCCCTGGCGGCGACCGTGCTGCTGCGCGAGGACTTTCCCGATCTCAAGATCCGCTTCATCAACGTGGTCGATCTGTTCAAGCTCAGCCCCGTCAAGCGAGCATCCGCACGGTCTGACAGACCGCGACTTCGACACCCTGTTCACGATGGACAAGCCCATCATCTTCAACTTCCACGGCTATCCCTGGCTGATCCATCGGCTCACCTACCGCCGCACGAACCACAAGAACCTGCACGTGCGCGGCTACAAGGAAAAAGGCAACATCAACACGCCGCTGGACCTGGCGATCGAACAACGAGATCGACCGCTTCAGCCTGGCGATCGACGTGATCGACCGCGTCCCGAGCTGCGCGCATCGGGCGCTCATGCCAAGGAGAAGTTGCGCAACATGCAGATCGAATGCCGCGCTACGCCTACGAGAACGGCATCGACAAGCCGGAGATCACTGGCTGGAAGTGGCCGTACCGGTCAGCTTCAGCCCGACCAAGTGCAGGAAGTCGGACGGCGCAATATCCGACCGCCGACCTCGCCTCTTAACGAGTGGATCGCCAGCCGAGGCTGGCTCGAAAGGGATGCGATGAATGAGAGTAGCAATCGGGCGCAGACCATGGCGGATCGTGAAATGAAACGGATCAACTCGCTCAATATTACTGGGCGCTGTGCAGGCCGCCGATCGTCGTCAGACTCCGTTACGGTTACTCGGCTTGAAGATAGCAGCCGCCAGAATAAGACTAAGGAGTTTCCGCCCGTTGGGATGAATGAGGAGGAAGACAATGACTTTGTTTGAGTCTCTGAAGAAATATACGACCGTAGTAGCGGACACGGGTGACGTGGAGGCCATTGCGAAGCATCGGCCACAGGACGCCACCACGAATCCTTCACTTCTTTTTCATGCCGCGCAGATGCCTGAATACCGGCACATTGTGGAAGAGGCCACTGAAATAGCCCTGGAGCGCGGTGGCCGGCACGAAGAAATGGCAGAAGAGTTCATTGATCGCCTTTTCGTCATGTTCGGATGCGAGATTCTCAAGGTGGTTCCTGGCCGCGTCTCGACTGAAGTTGCCGCTAGCTTGAGCTTCGACACCAAGGGGACGATGGCTAAGGCTCGAAAGCTAATCTCGCTGTATGAGAAGAAGGGCATTTCCCGTGAACGAATCTTGATCAAAATCGCGACCACCTGGGAGGGCATTCGGGCTGCGGAGCTTCTTGAGAAAGAAGGCATCCATTGCAATCTGACGCTGCTATTCAGTTTCGCCCAGGCCGTGGCGTGTGCCGAAGCGAAGGTGACCTTGATCTCGCCTTTCGTCGGCCGTATCTACGACTGGTACAAAAAGCAGAATGGTGGCGCAGAGATTCCCCCGGATCAGGATCCCGGCGTTGCATCCGTCACTCGCATTTACAACTACTACAAGAAATTCGGTTACAAGACCCAGGTGATGGGCGCAAGCTTTCGGAATATGAACCAGATCATATACCTGGCGGGCTGCGATTTGCTGACCATCAGTCCCGAGCTTCTGGACCAGTTGGAGCAAACTCAAGGTCCTCTGGATCGCAAGCTTGACCCATCAAACGCCAAGGCCAGCAAAGAAGAGCTTCTGCATCTGGACGAAAAGACCTTTCGCTGGATGCACAATGAAGATGCAATGGCCACTGAGAAACTTGCTGAAGGCATCCGCAAGTTCAACAGCGATGCCAGACGCTTGGAAGAGTTTGCGCTCTCCCAGGTTGCCGAAAAGGTCGGGTGAGTAACGGCCCGAGCGTAGCATGCGGCCGACTCCGGTCGTCTTCTTCGCGTTCGCTCTCTACCATCCCCGATATTTCTCGAGCGACCTGTGGACAGTCCGATCAAAGATGGCGTAGAAGGCAATTCGTGATTTCATCACTGGGCTCAGGAAGAGGCTCGTCGGAGTGAAGCCGACCCCGCAAAGCCTCGCGGAAGGCCTGTTAGAGATCCCGATCATCCAGAAGCTATCAAGGGACCTCCGCATTCATCTGCCGGCGGTAAATGGCGCCTGTTTACGCTCGCGACCGGTGAACACCTGCGCCACCCTGAACCGCTGGCTCATTTCCGTCAGCTCCTGCAACCATTGAAAGGCGGCAAGCGACAGCATTTCTTCGGGGCAGCGCCAGCACCAGTTCCCATCGGCCCGGCCGGGCACATTCATGCGCGCTTCTGCCCCCAGATTGAGAAGATCTTGCAAGGGAGCAATTGCTAATGCTGCCTTCGACGACCATGCCAAACGGATCAATTCCGGAGCTGCTTCCGCAATTTGGCCCGGTGCACGCGGGAGGTAACGGCACAAATTTTGCCGCTGGTAATCAGGAAGTTCTTCGTACCATTCTCGAGTTGTCGCATTGTCGTGGGTGCCGGTGTATACAACCGTGTTGAAAACAAAGTTGTCTGGCAAATATGGATTGTCGGTATGGCCATCGAAGGCAAATTGCAGAACGCGAGTGCCGGGTATTTGAAATTGATCGCGGAGAGCGTGCACCTCGGGTGTAATCAGGCCCAAGTCCTCCGCGATAAATGGCAAGGTACCGAACTCGGATTGCACCACTTGGAGAAAATCTGCACCTGGCCCCGGCACCCAATGTCCGGACTGAGCCGTTGGCGACCCAGCAGGCACGTGCCATGCAGCCGCGAAACCCCGAAAGTGATCGAGGCGAATTACATCTACGTGAGCCAGCAGGGCGCGTAAGCGCTCGATGTACCAGCGATAACCGGTTGAACGAAGCGCATCCCAGTTAAATACAGGATTGCCCCACAACTGCCCCTGCGCGCTGAAATAATCAGGCGGAACGCCAGCCACTAAGTGAGGTCGACGCTGCTCGTCCAACAGGAAAAACTCAGGATTCGCCCAGACATCACTCGAATCCGGAGAAACGAAAAACGGCAGGTCGCCAATAAGGCCCACGCCTTTTGCATGGGCGTATTCCTTAAGTTGATCCGCTTGGCGCGACAGAAGGAATTGTGCAAAGCGAAGTTGATCGATCTGCGTCGCCAGTTCGCGTCGCACTTCGGCAATGGCATCAGGGCTGCGCTGAACCAATTTTGCCGGCCAGTCCAGGTAGTAAGCGCCGCGATACTTGGCCTTTAAAGCTCCGAATAGCGCATAGTCTTCCAGCCAATTTGCCTGATCAGCACAGAACCCTCCGAATTCAGGACGCAGGTCTTTGCGCGCTCCGGCGTTGAAGTTCGTCCACGCTTTTTCAAGCAGGCGGTTCTTGAATGGGATGATCCTGTCGTAGTCGACAAAATCCGCGGGGAAGTCAGACTCACAATCACCCGGCTGTAGTAGTCCGTCCGAAATCAGTTCTCCGGGGCTGATCAGCAGAGTGTTGCCGGCAAACGACGAGAGCGACTGATATGGAGAGTTGCCGTATCCGGTGGGGCCAAGCGGTAGAGCTTGCCACCATTGCTGGCCGGCATCATGGAGGTGATCCACCCAGGAGAACGCCGACGAGCCCAGATCGCCAATGCCGTATGGCGACGGTAAAGATGTGACGTGCAGCAACAAGCCGCCGGCGCGATACTCTGGCGGAAATGGAGGAACTCTCGCGAAACCGCTATCAATGCTCATCGATTAACACCGGAATCCAGTGCGTTGTTCACCGTTGCTTGAGCTTCGCTCAGGATTGCGTGCAGATGTCGTTGGGCTATGGGTGATGCGCGTCGGCGCCCTTTTCGATTTCGGCTTTGGCATCGGGTGCCCTTTCTTTGGGACATTCTTGATCTCTTTCGGGCCAAAGAAGCAATCTCCGGCGGTAGCGGACGCAGGCGGCAGGACGACCTTGGTCCTGGCCGTCGCAACCAGCGCGGCTGCCCGATTGAGAGTGCGAGTTTGCCCCCGTGGTGTCGTGGTATCCTTCTTCCCATATCTACTCCTCCATCTCCCATGCGAAGCAATGTGTTGCTATGTCATGAGAGTCGCGGCAGGCTACTTGGACCCTGACCAGGATGATTGCTTGATCGTGTTGGCTATGTTGCGGGCCAGGTTGTGAGTAGCCCGCAAATTGCTGCCGAAGAAGCGAACATCGCCGTTCACGTTGCGCTCCAGAACAACTTCGCCCCCGCGTGTGACGAGTTGACTACGCACCGTTAACTTCGTGGCACCGCTCACGGTGGTCACTGCACGCCGCGTCTCGCTGCCTGGCGTGTATTTCTCGACAGTTGTTTTCAGCACCAGCAGGTTCGGGACCTCGCGAGCCTTACGGTCGCCGTCGCGCAACACCTGCTGGAATTGCTTTGTTTTGTTTAATTCGTTCACGAGCTCCTCGTAGATCGCGATTTGGAAGGAATATGCGAGGTCCAGGTTGCCGGGGTCAACCTTGTCCACTTGCACGCTCCATTGCGCAGAACCGCTGCTGCCGCCAGACGATTTCACGGCAGCAGTCTGGCCAGGCAGCCGACCAGGAAATGCAACCATAATCGCCACGATTGCTGTTAAATAAACCATCCATGAACTCCGTTCACTTGTTTTCACGCCCGACCTCCACAGTATTTTGTTTCGAGGGCTGGTCTTCGCGAAAACTTACCGGCACGCCCCGAGCCAGCAGTGCATCCCTCACAACTTCACCTTGTCCTTTAGTCAGCTGGAAGATCGCGCCGTGAAGACCTCCATCATCGTCCACATATTCCAGGGTCACGGTGTCGTAGTTTTTGTGGGCAAAAAGACTAACGACCCGACCGCCGCCGAACGGGGCCGCAGCCTTGCCCAACGTCATTGGCAAGCCGCCGACCTGCTTGCTCTCCGCGCCCACACGCACACCTCGAATAGCAGCGATCTTTACTTGTGCGCCGGACTCCCCATGCCTCCGAAATTGCAACGTATTATCTTGAATGGATAGGGTTCCCGAGCAGTTGTTTTTTGCGTTATCGAATCCCAGGAGATGAGTGGCTCGAATACTGAACTCTGTACTCGCAACCGTTGGCTGAGTGATGTTCTGCGCCGGCGCGGACAGCGCGCAACAAGTCAATAGAATCGGCAGCATCAAACCGACACGCCTGCCGATGTAGGCGTCCCAGCAGTTTCTTGCAGCGACCAAACAATTCATTTTTCCTCCAAGCTCGACCCACTCGTCGGGCCAGCTAGTACTCTCTTGCGAAACCCGCGGATTACTCTCCGCGTCCGCTCGATGCCGTACCTCGTGCTAACGCACCTGCTGAAGCCGGCCCGCAAAGACACATCTCGTGCAACCGCAATTTCAAAGCGATGTCTCCACAGCGATAGGGGGTGCATTTGTTTGGCCAACGCCTGATTTCCTGAAGCTCTTTGCTTGCAACGGGCGTTGTCTGAACGCGTGCCCCGGACTGTGCCCGCATTCTGGCAGTGCCCTCAACGAGGCACCGGCAAATAGTGCGGAGCCGCCGAGAACGCAAGTTGGAACAAGCATTTAGTCGGAACATGAAGTGGTAGACGATTTGCAACATGTAACCTGGCAACCTCGGTTACAGGGAGTTCAAAGTCACTTTCTCCTAAGGTAAGGAGTCCTACATGGCAAAGAAGCGCATAGGCATACTCACTGGAGGTGGTGATGTCCCCGGACTGAACTCCGTGATCAAGTCGGTGGTTTACCGCGGGGCAGAACTCGGATGCGAAGTGATTGGTATCCGCCGAGGATGGGAAGGATTGACCCACGTCGATCTGAATGATCCGGCCAGCAAGGCCCACTACATCCTGCCCCTGAACCGCGAAAACACGCGCACCATCGATCGCACGGGCGGAACCTTCTTGCACAGCTCACGCACGAACCCCACTAAGATGAAGAACCTTCCTCCCGCTCTGCAGGCCCAGAAGTTCGAAGCCAGAGAATCGACCAAGAAAGGCGTGACCAGCACAGTGTTTGATGTGACCCCGGCGGTGCTGAAGAATATCGAGACACTGGGCTCTCGACTACCTGATCGCGATCGGTGGGGACGACACCCTGAGCTATGCCTCCGAACTCGATCGCAAGGGCGTGAAGGTGATCGCGGTGCCGAAGACCATGGACAACGACGTCCGCAACACTGAATACTGCATCGGTTTCTCGACGGCGATTACGCGCGCCATGGACGCCATCGACCGCGCAGCGTACCACGGTTGGCTCACACGAACGCATCGGCATCTTCCGCGTCTTTGGCCGCGATGCCGGATACACGGCGCTCTACACGGCGTACGTGACCGGAGTGCGCTGCTGCATTCCCGAGTACAAGGTCGATCTCAAGCACCTGATCGACTTGCTCATGCACGACAAGCGCAACAACCCGAGCAATTACTCGCTCGTAATTCTTTCCGAAGGCGCCGAGTGGCAGGGCTACACGGTGAAGGAGTATGGCGAAGCTGACGCGTTCGGCCATCGCAAAAAGATGAGCGTCGCGGAAGACCTGAGCGATGAGATCGAGCGGGCGACCGGCGAAAAGACCGTCGTGAGCGACCTGACTTATGACCTGCGCTCGGGCAGTCCCGACTTCGTCGATCGCTTAGTGGCATTTACCTTTGCGGGCATGGCCATGGACGCTCTGGAAGAAGACAAGTCCGGCTTGATGACCGCGATCAACGAAGGGCGCTACGAGATGGCGCCGATTCCCGATCCGAAGCTGGGGCCACGCAAGGTGGACATCACATCGATGTACGATACTGAGCGCTACCGCCCGAAGTACGACCGCAAGCTCGGCCTGCCGATCTTTTTGGCGCGGTCATAGTGTTTATACGAGCAGCCGGCTCAGTTCTCCCGACCCGAACGACCCTACCCGCCCAACTGTCGGCAGTGTCTTTGACAGTCTCGACTGCGCACAACACTACTCCCACACCCGACGCCGATAAATCAGCAAGTTACACCCTTACAGGTTTGGCGTGAAACTTGCTCTATTGATAAGCGCTGAACGTCCTGGTCTTGGCAACAACGAGGGCACAACGATGAACGCGAACAAGAACGAACCCGATGCGCGGGAGATCATGGCCATGATGATGGCACTCGCGGCCATGGAAGCGGCCGCCACCGATTCCGATGTAGCTGAATTCGAGAAGCGCCTTTACGTCCATCAGCTTCGAGACCTGGTATCCACTTGGCTGACGTCACACTCCGCCACAAATGTGACGGAGCGCACGTATCGCTGGGTCAACTGATGGTGAAGCATGCGCAGAGGATCAGGAGTCGAGGAGGAGCAGATGCCAAGAAAATTCTTGTTGGTGCTATTGAGTTCAGTTTTGTTGCTGGGCGCAATGGCGGCGGCCCAATCCGAAAATCGCAAATACACCACGATCGAAGGAGCAGCGAAGCGGAGCGAGTTGGCACGAGACGTGCTACTTCAACGGTGAAAGAAGTCTTTGCAACGAAGATCGTAGATGGTCTTCGATTGAGGTGGCGACATGCGGAAGAGGAAACGCGATCCGAAATGGTGGTTGATTTTGGCGTTGCTCAATGTACTGCTGATGGAGTACCCCGCAGGGCTTTACTTCCAAGCAGGCGATGACGCAGCGCACGTGATGGCAGCATTGGTATTGGGCGGAGTGGTCTTCGCAATCGCCATTGGCGGATTGTGTCACAATTTTTCTAACCGTTGCCGAATAAGCACAAGTGCCCGCTGCTTCTTACCGGCTCAATTCGGGACTAGCAATGCGCGCATCTGGGGCGTGAACAAATCGCAGAAACGAAAAGAAAATGTATGACCCGAAAACCAACAGCACGCCCGTGTGAGATGTCGCTAGGGACTGTCCGTGAGTTTGAGCGGGATCAGGCGGTGCTAACCCAGCAGACTCTTGCAGCGCTGCGGGTGAGAGTACCCCAATTGCTGCCTCCCATAGTTCAACATGTAGGCAGATGGGGTGCGGCACGGGCGTCGCATTCAGTGAAGTAGCGGGGGTTTAGAAGAACACATGGCTCAGACAGACACTTGCGTTCCCAGGCTTCGAATTCCTCATCGTGAGCCTTTCGTTGAGTCGAAGCATTCCCTCCCCAGCCAGCTTCACGCCGTATCGCCATTCATTGATCGGTTGATGCGCCTTGTTGCGATATTTCGACCGGCCGATGGTAGCGGTTGACATTGAGATCGCCCTGCGCGAGGCGATCTTGAATGCAGTAATCCACGGTAACGCCGAAGCTGCCGAAAAACGTGTTTACGTCACCTGCCGTTGCACCATCGACGGAGAAGTCTCGATCATCATTCGCGACGAGGGGCATGGATTCGATATTGATGCAGTGGTGGATCCGACGACTTCGGAAAATCTCTTATCCAGTCACGGTCGTGGGATCTACCTAATGAAGGTTTTGATGGACGAAGTCTCCTTCGAGGAGGGTGGCACGGTTGTGCATATGCGCAAGAAGCCGAATGCCGGCACCTCCGACTCCATCACAAATCATTGTGACCCGACAAACGAAGATTGTGCGCCTATAGCCCAGTATCTCCAAAGAAGTGCGGCAGCCGAACGTCCACCCGAGAATTGGCCTCCACGCACGGGAGGTCTGAGAGATGCCAGATCGTGATCCACTCTACCTGTTCTTCTGTCACATGGAATGGCGAAATCATGGAGATCTAGCAGCTTATAACCAACTCGTTGCTGCCCTTGACGACAGCGACCCCGCCATCCGAGACTCGCCCAGCATTTGATTCATCGCAGGTCGTCGCTACCGACGTACAGCGAAACGGATACAGAATTGAGCTGGCTATAAACTGAACCGGCATTAGGCCGGTAGAAGTCGAGGGCCCAAACGAACGCAATCACGCGTGTGGAAGGTCTGCTGTGCTGCCACTGGGAGCCGGTGATTACGGCTTGAGCCAATGCACTTACCCATCGTTCCGCACGAGCGGCTGGGCCTCGCACACTTCATTACGTTCTCACACTCTTTTTCGTCTTCCATCAGGCCTGACCCTTGCTTCAACCCGAGAAGCGTTTGCCGTTCGCACGGCCGTGGTTGTTCCTCTCAGGGTTGAGTGACCACCCTGCCTGTTTGTCGTCACTGCCCAATTACGGGCAACACTCTAACCATCAGGCCACACGCCGAACATTGCAAGGCAAAGACTTACAAGCTCTGAATTCTGGCAAGCCTCATGCACTATCACCTCGCGTGAAACGCGACGAGACAGCCCGACGGCAGACCGAACCTGATCTCGCAAGCCGGGCTGTGCTCTCGCCTCGATCGCGGTTTTGTAGGCAGTTCTGAGTATTCATCCGAGCGCAATCAACAGTTGGAGCAGGGATATGAGTATCGAGGTGGCATTAGTGAATTTGAGGAAGTCAGGCGCACTGCAGCGTCTTCAGTTTTGTGGAGGTCACGTATTTCTCCTCCTCCTGGCGTGGTGGCTGATCGGGCCTGGACTTGTCGCTGCCCAAAGCCGTACGGCGATGGGAAAAGTGGAAGGAGCGGTCTTTGTTTTGGACTCGGAAGGCACTTCCTATGTGCCGGGAGCAAAGGTCATGCTGCAGGGTTCCGAAGACCCTCCAGACGGAGACCGATGACAACGGGCGCTACATGTTTTCAGGATGTTGCACCCGGCGCCCACACCATAACGGCCAGCTTTCCCGGTCTTGCAGGCCGCGCAAGAGATCACGGTTCCGAGCGGCGCCGACAGCACGGTCGATTTGGAATTGAAGCCAGTAGCAGTCACGACCTCGGTAACGGTATCCGACACCGCCACTGACGAAAAAGTCCCGACCGTCACGGAAACGATCACGAAAAAACCATTGAAGACGCTCCCAACGCAAACGAGCGATTTGAAAGCTTGCTGCCGCTGGTTCCGGGTGTTGTGCGCGGTCCCGACGGCCGCATCAACATGAAAGGTGCCCGCAATACGCCAGAGCGGGGCGCTGGTGAACAGCGCGAATGTGACGGATCCCGCCACCGGCAGCTCCGGCCATTAGCCTGCCGATCGATGTCGTGTCCTCGGTACAGGTCATTTCCAATCCTTACGACCCCCAATATGGCAAGCTCACCGGAGCGGTTTCCAGTGTTGAGACAAAGACGGGCAACTACGAGAAGCCGTCACTTCACGATTCAGAACATACTTCCACGTCTGCGAGGTCCGCGACGGCAGCTTCATGGGTATCGGGTCAGCTACGCCGCGAATGACCTTTACAGGTCCATCTAGTCAAAGACAAGGTTGCCATCACGCAGTCTCTTGAATACCGGTTTGTGCGGACACCCGTTAATAGTCTTGCCCGCCGCTGCGAGCGAGACCAGAAGCTGGAAGGCTTCAACTCCTATACGCAGTTCGATTTCAATATCAATACACAAGCAGACCGCGACTGTCTCGGTTGCACGTCTATCCGCAGAAGCTGGAGTACATGGGGCTGAATACCTTCACTCCTCAGCCCTCGACGGTGGACTTCCACCAGCGCGGATATCAGATTTATGGACAGCACCGGTTTCTCACCGGGGCTGACAGCGCTCTGACCTCGCAGATCAGCTACAAAACCTATGACGCTGACACGACACCCGCAGAGCAACGAGCCTTATCAACTGCTGATCGACACCACCGAAGGCGGATTCTTCAACCAGCAGAGCCGGCGTACGAATCGCTTCGATTGGCAGGAAAGCTACGCATTTGCGCCGCGGCAATTCCTCGGCACCCATCGCATTCAAGGCGGGGATGGACTACTCCCATTCCTCACTTCGATGGCCGCCAAACGTTTCTTCCCGCCGAGTTAGTTGGCTCTTCGGGTTCGGCGATCGAACGAATTACCTTCACCCGCCCGAGTTCGTTCAGCGTCAACCAGAACGAGGCGGCGTTGTACGTCTCCGACGAATGGTCGTCCGTCTCAGTCGGCTTACTTTCACCCTCGGACTGCGGTCTGACACTGACAGTGTTACCGGCTCGACGCACCTGGCGCCGCGCGGCGGAGTTGTGCTGTCGCTGACGAATGACGGGAAGACGCTGCTGAAGGCGGGGCGGGCATTTTCTACGATCGCGTTCCTCTGATGCTTCCGGTCTTCGAATCCTTCCCCGATCGTACGGTGTCGTATCTCGACCCAAATGGCCAGGTGACCGGTTCGACCGCCTACGTGAATCGCATCACGGCGAGTTGCAGAACCCGCGCAGCACCGCCTGGAATGTGGAACTGGAAAGACAAGTTACGAGCAACTTCACGCTTCGCGTGGGCTACGAACAGCGCAACACGGCCAGGGACTTCGTCGTGTCTCCCATCAGCGGCGGCAATCCGGCATTCATCGCCCTGTCCAATGGAGGCAGTGACTCCTATCGCGAGTTCCAGGTTACGGGACGCTACACGCATACCCGCTTCACGATCAACGGTTCGTATGTGCACTCCCGGGCCTACGGCAACCTGAACGATCCATTTCTGTTCTTTGGCAACTATCCGCAGGCGGTGATTCAGCCGGATGCCCAGCGGCCGCTTGTCGTTCGACGCGCCAAACCGATTCCTGTTCTGGGGCGACATTGCAGGCCGTGGAAGCTGACCATCATGCCGGTCTTCGATGTTCATACCGGCTTTCCCTACTCGGTACAGAACGAGTATCGCGAGTACATAGGCCCACGCAATACAGAACGGTTCCCGACCTTCATGTCCACCGACCTGCAAGTCACCAGGCCGTTCACGCTCCATGCTGGGCGAGAGGCAACTCAAGCTGCGCGCCGGCGTCGCTATGTTCAACCTTTTCAATCACGACAATCCTCGCGACGTACAGACCATCATCAACAGCTCGAACTTTGGCGGCTTCTACAACGATGCCTGGAGAGAGTACCGCGGGAAGTTGGTCTTCGAGTTCTAACCATGAAAAAGCACTATTCATCATCGCTCTTCTACTTTGTGCATCGGTGCCGCTGGTTGGCCAGTCGCCCGCCGTGACCACACTCAGCGCTGACGAAGTCATGGCCAGGGTGTTCGCGCGAGACACCATGCGCGAGAGCCTGGGCGGCTGGCTACAGCGGAAGCCGGGAATACGTCCTTGAGAACACCGAAACTTCAACAAACGCGCAGAGATGCTGGTGAGCGATCTCTGCGACGCAGACGGCACCAAGCACTTTCAGGTTGTTTCCGAAGACGGATGGAAGTCAGCGAACAAGCATGTTCTGCGCAAGATGCTGGAGTCGGAATCGGAAAGCTCGCAGCCCGACTACCCGCCCCAAGACACGGATGGTTCCGGAGAACTACGAGTTTCAGCTGATCGGATCTGAGTACCTGCAAGGCCGGCCCGCCTATGTCATCGACGCCATTCCCCAGCGCAGCGACAAGTACCTGTTTCGCGGACGCATCTGGGTCGATGCAGAAGATTTTGCAGTCGCCCGCGTTGAGGGTCAGCCGGCCAAGAACCCATCCTTCTGGACGCGCAGTGTTCACTTCGTCCAGCAATACCACAAGAGCGGAGCTTTCTGGTTTCCGGTCATCCACCACCAGCGTCACCGAGGCGCGGATCTTCGGCACCACGGATGTCAACATCCGCTATTTCGATTATTCCCCGCTTTCTAATTCCGCGCGCGGGTCCGCGAACCCAACGCCAACCGAGGTGAAGTATGTCCAACACTAAGCTCGCTCTAATTCTCGCCGCCGGCAATGGCAGCCGCCTGGCAGCTCGCTCGGGAGAACTTCCCAAGCCGCTGGTGCAGCTGCACGGCAAACCCCTGCTGGAGCATGTCATGCGTGGCGCCCACGAGGCCGGAATCGACAGGTTTGTCATCGTCCTCGGTTATCGCGGCCACATGATTCAACAGTGGTACGAGAGCCATCCCATTGAAGGCGTTCATGTCACCTGGGTGGAAAATCCGGACTACCACAAGAACAACGGCGTGTCCGTCCTGCGCGCCAAGCCCGTGATTCACGAGCCCTTCCTGTTGATGATGGCAGACCACATGTTTGATCCTGCGAATGCGCGGGCCCTCTTGCGTCACCCGCTGGGAAAGGAACAGGTCTTTCTCGCCGTGGATCGCAACATCGATCGCGTCTTCGATATCGACGATGCAACCAAGGTCAGACTCAACGGAGACCGCATCGTTGACATCGGCAAGAATCTTGAGCGCTATGACGCCTTGGACACGGGAATGTTCCACTGTGATCCGGTGCTGTTCCGCTGGCTTGAGAGAGCAATGAAAAACGGAAATTGCTCGTTGTCGGACGGGATGCGCCTGATGGCACAGAACGGAACCTTCAAGGCATTCGACATTGGAGAAGGATACTGGCAGGACGTGGACACCCCTGAGGCGCTGGAATACGCGCTGCAGTCCTTCCCGTTGCAGCCTCAGTTGATTCAGAATACGACGGGGTTCGCTTATGCCTAATTCCGCGCCGCAAGCGAAACGTTTTCTGCGAATCCTGGCAGGGCTACTCGGCACCGCCCTGCTAGCCTATCTGGTTGTACGCGCTGGGTCGGATAAGCTCCTTGAGAATGTCAAGACCATTGGTTGGGGCATCTTTCTCGTTCTTGGTCTGGCTGGCATTTCACACCTCGTAAAGACCTGGGCTTGGCGGCTGACCTTACCCGGCCAGTTCGATAAAGTTCCCTTCTCCAGGACGCTGGGCCTGCGACTCGTGTCCGAGGCGATCGGACAATTTGGCGTTGTCGGCCAGGTGGCCGGCGAGGCCACGCGCGCCTCCCTGCTGAGTTCGGAGCTGCCAGTGTCCGGCGTCATCTCTTCCGTAGCGCTTGACCGCGGCCTGTTCATGGTGAGTGGCCTCATCGTCGCCATTGCCGGATTTGTGGCGCTCGTCTTCGTGCCCGTACTCCCAAGAGGATTGCGACTCTGCGCGAGCGTGTCCGCAGTCGTGCTACTCATCCTGCTGGGCCTGTCAGTCCTCGCTGTCACGCGAGGCTGGCCATTGTTGTCAGGCACGGCCCGTGCGGCGAAACGCCTGCCCTGGTTGAAGACATGGCTGCAGAGCAAAGAGTCCGTCATTTTGTCGGCGGAGGAACAATTGCTTAATTTCCACAACCAGGCTCCGTCTGCCTTCTGGATGAGCACAGTTCTCAATTTTGTAGCGCATGGGCTGGCCATCGCGGAGGTTTACCTGATCCTCGTGCTGATGGGAAGCAAAATCAGCCTGCTCGGTGCACTGATGCTTGAGGCTCTCACGAAACTCATCAACGCTATAGGAAGTATCAATCCGGGAAATGTTGGCACCTATGAAGGCGGCAATATGGCCATCGTGAAACTAGTTGGGCTGACCGGCAGTGCAGGGCTAACTCTCGGACTGTGCCGCCGTTTCCGGAGCATCGTTTGGGCTATCATCGGCGGTCATTTGCCTGTTGTATTTCTCGCGTTCCAAGCGGAGCTCGCAACACTCGGAGAATCTCGGAAAAGAAACGGAGTCGAAGATCATGTCGGAAGTCACAACAACCCAGAATCACAAGCCTGCTGCTTCGTTCTCAAGGGTCGCGATTATACTCGCGGACCAGCCTGGCTCGGACACTGATCTATCGAATTCAATACTTGCAGAAGTCGGCGCCCTCCCCCTTGTGCTCCGTGCGATCCTGAGCGCGAAGAGCGCAGGCGCCGATCGCATCATCGTTGCGATTGACCCGGTGAACGGTCCTGCGATTCGCCGCAGACTGGCTAGCACGAGGCGTCTGCCCGATTCCGTCGAGTGGCTGGAAGTATTGCCGGAAAGCGCTATTTCTATTGCGGTGCAACGGGCTGCCGCTAATGCTGAGCGCGTTGTGCTGATCATGGGAGATCGCAGCTACCATCCTTCTCTCTATCGATCCGCCAGCGAATGGGATGGTGACGGCGCGCTGGAGCTAGTCTCGGGCGGTGCTTTAGTTGGATTGACGGCTCTGTCTCGGGATCTAGCACTCGACCTCGTCAGAGACAGCAACTCGAAGATTGGCAGCATAGAGGAGCTGCACGAATGGATCCGCACGCGTCATGCAGCCAAGTTTGGACCAACCGTTGTGTACTGCAAGACTGTAGCGCAAGACAGTTGGCAAAAGGTAGCCAACGAACAGGACCGCTTTGTGGCGGAAAAGAAGCTTGAGAGCTGGCTCGTCAAGCCTACTGATGGGATCTTCGCACGAATGAATCGAAAAGTTTCCATACCCATCAGCCGCCAGCTTATCAAATTTCCGATTACTCCGAACATGGTAAGCCTTTTTACCTTGGGCGTGAGCTTTGCTTCGGGTCTGTACTTCGGGTTAGGCGGATATTGGAACGCGCTCATCGGTGCCGTATTGTCGGTCTGGGCCAGCATTCTCGATGGCTGCGATGGAGAGGTTGCCCGCCTGAAACTGCAAGTATCGGACTTTGGGTGCTGGCTGGACACGATTTGCGACTACCTCTACTACATCTTCATCTTTGTCGGAATGACCGTTGGACTGGTCCGTAGCACAGGAAAGACGAGCTATCTAACGTGGGGCGGAATGCTTCTGTTGGGCGCCATCGCTACATTCGTTATGGCCTCCATCGGACGCAAACGGCTCTCGGGTCAGCGTCCAGAGCAGTATCTCGCGGTGTGGCAGAAGAAAGCCGAAAGCCAGAAGTCGAATCCCCTGGCATATATCGGCCGGCATCTCGAGTTCATTATCCGTCGTTGTTTCCTGCCGTATGCGCTTCTTGCGTTTGCGCTTTTGAATCTGACTTGGATACCCATCTGTGTGGGAGCGGTCGGGGCGAACCTGGCATGGATTATTTCGGCGTATTCGGTAATTGCGTTTTCACCCAAAGAAGCGAAACCGGGCACGTTATCGGCTAGTTCGGCGGCTGCGGCAAGCCTCTGAAGAGGCAATTTGCTGGACACAGAGAGCTACGCTGGTTTGAAACTCATTATCCGGGTGAGACGTGATGGAACAGCTTGAAACAGGGTCGTTCCTTTCAGCAGCCGATTCCTGCGCTCTCGGACATGCGATCCGGGTGATCAGCTGGAACATCAACCGCGGGCAGCAATTGGACGGGGTACTCGAATTTCTGCGCCGAACGCCAGCCGACCTGATTTTATTGCAGGAAACGGATGTCAATGCCCGGCGAACCCAATACCGCAACGTCGCCCGGGAAATCGCGCAGGCGCTGCGCATGGACTACGTTTTCGGCTGCGAATTTGAGGAACTCACGCAGGGAGACCACAACTCGCCCGCTTACCATGGCCAAGCCACCCTTTCGCGATTACCCATTTCCGAATCGCGCATTCTTCGATTCCGCAGGCAATCGGGCTTTTGGCGCCCCCGCTGGTACATTCCAATGATTCCCCGGCTCCAGCGGCGGCTCGGCGCGAGAATGGCTTTAGTCAGCCACGTCTCCTGGTTGGAAACGCAGTTGATTTTGTACAACGTGCACCTCGAAAGCCGAGGCAACGATGCACTTCGTTGCAGTCAGCTCGCTGAAATTCTTCAGGATGTGCAGAGATACGAGTCCGCCCTGCCGATTATCGTTGCAGGAGATTTCAACTTTGACCTGTCGCAGCAGCCGGCTGCTTCGCTGCTGGCGGTTTCGCCTCTCAACAGCCCATTCCAAAGCGGCTCGGTTCGTCCGACCACAACGCGGTCTCGACTGGGCCGTGCACGAACGATCGACTGGATATTGACACGAGGCCCGTTAGCCTCTCGTCGGCGCGGAGCTGCACGACTCCGTTCTTGCTTCGGACCACTACCCGGTGTCACTCACCCTGGTGCCCGAACCAGTCAGCGCCTCGTTATTTCGAGCGTCACTCTTTCAACAAGACTGTCGCTGATCGTCTAAAGAGTGGTCGCATGACCTTTCCAACGGCACTCGTCGACAGACTCGGCTCACTGACAAGCGGCAGTGAGAGTGCTACATTAGCGGGCAAATAAGCAGCGCAAGAACTGAACGGGACCATACTGTCTGACGCTGTTCGGCTACGAACATGGGAAAGATAGCTTCTCGCCGACCGCTTCTGCTTTGTTTCAACTGGGCCCGCGCCGCGTTTGCGGCCACGGTGGGCTCCTGTCTCATCTGTGTATTGTTACTTGCAGGCGCGGTTCACGCCCTCGATCCGAACAAACGTATCACCCAGTACGTGCATACCGCCTGGCGATACAGCGATCACACCGCGCCGGATCCCATGTATGCCATTGGGCAGACCTCGGACGGCTTCCTCTGGTTCGTGTCCGCCGATATGTACCGATTCGACGGGGTTCGGTTTGTTCAACGTGGTGTCCCCGGTGGAGGCATGTCATTCGAAGATCCAACCAATGTCTTCGGCCAGATCCTAAATGTCTACGGCGACCATGCAGGTGGGCTCTGGGTACTTGGCGTTCATGGGATCGTTCGTCTGAAGGATGGGGTAGTCACTTCTCATTTCGACTTGGAGGGCATTGGCAACGGAAAGATCATTGAAGATCCCGATGGCTCCGTCTGGGTCACGCGAGGTTCTCCCAAAGTTTCAGACTCGCCCCTCTGCCATATTACCGAGCGCGGCATCAAGTGCTTCGGAAAGGCGGATGGAATACCGATAGCGCCCCTGAATTCAATACTGCCCGATGGCAAGGGCGGTTTTTGGCTGGGAGGTCAGACGACCCTTGTCCACTGGCATAGCGGCGTCTCGGAGACGTACCCCATCGAAGCGTTGAAATCCAACGTTGGGCAGACCGGAATAGTCTGGCATGGCACGCGGTCCCGATGGATCTTTCTGGTTGGGCATATTCGCGGCCGGGCCGGGGCGAGGGCTCGGACGATTCACGAACGGTATCTTCCAACCGTTCGTGACGCCCGGCTTCGACGGCAGCAAACTCGCAGTATCCAGCATCGTCTTCGACCGAGACGGAAATCTTTGGGTCGTCGACCCAGGGCAACGGGATCTTTCGTATCCATGGAAACGTCGTAGAGCATTATGGGCGGGCCGACGGTTTGTCCAGTGACACCGTCGTACGTCTTTCCTGGACCGAGAAGGGATTTTGTGGGCTGCGACTACGAACGGGATTGACAGCTTTCGCGACCCGCGCGTCGCCAGCTTCACGAGCTTCGAAGGACTGGGGAATGATGTACCGATGGGAGTTCTAGCCAGCAGGGACGGCACAATCTGGGTGGCAAACCGTGGCTCTCTCGATCACATCTCGAAAGAGAGGGTCTCCTCCATCCGCATGGAGAATGGTCTTCCCGGTAATCAAGTCACCTCCATGCTGGAAGACCGCGCCGGGAATTTATGGGTAGGAGTGGATGACGGATTGTATTTGTTCAAGGATGGGCACTTTCGCCGGCTCCCCGAACCCAATCACCAGCCGCTCGGGCTTGTGGTTGGACTGGCGGAGGACGTGGATGGGAATATTTGGGCAGAGTGCCTCAGCAATCCGCGAAAGCTTGTGCGCATTCGCGATTTTCAGGTGCAGGAACAGTTTAGTTCACCTCAAGTTCCCGACGGCTATACCTTGGCGCCTGATCCGCATGGAGGAATTTGGATCGGAACCCTCAAGGGTGACCTTGCGCTATTTCGCCACGGCGTTGTGCAGCAATTCCCGCTCGGCGCGCAGCGCGATCCGATAAGCCATCAGATTATCGCCAATGCAGACGGGTCGGTGCTGGCCAGTTCGGCGGATGGGCTGGTCGGACTGCTGGACGGCAAAGTGCAGCGGATGACGATGCGAAACGGCCTGCGCTGCAATGTCGTTACTTCCTTCATCCAGGACAAGGAGAAACGCTGGTGGCTGTTCACGGATTGCGGCATCAGCCGAGTTGGCAGATTCCGAGCTACAGCGATGGTGGGCGAATCCGGAAACGGTCCTACAGACCCGGGTCTATGATCAATTCGACGGAGTCTCTTCAGGACGACCACGTTTCAATTCGGCGGCGCTCTCTCAGGATGGGCGCGTATGGTTTGCCAGCGGAGTTTTCCTTGAAGTGGTGGATCCTTCCAGAGTTTTGCAACAAGCTCTGCCGGCAGAGACCTATATCGAGTCGGTCACCGTTGACCGAAAGCAATTCGCAGCAACCGATAACCTTAAGCTTGCGCCTCACCCCCGCGACTTGCAGATTGATTACACTTCGCCGACGTTTCTGATTCCTCAGACGGTGAAGTTTCGCTACCGGCTCGACGGCTACGACCGTGATTGGCATGAAGCCGGCACGCGCCGGCAGGCCTTCTACACCGATTTGCCTCCCGGAAAGTATTCCTTTCGCGTAATCGCCTGCAACAGTGACGGCGTGTGGGACGATAACGCCGCGAAGCTGGATTTCTCCGTCACCCCGGCGTACTACCAGACGAACTGGTTTCGCGCCCTCTGCGCGGTCGTTCTTTCTGGCGCTGCTGTGGGCGGCCTATCAGTGGCGTGTCCGGCAATTGCGTCATCAGTTCGAGATGACGCTGGACGCGCGTGTCGGCGAGCGCACACGCATTGCGCGGGAGCTTCACGACACTCTGCTGCAGAGCTTCCAGCGCTTTGCTGCTCGTTTCAAACTGCTTTTCCAGTTGTTGCCGGAGCGAGCGGTCGATTGCGCAAAGAGAAGCTGGAAGCGCGATCGAGCAGGCGGCTCAAGGCGATCACGGAAGGTCGGGATGCCGTGCAGGGCTTGCGCGATTCCACAATTGAAAGCAATGATCTTGCCCTGGCCATTAGCACCCTTGGAGAAGAATTGCTGCAGCGGAATCGAGCAGACCCGCCCCTGCCTTCCGCGTGGCCGTCGAAGGCACAGTCGCGAAACCTGCATCCGATCCTTCGCGACGAAGCCTACCAGATTGCTGCCGAAGCGATGCGCAATGCGTTTCGGCATGCGGCAGCGCAAAACGTCGAGGTTGAAATCCGTTATGACGAAGAGCATTTCCGGATTCGCGTTCGGGACGATGGAAAAGGCATTCGACCCCGCAGGTTCTTCGCGGAGCAGGGACCTCAAGGGCACTACGGCTTGCCCGGCATGCGGGAACGCGCCGAACTATGGGAGGTAAGCTGACGTTTTGGAGCGAAGTGGATAGCGGTACGGAGATCGATCTGACTATTCCAGCGTCGAGAGCGTACGAGAAATCTCCGCGACGTATCTGGCACTTTGGGGAGCACTCAGCGACAAAGGGCGATATGAAAGAGCCGATCGAGCGTGAGTAATGGGTCAGTTCAAATTCGGATTCTTGCGGTTGACGATCATGCCCTGGTAAGGCAGGGAATAGTGGTACTCGTCGGCACTCAACCAGATATGACTTTGGTCGCCGAAGCCTCGAACGGCCGCGAGGCTATCCAGCAGTTTCGTACGTATCACCCGGATATCACGCTGATGGACTTACAGATGCCGGAGATGAACGGGATCGATGCGATGGTCGCGATCCGGGGAGAATTTCCCGATGCGAAAATCGTCGTGCTGACGACCTACAAGGGCGACGTTCAGATTCTTCGTGCAATGAAAGCAGGGGCCAAAGGCTACCTGCTCAAAAACACCTTACACAAGGAACTGTTGGAGACCATCCGTGCTGTCCATGCTGGCAAGAAGGCCCTTTCCCCGGAGGCGTCATACGAAATCGCCGAGCATGCAACGGATGACGCCCTCACACCCGCAGAAATCGCAGTCTTGCGCCTGATCGCAGCCGGCAATGCGAACAAGCAGATTGCGGATCAGCTCTCGATCACTGAGGAAACCGTGAAGAGCCGAGTCAAGAACATCCTTTCGAAATTGGGCGCGAACGATCGAACCCACGCGGCGATGATCGGACTGAAGAGAGGGATCATCGAGCTGTAGTTTCCACGCAGCTTGCCTGCTCGCCGCAAATCCACAGACTCTAACGAGTGAGGATTATGACTCTTTTTGGGGTTTCGACTCGCCTCCAGAATGTCACAAACTAGCAATGTCCGGAAGGGTGCGTATTGCGACGTCTATATTCCACATTCGCCGGCAGTTGGCCTGGCACAGGATTGCTTCTCCTGCGCCTGGTTGCCGGTTCCGCATTGGTTGTGCGCGCAAGCTCGACGCTGTGGCGCGACCCTCCGATAAGCACGACCATAACGGCCGCATTTCTATCGGGATCGCGGACTTCTTCTTCATCTCCGGGCTCTGGACGCCTATTGTAGGAACGTTAGTTGCCTTGGTCGAAACCTGGCAGATCATGACGATAGCTGGAGACCAGTGGGTTCCCCTCTTGCTGGGAACTGTTGGTGGCGCTCTCGCAATGTTAGGGCCAGGTTTATGGTCCGTCGATGCTCGCCTTTTTGGGTGGAAGCGTGTGCAAGCTCCACCTCGAAGAAATAGTTCTACCTCACCCTAAAGCCACTCAAAAACACCAAATCTCGCGCCCCAGAAGAGGCTGCTGTTCGCCTCCTGAGGGTCTGCGATTCGACCCGATCTGGGGCTGCGCGCAAACGGCACTCGGTCGGATAATACTCTCATCAACGGGACCAAAAGGCTCTCGTTCAAGATGAAAGCTAAGGGGATTGAACAAGAGGTTGGGGTTCCGGGGAGGAGGCGTCATGCCTGAGATAGAGGACCTTAAGAACTCGGCTGAGCGTTGTTTCGAACTCGCCAGCTCAAGCAACTTCCTGGAAGAGGATGTTGCCTTAGAAGCATTCGAGCTGTTAACCGCCAACCAGTATGACTGTGTGTTGGCACACGGACTCGGCGTGAGCCTGTAAGGAAGTTTTATGGAATCTGGACAGGATCTATGCACTGGCAAAGCGAGTGAAGCAAAGGCTTCACTGCTCACAGCAGATAGCAGAGTACACAGCATCGCTACTGGCACTGGAGAATAACCGTTAGCAAAGATAGCTTCGAGCTGCTTGCTGAAATCCAAGCTATTCATTTATTACATAGTCACTCCACAATCTAGGAGTGACAGATATGGAGCGGGATCATATGGGCTACGCGGGCGTTGCTTTCACGGATCCGGGAGGGCTCGAAGTAGCAAGCTTTCCCGAAATGATGGGGACCGAAGACGAGCGGTATTTCCGGAATCAGAAATGAGTAAGTACTGCTTCGAAGGGATAATCGGCCAGAGCCAGGCCATTCGGAACGTGCTGGAACAAGTCCGCATCGTTGCGCCAACGGATGCGACCGTCCTGCTTCACGGCGAGACGGGCACGGGGAAGGAGCTAATTGCGAGTGCCATTCATAACCTCAGCTCCCGGCACGGGCGCAGCTTCGTACGCATGAATTGCGCCGCTATTCCCTCGGGGCTGCTGGAGAGCGAACTCTTCGGGCACGAGAGAGGGGCCTTCACTGGTGCGCTGATGCAGAAGAAGGGACGATTCGAAATTGCCGATCAGGGCACGCTATTCCTGGATGAAATCGGCGATATCAGCCTGGAACTGCAGCCGAAACTACTGCGCGCGGTTCAGGAGCAGGAGTTCGAACGTCTAGGAACGCCAAGACGATCCACGTCGATGTGCGGATCATTGCCGCGACCCATCGCGATCTTCCCGCGATGATTCGGGACGAGAAGTTCCGCGAGGATCTTTTCTATCGTTTCAATGTTTTTCCGATTGAGATCCCGCCTCTTCGTGAACGGCGCGAGGATATTCCTCTGCTGGTGAACTATTTCGTGTCGAAGTTCTCCCGGCGCATGGGAAGACAGATAACTTCGATCTCCCAAGGCAATCATGGAAGCTCTGACGAACAATGCATGGAAGGGAAATGTGAGGGAACTGGCCAACTTCATCGAGCGCGCAGTCATCCTTTCGCGCGGCGAAGAATTAGAAGTGCCCATGGACGAACTTCGGCCTCTTACCCCCGCACTGTTTCTGTCCGGCCGCCAGCTTCCAGGACGCCGAGCGGACGGTAATCATTGACGCCATGAGAGCTGCTTCAGGAAGGGTAGCAGGAAACGGCGGAGCGGCCGAACGGCTGGGACTGAAGCGTACCACTTTGCAACACAAAATTCGCCGG
>CAVTOE010000001.1:0-138998 GCA_963736385.1 uncultured Acidobacteriaceae bacterium | reverse complement strand
GTTATATGTCCTGCCTTTCGTCGTTCAGTTACCGTATTGCTTATCCGCAGTCACTCGGTCCCATAGCTTCCAGGCACCCGCCATGGTTTGCGTATCGTTGCCCATGACCGATTCCGTTGTTAGCAGCCGTAGAACAGCGACTTGAGTGAAGCGGCAGAAGAAAAACTTGTCCTCCTCCGCCTGATCGAACCATTGCTGGGCCGCAAGCGAATGCACATGACCGCCCCAGATGAGCGCGATCCAGACGTTAACATCAAGGAAATTCGATCGCAGCATAAATCTGTTCGTTCGTCAGATTGACCTTGGGCCCTTTCGACTTGATAAGGGGAAAGCGCACTCTCTTTGTGCGCGGGCGCTCCCGCTCACGGAGCACAGCCTCCACCCCGCTGACCACCAGTTGGCGAACCGAGCTTCCGTTTTCGGCGGCGTGCTGCTTCAGCTTGCGATAAAGCGGGGCCGGGATGTCTACTGTGGTGCGAACCGATTCCTGTTTCATGATCTCAGTATGCCACTTGTGCCATAAATATGGAAAGTCTCGTGGACGATTCTGTTGTAATGGGGTGAATTACAGGTCTTTTTTCCCCACCACCGCGATGCCCAGCTCCTTCAACTGCCGCTCGCTCACCGGCGTGGGCGCGTCCACCATCAGGTCAACGGCCTTCGCCGTCTTGGGGAAGGGAATCACCTCGCGCAGGCTCTCCGCGCCGGCCAGGATCATCACGATGCGGTCGAGTCCCAGCGCGATGCCGCCGTGCGGCGGCGTGCCGTATTGCAGCGCCTCCAGAAAGAAGCCGAAGCGCGCCTGCTGCTCCTCCGGCGACATGCCCAGCGCCTTGAAGATCTTCGCCTGAATGTCCTGGCGGTGAATACGGATCGAGCCCGAGCCCAGCTCGGTGCCGTTCAGCACCACGTCGTAGGCCAGCGCGCGCACCGCGCCGGGATCGCTCTCCAGCTTGTCCATGTCCTGCTCGTGCGGCGAGGTGAAGGGATGATGCGCCGCGTTCCAGCGGCCTTCGGCTTCGTCCCACTCGAACATGGGGAAATCGGTGACCCACAGCAGGCGGAAATTGCCGTGCTTGAACGCGCCGTGCCGCTCGGCATACTTCTGCCCCAGCGCAAGACGAAGCTGTCCCGCCGCTGAATAGACTGCATAGGCCTGTTGCCGAGACTTCGACGCGCTTCGCGGCTTCGGTGCGCTTTGCACCTGCGACCACGACCACCAGGTCTTCAGGATTCGGCTTGGCCAGCTCGCGAATCTTCGCAACCGCCTCGGGAAACGATTTCTCCAGCCGCTTGATGTCCTCGAAGACTTTGCCGTCCTTGCGCTCGCCGAACATCGTCTTGATCTCGTCGCGCTCTTTGCGCGAAAGCTCGCCAACCTTGGGGATGACGATGGCGACCACCGGCAGCTCGGAATCGACGTGCAGCGTCTCCAGGTTCTCCGCCGCGAAGGCGTCGCGCACGCCGGCCATCGCCGGCAGGCGCAGGTCCGGCTTGTCGATGCCGTAGAGCCGGATTGCCTGGTCGTAGCTCATCTGCGGAAACGGCGTCTGCAAGTCCACGCCGATGGTCGAGAACGCGGCCTTCAAGAAGCCTTCGACCACGCGGAAGACCGTCTCCGGCCGCGGAAAACTGATCTCCAGATCGATTTGGGTGAACTCGGGCTGGCGGTCGGCGCGCAGATCTTCGTCGCGGAAGCAGCGCACGATCTGAAAATACTTGTCGAAGCCCGAGATCATCAGGATCTGCTTGAAGAGCTGCGGCGATTGCGGCAGCGCATAGAACTCGCCCGGGTACACGCGGCTGGGCACCAGGTAGTCGCGCGCGCCTTCGGGCGTGGAGCGCGTCATGAACGGCGTCTCGATTTCGTAGAAGCCCTGCGCGTTCAGATAGTCGCGAATGGCGATGGCAACCTGGTGGCGCAGTTCGATGTTGTGCTGCAGCTCGGGCCGCCGCAGGTCAATGTAGCGATATTTCAGGCGCACCTCTTCGTTGGCCAGCACGGTATCGCTGGGCGAGAACGGCAGGGGCTTGCAGTCGTTCAGGACGCGCAGCTCGTCGGCAACCACCTCGATCTCGCCGGTCGGAATGTTCTTGTTGACGGTGTTGGGATCGCGCAGCTTGACATGGCCGATGACCGCCACCACGAACTCGGAGCGCACCGCGGTGGCCCGGTCGTGAACTTCGGCCCCGGCATCGGCGGTGATCACAACTTGCGTGATCCCGCTGCGGTCGCGCAGGTCGAGGAAGATGAGATTGCCGAGATCGCGCCGCTTGTTCACCCATCCCATGAGCACAACTTTGGAGCCGGCGTCGGCGGCGCGCAACTCGCCACACATATGAGTTCGTTTCAGGTCGCCTAAAAAGTCGAGCATGATGTCCTTACGAGCAACTACAGCGTGTTTCATAAATAGGTTCGGCCTCACATCAGGTACTTATGCGTGAGGCAGGTGAACTGGTGAGCTTCTGTCATGAAGAAACGGCAGAAGCTGTTGACGGACGAGCAGTGGGAGCTGATTGGGCCATTACTTCCCGAACCAAAGCGTCGGCGGGACAACCGGGGCCGACCGTGGGCGTTGAACCGGGCCTGTTTGGAAGGCATTCTGTGGATTCTGCAAACCGGTGCCGCTTGGCGGTTCCTGCCCGAGGAGTTTCCTTCGCCCTCGACCTGCTGGCGGCGGCTGAAGCAATGGGAAGAGGAAGGCGTTTGGCTGGAGGCATGGCGTGCCCTGCTGGGGGCTCTGGATGAAGAGGGCCTGCTGAAATGGGACGAGACCTTCCTGGACGGCAGCTTCGCCCCGGCCAAAAAGGGGGCCTCGCGGTGGGTAAAACCAAGCGGGGCAAGGGCACGAAGTGGATGGTACTGGTCGACGGTCAAGGTCTTCCGCTGGGAGTTCGGCTGGAAAGTGCCTCTCCGGCAGAAGTTACGCTTGCGGAAGCCACGCTCGCCGCAGTCCGCGTGCCTCGTCCCAAGGGCCGGCCGCGGCAAAAGCCCGAGCGCGTAATCGCCGACCGTGGCTACGACTCTGACCCGCTGCGCCAGCGACTGAAGAAGCGAGGCATCGAACTGATTGCGCCCTATCGCAAGAACAACAAGCAACGGCGCTTCGAAGATGGACGTAAACTGCGGCGTTATGTTCGCCGCTGGATTGTGGAGCGAACCAACGCTTGGCTTGGTCAATTCCGCCGGTTGCTGGTTCGTCATGAGCATCTACTCTCCACCTACCGCGCCTTCTTCTATCTCGCGTGCTTCTGGATTACGCTGAGGCACTGTTTATGAAACACGCTCTAGCAATTAGCAGCTAGCAATTAGCCACAACACATCGCGAGTAAGTGCTAAGTGCGAAATGCTAATTGCTAATTGCCAAGTGCTGAATTCTATTTTCGCAGGTATCCATCGACTTTGCTGATGCCCGGATCCATTTCTATGCGGAGCAGAGGAGTTAGAGATTACGTGTCTAGAGTGTGACGCTCCTGAAGCCAAGAGAAGCCGAGCCCGGAGGGCGTGTCATGACAGCCCAGCACGCAGCGCAGCGGAGTGCTGGGTAGGCTAAGTTGTGATGATCGGAGTCCCCGGGGGTCTGCCCTTAGGTTTGCCGCAAACGCGCCGCCAACTCGGCACGCGGCACCTGCACCTGCTCACCGCTCGCCAGATTTTTTACTGCGAACTGCTCCGAGGCCACTTCGTTTTCTCCGACGATCACAATGAATCGCGCACCGGCTTTCTCGGCGGTCTCGAATGACTTCTTCAGCCGGAATGCTTCATCGCCGATGTCGGCGCTGATGCCCGCGCGGCGCAACTCGCGCGCCAGCGTGAGCGCATGTCGGTTCATTCCCGCGCCAAGGGGGGCAATGTACGCTTGCACCTTCTCCACCGGCTGCTCCCCCTGCGATTGCAAGGCGAGAATCAGGCGATCTTCCCCGATGGCGAAGCCGATGCCCGGCGCCTTCGGTCCGTCGAGCGATTCCGAGAGTCCATCGTAGCGGCCGCCGCCCAGCACCGCGCTTTGCGCGCCCAGTCCGCCGTGGGTGAACTCAAACGTGGTGCGCGTGTAGTAGTCCAGCCCGCGCACCATGCGCTCGCTGATCGCGTACGCGATGCCGACTGCGTCCAGCATCGCACGCACCGCCGCAAAGTGCGCGCGGCACGGCTCGTCAAGAAACTGGCTGATCTTGGGCAGCTTCTCGATAATCGGCTGGTCGTCCGGAACTTTGCAGTCCAGCACGCGCAGCGGATTGGTTTCCGCTCGCCGCTGGCAGTCAGCGCACATCTGGTGAACGACGGGCTTCAACGCCTCGCGCAACGCCTGGTTATAGTGCGCACGATCTTCGGCGCAGCCCACCGAGTTCAACTGCAACTGCCAATCGCGCAATCCGACTTCATCGAGCAGGGTGGCCAGCATCTCCAGCAATTCCGCATCGCGCAATGGCGACTCGCTGCCCGCGCTGGGCGGCCCGATGATCTCCGCATCAATCTGGTAGAACTGGCGATAGCGTCCCTTCTGCGGACGCTCGCGACGGAATTGCGGCCCAATGCAATACAACTTCTGCAGCGTTCCTTTGTCACCCAGTCGATGCTCGATGTAGGCGCGCACCACGCCGGCAGTGTTCTCCGGGCGCAAGGTGAGCGATTGCGCTTTCTCGCTTTGTCCGCGCGCCTTGTCCTCCCAGGTGAACATTTCCTTGGTGACGATGTCGGTTTCTTCGCCCACGCTGCGCGAGAAGAGTTGCGTGTCTTCGAAGATCGGAGTGCGAATCTCGTGATAGTTGTAGCGCGCGAAGACGTCGCGCACCTGGGCGTCCACCCGGTTCCATAGGTCGGTGTCGGGCGGGAGAAGATCGCGAGTTCCACGGACAGCCTTGATCATAAAAACCAGTGGTCAGTGGCTAGGGGCTAGTTGTCAGTTGTTCGAATCGAGCAGGCCAAGGGAACTAGCCACTAACCACTAGCCCCTGACCACTATTTCTTCCTCTCCGCCAGATAATTTTCCTTATATCCCAAATAATTCCGTGCATAGCGCAGGATCGTCTCCTGGTCTGCCTCGCTCAACTGCTTGCGCACTTTGCCGGGAACTCCCATCACCAGCGATCCGGGCGCGATCACCGCGCCCTCGGGAATCACCGTGCCGGCCGCAATGATCGATCCGGCGCCGATGCGGGCTCCATTCAGGATGACGACTCCCATGCCGATCAGGCAGCGGTCTTCGACGACGCAGCCGTGCAGCGTGACGGAATGGCCGACCGTCACCCAGTCGCCGACGATCACCGGCCACTGGTTCAGCATACCGTGCAGCACGCTGCAATCCTGGATGTTGCTGTTGGCGCCGACCCGGATGAAGTGCACGTCGCCGCGCAACACGGCGTTCATCCAGACGCTGGCGTTCTCGCCCAGCGTCACGTCGCCGATCAACTGTGCCGATTCGTCAACGTAGCACGACGGTGGGACGGTCGGGCTGATTCCTTTGTAAGAGCGGATCATTTTGTTCGTCGGTAAGTCTTTGAAAATACCATGCCCGAATGCACCGACCGCAAAAGTAGCCCAACTTTGGTGTGAAAAACGTGGTAATCGGACGCGCTAAGTCCTTACACCTCAGTCCGATGCAAGTCATCTACGACGTTTTCGGCATGGGCAAAACCACGATCTTCGGATACAAAACCAATAGTGCTTCTTCTGTCGCGAAGATGGCGATGACTTTAGCCACTAGACCGCCCTTGATACTGAACAGCAGCACCGACGTCATTTTGCCTGTGAGAGTCAAATCCACAGTGGGAGAATCGGGGAATTGGATGAACGCAGTTCGCCAGAAGAAGACGGTGCTCTGTGTTGATGACGAGACCATTGGTCTGCGAGTGCGAAAGATCATGTTGGAAGGCCATGGGCTGCGGGTACTCACCGCCACCGATGGGCAGCAAGGCATAGCTCTGTTCGAGCAGAACCATGTGGACCTGGTCGTGCTCGACTTCTACATGCCGGGCCTCAACGGGGGACAGGTAGCGGCCGAACTGCGCCGCCGCCGGCCCCAGGTTCCCATCATTTTTTTGTCGGCCTACTTCTCCCTGCCGTCCGATTCGCTGGAGATGGCCGACGCCTTCATTACCAAGGGCGAGCCGCCGGAAGTGCTCATCGAAAAAATTGAGCAACTGATGTGACGCTGGCGGGGATGTTCCCCGGGCCTTAGTTTCAATAATGCAGCCTGCCCAGCGCTGAACGAGTCGGTCTGCGAACCGTGCCGCCCCCGAGGGGCTCTCCCCAAAAAATCCCGCGTTACCCAGGACTCCGCTGCGCTCCGTCCTGGGCTAACTGCAATTCCACCCCTTCGGGGTTCGATTTTCGCCTGTGATAGTCCACGGCCTAAGAGCAGACTTAGTTCTCACACAGACTCTTCAGCCGTGCCGCAAGCTGCTGTCCTCACTCACCCTTCCACTGATACGCGTCGGCCTGCGGCAAGCCCACGTGCGCCAGCACCCGGTTGACGAACTCGCGCGCGATCTCGTCGGTCGAAACCGGACGGAAGTAAAACGCCGGGATGACCGGAAAGATGGTGGCTCCCGCTTCGGCGGCCAGCGTCATGTTGCGCAGGTGGATAAGGTTGAACGGCGTTTCGCGCACGCACAAAATCAGCGGGCGGCGCTCCTTCAGGCAGACGTCGGCGGCGCGCTCGATGAGCTGGATCGCCATTCCGTTGGCGATGCGCGCCAGGGTCCCCACACTGCACGGCAGCACGATCATGGCGTCAGTCTGGTAGGAACCGCTGGCCACGTTGGCCCCAATATCTGAATTATTTTGCTGGCGGATTTTCCGCGATGCTCGCCCCAGCAGTTTGTCGATCAACTCGTTGCGGCCCGATATCTGAAGTTCTTCGGCCATCACCCGCAGGCCGCTGTCGGAGAGAATAAGGTTGACGGTGGCGACGCGCTGGTCGCGGTCCAGCGCGTCCAGCAGGTGTCTGGCGAAGATGGAGCCGCTGGCGCCGGTGATGGCGACGGTTAGGGTGCGCGGTGCTGGAGGGGTCTGCGCAGGCATCTAAGCTTCACATCGTACCACTCAGTCGTGGTCCGCTTTCGGCAACGATGGGGACCAGCCCAATGGGTTCCTCTGCCGGGGACTTGCATCTTGGGTCTCGAAACTTGAAACTAGGAACTCGAAACTCATCAGGTTTCTCAGGTGCTGAAGGCCAATTCCTTGTTGACCCGTTGCGGCACGGCTGAAGCCGTGCCCTGATACAAAACGATTTACGAGATGGCTTCTGGAAACTTGAAACTGTTCTCCTGACAACTGACTACTGGCTACTGACTACTGCCCCATGACTTCCGACGCCATCAAGAAACTGTTTGAGCAGGTGAAGCGCGGCAAGCTCTCGGCCGAGGAAGCGGTGCAGCGGCTGCGGCATCTGCCCTTCGAGGACCTCGGCTTCGCCAACGTGGACCATCATCGGACGCTGCGAGTTGGCATGCCCGAAGTCATCTTCGGACCAGGGAAAACTCCGCAGCAGTTGGCCGAGATTTTCGCGCGGCTGGCGCAACCCGGCCACAACGTGCTGGCCACGCGGGTTTCGCCCGAGCAGTTTCGCGCGGTGAAGCGCAAGTTTCGCAAGGCTGCATTCCACGAACTGGCGCGCGCCATCACGCTCATGCAGGACGAGACGGTTTACGGCAAGGGAACGATCGTCGTGGTTTCCGCCGGCACCAGCGACATTCCGGTCGCCGAAGAAGCCGTGGTCACGGCGCAAGCCATGGGCAACGAGGTGCAGCATGTGTACGACGTGGGAGTCGCCGGCATCCATCGGCTGCTGGCCCGCCGTGAGGTGCTCACCCAGGCGCGGGTGGTGATCGTCTGCGCCGGAATGGAGGGCGCGCTGCCCAGCGTGGTTGGCGGCCTGGTTGGGGTGCCGGTGATTGCGGTGCCCACCAGCGTCGGCTATGGCGCGTCGTATGAGGGAATCGCCGCGCTGCTCGGCATGTTGAACTCCTGCGCGTCGAATGTCAGCGTGGTGAACATCGACAACGGTTTCGGCGCAGGGTATGTGGCGTCGATCATCAATCGGCTGGGGTAATTCAGTTGTCAGTAGCCAGTAGTCAGTAGTCAGTAGTCGGTTGTCAGCGATCATCACGTCAAAGGGAGACGATATCGAGGAGTGGGGACCCTATGACCAAAACACGACGGACTAGTCTACGGGAAGAATCCAAGAAGTCGCGAGCGGCCCGCTTGTTGGAGTTTAATGACGAACTCGGGCGCCGTTTGGAGTCCTTGGATCGGGGCGAGAGTGTGGATCCTGCTACGGCACGTGCGCGTCTGCGAGGTAAGTCGCGAGACCGGCGGCAGCGGCGCTAGCCCCAAGCCCCAAGCCCCAAGCCCCAAGCCCCAAGCCCCAAGCCCCAAGCCCCAAGCCCCAAGCCCCAAGCCCCAAGCCCCAAGCCCCAAACCTCTAACCCCCAGCCCCTGCTTTCTTCCCGAACACCCGCCGGAAGATCTTGTCCACATTGCGCAGCGGCCGCTGCAAATCGAAGGCGTGCTCCAAGGTCTCGCGTTTTACCTTCGACGTGATCTCGGGGTCGCTTAAGATCAGTTCGCGGAAGTTCAAGTCTTCCTTCCACGCCTTCATGGCATTCGATTGCACCAGGCGATATGCGTCCTCGCGCAGCACGCCCGCTTCGACCAAGTCGAGCAGCAACTGCCCGCTGAACACCAGTCCGCCGGTGGATTCCAGGTTCTTCAACATGCGCTTGGGATAGACCAGCAGCGTGTCGATCAGGTTCGTTGTCTTGCTCAGCAGATAATCCGCCAGGATGGTCGAGTCGGGCAGGATGATGCGCTCGACCGACGAGTGCGAGATGTCGCGCTCGTGCCACAGCGCGACGTTCTCCAGCGCGGCCTGCGCATTGGCGCGCACCACGCGCGCCAGGCCGCTGATCTGCTCGCACGTGACCGGGTTGCGCTTGTGCGGCATGGCCGACGAGCCTTTCTGCTTTTCGCTGAAATACTCTTCCGCCTCGCGCACTTCGGTGCGCTGCAGATGGCGGATCTCGGTGGCGATCTTGTCCAGCGTCGAGGCGATGACAGCCAGGGTCGCAACGTAAAACGCGTGACGATCGCGCTGAATCACCTGCGACGAAACTGCGGCCACGTTCAGTCCCAGGCGCTGGCAAATCTTCTCTTCGTACTCCGGCTCCAGGTGGGCCGCGTTTCCCACCGCTCCAGAGAGTTTGCCCACGCGCATTTGCTCGGCGGCCATTTCAAAGCGCTCGAGGTTGCGCTGGGTCTCGGAGTACCAGTTCGCCAGCTTCAGTCCGAAGGTCACCGGCTCGGCGTGAATGCCATGGGTGCGGCCGATGGCCGGCGTGTCTTTGAACTCCCAGGCGCGGCGCTTCAGCACCTCGCGCAATTTCTTCAGGTCTTCACGGATGATGGCGGACGCCTGCTTCACCAGCAACGCCTGCGCGGTGTCCACCACGTCGTTGGAGGTCAGCCCGTAGTGCAGCCAGCGCGATTCCCGGCCGACTTTTTCGGCGACGGCGGTGGTGAAGGCAATGACGTCGTGCTTCACTTCAGCTTCGATCTGGTTGATGCGCGCCAGGTCGAAGCCGCCCTTTTCGCGGATGGCCCTGGCCGCCGTGAGAGGAACGATGCCGGCCTCGGCCAGCGTTTCGGTGGCGGCGATTTCCACCTCCAGCCACGTCCGGAACTTGTTTTCGTCACTCCAGATGTGCCCCATCTCGGGACGGGTATAACGGGCAATCAAGCGAGCTCCTTGGCGACCTGCAATTTTAATGAAAGGGAAACTCTTCATTGTAACTGCTGGGAGAAAGCGGGCTGCGGTTTTCGCAGGAAACTCAAGCTGGCGGGGTTTTTGCCGATGACTGGGGAATGAAGAACACCATTGCGCCAAACTCTACGGCGTCAGCAGCCGGACTTGTTCCGTACGAGCGGCGCAGGGAGAACCGGATACGGGTCCACGTGCCGGTGCAGATCATTTACCAGGGGGTACTGAGTGAGGTTACTCAAGAGGGGATCTGCACCGACATCAGCGACGCCGGCATCGGTTTCGAGACCAAGGCCGGTTTGTATGTTGGGGAAATCGTTGAACTGGAATTCCGCGACCAGAAAGCGGCCCCCTTTCGCTTCCAGGTAAGGCTCCTTTATAAGATGGCGAACCACTATGGCTCCTATTTTGTGGCGGCTGGTTTCTGATCAGCCATCGTCCAGGATTTCGAACCAGCAGAAACCGGCGGCCATCTCCGACCTTGCCGGCAAGTTAAGACGTGACACGCGGGCGGTCAGTCGCGATGTCGATCTGCTGGAAGAATTCGGGCTTTTACAAAGCCGGTACGAGACCAATCCGGGACACGGGAAGCGCCGAATCCTCCGCTCACGCGCCCGCCAATACCAACTGCTGGCCACCATTTAGGGCAGAACATTCAGGGCAGAAAAAAAGGGAGAGCGTTTCCGCTCCCCCTTAGCCTTCTCTCAAGCGGCGCACGTATTCATCGGCGTGCTCAGTTGCCCAGAGCTGTCTGCCTGAGCCTCGCAGTCGAAGCAGAGGGTCGTGCTCTGCAGTCGCGGGCACTGCGAACACAGACCAGTTCCGGTATCGGCTGAGGAGCCAGCGAAGCGCCTCGATGGCTTTCCAACACAGGTTATGAATTTCTCTGATACTCATATCAAATCGTCAATCTTCAATGGTTATTGTATTTGAGCCAGCAGATCAGGCTATAGGCCAATGTTCGAGGAGATTTGCGATGGCGTACTTGGGCGGTCCTACAACGGAATTCCAACTTCACCTGCCAATCGCGCCCGAAACTCTTCCCAGTCCTTACCATTCCGCGCGAGCACTTCGGCAGCATCGAACCACAGTGTAGTTGTTCTTGATTCTGCTTGGAGTTTCCGGATATCGATTCCCTTTTTCGAGATGATCGTCCAAAAGTCTCGAAAGCCCTTCTGTTTTGCCTTGGTGTGTGACTTTTCGGCTTCGCCAGCCCGGTTGTGCGCGTTGCTGATGTCTGTCCCGCCCTTAATCTCGATTGCAACTTTGCTGTGAGGGCGATCATTGACGATTTCCTGCACACTTACATCAGGATCGGTCGACAAACTGATAATCACGGTGCGTTCAGACGCATTCGTGAGCCACAATCGGGAGGACTCCCGTTTCGTTATATGTTTCTGAACGATCTCAGTTATCGCCATGAACACGTCCTGCATGGCCTTCTTGCCGATCTGCGTGTTGTTCGATCCCTGTAGCTGAGAGCCGTACGTTAGCAGCGGCAATTCGCGCAAGTCGCGGTCGCTGATGTTCGGAATCTGGCGCACAAGTTCAGCCAAAGGTACAGCCAACGCACGGCAGAACTCTGGCAAACGAGCTCGGTTCCTCTCGCTTATCACCCCATTCTCCTCCATGCGCTTAAACGCTCCGAGTCCGGTTGCGCTCTGATAGAAGGTTTTCTGAGGGGACCCAAGTAGGAGACGATAGTAACCAACCAGGGAGGGCTTGGCCTCAAGCACGATTGGCAACGGGAAAACATGCTCATCCCTGACACCAGCGGCGGCGATGATCTTCTGTACATCTGCCGGAACGTAGTCCGATACTTGGGCCTTCACCGCTCTTTGATCGAGCTGCCCGAGAGCATCACTCAGCGCGTCCATGAACCACTGCTTTTGTGCTGCGACCAGCAACTGGTAGAAAGCAACCTGCCGAGCCGAGCTTGGCGGAGTGATCGGTCTGGGCTGTGCAGCGACCTTATCGCTATTGGCGTTTCTTGGATTCTTCACAGTTGGTTGGGGCTACTCACATCTGTTGGATTTTCGGAACACTAACCAATAGCAGTGTTGCCTCCGTGAATGATGGGCATTCTTCCACTTCGGATCTGTAATTGGACCTTCTCTTACTTTAACAATGCAGTCGCAGGCCATGAATCCAACTCGCTGAGCGGCGTTAATTAACTCGATATGCGCCCACTGGTAACGGTGGTGATGGACGTAATCCGTAATTTTGCAAAGGAGGATTCCTTCGTCCCGCAATACTCGATACGCTTCCTTCACGAAGGGTGGAAACGTGTGAGTGAACGTATAGTGGTTTTCCTTCGATGACCGCAACACCAGACCAAAGCGGGTATTGAAATCCTTCGACTTGTCCTTCCCCTGATTCGGTATGTGGGGTGGGTCGTAAACGATCACATCAAATGAGGCGTCCTGCAGGGGCATTGCGGTGTTGTCAGCCACAATCGCTGGCTTGTGACTCGGATCAATGTCCATCCCGATTACGGGACGCTTACTTCCTCTCCAAAAACGGCCACCGTTCACCGTCGCATCGAGTATTTGCTTCGGTTTCGTGCGGGGATAAAAGGCCAAGAGCTTTTCTAATAGCTCGGAGTCCTCTCCGTACCACACGGAGGGCAGCGGTTGGTACTGACTTTTCCCGGCAGGTGCAAACGCTGTCGGTTTGGCTTTTGAAGGGGCTGGCCTCTTGTTCGAGATGTGAACGGATGTAGCCATCGCCTCAGAAAAGATTCCGCCGAACTCAACACCATCACGAGTCACAACTTGGGCAGCTGCGACGCCTGGCGACTCCAGGGGAAGCGGGAACTGTAACGCCTTAAGCAACGCCATTTAAGGCGAATATAAAGCGAATATCCGCTCGATGCAACCCAAAACCCCAAAACTGCTCCGTGGTAATCCCAAAAAGGGTAGCACACATCCCGCCATCCCAAAATAAAACTGTTTGGTTAGCAAGAAAGGGGAGCGTTTCCGCTCCCCTTTTTGTTCGGGGCTGAAGCCCCAATCAAATTTAATGCGCATGGACGCTGGCCTGAAGGCCAGCTCTACCGCCCTATTGATCTTTGCATAATATAGTTACAGGGGAAAGAGTTCCGCTTGTTCCCAGAAAGCGCAGACCAAGGTGGGCCGACGGCGCATCCGACGCAACGCTCGGCGTGCGGAGTCACTCAACTGTCCGAACGTCGTGGGGCAGAAGTTGGGTAATTCGTGCTGCTTCCAGTGTGACCACAGATACTCCACTGGGTTCAGTTCTGGAGCATAGCCGGGAAGATATTCCAGCCATAGACGCCCCCTCTGTTGCTGTACGAACTGCCAAACCGCACGGCTACGGTGACCGGGCAGTCCGTCCCAAACGATCAGCAACTTGCCAGGAATGTGGCGCTGCAGATGCGCCAGGAACTGGATGATCTGTGGGCTACGGATCGCTCCCGGAAACAGGCGGAAGTAAAAGTTCCACCAGGTCACGCCCGCGATCGCCGACAACGTCTTCCAGTTGAAGTGGTATTGCAGCACGGGGGTCTGTCCGCGGGGTGCCCAGGTACGGCAGCGGTGCGGACGCTCGCTCAGCCCGCTCTCGTCGATGAAGACGATCGTACGGCCTTCGTTTTTGGCCTTTTTTTTAACTCCGGCCAGCGCTTCTGCTTCCACCGCCGGATCTTGTCTTCGTCCCGCTCCAAGGCACGGCCCGTCGGACGCTGACAACTCCATCCCAACTGCCGCAGGATGCGCCAGGCCTGCGAGGGATGGTAGGCAACCCCACATTCCTGCTCGATCAAATGGGCGACACGGTTGGTGGTCCACAAACCGGTCTCGTAGCCCAGCATTTCCGGACCCCGCTTGAGTCCCTGCTCGATCTTGCCAAGATCCTCCGTGCTCAAGCGTGGCTTGCGGCCAGCACGGCCCGCCTTCTTCAGTCCAGCGCGGCCGTTCTCGCGCAGCTCGGCCGCCCACTGACTTACCGACTGCCGGTGCGCTCCCACTCGTCGGGCTACTTCCGACTGGCCGTACCCCTTCTCCAGCAGCCGCGCCGCCTGCATCCGCCGCTGCTCCAGTGCCTTAAAGTCTCGCCGAACTCCGGCTGGATTTCCCATGCCCACAACATAGCATGGAATTAAGAAACTGTCACTATATTATTCAATACTCAATAGTTGCTGTACAGCAGCACGCCCTCGGTCTTCTCCTCGCCGACAGGGCGATAGAAGAGCTGGTTGGTCTCCAGATAGACCTCGATGAACGCAGGCCGCTGCGCGAAGGTGCCCTGGATGAGCGCCTCCGACAGCGGGTCCTCGATGTACTTCTGCAGCGCGCGCCGCAGCGGACGCGCTCCGTAGCTGCGGTCCACGATGGTCTGGTCGAGGATCCACTTGCGGGCCTCTTCCGCCACCGTGACCGTGATGGCGCGCTGCGCCAGGTTCTGGTTCAGTTGCTGCACCATCAACTCCACGATCTGGATCAGGTCGGCCTCGCCGAGCGCGTTGAAGATGATGACCTCGTCGAGACGGTTGAGGAACTCGGGGTTGAAGGTGCGCTTCACCTCGTTCCGCACCATGTCCTCGACTTTGGTCGAGGTCGCTTCATCCAGCTCCGACTGGAAGCCCATGCCGGTGCGTTTCTGCAGATGACGCGCGCCGATGTTCGAGGTCATGATGATGATGGCGTTCTTGAAGTCCACCGTATTGCCCAGACCATCGGTGAGCTGACCATCTTCAAACACCTGCAGCAAGATGTTGAACAGGTCAGGATGCGCCTTCTCCACTTCATCGAGCAGCACCACGGAGTAGGGCGCGCGCTTCACCCGTTCGGTCAACTGGCCGCCCTCCTCGTAGCCGACATAGCCGGGAGGCGATCCGATCAGTTTGGAAACGGAGTGCTTCTCCATGAACTCCGACATGTCGAAGCGGACCAGCGATTTCTCGCTGCCGAACATGAACTGCGCCAGGGTACGCGCGACTTCGGTCTTGCCGACGCCCGTTGGTCCCAGGAAGAGGAACGAGCCGATGGGGCGGTTCGGGCTCTTCAGGCCGGCGCGCGAGCGGCGGATGGCGCGGGCCAGCGCGGTAATGGCGCGGTCCTGCGAGATCACTCGCCGGTGCAGCTCTTCTTCGATGCGCAGCAGCTTCTGGCCTTCTTCTTCCTTGATGGAAGCAATGGGAACGCCGGTCCAGCGCGACACCACATCTTCGATGTCTTCGCGGCCCACCACGCCGGTGGACGATTCGTCGAGGTGATATTTCTCGCGCAGAGCGCGCAGGTTCTCGCGCTCTTTGCGCTCCTCATCAGAATAGAAGCGGGCCTTCTCGAACTCGTGGTTGGCGATGGCGTTTTCCATGCGGTGCACGATGAACTTGATCCGCTTCTGCACTTCGGTAATGTCCTCGGGCAGTGAAGTCTGGCGCAGCTTCACGCGAGCGCCCGCCTCATCGATCAGGTCGATCGCCTTGTCGGGCAGGAAGCGGTCGGGCAGATAGCGGTTGGAATGCGAAACCGAGAAGGTGATGGCGTCGTCAGTGTAGGTGACCGCGTGGAACTTCTCGTAACGTTCCTTGATGCCGAACAGAATCTTGACTGCGTCCACCTCATTCGGAGGCGGGACCTTGACCGCCTGGAAGCGGCGCTCCAGGGAGCGGTCTTTCTCGATGGACTTGCGATACTCGCCGGGAGTGGTGGCGCCGATGCACTGGATTTCGCCGCGCGACAACGCCGGCTTCAGGATGTTGGCGGCGTCCAGCGAACCCTCGGCCGAACCCGCGCCCACCAGGGTATGCAGCTCGTCAATAAAGATGATGGAATTCTGCGACTCCATCAATTCCTTCATGATGGTCTTGAGGCGCTCCTCAAACTGGCCGCGATACTTGGTGCCGGCAACGATCAGCGAGAGATCGAGGGCGAGGATGCGTTTGTCGGCCAGGAACGACGGCACTTCGCCGTCGGCGATGCGTTGCGCCAGGCCCTCGACGATGGCCGTCTTGCCGACGCCCGGTTCGCCGATCAGCACCGGATTGTTCTTGGTGCGGCGGCACAGAATCTGCACGACGCGCTCCAGTTCGCCATCGCGTCCCACCAGCGGATCGAGTTGATTGTCCATGGCCGATTGGGTGAGGTCGCGGGAAAACTCGGACAGCAGCGATGACTCGCGCGAACGTTGCGAGGGCTGCGCCTTCTCCTGCGAGGTGCGCGCCAGCTCTTCGCGAATGGTAGAGAGGCGCAATCCACGCTCATGCAGAATTTCAGCCGCGAAGCATTTCTCTTCGCGCAACAGGCCCAGCAGCAGGTGCTCGGTACCGATGTGCTTGTGGGAGAGCCGCTCGGCTTCCTCCGCCGCATAGGCGAGCACGCGTTTGCACTCGTTGCTCAAGGGCAGGTCCACGGAGGTGGAGACCTTCTCGCGAATGGTGGTGTGCCCCTCGATCTGTTTGCGAATGGATTCCACCGAAGCATGGGACCGAAGGAACCGATTGGTGAGCGCTTTGTCCTCGCGCAACAGACCCAGCAGCAGGTGCTCCGTTTCGATGTAAGGAGAACCGAACTGGCTGGCTTCGTAGCGCGCGAAGAAAATTACTCGCCGGGCCTTTTCCGTGTAGCGTTCAAACATTGAGCCTCTCCAAGGACCCTTCAGGACGTTTCCTTCGTAGCTTACGAAAGGACCGTTCCCCGCAGCGCCCCGTTGCCTGCCGCACCTCTGATCGCCGGCCATCAAAATAATGTGGCCGATTCCTAAGGACCTCACCGGTCCCTTACTGCTACTGCGTACAAACCCAGCTTTCGCCCGGCTGGTTGCATCACGCCGATAACGACTGTGGCGACACTTCGACAACCTGGCCACGCTCCAACCGCAGCACACGGTCGCAGCGGCGCGCAAACCCAAGATTATGAGTAACGATGAGCGAGGTCAGACGATAGTCGCGATGTAGTCTGGCGATCAAATTAAAAACCACGTCCGCTGTCCGGTTGTCGAGGTCTCCCGTAGGCTCGTCGGCCATCAGGATCCTCGGCCGGGTGACCAGAGCGCGGGCCAGCGCCACCCGTTGTTGCTCTCCACCCGACAACTCACCGGACCGATGACTGGCACGGTCCGCCTAAACCAACCTCCTGCAACCAGTGCAGGGCTTGCTGCTCGGCATCCCGCCGGTTCCCGCCGCGCATCAGCAGCGGCATGGCGACATTTTCGACCGCGGTAAACTCCGGCAACAAATAATGAAACTGCCAGACGAATCCCAGTTCGCGGCTGCGAAACTCCGCCGCATCTTCTTCCGAGAGCTCACCCAAATCGAGTTGGGCGAAGTATACGTCACCTTCCGAAGCGCTATCAAGCACTCCGAGTATGTGCAGCAAGGTACTTTTTCCGGCACCAGACTCGCCAACAATGGCCAGCATCTCGCCGGTCTGCACCTGGAACGACAAGTTCTCAAAGAGCACTAAGTCGGAGTCGCCGGAGCGGAAGACCTTTTTCAGGTTCTGCGCCCGCAACAGCACGTCTTGAACGATTGGATGCAGGTGCGCTCCTGCGCGACACAAATTCCGGCCAAATCGGGCAACAGGCCCGTTTCGGGACTCAGCTTGCCAATGGTGGCCTATGAGAATTAGATCACGTTCGGGCGGGGAAGTCAGCGACTCTGCCACGGAAGGGGTAGAGAGGCGGTTCCCGTTTTGGAGTTCCAATCATAAGGCCTCGAAGTGGAATGCGGTGGATGGGACGCTTTGAAGAGCGCGACTCCACGGGATGCAGGAGCACTCTATTGCAAAACCCGAGGAGGGCTCTTCTCGGTGGGAGCCCCCGCATTTATGCGGGGGAAGGAGCGCTTCAGCGCTCCGGCAATAGGGCCTGCCTTGATTATGCGCTTTAGCGCCGGGGACCGAAAAACCCGGGGCTAAAGCCCGCCTCAAAATTGACTTCTTTTGCGCTGGACTAAAGTCCAGCTTCCCCCTGCTGAAGCAGGGGGCTCCCACCAAGGTTTGCCAAACTTTTTTCCGCCGCCCTTTTCCCGTGCCATAAGCCAAGCCCGCTCAATCTCGCGCCTCCAGGCCAACCGCCGGCAAGCGGACCTGAAACCTGGTATCGCCGGGAGTGGAGGTCACGTTGATCGAGCCCCGGTGCTTGCGCACGATTCGCAGCGTCGTATCCAGCCCCAAACCTGTGCCTTGTCCCACTTCCTTGGTGGTGAAGAACGGTTCGAAGATGCGTGACTGGATGTCCGGCGGGATTCCCGATCCCGAATCTCCAATCTCGATTACTGCACAGTCACCCTCCAGAAAGGTCTTGATCCGCAGTTCGCCCTTCCCGTCCATGGCATCGACAGCGTTGTCGATGAGGTTGGTCCACACCTGGTTGAGTTCGCTGCCATAGGAATTAACCAGCAGCGGCGTGGGATGGTAATCGCGCTTGATGGTCACGCCCTTTTTCAGCTTATGGCCCATGATGATCAACGTATTCTCCAGGCCCTTGGTCAGGTCGACGTCCTGTACCGGGGCTTGGTCCATGTACGAGTACTCCTTAATCGCGCGAACCAGATCGGAAATTTTGGAGGTGCTGTTCTCCAACTCGGCAAGCAGGTCGTTGATCTCACCCAGCGCCGACACCCGCTTCAGCGCAGGCTCAGCCACGGCGCCCCGCACGCCACTGAGCATGACGTTGAGCGGGCCGGATTGAACACCGGATTCCACCAGCGCCGAGGCATACTGCCAGCCATCCTGGATTCCATGCTGACGTAGGACCGTCTCAATCTCCTCCTCAAGCCCGCTCGCCTTGAGCACGTCGGTCTCGGGCGCTTCCACGCAGCAGGTGGATTCAAACGTCTCGATGGCCGTGCTCTCGCCTGGGGTGAGCTGAAGCGCCTCCAGCTTGCTGGCGGAGTTGCGAAACTCAGCCACCGAGCCCCGCAGCCGTTCGGCTGCTCGACGGGCCGCAGTTGCGGGATTGTTCAACTCGTGGGCCAGACCGGCCGAGAGCTTGCCCAGAGCAGCCAACCGATCGCGTTGCTGCTCACCGCGCGTGGCTTCGCGCGTCCGGTCCACCATGGTCGCCACCAAGCGACGGCCCAGTTCCGGCAGGTGGCTGAGCAAGTCGTCGAACTCGGCAGCCGGGAATGCGAGGATTCGCGAAGGTTTGACCGCCCTGCCGGTGCCGGGAAAGACCTTCATGCGCGAGTACGGCAGCACGCCGGAAACGGCGCCGGCATGGGTGGTAAACACGTTCTCGTTGGCGCCCTCAAATCGGGCTTGCAGCTCGCCTTCCAGGACCACAATCATTTTGTCCGCAATGTCCCCGGCGCGAACATAAATCTCGCCGGGCTGCAGGCGGACCTCGGCTGCGTGTTCGAGGAACCAGTCCAGTTGCTCGTCAGGAAGATCGTGAAAGACTTCCACGGTGCGAAGTTCTTCTCGCGTGACGTTGGCCATCGGTTACACCTTCGCCATATAACGGTGAATGAACTGCACGGCAATTGCTCCCTCGCCGACCGCCGAGGCGACACGCTTGATGGAACCGTGGCGTACGTCGCCCACCACAAACACGCCCGGCACGCTGCTCTCCAGCAAGAACGGGTCGCGGTCCAGCTTCCAGGTCGCGGGAAGCTTGCCATCTTTCAGCAGGTCCGGTCCCGCCATAACGAATCCCCGCTCATCGCGGACTACGATGCCTTCGAGCCAGTCCGTCCGGGGCAGCGCACCGATGTAGATGTACATGGAGTTGGCCGGCACTCGTTCCACGGTGTTGGTGTCAGAGCATTGCACCGAAATCTCCTCCAGGTGCGTGTCCCCATGAACTTCGATGACGGCGGCGTGCGTCCACACTTGAATATTGGGTGTCTTCTCGATCTGGTCGATGAGGTAGCGGGACATGGTTGCCGAGAGCGAATCGCCGCGGACCAACATCACCACCTTCGATCCGCATACTGCGCAAAGTTAAGCGCAGCCTGGCCGGCGGAGTTTGCGCCGCCGACGATGTACACGGTTTCGCCTTTGCAGGAGATCGCCTCCTGACTGCCGCCGCCGTAATAGACACCCGCGCCTTGCATCCGGTCCATGCCCGGAACCTCAAGCTTTCGCCATTGCACTCCCGTGGCGATGAGCACCGCGTGGCAGGAAATCTCGCTGCCGTCGCCGAGTTTCAAGATGCGGTACGGACCCTCCGCGCGGAGTTCCACCACTTCTTGCGGCGCCAGAATCTCTACGCCGAAGCGTTGCGCCTGCATCACCGCCCGGCGCGCCAGATCGCCTCCACTCAGACCTGACGGAAAGCCAAGGTAGTTTTCGATGCGCGAGCTCAGGCCGGCTTGTCCGCCGGGAGCCTCGCGGTCGATCATCACCGTCTTAAGCCCCTCGGAAGCTCCGTACACCGCTGCCGCCAGGCCTCCAGGACCGCCGCCGACGATGGCGAAGTCATAGAACTGGGTGTCGGCGCGGGTCTTCAGTCCAATTTTTTCGGCAAGCTCGGCTGGGCTCGACTGAAACATGCGAGTGCCATCGGGAAACA
The DNA here is from genome assembly GCA_963736385.1 of uncultured Acidobacteriaceae bacterium. Classification (GTDB taxonomy): domain Bacteria; phylum Acidobacteriota; class Terriglobia; order Terriglobales; family Acidobacteriaceae; genus Bog-257. The sequence continues at coordinate 118,758 of CAVTOE010000001.1, read as the reverse complement.
ATGTAAGCGGCAACTTGGCGGCGTCATCGCCGATGGAAGCGATGAGCTGTTTCACCTCCGGATCTTCCGCTGAAAGTTCAACGTCGATCCACTGATAGGGAACATGGTTTCGCGCCAGAAAATCGCGCACCTCGTACGCCTTCGAGGACCAGCGCGTGCCCAGCACGCGGATTCCCTCGTAGGCCGGCCGGTACGAGGCCGTCCAGTCCTCCAGCAGGTCATCAATGACCGGATACAGATGCTGACTGGGCGGGTCCCACGGCTTCAGGAAGAAGTAATGAACGTTGACTTCGTTAATGGCGTTGATGGCGGCGCTGGTGTCGGCATACGCGGTCAGCAGGGCCCGCTTGGCGTCGGGATAAACTTTTCTGGCTTCGTTGAGAAATCCGATGCCATCCATCTGCGGCATGCGCTGATCGGCCAGCAACAGCGCGACCGCGTCGTTGCGAACTCTGAGTTCGCGCAATATTTCCAGCCCTGCATCGCCTGAAGCTCGCGCGCAGCACGCGATATTTCTCGCCGTAGTGAGCTCGCAGGTCCCGCTCGATTGCCTTCAATACGTTGGGATCGTCGTCAACCGTCAGCAGTGTCGGCTTGGCCATGCTTGATTCACCTTCCTCCGTTTACCGGCAGCGTTGCTTTTTTCTTAGATAAGAAAATGGGGTCCCGCGACTCTCCCTGGAGAGTCTGTCCAAAATGAAATCAGCATATCGAATATTTGCCGGCTTTTCAGCCGGTACTCAAACTGGGAGCGAGCTTCCGCTTCGCGCCGTTTGGAATCAATCGCCAAGCCGCCGCAGCGCTGGCGATGGCGAGCGCTGCACAAATCCCCATCATCAGCCTGAAACTGAATACGAACGACGCGATGATAGAAGATTCGATTGCGGCTGCGGTCGCGGGCTCGACCCCGCGGGAGGCTTCAGCGCCGCCAGCTTGATTTCGTTGGATCGCAGCTCGCTGCGGGCATCGTTCGGCATCGCAACCGTTGCCAGGCTGCGATTCAGGGTTGCGCCGAATTCCGTCACCATGACAACGCCCAACACCGCAATCGCGAGTAATCCAGCAACTCGGGCCACCGCGTTGTTAATGCCTGAGGCGGTGCCGGCGCGGTCCTGGTCAATGGATTCCATAACCACCGTCGTCAAGGGAGCCACGCTCACCGCCATTCCCAATCCCAGCACAACCACGGCGGGGAAGAAGGTCTTCCAGTAGCTGCCTCCCACCGATGGAACCGCGAACCATAGGAATCCAAGCGCCGCGATCAGCGGTCCCACGATCAACGGCAATCGTGCGCCGTAGCGGGCGACCAATCCTCCCGACCAGCGAGACAGCAGGAACATCAGCAGGATCAAGGGCAACATTGCGCCCCCGGCGGCGGTTGCTGAGTATGCCTGCACCTGGATCAGATTGAGTGGCAGCAGAAAGAAGAAAATTCCAATCGCTGCATACAGAAAGAAGGTGAGCAGGTTCGCGCCGCTGAAGGCTTGCGAGCGAAACAGATTCAGCGGCACCATCGGCGAGGTCACCTTGGCCTCGATCATCAGGAATCCGGCCATGCAAACAACGCCGGTGACAAGGCCACCGACAACCAACGGGTGTCTCCACCCAAGGGTCGCAGATTCAATGAGCCCGAACACCAGTCCAGTCAAGCAGAGTGTGGCCGCCAGCGCGCCCCACCAATCGATTCGCCTTTGCTGGCTGCTGCGGCTCTCGGGAACGCGCCATACGGAAATGACGAAGACCGCAACCGCTAGCGGTAGGTTTATGAAGAAGGCCCAGCGCCAGGACAAGTGCTGGATCAGCCAGCCCCCTAAAACCGGACCAATCGCGGTGGTGATCGCGGTCGATCCTGACCAGGTGCCGATGGCCCGACCGCGGTCCCTCTCCTCGAACGATGCGCTGATCAGCGCCAGACTGCCGGGAACGAGGAACGCAGCTCCGATTCCCTGAATGGCCCGCGCAAAAATCAATTGACTGAATGCTGGCGGCGATGCCGCACAGTAGCCGACGCGATGGCGAATACTATGACGCCCAGCAGAAACATCAGACGGCGGCCAAACAAATCGCCCATCGAGCCGCCCACCAGGATCAACGCAGCCAGGGTCAGTCCATAGGATTCGATGACCCACTGCACATCCACCACGTTGGCGCCGAAATTCGCCTGCAACGCTGGCAATGCGACGTTCACGACGTGCTGTCGATGAAGGCCATGCTTGACGCAAGAATTGTGGCGGCCAACACCCATGCTCCGCTTTTGCCGCGGCACGGCGAGACTCGCGGCTCGGGAACCGATGACGGCCTCGTCGCAGGGTGTTTTCATGAGAGTTATGGATGTGTGCGGCGGGGGATCGGGTTCTTGGGGCAGCTATAATGCCAGCCATGTTTCCCTATGATCCAACTCTGCTCGCGGCCGTCAGGACCAAGCCTGAATCCATCGACGACGTTTTGCGAATCATGGGAATCATTGCGGACACCTGTATCGACGGAGACGGCCTGAAGTGGTTCAACGAGTTGTATTTTCAGGTGACGCAGGCCGTACAAAGGCGGATCGCCTCCGGTGGATTCCGCGATCCGCAATGGCTGGCTGCGCTGGACGTGCAATTCGCGCGACTGTATTTCGGCGCGCTTGGGTCGGCGCTTTCGGGTCAGCCTACGCCGGAGTGCTGGCAGGTCCTGTTCAACAAGCGCAACCAGGCCCTAATCGCCCGCATCCAGTTCGCCCTCGCCGGCGTGAATGCTCACATCAATCACGATCTGGCGCAGGCGATCGTAACCAACTGCTCGGCGACGGCCACCGTTCCGCAACACGGCAGTGCGCAATACAACGACTACACGGCGCTCAACTTCACACTGGACAACCTCATCGAAACCGCCAAGCGCGAGTTACATGTGCGGTTGCTCGGCGAAGTGCTGCCGCCCGCTTCCCGGCTGGAAGACACTATAGCTGCCTGGAGCGTTAGCGCAGCGCGCGAGTCCGCATGGAATAATGCCGAGCTGCTCTGGCATCTGCAGCCCGCGCCGCTGCTGGCTGCAACTTTCATGGGCACCCTCGACGGCCTGACCACAGTAGCCGCCAAAGCCCTCCTGGTGCCAGTCCCGGAGCTACCGCTCAATTGACTTTCAGCCGCACAGCACGGGCCAGTTTGCGCTGCTGCTTGTCGAAGCTGTAGAGGGCATCCGCGCCGAGTTCGAGTGCCGCCGCCACATGCAGGACATCCGCCGTTCTGGTTCCCAGGTGCGCGGTGGTTTGCTGTGATAATTGGCGCGCCCTCTCAAAGACCTGCTCCGGCAAGGGTCGGAGTTGGAGGACCCCGTCCCGCAAGTCCTTCGCGAAATCGTCGAAGGAGGACTGCGCCTGCGCTACTGACACTTCCTCCCGAAACACCCGTAGGGCTAAAGCATTCACGACTTCCAATTCGCCCCAGGTGCTGACCAAGCGGTCGCCTTTGGAAGCGTGCATGGCCCGTGCGGCCGTCAGAGAGTTCACGTCCCGGCTATACAAGGAGATGAGGAAGCTAGTGTCAAGGTAGATTTTCAATAGCGGTTCCGATCTTCCCTGACCAAATCCGCACCACTCACCGGCAAGACCTTGTCACCGTAAATGGCGCGTAGGCGCGCCAGAAAGTCAGGCATCTTGGCAGGAGGCTGAACATCTTCAGGAACCAGGCGAGCAATCACACGGCGGCGTTTGGTGATCAGGACCTCTTCGCCCTGGTGTAAAAGGCGCTCAATCTTCTTGAATTCGTAGCGAAGGTCGCGGACCGAGGCTTTTGTCATGTGATACATTTTAGCATCACATTGATCGTGGCGCTATTCATAGCGCAGCGCTTCGGCGGGCAGAACGCTGGCGGCCGACCACGACGGATACAAGGTCGCGATGAAAGAGACGCCGATGGCGACGACGGCCACCAGGACTCCATCGAGGACGCGCGGAGCGAACGGCACGTAGTCAATGGAATAAACTTCGGCGGAAAGCGATACCAGGTGATAGTGCCCGGCGGCCCAGGAGAGCAGATATCCCGCGATCAGCCCCAGCACCGTCCCGATCACGCCGATCAGGATCCCCTGATAGATGAAGATGCGCCGGATCTGCCGCTTCTTGGCGCCCATCGAAACCAGCACCGCGATGTCGCGCGTCTTCTCCATCACCATCATGATCAGCGAGATCAAGATATTGAGCGCCGCCACAAACACAATCAGTCCGATGGTGATAAACGTGACCACCCGCTCCAGCCGCAGGGCATGGAAGATGGCGCGGTTCTGCTCCATCCAGTTGGTTGACATGAAACCCTTGCCGGCCGCGGCTTCCAGCTTCTGAGCGACTTCTGGAGCTTGGTAGATGTCGTCGATCTTGAATTCCAGCACGGAGACAACGTCGCCCAGGTCGAAGAGTTTCTGCGCGTCCGCCAGCGGGATGAAGGCCCAGGTGTTGTCGTACTCATAGAAACTCGATGAGAAGATTCCCGTCACTTTGAAGCGCTTGTACTTGGGGACAATGCCGAACGGAGTCAGTTCGCCTTGCGGGCTGGTGATGGTCACCAGCGAGCCAACCGTCGCGCCCAGTTGGTCAGCCATGTCTTTGCCCAGAATAATCGGCGGCAGGGAGGCGGTGATGCGCGCCGAGAGCGGATTGGGCTCGTCGGAATCGGGAGGCGAGGTCCCGCCCCGATCTTCCTTTCGGACCTCGAGGCTGTCGGCGGAACCGCTCTTGATGGTATCGAGAATGTCGCTGACCCTGCGCTCGTCTTGCGGCAGGATGCCCTTGAGAATCGCGCCTTGGGCGCGGGCCCCACGCGAGATCAACACCTGCTCGTAAATCGCGGGGGCGCCGGCGAGAACGTGGGGCTGCTTCTGCAATCGCGCCAGCAGGTCTTGCCAGTTCCGCATTCCGTCGCTTTGCACGCGCAGCAAGTTGATGTGCGAAGTCGAGCCCAGCAGGCGCTCCTGCAAGTCCTGGCGAAATCCGTTGTTAATGGCCAGTGCGATGATGAGCGAGGCCACGCCCGCCGCCACTCCCACAATGGAGATGACGGTGATGACCCCAATGACGGCCTGGCGCCGTTTGGCCCGCAAATAACGCGCCGCGACAAAGAGTTCGAATTGCATTCTGGAGGAGCTCAGCGAAAGCTCATTGTAGCGAAAGAATGAAAATTAACCACGGAGGCACGGAGGACACGGAGAAAACTCGAAAAGAAATCGAAAACGCTGTGATCTCCGTGTCTCCGTGGTCAAGTTTTTCGCATTCTCGGCACGACGCCGGGCACACGCTGCCGATACTCACGAAATGCATCGCCGAAGCGCGCCTCCAGTTCGCGGTCTTCCATGCGGATCATCACCGCTCCGGAGATCATGGCGAAAACTGCCAGTGCATACAACGCGACCAATCCGGTTCCGATGCCCCAGCCGATAATCTCGCAGAGATGTCCCAGATAGATGGGATGGCGCACTCGCGCGCGAATGCCGGTAGTGATGAGTTGCTGGCGATGGCGGTGCGGCTCAAGTTCGGCCAGGCCGGAAACCTGCGTGCGGTTGAAGCTGTGGAACGCCGCGCGGTAAATCGAAAATCCCACGAGGAAGAAGATGGCCGCCGGCGCCCAGGCGAACCAATTCGCATAAAAGTGGGCTGAGCGAAACGGCCACATCGACAGAAATGCGATGGCGATAAATCCGCCCCACACCGGCACGATGAAGGCATAGGCGCGCCGCCCGCGGATGCGCCAGCGCTCTACAAACGGATGCACTACAAACCAGAACAGGGGAATGGTGCCATACACCGAGCCGGCCAGCAGGGCGGCGAGATCGAGAATGGAGCGAAGGTTCATGAAAACATTGCCTCAGCCGTCCGTAAACGATTGCGCCGCTGACGGGGGTAATATAGTTTGACAAAGGCAACCCAAGAAATGACCGAAGAAGAAACCATCAAGGCCGTGCGCTCGCGATATAGGACTTGTAATTATCTCTTCCGACTCGGCATCGCCTGGTTTGTAATAGGGGCAATACTAGGAGTACTCCGCTATCTGACAGAGGGGCAATCCACTGCTATCGAGATCGTCGGCGCAGGTATCTTCACAGCAGCCGTCGCTATGACATTCGCCATTTACCGCTGCCCCGTATGCGACCACTACCTGAACAAGTTTAGGCCCGACAAAGAAAAGTGCGCTCACTGCGGAGCCAAAGTCCGCTGAAATCCTATCTAATCCTGCCAAGTATATTATTGCCCTAGCTAGCGTCCGCCCGCTGCCGCCGTCTTCACCACGCTCTTGCTGCTGCCCATGTTCTCGAAGCGATCGTACACGCGGACGACCAGCGTATGCTCCTCGGCGCCGCTGCTGGCGTCGCGCTTGGCCGCATCGGCCTTGCTCTCATTCTCACTCGCCCCCGCCGCCGCAAGGGGCACAGTGAAATCGTAGCTCTCAACTTTGTAGTCTGAAATCCTTCCCACCGGGTCGACGGTCTGCCAGTCGCCGGCATCCAGCGAATACTCGGCGCGGCTGATGGGCGAGAAGCTATCCATCGCGCGAAACCTTACGTGTAGCTTATCTCCCTCGACGTGGGCGTTCAGGGCTTCAACATGGGGCGGGGTGTTGTCCACCTCAAAGCGCGGGCTGGCGCTCTCGCCCGTCAAGGTGTCCTCAGGCGAGTGCGAGGGCGCGTCCGAGGCGACCACGCGAATGGTGTAGCCTCCGTCGGGAAAGAAATCGGAATCGAGATTGGCGAAGCGCTCCTCGATTCGGTCGCGCAGCAGCTTCCAGCGGCCCTCGCCGTCGCCGCGGTAATAAACGCTGTAGATCAGCGAGTCGTCGTTGTCGTCGTGCGCCTTCCACTTCACGGCGATGGAATGTTTGTCGCGGACCATCGGAATGGGCGGCGCGTACGGATTCGGCGCGGAGCTCTCCGGCTCGGTGTGCGTCCCCGCCGGGACGTGCGAGCCTACGACGACCGCAACGTCCTCCACTTCGGGGGCGACATTTTTTGGCAGGTAATTAAGGGCCACACTTTCGATGACGGCCGCTGCGTTGCCGGGATGCAGCACCGCTTTCCATTGAATGAAACGAGCCGAGGGCGCATCCACGGGAAGGTCTTTCTGGAGGTCAACCCGCTTCCACAGGCTCCAGTTGCGGTCGGGATTGTCCACGTTGCCGCTGCGCGCGAACAGCTCGAAGTTGCCATTGCCGCGAACTTCCACGCGTCCCCACTGGGAAAAGTTTTTGGCGTCGAAGACATCGCTCTCGTAGCTGCCCTCGGCCACTGGGTTGCGGCCAAAGAGGAAAATCTTTCCCAGATTGCTGGTGGCCGCGTACAGTCCGCCCTGGGGCGCGCGCGCAAAAGCGGTCACCTGGCTGGCGCTGGCCTGGGCCAGGTCGGTGTATTGATTGCCGCTGATGACAAAAATCTTGCCACGATTTCCGGTGCCCGCGAGCAAGCGCCCCGCTTGATCGAAGGCAAGCGCATAGACCAAATCCTCGCGCGACGACCACATGGTCTTCGGCGAACCGTCGGGCGCGATGCGATAGACCTCGGACCCGCCAACGTTGGTCACGTTGGGGTAGGGAATCGCCGTGAAGGTGGGAGCGGAGGCGCCGGGGGCCGCAGAACTGCCGGGCGCGCCCAGCGTGATGACGGTCCCACCGCCAGGCGGCGCAGTCAAAGGAACGCCGCCAACCAGCGGCGGCGGCGCTGCGCCGCGCTTCTGGCCAGCTCCGGCTGCGTAGATGTTGCCTTGCCCATCGACGGCAAGCGCGGTGATCTCCTTCTTGGGGGCGCTGTACAGTACGAAGGCTTCGCCCTGGGGAGAAATGCGATAGATCAGGCCGCTGCCGTCGGTCCCAGCGATCAGGTTGCCGGAGTTGTCGAAATCGAGAGCGCGGATTTGCGCCTCATCGCTCTTGAAGAACAGCGCGCCGTGCCCCTCGCGATCCACGCGGAAGATCTCGCCGCGATCGCCGGTGCCGACATAGAGGCGCCCCTGGCGGTCGAGGGCCAGCGCCCAAATGTATTTGGTCCTGGGATCGAAGAAAACGCTGGCGGTGTAGCTGGAATCGACGGCCACCGAGGGTCGGGGAGATTCGCCCGCCGGACCTGGCTTGCCACCTTCCTGCGCTGCGGCCACCTCCGCCGTGGTGTGCGGCCCCTCGGGACTCTTGCCCGGAGCCGGGCCGCCGTGAACAATCTTGTACACCTTGCCATCGGGCGATGTGGCCGCGTAGATGGCGCCGCTGGGGTCCACCACCAGCGCCTGCACCTGCAACTCCTGCGGAGCGAAAACGATGCTGGCTTTGCCGTCAGGCGTCAGCTCGTAAACCCGCGCCGGCGATCCCGCCGCGGCATAGGCATTGCCCTGCGCGTCGGCAGCCAGGTCCCAAAGGTAGGTGGACGGCGAAGTGTAGAGCGCGCTGAAGGCAGGCGCCAGCGTAAGCGTTCCATCGCTGCGGATGGCGACGCCGTGGCTGGTGCCTTTTTCGAATTCGTCGTATTTAGTCTGTTCCCAGGTGCGCGTTCCTTGTGCCCAACACATCGCGGCAAGCAAGGGGCAGAAGAGCGCCAGGCGAAGCACTTTCATCATGAATCCTGATTGGCCGATTGGCAGGAACAAGAAAAGCGTAACACAGCCAGAGCATTGTACCGGCGGGGAAGTCGGGCGCAAACCGTCGGCTCAGGTCCACGGATTCAAGACGTTCCTAACTACAGGCTGAAAGTCCGATGCATTGCGCGTTACCACCGTCAGCCGATGTACCTCTGCGGTCGCGGCAATGAACGCGTCCATGACCTCCATCCGGCGCCCCACAGCTTCGCTGCGCGCCACAACTTTTCCGCACGCATCGGCGACATCGGGGTCAATCGGAAGAATCCTTGCTTCGAAGCGCAGTGGCAGTTCCTCTTCCAACCACTCCTCCAGCCGCTTCCTGCGATGGCCTGCTGCCATGCGTTCGATTCCGTAGCGTAGCTCGGTGAGGGTGATTACACTCAAGAAGGTGCGATCTTCGTCCACCTCCGCCAGCCAGGTGACCACGCCGGGATTGGGCCGCGGCTTCATCCACTCGGAAACCACGTTGGTGTCCAGCAGGAAACTCATAGGTCAACCTTGCGCGGGCGTCCGCTAAGGCGTTTGACCTTTACCCCCGAACCGCGCAGCGGAGAGGCAGCAAAGAATTCGGCGAGGTTGCCTTTGCGCTTGGTCTTGCGTTCCCATTCCTCTGCGGCCACAACCACTACCGTTTTTCGGCCGTTTCGAGTGATACTCTGCGGCCCGTCCGATTTCGCCTTGTCGATCACTTCACTAAACTTGGCTTTGGCTTCGGCAACCGTCCATACCTGCGTGTCCACGTCGCACCTCCCCACATGATCATCATAGTCATGATAGTCATTTCTGGAAGGGAATGGCAAGGCGAATGCGGACTGCTGGCGAAATGGGGATTTCACAACCGCGATCTGAGGGTGACTAGCCCTGGGCTTTCTCAGGTGGGTCAGCGCCCGTCGCCAACTCCGCTTCCATCCTTTGCTGGAAATAGCCGCTGAGTACTGCAGGGCTTGGCCTAAACGTCGGACGCGCCGACATCATCTTATCCAACATGCAAAGCAAGCCCGTGCTAACTGCAAGCCGGCCTCCGCTGGCCCGGATGCCGTCTGCCAGGGCATGCTGGTCATTGCCCGTGGGATGCTTCCCCAGTAAGCTTTCCAGTATCACTACGCCAAGGGAAAAAATGTCCGAAGCGCAGGACAATGTTGCCCCGGTGGTCTGTTCCGGCGATAAGTAACCCGCCGTTCCAAAAGGCCGACGTGCGGCAGGAGTCTTGTCTTGCTCAAAGTACCTGGCGGCACCGAGGTCGATGAGAACCGCGCCGCCGGAGTTTCTAAGCATGATGTTGGAGGGCTTTATGTCCCCATGAACAATGCGCCGCGACCAAATCTCCGTAATTGCAGCTGAGACATCGCGCCCTATCGGCAGCACTTCGGATTCCAGCAGCCGTCCGCTTTTCAACCGATCGCTCAACGATTGTCCTTCTATGAATTCCCACGCGACGTAGCGGGTGGGTTTACCGGTCAGGCCGCAATAGCCATGTTCAATCAGCCGAGCCAAGGTGGGATGCGAGATGTGTTCCATCGCGGTGATCTCGCGCTGGACGCGACTGTCCTGACTGGGATAGAGGTACAACTTCAGAGCCACAACGTCATGGGCCGCGGTGCCGTCTAGCCGAGAGGTTCTGGTTGCCCTAAAAACTGCTCCCTGACCACCAACGGCAATCTCGGAACCAACGAGGTACCGGCGACCCAGCGCAGCTTCTATATCGGCAGGCGCAAACGGGTGGTCATCCATACTAGCAACGACGTAAGCGGCAGTTCTGCTTACGTTTCCTTTTCATAGGATGCGAGACACCCATTCTTAGAATATACGCGCGAATAATACAGGAGGGGGGCCGCCCGTTACTTGAGAGCGCTAAATCAGTGACCTCGTCAACCCATTTCACAGGCAATCGTAACGGCGGGGGATTACTTGCGCTATGGGGATTTTCCGCAAGTAATCCCCATAGCGACGAGTCAGTTTCCACAAGCCTAAAAACGGTTTCGCCGTTCGCTTGCTGTAATAAAACGGGGCGCCGTGTACTGGGCGCCCCGGTGAAGAACACGACGATCGGCCCTACTGATTGCTGATGGTCGCAGTCGTTCCGTCGAACTTCGTGATGTGGATGGTGAACAGCTCGTTGTAGGACTGGGCGCGATCCTGCAGCACGCTGAGTCCAAGCTGCTCACCCAACAGAAGGGAATACAAGCTGGAACTGCGGAAGTGAATGCCGGCGTGAATGCCGTGAGCAAACGTGGTGTTGAATCCGAGCTTGGCCAGCTCTCCGTTGATGGTCATGTTGTCTCCATCGGCGCCCGTGTAGGGCTCGAGCGAGAGGCCATCCGAGCTGGGCACATACATGTCCGAGCCGACGGCTTGCAGCAGCGGGCGGATCCTCTGACTTCCGTCGAAGAAAAACTTCAGAGCTGTGATGCAGGCACCTGCAACGGTGCCGTGACCCGTGGGGTAGCAGGGGTGGGTCGGCGACCCCTCCGGGAACGCCTGCGGCAACAGGTAGCTGCCATATTGCGAGTAGATGATGGGAAGGGCCGCTGAATTGAAAACGTCGTGATGCAGCGCCGCTGCCGCCTGCGGCATGGGATGCTGGTGCGTGAGGTTGGCATGCACCAAGGCCCCGTACTCCTCCGGCCGCATGCGCAGGTTGACGATCCACTTGTGGAACCAGGCGGCCTTGAGTGCCCGCGTCGCCATCTCGGCCATGGTCGCCGCAGCGTCCACGTTGCAGAATTCGCTCCCAAAAGTGACGAAGCCATGTTGCGTCCGCGAGCGTCCATTGGGGTAGCCGTAAGGATTGCCCGGGTTTACCGGTGTTTTCATCTCGGAGAGTAAAAGCAGCGCTGCCAAGTACTCCTGAAAGATCACGTCCACATGGGTGTAGGCGGCAAGGTCCCGACCCATGCGGAAGAAGCGGTACGTCGGGTCATAGACCAGGCTGGCACCCGGCACGAAGCCGTTCTGGACGTTCAGGTACTCGAGCGGCGATGTCATATAGTCGGCCCCGCCCTCGGCGACCGTCGCAAATCTCCGATACTGCTGAGTCATGGGCTGGACGCCGAGAAACGTGGGCTGGACAAAGAACTGCGAGACGTACGGACCTTGAACGTTGCCATCACCAGGGACAAACTGGCCGCGGAACAGGTTCTGGGGCGTGACCGGGTACGGGTATTCGCTGTTCTGGTGGCCACGGATGTAGGACATGTTGTTCAGATCGGCACACGCCTGTGCCGCCAGCGAACTGCTCGCGTAGTCGGCGAACTGCAGGTCGCGCATCAGCGCCGCCCAGTAGTGCTCGACCTGCTCGGCGGCGGTCTGCGCGCTGGCCACACTCGGCGCGGGCGGGACCACCGTGGCATGAGAGTCGCGGCCCTCCAAGTCGAAGGCTAGAGCGCCCTGCGGCCCGTTCAGAGTTGAGGTAAAGCCGGTCCCCCCAGGATTCCCCACCAGGATGTTCTCGAAGTCTGAGGGTCGGCCAGTCTGGAAGGCGTGGAGCAGGCTCCGGTATGCCGCATGATTCGGGATGCCGAGAGCGTCATGCTGCAGGCACTTGCTCCAGCTTCCACTGTAGTCGCTGAACCTCTGCGCGTCTCCGTTGTCCGGTAGCACGCCAACGTCGATCTTCTCGGCCTGGGCTGTGCTCCTGCGGTAATTCCAACTGTCATTCGCGCGATTGTTAGATCTGTAGGAAACGACCGAGGCCTCGGCCTCCCCGTGCTTCCCCTCGAAGAAAGGTTCCAATGGTATTCCAGCCGTCAAAGCGACAGCGGTGGCGCCGCCGACCTTGCCTAAGAAGGAGCGCCGGCTGCTGTCAGCCGCCCCGGTTGGGCCCTCCTTGCGGGGCTTTTCTTTATCGTTATGAGTAGCCTCGCTCTGGACCGGCATGGCCTTTTCACAACAACCCTGTGAATCTTTCATGAAGTTCTCCCTTCACTAGAGCGTGTTTCATAAACAGTGCCTCAGCGTAATCCAGAAGCACGCGAGATAGAAGAAGGCGCGGTAGGTGGAGAGTAGATGCTCATGACGAACCAGCAACCGGCGGAATTGACCAAGCCAAGCGTTGGTTCGCTCCACAATCCAGCGGCGAACATAACGCCGCAGTTTACGTCCATCTTCGAAGCGCCGTTGCTTGTTGTTCTTGCGATAGGGCGCAATCAGTTCGATGCCTCGCTTCTTCAGTCGCTGGCGCAGCGGGTCAGAGTCGTAGCCACGGTCGGCGATTACGCGCTCGGGCTTTTGCCGCGGCCGGCCCTTGGGACGAGGCACGCGGACTGCGGCGAGCGTGGCTTCCGCAAGCGTAACTTCTGCCGGAGAGGCACTTTCCAGCCGAACTCCCAGCGGAAGACCTTGACCGTCGACCAGTACCATCCACTTCGTGCCCTTGCCCCGCTTGGTTTTACCCACCGCGAGGCCCCCTTTTTGGCCGGGGCGAAGCTGCCGTCCAGGAAGGTCTCGTCCCATTTCAGCAGGCCCTCTTCATCCAGAGCCCCCAGCAGGGCACGCCATGCCTCCAGCCAGACGCCTTCCTCTTCCCATTGCTTCAGCCGCCGCCAGCAGGTCGAGGGCGAAGGAAACTCCTCGGGCAGGAACCGCCAAGCGGCACCGGTTTGCAGAATCCACAGAATGCCTTCCAAACAGGCCCGGTTCAACGCCCACGGTCGGCCCCGGTTGTCCCGCCGACGCTTTGGTTCGGGAAGTAATGGCCCAATCAGCTCCCACTGCTCGTCCGTCAACAGCTTCTGCCGTTTCTTCATGACAGAAGCTCACCAGTTCACCTGCCTCACGCATAAGTACCTGATGTGAGGCCGAACCTATTTATGAAACACGCTGTACTTATTTCTCACCCTGGGGGCGCGATGAGCGCCGGGTGGAAAAGAGGCCGGGAATCTTCTCCCGAGACACTCGTCAGGATTGCACGCTTTTAGCGAACATTTGTCAGTGATTTAAGCCGCATGGCGAAAAAATGATGTCAGCCGAAAGGTTGAGCAGAGGACGAAGCACCCATCATTGTTCCCGACCCAGGGCCCAGCCAAAGGTAACTGCTGACGATAACAGGCCCGGCTCACAACCAATCGCGATAACGGGAGCGGCGGTCCTAATCATGTTTCGACGTGCCAGTCACCAATCATCCCTTGCGGAACCAGATGGTAAAGCTAACTGGCATCTCCACCGGGTGGCCACACACTTTGAACGGTTCGTACTCCCATGTGCGAAGCATTTCGTAGGTAGCGTCACGGAGCAATGAAATGTTCTGCGAGACTTGGATGCTGTGAAGGCGTCCGTCTCTACCGATAACTGCTTCCACGACGGCGTCATTGCTGATTATCTCGTTGCCCGGCGGCAGTCCTAGTGAGCTTGGCCACGGCTGTTTCAGCGGCTTGCCTCCTCCGGCTCCCAGCGGTAAACCCAGGCCCTCTAAGCAAGCGGGATAAACTTCGGCAGGGGCGGGAGGGTTGAGTAATTTTGGGTCCAAGGCCCCAGAAACCTCGATTGCCTGAATTTTTGCGACAGCAACCAGCCTTGGTCCCTCCATGATATTGATAGTCTCCGGCAAGAGCTTTTTGCCCAGATGCGTGTAGTCTTCATACAAGAAGGTCCAGGGGCCCTCCTGGACCCGCTTGAAAGCTCCGGTATCCGGGTAGAAGCAATCCATCAGCAAGCGCCTGCGACTCTTGATATGAATACACGGGAACTTCTGATCGCTCGCTTCCTTGAGTCTCTGCTGCACCAGCGCATAATCCACGCCGTCACCTACTATGAACTGTGACAATGCAGCCAGGGCGCGCTCAAATTGCCAAACCCGAAGCGGCTTCTCCGGTGCGTCCGACCACTCCGCGACCTGAGAATTCGCAAAGGTGGTGACACTGTTGTATTCGGCACTGGAAAAAGTAGCCCGCCACTGCTGCGGCGATAGGTAAGTCCTTTCGTATTCGGCATCAATCGTGCCGGACTTCACGGCGAGGAATTTCACCTGTGCCCGCAATGTCACTGGACCCAGGGAAGCCACGTCAGAAAGTTCGGTTGCTTTGTGGATGAGCGCCTGAGCTTGCTCTGCCCTCTTGTCTTTCGAGAGAGCTGCGGTTAGGCAACCAAGCACGAGGAGGATGAGCGCCGCAATTTTCAACGGAAACCTCCGCACCTTCTAGAGTCGAACAATGGGGAAAGCGGTTGAGCAGTCCGTGGCCCAACCTGAGTCTAGAACTGGTTGCATAAATGATGTTTTGAAAGGGCACGGCTTCAGCCGTGCCGCCAGAGCCGCATAAAATCTGGGCTTTAGCCCCCAGGGATGTTCGTCGCTGATCAAGCAACATTTATGCAACCACTTCTAGGCAGATCCAACATGGGGAGTCTGTGACGGGCAACCCGAAACAGCTGGGCTCCGACAGGATGTTGGCGGGAACAGTCGTGGGTGTTGAAAAAGTCACTGTGATTAGCAGGTGAAACGCGGTACAAGGAAGCATTGTTCCATGTACTTTTTGATTTTCACTCGCGGAGGCCTGCTGATCATGATGGGGCAACACGCCCGTTCGGAACCGCTGTTCTATTACTTCCGTCTGGAAGACCACGTTCCCGAAAACCACCTTCTGCGGCTGATTGATAAGCACATCAGCTTTGCATTCGTTCGCGAGCGGCTTAAGGACAGCTACAGCGAGACTGGGCGGCCCTCCATTGACCCCGAATTGCTGCTGCGCATTCTGCTGATCGGCTATCTGTACGGCATTACCAGCGAGCGCAGACTGGTGGAAGAGTTGCGCATGCACCTGGCGTGGCGCTGGTTTACCGGGTTGGGATTCGATCAGGAAGTTCCGCATCACTCCACCTTCTCCAAGAACCGGCACGGGCGCTTTCTGGAATCGAACCTGTTCCAGCAGCTGTTTGAAGAGATTGTTGCCCGCTGCATGGAAAGTGGGCTGGTGCGTGGCGATCACTTGTCGGTCGATGGCAGCTTCATCGAGGCCAACGCGGCCAAGGAAAGTCGGGTGCCGCGCCAGCAACTAGAAGAGGTAGCTCAGGTCCACCGCACGGTGAGGCAATATCTGGCGGAACTGCAAGAGCAGAACCCGGTAGAGGAACCGGTGCACCAGCAAGAACAAGTATCCACCACTGATCCGGATTCGACCTATGCCACCAAGGGTGGCACGCCAGCTCGCCTGGGCTACTACGATAACTACCTCATCGACAATCACAGTTGTGTGATCGTGGGCGTCGCAGCCACGGCGGCGCGGCTGAGCCAGGAGACGGTGGCCGCACAGGATATGATCACTCGCTTCGCCGAATGGCAGGGCCGAGAGCCCGCGTCCCTAGCTGCCGACACTACCTACGGAAACGGCGAGTTTCTACACTGGCTGTTGCAGCGCGGCATTACGCCGTACATGCGCACCCGCGAGAACGCTCTCAAGCAGAGCAGTACACTCTACGGCCCGGAGCGCTTCACTTATCAACCAGAAAGCAACCGCTATCTCTGTCCCGAAGGCAAGCAGCTTCAGTATGTCGGAATCAGCGCGAGGAATCGTACGCATCTCTATGCCAGCACGGCGAAGCGCTGCCGTGACTGTTCCCAGAAGGCGCAGTGCACAAGCGGCAAGTACAAGATGCTGACGATCCATATCCACGAACCGGCACGCCAGCAAGCTCGCGAACTGGCCAAGACACCTGCCTTCGCGCTGTCGCAGCGTGCCCGAAAGAAAGTGGAGGCCTTGTTCGCAGAACTGAAGAATCAGATCGGAATGCGACGGCTGCGCCTGCGGCGGATGAAGTTCGTCCGTGAGCAGTTCTACCTGGCGGCGGCGGCGCAGAATATCAAACGGCTAGTCCGCTTCCTGAGCAAAGCACCAAGTTCGCCCCTCGCTGCAACCGCTTGATCCACCGACCGGAACCCAACAACAAGTCCAGTATGAATCACAACTGGACGAATATCATCTCTACCGAAGAGAGTTTTTCAACACCCACTGGCTATTTCGTAAGCAATCCCGAAATGGGACGCCGACCGGGATTACTTGGGAAACGGGGATGTTACAACAGTTATCATCAGGCGACAGCGGAGGAGCACCCAAAGTGAGCGGCACTTTCGAGCAATGGCTTCAAGCGTCGTTTGACCATGCGCCACCAACAACAGTGAAAGAGCAGGACTGGTATTGGGAGGACGGCTTCGAGTCCTTCTGGGACCCGCTGGGTATCACCGATGCAGTCGCGGTAAGGTACATGACTCGCCTTTTCTTGGAATCAGAGCGCCTGAACGTGTACTCGCTTGAACAGGTTGCAGAGGGCATTTGGTTTCTGATCGGCGGCTCGTCCCCAAGCGAGTCGAGCCAAGCTCTCTTGAATCCCACCGTTCGCCTTGACGAGCGAACTGCTTGCATTTACGCAATGAGTGAGTTCTTCCGAAATTTTATTGCGCCAGTAACACCAGGTCTTGCTGAAACCGATTCCGACCCGTTCCACAGCGCTTGCTACATGTGGTGGGACATTCTTCCACTGCGTCCCTTTCGCGGGGACTCGCCGGTCGGCGAACCTGAACTTCACGATGGCTGTTTAAAGGCGATGAGCGAAATACTCAATCTTCGCTCAGACGTTTGCCGCATCAGCGCTCTGCACGGGTTAAACCATTGGCAGGAAAATTATCGGGACATCGTCGAAGCCACAATAGACGCGTTTCTCGCTAATGCACCGGAGATTACGCCGCAAATTCGCGAATACGCTATCGAGGCGCGAGCCGGTTTGTGTTTGTGAGCAGGCCGTTTACGACCCCGCCGGGTGGCCCACTCAACCTTCTTTTTGGTTGAGTGGGTGTTTTGATCCTGACACAGGCATCGAGTCCGCTCCGCAAATTCAGTCTTGAAAGTCCGCGCAATGGTATGACTTCCCACTCATTCGAAAACCGCGAATGAGTGGGGCACCCGGCGCGCGACACGGCGAGCTTTGAATCATCAACGCAAGTTTAGGACACTCGCATCCAGATCAGGTAGCGGATCCATCCACTCCCAGAACGCTGAGTCGGTCTCCAGGACAAGATGATCTACTTCCAGTGGCTGCTGCTCGCCTTGCGGCATCAGCCGTATGATTTGACCACCTCTGGTCTGCACCAGGCGCCGGCCTAGAATCTCGTCACGCCGCAACACTCGGGTAGAGGCCAGGTTGTGAACTTCAATGCGGTCCGCAGACAGGACTACACAATATCTACGGTCGCGCAGGATCGCGAACATCCCGGCAATGATGACGAAGATGCCCGTCAGCAGCGAGCTCACACGAACTTGAGGTGCCGCAAGGGCGGACCATAAAAATACGCTGCCGACGCCGATCGCGGCCACCTCACCTAGCAGCGTATAAGCTTTCCTGCCCGGGGACATGTAATAGGTGCGCGGGTAGTCTGCGGAACTCAGCGGCTGGTAGTGGCTGAAGTTGCTATTCGACGCCTCGCTGCTCGGCAAGCGGATTGCCCCCTGGACAGAGCCTACTGCGCACAGCCTAAGCCGAACATGACGGGATGGCAACGGACATCTGCGTTGCGGCTGGCGAACGTATCAGGAAGCCGACGGCTACTTGATGGTCAGGGTGATGATCTGCGAACCCGTGACCACGTAATCCACGGGAGTGGAGGCTTCATCCACGGCGGACTCGCCCACGACGATCATGTCCTGGGTGCCGCGCATGCCATCCATCACGTTCATTACCGACAGCGGCAAGGTGGGCATCACCTTGTCGTCCACCATGGCTTGCGGGTTGGCCTCCAGCAGCGAGACGTAAAGCTCGGAGTTGGCGTGCTCTTTATTGAGCAGCGCAATGGTGGAGCCGAGATCGAGCCGCCGGCTCATGGGGCCCGACACGCGGCGCATTTTGTCGAGAGTGTCGCCGTCGCTGACCAGAATACGCAGGCTGCCCTTGGGGGTGGAAGTCGGAATCCTCACCGGGATCTGGCGAACAATGCTTTCCCCGCGATACGGCCGCAGCAGGGTCTCGATGGTAATTTGGTCGCCGGGACGAGCTTCGGTGACGTCGGTGCGGGCGGTTTCCAGACGGGCCGAGCGGCGGTCGGGAACCAGATCGAAGTTCAATTCCACGCCTTCGATCTTGGGAGTGGCGTAAGGATTCTCGAAGATACGGCTGAAGTGCTCGCCGATGGAGAGGGCAATGCCGTAGGCCGTCGGAGTGGTGCCATCGAGCGGCGCGTACATGTTCTGCACGCGCAGCTTGGGATAGCCAAGAACGTCAATGTCGCCGCGCAAACGATAGGTGGTGTCTTCACCGTATTCGTTCATGCCCTGGATGGCATTGAACACCGTGGCCATCATCGCGGCGGGCGTGATCTTGGCATTGTTCAGCACTTCGTAATGAAACTGCTTGGGATGGGAGACCCCGTTGAAGGTGAGGGTCACGGGAATCATGTGCGGTTCGCGATCGAAGCGTCCCATGATGCCCGCCCGGCGGTCCTGCACGAATGTGCCGACCGGCTCGGTGGTGTTGACGATCTTGAAGGAGTTCTGCGGCGAAGGCAGAGTGGCCAGCACCGTCGCCTTGGCCATCGGCATATCGACGCTGCCGGATTGCAGCAAGCGGATGGCCGCAAGCCAGCAGGTGGGTGTCGTCGAGATAGGTGACGGTGCAAGTGCCGGCAATGTTCATGTCGCCGCGCACCAGGATGGCGCTGACGGCCGAGCCGGGCACCAGCGGTTCCGGCTGCTTGTCGTTGCTGACCGAACCGGCTCCCATGACCGGCACAACTCCGACCGAGGCAAAATCCTTGGAGAAGAGCCGCAGAGTGCTTTCGCTGAATCCGGTGAAAACCAGCGGCGTCTCGATGGGCTTGAGCAAGTTCGCGTAGGCTGCATCGGGTTGGTTCCCCGAGGCGGCCAAGCCAGGTCCAGAAGTACGGGTTGCCGATTGCTTCTCGCCGGGCCGGCCTCGCGCTTCTTCCGGCGCGGGCGTCTTGTCCAGGGCATCGATTTCCAGCATGGAGCTGGCGGGAGTGATGCCGGCGATGGGCTCTTTGGAAAACTCGCCAATACGATAAGCGATGGCGCCGACCAGCTTGCCGTCAATGTAAACCGGGCTGCCACTCATGCCGGCGACCACGCCGAAATACTCGACTTTCTTGCCGTGCAGCCGCGCCAGGATGACGTCGGATTTCGGGCCAGCCATGTTGCGCAACACGCCCAGGATCTCGACATCCATCGGTTCCGGGGTCACGCCTTCGAAGACGGTATAGGCCACGCCGTGCATGCCGGCCTTGACCTGGTCCTCGGGCATGATCTGAACTTTTGGTTTTTCGGCGGCGAAACCGGCCAGAGAAAAGAGGCAGAGTAGTACTGACGAGACGGCGTTGCGCAACATGTTCCTCATCCCTTACTTAAGCCGCGGTGCGGCTTTGCCATGAAGATCGGCGCTTCCCAAAGCCCCCCGAGAGCGTCTCTCATGAGGAGCCAAAGATTGTTCAGCTGACTGCGGCAATGCCCCAACCTTAGCGGTTGAGCACTTTCTGCGGACCGCAGCGAGTCAAAGCGTCTGAAATTGCATTTATACTAGCAGACAGTCGGTCGCAAGAGGCATCCTGATGTATTCTGAGAAACACCTTAATTTCCCCGGTATTTCACCTGTCACTCTTAGTCCTCTGAGAATCGCCGCCATCCTTGTGGTGGCGGGCCTTCTTGGTTTCGCCATACCCGGACGCGCCCAATCGTCCAGCGGCAGCGATTCGGGGACGCAAACGCAATCGCAGCCAACCAAAAGCCAGCAAGAGCAGATGCCAGCCGAAGCGGGAGGACCAGCGGGCGAATCCGGCTCCATCGCCGTGCCTAAGAAAAAGGACGCAGAAGAAGCGCCGCCTCCACCCAAGCCGAAATCGCCCACCGACAATCCGCAATTCTCGTTGCACGTTGACGTTCCGGTGGTAAGCGTGGATGCGCGCGTGTTGCAGAAGGACGGACGTCCGCTGGCCTTGCCGGAGCAGGCGGCCAAGGAGCACTTCAAGATTTACGAAGATGGGGTCCAGCAGCAGATCCAGAGCGTCACCATGAGCAAGGCGCCCATCACCGCGGTGCTGTTGGTGGAATTCGCTTCCACCAATTACAACTTCATGTATGACGCGCTGAATGCCTCGTACGTGTTTGCCTCCAGCCTGCAGCCGAAGGACTGGGTGGCCATCGAGGAATTCGACATGAAGACGCACATCCTGCTGGACTTCACCCAGGACAAGCAAGCAGTCTTCGGCGCGCTTAACATGCTGCGCATTCCAGGGTTTCGCGAGACCAACATCTTCGATGCCATGTATGACACGCTGGACCGCATGGATCGCATCCCCGGGCACAAGGAATTGGTGGTGGTCGCCAGCGGGCGCGATACTTTCAGCAAGATCACGCTCGACACAATTCTCAAGAAGATTAAGGCCACGCCCAACGTGACCATCTATACCGTCTGCACCGGCGAAGCTTACGTGGAGTGGGTAGACGCAAATGGCGTCCATGAATTCCAACATTTCCCCGGCCATGATGGATTATGCCCAGGCCAAGAACCAGATGCAGACCTTCGCCCGGATGACCGGAGGCCGCAGCTATGCTCCGCGGCTGATGGGTGAATTGCCGGACATTTTCCGGGAGGTGGCGCAGGCGATCCGTAACCAATACACCATCACCTACAAGCCCACCAACGCCAAGCAAGACGGCACCTATCGCAAGTTGAAGGTGGAACTGGTGGGACCGGATAACAAGCCGCTCATCATCAAAGACCAGAAGAACCACGACGTCAAGTACACGATTACGGCGCGCGACGGCTACACCGCCAAGCACGAGGTGGACTAAGCCCCCATTTTGCGATTCCCACCATTTGGTTCAGGCAACGGACCGGGCCGCGACCCAGGCGGCCCCTCGTGAATGCTAGAATCAAAGGTTTCCTACCTCATCTAAAAGGATTGCCCTCATGTCACAAGCTGTCGCAAACGCCGCCTCCGCACCCGCCCCCTTGGTTTCGCTCACCGAAGACGAAGTACTGTTCCGCGACACGGTCCGCCAGTTCGCCGACGAAAGTGTCCGACCCTACGTCAAGGAGATGGACGAGAAGGGCGTCTTCGAGCCCAAGCTCATTGAACAGTTCTTTCAATTGGGTTTGATGGGCATTGAAGTTCCCGAGCAATACGGCGGGGGAGGCGGCACTTTCTTCGAGGCCATTCTGGCAGTGGAGGAACTTTCACGCGTCGATCCGTCCGCCGGAGTCATCGTGGATGTGCAGAACACGCTGGTCAACAACGCTCTTCTGCGCTGGGCCACGGAAGAGCAGAAGAAGCGCTATCTGCCGCGCATGTGCAGCGACACCGTGGGCGCCTATGCGTTGAGCGAAGCGGGCTCGGGGTCGGATGCCTTCGCGCTGCAGACCCGGGCGGAGTTGAAGGGCGACGAATATGTGCTCAACGGCCAGAAGCTGTGGATCACCAATGCAAAGGAAGCGGGAGTCTTCATCCTGCTGGCCACGATCGACCCCGCCGCCGGATACAAGGGCATCACCGCCTTCATCGTGGAGAAAATTTTTCCCGGATTCACCGTCGGCAAGAAGGAAGACAAGCTCGGCATCCGGGCTTCCAGCACCTGCGAGCTGATTATGGAAGATTGCCGCGTGCCCAAGAACAGCGTGCTGGGCGAAGTCGGCAAGGGCTACAAGATCGCCATCGAGACGCTGAATGAAGGCCGCATCGGCATCGGCGCGCAGATGCTAGGGCTGGCGCGCGGCGCTTGGGAATTCGCCGTCAAGTACGCGCAGGAACGCAAGCAGTTCGGGCGCGCCATCGCGGAGTTCCAGGGCATCCAGTTCCAGATCGCGCAGATGGCCACCGAGATCGAAGCCGCCCGCATGTTGCTCTATAACTGCGCCCGCATGAAGGACGCCGGTATGAACTTCGTGAAGGAAGCGGCCATGACCAAGCTCTATACCTCGCAGGTGGCCGAGCGCGTGGCCTCGCTATGCGTCGAGATCTACGGCGGCTACGGCTTCACCAAGGACTATCCGGTGGAGAAGTTCTTCCGCGATTCCAAGATCGGCAAGATTTACGAAGGCACGTCGAACATGCAGCTCCAGACGATTGCCAAGCTGGTGATGAAGTAGTGGTCAGTGGCTAGTGGTCAGTGAAGAGCGGGTGCCTCACCCAAGCTGCCTTTGCTTGGGGTGGGGATTTTTGTGCGTAGGGAGCAGTGCCCCACCCTAGCCCAAAAGAAGGCCAGAACGGGACACCCAACAGTACCTTTGCCTGCCTATTACCGTCGTGCACTCTTCGCCAAATTCAAATTGCAAATCCGTCCCCCCGGTACTATGCTCCGCGGTAGCCACTCCCGCCTGTTGTAGGAAATCAATCCCGGAGAACCATATGCACCGGAGATCCCTGACCGTTCTGCTGCTCGCTACCACCCTGTCGCTGTTCAGCAGTGTTGCATTCGCGCAAATCAATCCTTGCAATCGAATCAGCCTGGGACAGGGAGCCAGTTTGAATGGATTCGTCCCCTTCCCGCCCAGCAGCCTTTGGAACACGAACATCGCCAATGCGCCGCTCGACCCGAATTCGGCGGCGATCGTCAGCTTCATTGGATCCACCACCCCACTGCACGCTGACTTCGGCTCCGGTCTATATCAGGGGCAATCGATAGGCATCCCTTACATCGTGGTACCGGTCACGCAGCCGCTGGTGAATATCAGCTTTACGGCCTACGGCGACGAGAGTGACCCCGGCCCAATGCCAATCCCTTTTAATGCTCCGATCGAGGGTTACCCCAATCCCGACGATGGTGATCGTCACGTGCTGGTGATCGACAAAGGTAACTGCTGGCTCTACGAACTCTATCGCGCATTCCCGCAGCCCAACGGCAGTTGGAAAGCCGACTCGGCGGCGGTCTGGGACTTGATTGCAAACCAGCAGCGCCCTTATACCTGGACGTCGGCCGATGCCGCAGGTCTGCCTATCTTTCCGGGGCTGGTGCGCTACGACGAAGTTGCCGCCGGAGCCATCCATCACGCTCTGCGCTTTACGCTGCATTACAGCAAACAGGCGTTTACGCCGCCAGCGTCGCATTGGGCGCCGAACTCCAGCAATCCGTTGGCGGCGCCGATGGGCATGCGTCTGCGCCTGAAAGCCAACTTTGACATTTCCGGCTACCCGCCCGATGACCAGGTCATCCTGACCGCGCTCAAGCAGTACGGCATGATTATGGCGGACAACGGAAGCTCGCTGTTTCTCAGCGGCGCACCTGACAATCGCTGGAGCAATGACGATCTGGGCCTGCTGAGGCAGTTGACGGCCTCAAACTTTGAAGTGCTGCTGATCTCGCCGCTTTACTCGCCGGGGAACGTGCCCACGGGACCGAACCCCACCATCAATAGCTTCACGGCCACCAGTTCCGGTGGGCCGGGACAACCCGTCACGTTGAGGTGGAACGTGACCAACGGCGAGTATTACGTTGTTTCGCCCGCGGTGGGCGCCATTCGCGGCACTAGTGTCATCGTGACTCCGCGGTTGACGACCACCTACACGCTCTACGCCACGAACCAATATGGCCGCTCGACCGCACAAGTTAGGGTGATTGTCCCGTAGAGCGGATGCAGAACAAGGCCCGACCTCGGCTCCAAGGACGTGCAATGATGGTGGGGAAAAGCATGCATAGGGCTATCGTTCATGTACTTGGTTTCGCGCTATTCGCCTCAGGCACTCTGGGCTGCTTTAGATGCGTTGCACAAGCTCCTCCGACGCTTGAGGGAGAACTTAACCGCTACGGAGTTCCACTCACAGTGGAAGGCCTCCAATCGGCCCTGAGAGACCCAAGACCAGACGTGAGAAGCTTGGCTGCCGACGAACTTGCAGCAATGAAAGACGCAGGATCGGTGCCGCTTATTGTGCAAACTTTGGGGGTGGAGAAGGACGCTCTAGTCAGATTTAACATGGCCTCGGCATTGCTGGGCCTCCATTCCACCGCTGGTGCGAAGGTGCTCTCGGATGTTTGCGACGACAGATCGGAGCCGGAGGGACACCGGTTAGAAGCTGCGTCAAGACTGGTCGACGCGGGAGATTTTCGCTGCGTGTCCTCGATCGTGGACATCTTGGAGAAAACAACGGATGCCTCGGTCAGGGCGTCAGCATTGCTGATCGTTGCGCATATAAAGCCTCTACCAGCCGCTTTTTTCGCAAGGATTCACGCTGCATTGCTGGCCAGCTTACAAGACCAGACTACGGCGGTCCGCCAATACGCAACTAAATGCATTGCCGCGCTGGGAGACAAAGCTGCCATACCTTACCTGCACACAGCCATTGCGAATGAATCGGACGCATCAACGCGAAGATTCATGCAAGAGTCATTCGCGAACTTAGAGAAGGAACCCTGAAGGACGACGTAGAGCGGATGCAGAACAAGGCCCGACCTCGGCTCCAATTTCACCCCACTCCATTTCCTGTGTTATAACCGCCTGTCTGCACTTTTGTGCCCGGCCGCCGCCGGATGCATCCACTCAAAACCGTTGCCGCGTTTCAATAATCGGAGGAATGGCTTGGATTTCCAGCTCTCGGACGAACAACTGCAATTAAAGAAAATGGTGCGTGACTTCGCGGAGCGCGAGATTGCGCCCAACGTGATGAAGTGGGACGAACCCGGTACCTTCCCGCTGGAGACCATCAAAGAGTTGGGCAAGCTGGGTCTGATGGGCACCATTTTTCCCGCCGAATACGGCGGCGCTGGCATGGGCTACGTTGAGTACGTCATCGCCGTCGAGGAACTGTCGCGCGTGGACGGATCCGTGGGCATCATCGTAGCGGCGCACACTTCACTGTGCTCCAATCACATTTTCATTGCCGGTAACGAAGAGCAGAGGCGGAAGTATGTTCCCAAACTCGCCACCGGCGAGTTCCTCGGCGCGTGGGGCCTGACGGAGCCGGGCGCGGGCTCGGATGCGGGCGGCGCGCGCTGCTCGGCCGTGCGTCGGGGTAAAAACTGGGTGCTGAATGGCACCAAGACGTTCATCACCAACGGCCATTATGCTGACGTGGCGGTCGTGGTTGCCGTTACCGACAAACCGGCGCACACCCATGGACTGTCGGCGTTCGTGGTGGAGAAAGGCACCAAGGGATTTCGCTCCGGCAAGAAGGAGAACAAACTGGGTCTGCGGGCCAGCGACACCTCGGAGTTGATCTTCGAAGACTGCGAAATTCCTGCGGAGAACCTGCTGGGCCAGGAAGGCCAGGGATTTGTTGACGCGATGAAAGTTCTGGATGGCGGCCGCATCTCCATTGCCGCGCTGGGCCTGGGCATGGCGCAAGGCGCTTATGAAGCGGCGCTGAACTATTCCAAGGAGCGCAAGCAGTTCGGCCAGGCCATCAGCGAGTTCCAGGCAATCGCGTTCAAGCTTGCCGATCTGGCGACGGAAATCGATGCTGCCCGCCTGCTCACTCATCGCGCGGCCACCATGAAGGATGCCGGCATGAGGACCACGCTGGAGTCTTCCATGGCCAAGCTGTATACCAGCGAGGTTGCGGTGAAGTGCGCCAACGAAGGGGTGCAGATTCACGGCGGCTACGGGTTTATCAAGGACTATCCTGCGGAGAAGTTTTACCGCGACGTCAAGCTCTGCACCATCGGCGAAGGCACCAGCGAAATTCAGCGCCTGGTCATCGCGCGCCAGATCCTGAAGGGGTGAATGAATCGGGGTAATTCTCCGGCGGCGTGACTTAGTACAGGAAGTCGAAGTCAAGCAGGAACTTGCGGTCGTAATTACCGAAGAAGTTTCCATACTGGGGATCGGCGAGGTTGGAATGCACTTCCAGCGGATTGAAATGGTTGGTCAAGTTGCGGACCGTGAGAGAGAACCGCACTGCGTGCTGCGGATTCACCTGCACATCCTTGGACACGCGCAGGTCCAGTGAAAAGTATTTCGGGTAGCGGTATTGGGGCCCGGCCACCGGCACATACTGCTGATATAGATTTGTCGGCTGATAAGGGAACCCGTTGCGATACTCGAGGTGCGGCGACAAGGTGATTTTCTTCGGCAGATTACCGTAGCTTCCCCACAGCAGGAAGCGATTGGGTATTTCGCTGGGCAAGCTGGCGATCAGGTTGGGTTGAATCACCGGCGCAGGAAAATTTCCCAGGTAGGAGCCGGCGTCGTTGACGTCACCGTAGGCATACTGCCGCACGTAGGAGAAGAAGAACTGGCGCGGCGAGGCGGAGCCGATGC
Organism: uncultured Acidobacteriaceae bacterium; assembly: GCA_963736385.1. Taxonomy (GTDB): domain Bacteria; phylum Acidobacteriota; class Terriglobia; order Terriglobales; family Acidobacteriaceae; genus Bog-257. The sequence continues at coordinate 91,994 of CAVTOE010000001.1, read as the reverse complement.
GGGCGGTGAACTCAGCCTGTCGAGTTTGCGCCCATCCGGAAGAGTTGAGCACGAAAGCCGGCTGGTTCTGAACGACCTCGGGCTGGAGCGTAATCATGTCCTGCTCGTGGCTTTGCAGATATTTCGCGCGCAGGACCAACCAGCGCTTTACCGTCCGTTCAAATTCGACATTCCAGGCGGTGCTGTAGGGAGCGAAGTTCCCGCTCTTCGGCTTCCGGCCGATGAAGGGAAAGTTCGAGGTTGCCGCCTGGCCGGTGATGTTGAGATAGCGGACCGGCGGTCCGGCAGGCAAGCCTTGCGCGTTGTAGGTGGTGATGACCTGGTCCGGGTAGCTGTTGAAGGCGTAAACATCCAGCGGCACTGAGTCGTAGAAGATGCCGATGCCACCGCGAACCACAGTCTTGCCGGACTTGCCTGGTGACCATACGAAGCCGGTTCGCGGCGCGGCCCGCGTCGTAGAGGTAATGGTCTGCCCTTCCAGGCGGAGCCCGACATCCACCGCCAGGTGTGAATTCATTACCCAGTGATCTTGAGCGTAAACCGCAGGTTCCGTATCGCTGACCTGGTAGGGCTTTCCGCCGACATAATTAATGCTTTGCAGGAGTCGTCCGTTGCCATCCTGCAAGGTCACCGGATGGCCCAGGAAGTGGCCCGCGTTTTCACTGTGCCCGATCACAGAACCGAGCTGGAACATGTGTTGGCCGTGGAAATGCAAGGTGCGCGGCGTCCACTGCTCCATCCACACAAAGCGGGTGGCATTGCGCGAGTTGTAGCTGAAATAATTTCCCTGGTTGCCTAGCGGCGTGAGGACCATGCTGGCGTTGCCCTGTGGCGAGACTGCGCTGGAAATCCCCGTGCCGGCGAATGTGCTTTGCAGCAGGCTGTCGCCGATCTGCCAGCGATGGGTCAGGGTCGCGGTGGATTCGTGGAAGCTCGCATCCGGCGTCACCGGCTGGGGATTGAAGTAGTCGAGGCCGGCATATTGCAAACTGTGGGGAGCGAAATGGAGGCTCGCGGTCAGGGTTTGCTTGGAAGACAGAATGGCGTCCAGCTGGGTAAAAGAATTGTAGGCGGTTGAGCGGGTGAGATTTTCCGGATAAGGCAGCGTCCTTACTTCCTGGTTGTTGAACAGATACTGAAAGCCCTCAACGAAATAAAGCTTGTTCTTGAGCAGGGGCCCGCTCAGATTGAATCGTGGAGATGCATCGACGACCCCCTGCAAGTGTCCGCTACGGATGCGGAAATCGGGAAAGGGATCGTTCAGACTGTAGTCCCATTTATCGCCACCACGACGTGTCTCGGCCGAAACTACGCCGGCGGTGAATTTCCCGTACTGCGCCAGATATGGCATCTCGGCGACTTGCACGGTGCGCACGCTATCGATGGGTACGCTGAGGCCGAAGCTGCCGGTGGCGGGATCGGTGACATCGACGGAGTTGACCAGCAATGCGCTGTGGTCCTCTCCGAGGCCCGCGATACGCACACTGCCATCCTTGGCGCGCACGATGCCGGGTATCAGAGGCAGCGCGTCGGCTACAGTGGCAGGCCGTACGGCGCTATTCTTGGCCTGGGCGGTAGGCAGCGTCGCCTGGCTGCCCGCGGTTTCGGTGACCGGACTGGAAGCTTCGCCTTTGACTTCGACTGTCTGCTGGCTCAACGTGGCCTCACTCAAGACGACATCAACGTCCTGAGCGGGGTTGCTTTCGCTGACCTCCAACGTGGTTTCGTTCGGCAGGTAACCTTTCTTCTGCACGCGCAGCGAATAACTTGCAGCACCGTTGACCGCGAGCGTCACTTTTCCGGTGGCACTTGTCGTGGAGGTGCTGATGGGCCCGCCGGTTGAGTGAATCTCAACCGTCGCATCGGGAACCGGCTGGTTCTTTTCGTCGATCACCGAGATATTGATGGAGTACGTACGAGGGTCGCTGGGCCCGGACGCCCAAAGGAGGCTGGCAAGGGGCAGCATCCACACGAGCAAAACCAAGGTCTTGAGAATGCCGCGGATTGCCAGCGATCGTGATGAAGTGGTCATGCTTCGAGAGCTCAATGGAGGCCGCTCTGCAACGCACTAGAATGTCGCCTTATGATTATGCTCCTTGGGGATGAAAAGCATTTTTCTTCGGAGTGACGAAATTGTCAAAAGTTATCGGATGCCGACCTAATTCTACATCGCCTGCCTAAGTTGTAAACCCATGTATCCTTCATCAGTTGCGAGGGAATCATACCCCGAGGCAGAAATAGCGGAGCCCAAAACGATGGATGGTTCATATCCATCAGGTACTGGCACACAACATGCTGGGAAGGCGAACGCAGCAGGGAAGAAGTAAATGCCCAAAATCCCGCTTATTTCTTAACCAGTGCATCGGAAAGCAGGCGGGCTTTGGTGGCCAGGTTATAGGCGCGCTCGAAGTCATTATCCGAGGTGGCCTTGCGCGACTGATCAATGTAGGTTTTGATCTGCGAAACCATGGCTTGCTCGTCACGGTTCAGGTCGCGATTCAAGCTCTTCAAATTTTTCTCGGCCGCTTCAAGCAATTGAACGGTCGTCTGTTTCTGTTGGCTCAATTGCTGGCGGCTGACGTCAGCGGCGATGGCGGTGTCGGGGGCGCCCTCAGCCGCGGGATTTGGTGGAGGATGGGCCGCGGCAACCGTAGCATTGGCGGTGGTACTGGCCGGAGAGTTGGTGTCTGGACTGCTGGCCGGGGGCTGCGCCGATTTTTTTCGGTGACGCGGTTGTGGCTTCGTCTTCTGCGGTTGGGGGACAGGCGCCTCCCGTTTCGGCGGCGGCGGTGGGGGCGGAATGGCCTCGGAAATTTCATCCGGTACCGGGACCGCAATGGTTGGAGCCTGGGCCTGTGGCGGAAGCGGTGGCTTCTTCTTTTTGCACGCCACGCTCAGCAACAACGACAAGCTCAGAACCGAAGCAACGAATTGGCGCCGAATGTTCATGCGAAGTTCTGCAATATCGCTGCCGCGCTAGTCTTTGCATGGCCGACTGTCCAAGAGCAAGCGAGCATAACAACTGCTCACCATGATAAACCTCCGGCCGCAATGCCTGGTGCCGTAACTATCGTCTCACACCCAGCCCACCATCAGGATCGGGTGCGAGTTGCAATTTTCGCGCCGTTCAATTCCGGCGTGCCCGCCAAAGGCAGGACCAGGCGGAAGGTGGTCCCTTGACCCATCTCGGTCACGAAATGAAGAGCGCCATTGTGTAGTTGCAACACGCGGTAGCTCATGGCCAAACCAATGCCGCTGCCCGACTTCTTGGTGGTGAAATACAGGTTGAAAATCTTGTCGCGAATCTCCGCGGGGATGCCGGTCCCCTGATCGCGGACCTCGATGGTGGCTGCCGTGTCGTCGCGGCGTGCGACCATACTGAGCACGCCGCCCTCGCCCATGGCCTGCACGCCATTGAGGACGACGTTCAGCAGGGCCTGCTTAATGAGGTCGGCGTCGGCCCTCACGGGCAGTGCCTCGCGGCCCAGGTTGGTTTCGACCTTTACCCCCAGGCGGGCCGCTTCCGGCGCTGCCAGCAGGGCAACCTCCTCGATCAAACGGCGCAGATCGAAGTCGGAAAGGCGCAATTCCAAAGGACGATTAAAGTCCACCAGCGTCTGCACCACCCGGTCCAGACGATGAATCTCGCGTCCGATGATGTCCATGTGGCGCTGGGTGTTAGGGTCGATCTCACGCATCTTTTCGCGCAGCAGCTCGAGGTGAACCACGATGGCATTGATAGGATTCTTTACTTCATGAGCAACGCCGGAGGTAAGCCGCCCGATGGCCGCCAGCCGGCGGGAAAGTTCAATTTCGTTCTCGATTCGGCGCACCGATTCGGCGTCCCGCATGGTGAGAAGCGCGCCGATACGCTCCCCGCGCTCGGCGATGAAATCGAGTGCAATCTGTATGCGCTGCCCGTTCTCCAATTCGATCTCACGTTGCGGGATGGGCCGTTGCAGAGCGAAAGCATCCAGCACGATGCGGCCCAGCTTGTTGGCATCGTTGAACACCTCCTCCACCACGTTTCCCAGAATCTGTCCCCGCGGACGGCCGACGAACCGTTCCGCTGAGGCGCTGACCAGCACCACGCGGGTGTCGCGCGTAAACAGGACCAGTCCATCCTGCAAGGTGCCCATGATCTGGTCGAGGTTCTCTTTGAGGGCGCTAAAGACTTCTTTCACGTCGCGGATCTGCCGCCCCAGGCGATCAATCTTGGTATTAACCAGCCCGTATTCGTCGGTTCTCCCCGGATCTGGCTCGAGTGCAACGTCGGGTACGCCCACGGTCATCTGGTCTAGACGACGGCCAATCGCTTCCAACGGACGCAAGGCAATGTTGGAAACCCCGGCTGCCAACGCGAGCGACACCAGGATGGCAAACGCCGAGAAGAAAAGAGCGCGCGTGAGTTGCGGTTGTACCTCATGCTTAAGAAGAACCGTGGAGATGCCAACGCAAATGTTGCCGAAAGGCTGACCCTCGCGCTGAATGGGCAAATAAACATCGTAAACTCTCGGCCCACCATAAACCACGTCAAGCTGGAGCAGGAAACTGCCGTTCCGCACATGCTTGAAGTCTTCACGCGACTCTTGTTGAGCGCCGATGGCGGAGGGGTCGGTGCTTACGATAGCGCGGTTGTTCACATCGGTAATGGCTGCATCAGAGATGGTGGGAGAATAGCCCACAATGGATTGCAACAGCGTGTTCAGCCCGGGGTCAGTCCGTAGGGCTTCCTCCAACACCGCTTCGACTTGCTTGGGATCGTTGGCATTGACAAAGGTGCTACTGAGGTCAACCTGGGAAGCTTCGCGAGCGCTTTCCCGGATCTGCTTGGCCACGAAGGCGGCATCGTCGTAAGCACTCGCAAACCGCTGCCGTACCATGCGCGACACGTAGAAATAGGAAAACGCCGCGACCAGCGCGAACACCATACCGCTGATAGCAAGGACCAGCTTCGTTTTCAGCCGGGTTTGAGCCATGGACACTCGCGTTGCCTGGGACGTTGGCGGAATCATATCAGTCGCAGAGGACAGCGGGAAGGGCCGTCGCCTCCCGGCTGGCAAACCCCTAGGATCTTTGTTCGTAAGTGGCACATTGGTGACGGTTTAGATTGGCGACAGCCAAGGGCCGGATGGGGGCGGTATGGTAAGGTTGCATGGGCATTGCGGGCGTCTGAACAACGGAAACCTCCAGATTCGCGTCCAATGTGAGACGCCCACGCGATGCGGGTAGCATCCGCCCCCGCGTGGATGGTGCGGTAAGGCAGGAGAGAACAAGTGGCCCAACCGGCAATGGAAGAGAGCAAGAAATTACCCGGCGAGACAGTTACCAAACTGCGCGTGCTGTCGCACGACCTGAGCAATTACATCGAAACCATTATGCAGGCTTCCTATCTTCTGGCGCAGGCGAAACTTGACGAGAACAACAGAAAGTGGCTCGGCTTAATCGATAATGCGTCGCAAGATGCGGCCCGAGTTAATCGCGAGATTCGCGAGATATTGCGGGCGCAGAACTGATGGTCGTGGTTGATCCCACGGAGTTGGGACTGCCAACTTCAGACGGCAAAACGCCAGTAGTGCAGCCCACCATGCCGGCGGAGACGAGAACGTCTCCGCCGCGCTTATGTGGGCTCGTTTCCCGATGCCTACTTTTTGCCAGCTTTGCTGTTGAGCAGCGAAACCAGGGACTGGCCCGCTGGCGTGGCCTTGGCCCCACCGCTCACGACATCCCGCGCGCTGACCGTCTTCCCGTAGAGGCGCCGGTTAGCGTCGCTATCAGGGTTCAGCGAGGCGCCGTCCAGTGACACGCCCGCAAAAAGGCCTGAAGTCCGGGCGTAGGTCAGCATGTCAGCATTACTGGTACTGGCGCTGGCTCCGGACCCGGCCGCTGCGGTTGCGTCGCTGCCGACCTTGACTTTGCCATCCAGCACCTTGTTGGCCGCCGACGGTGCCATAACGAGGATTACGAAATCCTTGGCCGTGCCGCCGATCTGAAAACCGGCACTGGCGCCGCCGATGCTGTACATGGCGGGCGGTGACCATTTGCCAGTGAAGTTAGCTCCCTCGCGGCAAGTCATCGGACCGCGGCCTCCAGTTCCGCCAATGCCGACGGCAAACTTTTTCACGCTGGGCAAAATGATGATGCAATCAGCCTTGGCGACTGTGCTGGCTGGAATGTCCTTGCTGCCGACCATTGCCTCTAACACCGTGGTGGCGTTTCGGATGGTCTCCTCGTCTTTGCTCTTCTCGGCGCCCCAAACTGGCAGGGCCAACCATACAATCCCTAACACGAGCAGAATAGGTACGAATCTCTTGGCTAAAACTTTCATTTTGTTCTCCTAGGTGGTTAATTGTCCAGAATGCTCTTGGCATGTCCTGCTTACCGGGGGTGGTTTTCAGAACTGTGGTCGAGTCTGACAACCGTTCGAAATTTTGTTCTGGGCGAATAGGGGGCAGCGCAACTGCGACGCGCACTGCCAGTAAAACCAATCTTCTTTCAGTAAGACAATCTCCTTTGTCATCGGAATCCCTTTGTTGACCCGGCGCTAGAACTTTAGAACAGCGGCCAGATTTTCACAACTGGGAAGTGGCCACCTACATTTCACCGAGGCAGCCAGAGTTGGGCCGGGGAAACGCGGCGGTTACGTTCAAACAGGTGGCGTTGTCGAGGGATTTCGGCGGAGGAATTTTGGCTACCCAGTTCGACCCGGGCAGCCATCAAGGATTAGGAAACCAGTTGCGCATCCATGGTGATGTTGGCGTTGAGAACCCGGGAAACTGGGCACCCCTTCTTGGCATTTTGCGCGGCCTCGTCGAACTTCGCCCGGTCCGCACCGGGGATCCTTACCCGCACGTCGAGGTGCACGGTGGTAATGGTGAAGCCGGCATCGGTTTTGTCCAGGGTCAAAGTGGCCTTGGTATCGATGCTCTCCGCGGTCATGCCCGCGTTTCCAAGCTGTCCCGACAGTGCCATGGAAAAACAGCCGGCGTGGGCTGCGGCAATCAGTTCCTCCGGATTGGTTCCGGCCCCGTTTTCAAAACGTGTGCTGAAGGAATACTGGGTTTGGTTGAGGACGCCGCTCTGTGTCGAAACGGTGCCCTTTCCGTCTTTTAAACCACCTGACCAGTGAGCACTGGCTGTACGTTGCATTTGCCCCTCCTAGGAAACGCATCCATTGTATCTCCACGTTACACGAGAAGCCCTGCTGCCGTGAAACGCGAGAGAAAGGGCAGTTGTTCCATCAGGGTTCGATTACTGTGATCAGCTGGCCACGAGTTCAGTAGAAGTCGGAGCAACTGAGGAAGTATCCGCACTGCGGACAGATCAACTTGCAGTGATTTTGCTGCAAGTTTGCAGAGCAGTTGGGACAAACCTGCGAGGGCTGCAGCGAAGCGCTCTTGGCAGCTTTCATCGCAAAGTCGGCGCCGGGCCTGAGATTCGGGTTTTTATCTGCGCCGTCCGTCATGTTCGCCCCGAGGCACAAAAGTCAACCATTCCCAGCATAGATGAAATCCTTTCCCAGAGGCGGCACAAGAACAAATTGCGCAAGACCTGCAGGTCGAGAGTCCCCTATTGGTACATGTACTTCCGTTGGACAGGTACAATACCGAATTTTGTAAAGGATTTGGCATCGCAGTATCTATAATCAATCTGAAGTGTGACACTAGGTTCACTCGTACGCCCGGCTGGCAAGCCGCCAAGACTTTTGGAAAAAAGCGCGTGCGGCCGGAGGTAAACGTGAAGCAGCCATGTTTATTAACTAGTTAATACGGCTCGGGTTATCACATTTGCCAGATATAGCAGAGGATTCGCCAGTAAGAGATCTATCCACTCAGGAACTCAAAACGTTGTACCCAGAAAATCTAGGAGGTCGTAACCGTGAAACAGACAATGATCGCAGTCTTAGCCGCTTTAATGTTAGCTGGAGCTTTTAGTGCCGTAAGTGGTGCGACCTCCGTCGACTTCCCCAACACAGTCGTAGTGATTGGGGAGGGATCTGCACCTATGCCTACGACTTTCCCCCCTGCGATGAACGACAGCAAGTAGCATCGCGCCCCAATAGGTGGTTGATATTCAGCTCGAAACGGACAAGGAGAGACGGCATGAAAAATGTTTTGGTCCTCATCGGTTGTATCCTATTATCCACCGGCGTCCTGTGCGCCTCCACGAGTTCACTTCCTACCAACCTCATGACACAGCCGGCCACCGCGAGCGATGGCACTTTTGCAATGACATCCTGTACCGTCGGCGAATTCTGTGGCGCCGGTGAGGCCGTATTGGCTCCGGGCGATGGCGGGCCAGCGCCGTATTGCGCGCCGGGTCGTCACTGCAACCTCGACCAGCTGAAATTACAGGCGGGCGATGGCGGGCCAGCCCCGTATTGCGCGCCGGGTCGTCACTGCAACCTCGACCAGCTGAAATTACAGGCGGGCGATGGCGGGCCAGCCCCGTATTGCGCGCCGGGTCGTCACTGCAACCTCGACCAGCTGAAATTACAGGCGGGCGATGGCGGGCCAGCCCCGTATTGCGCGCCGGGTCGTCACTGCAACCTCGACCAGCTGAAGTTGCAGGCGGGCGATGGCGGGCCAGCCCCGTATTGCGCGCCGGGTCGTCACTGCAACTGACCAGCTGAAATTACAGGCGGGCGATGGCGGGCCAGCCCCTATTGCGCGCCGGGTCGATGACGGATGCGGGCGATGGCGGGCCAGCCCGTATTGCGCGCCGGGTCGTCACTGCAACCTCGACCAGCTGAAGTTACAGGCGGGCGATGGCGGGCCAGCCCCGTATTGCGCGCCGGGTCGTCACTGCAACCTCGACCAGCTGAAGTTGCAGGCGGGCGATGGCGGGCCAGCGCCGTATTGCGCGCCGGGTCAGTCACTGCAACCTCGACCAGCTGAAATTACAGGCGGGCGATGGCGGGCCAGCGCCGTATTGCGCGCCGGGTCGTCACTGCAACCTCGACCAGCTGAAATTACAGGCGGGCGATGGCGGGCCAGCCCCGTATTGCGCGCCGGGTCGTCACTGCAACCTCGACCAGCTGAAGTTACAGGCGGGCGATGGCGGGCCAGCACCGTATTGCGCGCCGGGTCGTCACTGCAACCTCGACCAACTGAAGTTACAGGCGGGCGATGGCGGGCCAGCGCCGTATTGCGCGCCGGGTCGTCACTGCAACCTCGACCAACTGAAGTTGCAGGCGGGCGATGGCGGGCCAGCGCCGTATTGCGCGCCGGGTCGTCACTGCAACCTCGACCAGTTGAAGTTGCAGGCGGGCGATGGTGGGCCAGCACCGTATTGCGCGCCGGGTCGTCACTGCAACCTCGACCAGCTGAAGTTGCAGGCGGGCGATGGCGGGCCAGCGCCGTATTGCGCGCCGGGTCGTCACTGCAACCTCGACCAGGAAAGGCCGCTGACGTCGCTATAGGAGAACCCACTCAGACGGAGAAAAAGCAGCCCGCAAGGCGCCCGATCAGGGCCAGGGGCATGGTTTTCAGTTCCCCTGAAATGATGCTTGTGTTGCGCCGATTTTAGAGCTATGCTTATTCAGCGCCATGCATCTGCACCTGATTGATTACGTCCTGTGGTGTGCAAGCCCACTCATGCAATTCGGAGTGTTGGTCGCCATGTACAGGCGGGGACTGCACCGCGATTATCCTTACTTTTTCAACTATACGGTGCTGCAAGTCCTTAGCGAGCCAGTCCTCTTCCTGATCCAGAGGCATTCGTACTCCGCGTACTACTGGAGCTACTATGTTTCGATAGCACTCAGTGCCCTGGTTTCGTTTGCGGTTCTGCAGGAGATCTTCCACGGCGCATTTCGTCCCTACGAGGCGTTACGAGATCTGAGCGTGATCCTATTTCGCTGGTCGGCCCTGGTGGTGCTTTTGGTGGCGGTGATGTGGGCCATCACGGCAACGCACTCGAACCAGGTTGACGCGCTTACCAATGGGATTCTTTTGGTACAACGTAGCGTTCGCTTAATGCAATGCGGATTGGTGTTTTTCCTTCTGCTTTTCAGCGAGTATCTTGGCATCTCGCGGCGCCATGTACTGTTTGGCATAGCGCTGGGATTCGGTATTTTCGCCTCCGTGAGCATGCTGGTTGCGGCGGCGGTCGCGCACGGGACATTTGTGCCGGTGTCAATTTTGCGCCAGATCAACAGCGCTGCGTACGCCATCTCCACCATGATCTGGCTGGGCTACACCGTGATGGCGCCAGCTCGTAGCAATGTTGCTGTAGCCACGGCACGGTCGAAGGATTGGAATTACGCATTGGAAGATGCCCGGGTGCAGCCCGCAGAAAACAGTATGCTGGACACGATGGATCGCACGGTTGAGCGTCTGCTCTATCCGCGGGAAGAAGCCAAGGCCCGCGCCGTCGCCGGCAATCGGTCCTAGTTTAATGACTCCCCCCAACTCCTTGTCCGCCGTGGTTCGGCGAGTTTTATTTTAGAGAGCCCATCCGCCCCCGCTTCCCAACTAAATCGGTGTTTTGGTCTTGCGCGCTGGACTGAAGAACGGCAAGGAACGAACGGTGGCTGACACTTTGTGCCGAACCGCCTCCACAGTTATTTCCATCTGCAGCGTGGCGCCCGGGGTTGCGTGCTGAGGCTCCAAACTGGCCAAGGCAATCAGTTTCTTCAGCAGCGGCGACCAGGTAGTCGAGGTCGCCTTCCCCACCTGATCGCCCCGCTTGTAAACGGGTACATGCACGCGCGACGCGGTAGCGGGCGTCTGCGGCGCCAGCCCCATCCGGTCGAATAGCGTTTCAACTTCGTTCCAGTCGATTTCCAACCCCATCAAAAGTCGCCTCGGTCCGGTCTGCTTCTCTTTCAGAAGCGCCCGCCGGCCGATGAAATTTTCTTTCTCGTAGTGCACGAGCTTGCCCAAACCGACCTCGGCGGGAGTGTATTTTTGCGACGCGATCAGCGCCTTCTTGCTGCTGATGTAATCCACGTCGGCCAGGATCAGGCCGGCTTCGATGCGCGCCACATCGAGGGCCAGCATGCCGGTGGGATGTATGTCGAATCCCCGGCCGGTCTCCATCAGCGCGTCCCACACCTTGACGGCGTCCTGCCAGCGGATCCAAATCTCATACCCCAGATCGCCGGTGTAGCCAGTGCGCGAGATGTCCACCGGCACGCCAGCAATTTTGCCGCTGGTCTTGCGGAAGTATTTGAGGTTCTGGATGTCGGCCTCGGCGATGCTGTGCAGCAGCTTTCCCGAGGTTGGTCCTTGCAGCGCGAGGGCCGCGACCTGCTCGGTGATCTCCTCGATCTGCACCTCGAGTCCGATGGCATTCTGGCGGAACCAGCGCAGGTTGGGATCGGCGGCGGTCCAGCGGTAGAGGTCCTCCTCCAGCCGGGTGATGGTGCCGTCGTCAATGATCTTGCCTTCTTCGTCGCACCAGCAGCAATAGATCACCTGGTTGACGGCGACCTTGTTGATGTCGCGGGCGATTACCCGATTCACGAAGCGGGTGGCGTCGTGCCCCGCGATCATGTACTTGAACAGCGGGGTCACGTCGATAAGCGCGGCCGCATTGCGAATGGCGTTGTATTCGTGCTCGTGATGGGTTTCGTAAACGCTGACCGCATAGAACCCCGACCACTCACGGTAATTCAGGCTCTGGCAGAGAGCGAAGGTTCGGTCGTGAACGGCTGTTCCTACAGGCACGCTGGCTTCCTCAGGATTGGCATCGTGCGCGGATTATAGCCAGCAGAGTAAGTCGGCAGCAAATGGCCCCAAGATCGAGGTTTTGAGTGCAATCGCCTGATTACAACAGCTACACTGTCACAAATGACGATGGACAGCGACATTCAACGGAGTTTGAGCGCACTAGTGGGTCTGCCTTTGTGGGCCTTGGGGCGTGCAGCGGACTTGGCATGGTTGGAGTTCGGCGACCGCAGAACCGTGGCGAGCCACCTAGGTAAGGAGAAGCTAGTCGGGGATTATGCATTGCACATCCAGTGCCCGTGGCGGATAACGCGAGGCGGCAAGATCATCACGGGTCGTGGTGATATTTTCTGCACCCCAGAAGAATCAGAGGAGCCGACCCCTGCCGATTTCGACTGGCAGAAGGGTAACAGGTTCGACAGGATCGTTGCGGTACTCTTCGATCACGAATCACGCCAGTTCACGGTGCAAGGTGTTCAGGCGGGTGAGGTGGGAAGCCTCGTCATCGAACTGGAGAATGGTTACAAGCTAGAGGTGTTCCCGCATGACTCCGAAGGCGGTGAGCACTGGAGGTTCTTCAAGCCGTACTCAGACGACCCGCACCTTGTGTTTAGTGGTGCTGGGTTGCAGACTGAGTGAGCGATGTCTGGCTTGCAACCGGGGTAAATGGCGTAACAGTGCGCCGTGAAAAGGCGCTGGACTTCAGCGGGTGAAACTCCCGCCCGGGAACTGGTTCGCTCCACCCGGTAGCAATCGAAGCGGCAGCGGAGGCAACAAAGCTGTCGGAGCCTTCGATGTAGAGGGTCGCGTGGCGACTCGGCGAGCGTGCAGGCCATAACGTGAGTGAACGCTGAGCAGGCCCCGAAACAACAGTTGCAGAAGCCGACCTGACTGTTACACAGGGAAGGCCGCTGGGGATGGAGAGAGACGAGCGAACAAGCTCCATTCAATCTGCCGGGGTAATGGCGATGGCATGTAGGCATAGGAGACCAGACGCAACACGGGAGGCCCCAGCGGTGATTCGCAGTAAGGATCAACTGGCAACTCGCGAGAGACAGGCCGGGCCGTGTGGGGTGGCGGAGAGGTCCGTAGTACCGAGGAAGCCGGGTAACTCCGGCAGAGGGAAGGGGCCTCAGTTAAAGACGGACGCAAGAAGCAACGAAGGACATGGGGATTGACGATGCGTCTAGCCACCCCGAGTTGTGTTCAGAAGTTGCAGGCGGCGTCACACGGAACATCGTGTGTCTTTTCCGAGAGCCGGATGCGGGAAATCTGCCTGTCCGGTTCGATGAGCGGGAACAGGAAACAGAGTTACGCCAAACCGGATTGAGGCGGGTCATGCGAAAGCACCCCCAACGGCCACCGGGAGGCTAATGCCACTGCGCCTGTTCTCGACTCTACTCGCCATAGCACGCGTTGACCCACTGGCCCGGCCAGCCGCATTTGTGCGGTGGCCTTCCTCTCTTTACCCTCGGGCCGTTAGAATGATGCCTTCGCTCAAACTCAGGGCGGTCCCGCACAGGAAAGCATGGCCACGAGAGAAACAGGACGATACGACGTCATCGTCATCGGCGGCGGGCACAACGGCCTGGTCAACGCCGCGTATCTGGCGCGGGCGGGGAAGAAGGTCCTGGTGCTGGAGCGCCGTCACGTGCTGGGCGGCGCCGCGGTCACGGAAGAGATCATCCCCGGCTTCAAATTCTCGGTGTGCTCGTATGTGGTTTCCCTGCTGCGGCCCGAAATCATCCGCGACCTCGATCTTCCCCGGCATGGTCTCGAAATCCTTCCCCTGGACGGCACCTTCACGCCGATGCCGAACGGCGACTACTTGTGGCGGGTGAACGATCACGGCAAGACCATGCGTGAGATTCGGCGGCACTCCAAGTTCGATGCCGAGGCCTACGAAGAATTCGGCAAGGCCATGCTGCAGATGTGCCGCTTCGTGAAGCCGATTCTCGGCATGGTGCCGCCCGATCCGACCACGCTGAAGCCGCAGGACCTGTTCAAGCTGCTCTTTCTCGGCCGCCGCTTCAGGGACCTGAGCGGCGAAGACAAGTACAACCAGGTGCAGCTGATGACCATGAGCGCCATTGACTTTCTCGATCAGTGGTTCGAGACCGACGTGCTGAAGGCGACCATGTCGGCGTCTGGAATCATCGGCACCTTTCTGGGAGTGCGCTCGCCGGGGACGGCCTACGTGCTGCTGCACCACTACATGGGCGAGATTGACGGTGCGTTTCGCGCCTGGGGCTTTGCTCGCGGCGGAACGGGAGCCATCTCCAACGCCATCGCCGATGCGGCGCGCGAGCTTGGCGTCGAGATCAAGACGCAGACCGCAATCGCGCAGATCCTGGTTCGCGATGGCAAGGCGGTGGGAGTCGCGACCAGCAGTGGCGACGAGTACTACGCCGCCGTCATCTCGTCGAGCGTCGATCCCAATCTCACCTTCCTGAAGATGCTCGAGCCTCAGCACCTGAGCGAAGAATTTCGCGATCAGGTGAAGCGCTATAAATACCGCGGCTCGTCGGGAAAAGTGAATCTCGCGCTCGATGGCCTGCCCGACTTCACATGCCTGCCGGGTGAGGGCCATCATCTGCGCGGCGCCATCTCCATCTCGCCCAGTGTGGACTACATGGAGCGCGCCTACGACGATGCCAAGTACGGCAACTACTCGCGGCGTCCCTACATTGACATGGTCATTCCCAGCCTCACCGATCCTTCGGTCGCGCCTCCGGGCAAGCACGTGATGTCGTGCTTTGTGCAGTATGCGCCGTACAAGTTGAAAGAGGGCACGTGGGACGAGAAGCGCGAGGCCTTTGGCGACAATGTGATTGACACCATCGCTGAATTTGCGCCCAACCTGAAGAACATCATTGTGGGCCGTCAGGTGGTCACGCCCCTCGATCTGGAGCGCGAATTTGGACTGACCGAAGGGAACATTTTCCAGGGCGAACTCTCACTGGAGCAGTTGTTTTTCCTGCGGCCGGTGCCCGGGTGGGCGCAATACAAGACACCCATTAAGAACCTGTGGATGTGCGGTTCGGCCACGCATCCGGGCGGCGGCATTATGGGCGCTCCGGGACGACTGGCGGCGCTGGAAATCCTGAAGCACACGAAAGGGACCCGCTAGTCATGCCAGAGACGCGCGACGTCGTAATCCTCGGCGCTGGGCACAACGGGCTGGTCACCGCGTTCTATCTGGCCAAGGCGGGATTCAAGCCGCTCATCCTGGAGCGCAGAGCCACGGTGGGTGGCTGCGCCATCACCGAGGAATTCCATCCCGGATTCCGCTGCTCCCGGCTGGCGCACAGCGCCGGACCGATGCGGTCTGACATTGTCAGAGATATGGACCTGGCGAAGCATGGACTGAAGACCTACACGCCGGATGTGCGCGTACTGTCACTGTCATCGGATGGCAAGCCGCTGGTCCTGTACAACGATATCGGCAGGTCGCAGCAGGAGATCGCCAAGTTTTCGCAGAAAGACGCCACCAATTACGCTGAATTTCAGAAACCCCTGGCCCGCATCGGCGAAGTTGCGAATCTGCTGATGACGATGACGCCGCCTGACCTGGAAGATCCGACGGCAGGTAATCTGTGGGAACTGATGAAGGCTGGCCGCAAGGTACGCGGCCTGGGCGAGAAAGATCTCTATCGCATGCTGCGATGGGGACCGATGGCCGTGGCCGATCTGGTCGCCGAGTGGTTTGAGACTGAATTATTGCGCGGCACCATCGCCGCGCAGGGGATCTTCGGAACGTTTCTCGGCCCGTGGTCCGCAGGTTCCAGCGCGACGCTACTTTTGCGCTGCGCGTCGGATGGGAATCCGGCGGGGGCCGCCTCCTACATTGTGGGAGGGCTGGGCGCGCTCACAGCGGCCATGGCGGCGGCGGCGAAGGAAGCCGGGGCTGAGATTCGGACATCCTGTGAAGTAGTGAGCATCAAGGTGAAGGACGGCGCTGCCAGCGGAGTCGTCCTCGCCAACGGTGATGAGATCGATGCCCGGACGGTCGTCTCCAACGCCGATCCGAAGCGCACGCTGCTGGGACTTGTCGATCCTCAGTACCTGGAACCGAGCTTTCTGCAAAAGCTCCAGCATTACCGCATGAACGGCACGGTCGCCAAAGTGAACCTTGCTCTCAGCGGCTTGCCGAAATTCAAAGGCGCGAACGGCGACGCCGCACTTTTGGCCGGGCAGAATCCAGGTTTCGCCCGACATCGACTACCTGGAGCGGGCCTTCGATGCCTCGAAGTATGGCGAGTTTTCACCGCATCCCTACCTCGAGGCGACTATTCCCACATTGTGGGACAAATCGCTCGCGCCGGCGGGGAAGCATGTGATGTCCATCTACATGCAATACGCGCCATACAAGCTGCGCAACGCAGACTGGGACTCGCAACGCGATGCCTTGGGCGACACGGTAGTGAAGACTCTCGCGGAATATCGCGCCCGATTTGCCCGGGCTGATCGAAGCGGTCGAGGTGATCACGCCCAAAGACCTGGAGCAAACCTACGGACTGACTGGCGGGCACATCTTCCACGGCGAGCTGGCGCTCGATCAGTTGTTCACCATGCGGCCGCTGCTGAACTGGGCGCAGTACCGAACGCCGATCAAGAACCTGTATTTATGCGGGTCGGGCACGCATCCGGGCACGGGGCTGACGGGAGTCTCGGGGGCGAACGCGGCGAGAGAGATACTTAAGGATCTTGCGCAAGTGAACAGTCCTGAGGAATTGTCATCACGAGCGCAGCGAGGGACTTGCTTAGGTGGTCGTGTCCTCTGGCCCTCGTTTCAAGTCTGCCGCCAGCAGTCGATGGAACAAGTGCTCGCCGGCTTCGCGCCGCACCGACAACCGCCCCGCGCCATAGGCCCGCGAGTGCAGGCCGCGCTGCACGGCTTCGCAGATGCCCACGTCTTCATCATTGACGCGCTCGCCGACGGCGATGCTCTGCCGGTTGCGCTCGGCGGCGGACTCGCTCACGTCGTCGAAGTAGAAATCGAAAATGACCTTGCAACGATCGACGCCGTCGGGCAGCACCAGGTTGGTGTCCATGTATCCGCGGTAGAGATTGATCATGAAGTTGGGATACTGCCAGAAGTACCAGGCGCGATCGCCAGTGCGCGTCGCCGAAGTCGCCGCGTCTTCGTGCGAGGCCACCATCGGACTCGATTGCAGGCAGTAGCGGTCTTCGTTCTCGATGGTGTACTGCTTGTATTCGAGCACGCTGTTCAGCGCCTTGTGCAGGTGAGGAACGTGGTAACCGCCGTCGAGATAGTTGTCCACGAACACCTTCCAGTTGCAGTTGAGGCTGTACGAGCGGCGTTCGAAGAAGTGAAGCGAGCCGAGATTTAGCGGGGCAACTCGCTGCGCTAGCCGGCCCAGGAAATCCGCCAGAGGCGCGGCTTTCGGGTCAAGGTTCACGAAGACGAACTGCTCCCAAGCTTCCACGCGCACCGGATACAAGCCCGTTTTGCGCGCGATCGAACGAACAGACACCCTCAAACTCCGGCGCGCCTTTCAGAGAACCGTCGAGGCCGTAGCTCCAGCCGTGATACGGACAGCGCAAGATGCTCGCGGTGCCTTGCTCCTCGGTCACGACAGCAGCGGCGTGGTGCCGGCAGACGTTGTAGAACGCACGCAACTGGCGGTCGTTGCCGCGCACGATGACCAGCGGTTCGCCGGCGAGATCGCTGGTGACGAACTGACCGGCCTGCTGCAACTGATCGGCTCGCGCCACCACCTGCCACGTGCCCCCAAAGACGTTCTGGCGCTCCAGTTCGGCGACGCGCGCGTCCACATACCACGAAGCCGGAATGGTGTAGGCCTGCTCCAGCGGGCTGCGGTCGTTGTAGGAGGCGAGGATGTCGTGCAGCGGAGTGTCCATCTACAAGGTCTCCTATGGCGGGTTCGCCGAAATCATAACAGGCAGAGTGCAACAAAAGAGTTGACGGCCAGCCGCTGGCGTGTTTCCTTGTCCCAATGCACTCTACCGCGGAGTCTTTGGAAGTTGTGCAGGCCACACCGGCGGATGTGGGCGAAGTCGCGCCGCTGTTCGATGCCTACCGGCAGTTCTACAAGAGGCCTCCCGACCTGGAAGCGGCGCGCCGCTTTCTGTTCGCACGATTGAGCAAAGCCGAGTCGGTGCTGTTCCTGGCTCGCCACGGGGCGCGAACGGTCGGCTTTGTGCATCTCTATCCGGTGTTCTCGTCGGTTAACCTGACGCGACAATGGATCCTCAACGATCTCTACGTGGTTGCCGAGGCGCGCAAGCTTGGGGTGGGACGCGCCCTGATGGAGCGCGCTCATCAGTTGGCGGAGGACACACAAGCCGACAGCCTGACCTTGGAGACGGCGATCGACAATTATGCGTCCCAAAAGCTTTACGAAAGTCTGGGGTGGAAGCGCGATGAGGAGTTTTACCGGTACTGTTTGCCGTTGTGACAGCCGGAACTTCACGCCCTAGCCTGCCATGAAGATCAACCCAAGCGCCAATCGAGCAGCCGCTGCGGCTGACCCGTCCCCGCAACCCAAGCGGGTCCTGGGTTTCCGCGACCTGGTGATGTTCTACGTGGTGGCCACGCTGAGCCTGCGCTGGATTGCGGTTGCGGCCAGCGCGGGACCCAGCACGCTGGTGATCTGGCTGATCGGCCTGGCGACCATCTTTGTCCCGCTGGCATTGTGCGTGCTCGAACTCTCGTCGCGCTATCCGCAGGAAGGCGGCATGTATGTCTGGAGCAAGCGCGCCTTCGGCGACTTCGCCGGCTTTCTGACCGGATGGATCTACTGGACCAGCAACCTGCCCTATTTTCCCGCGGTGCTTTATTTCGCCGCCAGCAACGCTCTTTATGTGGGTGGCAGCAAATGGAAAGGTATGCAAGGCAATGCGGCATTCTTCATGACATTTTCGCTGCTCGGGCTTGGACTGGCGCTGGCCCTGAACATTGTCGGCCTCGATATTGGCAAGTGGTTGAGCAACCTGGGGGCCATCGGAACCTGGCTGCCGGTGGCGCTACTCTGCATTGTCGGAGTGCTGGCGTGGATGAAGTTCGGCTCGGCCACCAGCTTCTCCGCAGCGTCGATGAAACCGTCGCTACAGTGGGGGACAATCGGCGTCTGGTCCACCGTGCTCTATGCGTTCAGCGGCACGGAGTCGGCGTCGTTCATGGGCGGCGAAATCAAGGATGCGCGACGCACCATCCCGCGTGCCCTGCTGGTCGCCGGAGTGCTCATCACAGCTGGCTACATGCTGGGGACCGTAGCGATACTCGTGGTGTTGCCGCACAGCCAACTGAACAGCCTGGAAGGCATCATGCAAGCAATTTCCAGCAGTGCCGAGCGCGTGGGCTGGAGTGGCCTGGGGCCGGCGGTGGCGCTGCTGATCTGCATCTCCAATCTCGGCGCAGTGGGCGCCTACCTGGCGGCGCTGTCGCGCATTCCGTTCGTTGCCGGCATCGATCGCTTTCTGCCGCCGGCGTTCGGCCGCGTCCACCCGAAGTGGGGGACGCCGCACGTTTCGCTGATTGTGCAAGCGCTATGCTGCGTGCTCTTCATCGTGCTGGGACAATTCGGCAGCACCGTCCACGGCGCCTACCAGGTGCTGGTGAGCATGACCATCATCACTAACTTCGTGCCGTATCTGTTCATGTTCGCGGCGATGATTCGCCTGCAACGCGAGCCTGCCGAACCGGGCGTGGTCCGCGTTCCGGGCGGAAAGCCGGTTGCGATTGCGCTGGCGACGGTGGGATTTGTGACCACGTGCGCGGTCATCCTGGGCTCGATGGTTCCCGATGCAAGCGAGCCGAACAAGGTCTTCGCCATCACGAAAATCCTGTTGCTCAACGCGATTCTGTTCGGCGGAGGGATGCTGCTGTACCTGGCCGGAAGGAGAAGGGCGCAGATGAATCGGCGCGGTTAGCCGGAATGGCACGCGTTGCCCGCTTGAACCGCCACTCAGCGACGCTGTTTCGGCGACACCAACATAAACGCAAGCCTGAGCATTGCCCAAAATCGTAGAGGGGTTCGGCTCCGCAATATCGCGCCTCTGCGCGGTGCAATTAAATTTGCTGGAATGACGAATCGCGCCTAGGTTTCCGAGTTGTCCTTGGGGCTGCCGCGTTTGCTCCAGTGAGCCGAGCGGGTGCCATCCGGGTTGCGAACTTTCGCGAGTTCCCACACCCGCAGGAAGCGCGTCGATCGCTCGGCTCCGAACACATCCTCATAGCGGATGAACCCGCGAAAATGAATAAACTTCTTTCCCGCATCAATCGCCTCGATGTCCGGCGGTTGCAAATCCATCTTGGGAAATATGCCTTGGACGACCCCTTCAACCATTCGGTTATTGGGACCGATCACCTGGGGAATGCTCATGGCCGGCCACCACTTGGCATCATCCGGCGGTTCCAGTGAATCCATGATTTCAGCCCGAGCGCACGAGCTGGTAAGGTAGGCCTCGGTTGCGCCATAAAGCGTGACTTTGTACCTCAGTATCGCAGGGCCGGGTTGCAGCGGCCACTCCAGGGGCATCACTTCCACGCGAAGGTGTGCTCGTTCGCGGCTGATGAACATTTCTATGTTCTGCTTCGCCGTTTCTGCATTTTTCTCGGCAAGAGCAACCGACTTCTCCAGAATCCCTGTCTGGTGTTCCATCTGAATTGCCTGGCGCTCGATCGCCCGCAAGCTCCCCCAGTAGAGAAAGGCCTGAAGCCCACCGACGGCCACCAGGATGAGTGTGAAAAGCCAGTAAGCGCGGTCGCTCCAATCCTTGGCGATCGACAGGGGAGGAAGGTCGCTCACTTTGACGGTCTGCGTGGGCTCGCCAGTTCTGTTCCCGCTGTTGCTGTTGAGAGGAGGCGCGGAGCTTTGCGCAACCAGGATGGGCGCCGCGCAGACCAGCAGGGCGAACGACAGCAGGGCAAATACCAGAAGTTTCATGTGCGACAGATTGTAAAGCAAGAAGGGAAGGAACGAGCAGCCATCTGAATCTTCGGCTGGCCGGCTCGCATTTTCGTGCAGAGTTTCCGGGTAGAGCGGGCCTTTTAGGCCCGCGTCAAGGGCGCGCTCTCGAATCTTGGAGCCCCGTAGGGGCGGCACAGCATTTGCGAATGTGTCGTGTCTGCGGCACTCGGATTATTACGGGCAGCTTCAACGCGGGCCTGAAGACCCGCTCTACCAAAATTCTCCGCTCGATTCACGGCGGTATAATCGTTCTCTGGG
The DNA here is from genome assembly GCA_963736385.1 of uncultured Acidobacteriaceae bacterium. Lineage (GTDB taxonomy): Bacteria > Acidobacteriota > Terriglobia > Terriglobales > Acidobacteriaceae > Bog-257. Next base: position 71,107 of record CAVTOE010000001.1, on the reverse strand, counting down.
GGATTTCGAAGCTATGAGTACAACCAACGGCAGCAACGGAAATGGCGCGGGTTCGGCGAAGCCGCGGACGGATTGGATCACGAAGCGTCGGGAAGAGGCTGCGCGCAGCGGCGACACTAACATGTCGCAGATGCATTTTGCGCGTAAAGGTCTGCTCACCGAAGAAATGCTCTTTGTCGCCGAACGCGAGCAGGTCGCGCCCGAACTCATCCGCGATGAAGTTGCCGCCGGGCGCATGATCATTCCCGCCAACGTCAATCATCCCGAACTGGAGCCGATGTGCATCGGCGTGGCGTCGAAGTGCAAGATCAACTCCAACATCGGCAATTCGTCGGTCACCAGCAACGTCGACGAGGAACTGAAGAAGCTGCACACCTCGGTCCACTACGGCGCTGACACGGTGATGGACCTCTCGACCGGCGGCGGCATCCACGAGATCCGCGAGGCCATTCTGCGGCATTCGCCGGTGCCGATCGGCACGGTGCCGATCTACGAGGCGGTCTCGCGGGTGAAGCGCATCGAAGACCTCAATGCCGACATCATGCTCGAAGTGATTGAGGAGCAGGCCGAGCAGGGCGTGGATTACATGACCATCCACGCTGGCGTGCTGGTGGAATACCTGCCGCTGATCACCAAGCGCATCACTGGCATCGTGAGCCGCGGCGGCGCAATCCTGGCGCAGTGGATGGCCCACCACCACAAACAGAACTTCCTCTACGAGCGCTTCGACGACATCACGAAAATTCTTGCCAAGCATGACGTGAGCTACTCGCTGGGCGACGGGCTGCGCCCCGGCTGCATTGCCGATGCCAGCGATGAGGCGCAATTCGCCGAACTGAAGACGCTGGGCGAGCTCACCAAGAAGGCCTGGGAGCGCGATGTGCAGGTCATGATCGAGGGGCCCGGGCACATTCCGCTCGACAAGATCAAGGAGCAGGTGGAGAAGGAAGTCGAACTCTGCTACGGCGCGCCGTTCTACACGCTGGGGCCTCTGGTGATCGACATCGCGCCCGGCTATGACCACATTACCTCGGCCATCGGCGCGGCGATGATCGGCTGGTACGGCGCGGCCATGCTCTGCTATGTGACGCCGAAGGAGCATCTCGGCCTGCCCAATGACAAAGACGTGAAGGACGGCATCATCGCGTACAAGATTGCGGCGCACGCCGCCGACGTGGCGCGGCATCGTCCGGGAGCGCGCGACCGCGATGACGCCATCAGCTATGCGCGCTATACCTTCGATTGGGACAAGCAGTTTGCGCTGTCGCTTGATCCTGAAACCGCGCGCGCCATGCACGATGAGACGCTGCCCGATGCCTACTACAAAGAGGCGGCGTTCTGCTCGATGTGCGGCCCGAAGTTCTGCTCCATGAACTACTCGGCCAAGGTGGACGAGTACAACCGGCAGGTTCACGGCGTGGAGAAGAAAGACTATTCGGAGCTGATGAACAAACTGGTGGCGATCAAGTAAGGCAGCAATTAGCAACTAGCAGTTAGCAAGACAGTTATCCGGCCTTGTCGCAGGTGGGGTGGGTTAGGCCTCTGCGCCTTCGTAACTCCAAGTCTCGGCATTGACGTAGCCCGAGAGCCTTGGACAGGATAGACTACTCACGATGAGCACTACATTTGGCAGCTTCGAGGAGTTCTGGGCGGCGATGGGGCGGCTCTACGATCAAACGTTGAAGCACGAGGCATTGATCGCTGCGAACGCGGCAAAACACGAGGCACTCATCGCAGCGAACGCCGCACAGATCGCAGCGAGCGCCGAACAGATCGCGCAGCTTGGAGAACACATGCAGGCCACCGATGCACGCCTCGACCGCCTCGCCTCCATGATCGCGACTTCGGCCGGAACCGTGGCCAAGCAAGCCGAAGAAGTCGAATCGCATGAGCGCCGGTTGGAGCGGCTGGAAGGTACGGCTTGATTAGGAGAACGCGATCAAGCGCGCCTTTCGGAACCGCTGCGCTTTCTGTAAACCAACCCGTAATCTTCGCGCCGCGCTGCCGCATCCTGTCTTTGCTACACTCGCTCAGTGAGGAGAATCCGCCCGAACGCCTGGATCTTCGCCTGCCTGTCAGGCGTTCTCCAGGTGCTGATCTTCCCCAAGCCCGCGCTTTACCTGCTGAGCTGGGTGGCGCTGGCGCCGCTGATTTACGCCATTCTGAAATGCCGTGAACAGGATGTGACCCTGGCGCTCGCCGATGGCGGACTGTTTCTTGCGCCCGCGACGGCGTGGCAGGGGTTTCTGCTCGGCTATGTCAGTGGTGTCATCTGGTACCTCGGCAGTTGCTATTGGGTCTTCTATGTAATGCACGTGTACGGCGGGATTGGCATTGCAACATCGTCCCTGCTGTTGCTGATGTACGCGCTCTATCTCGCTCTGTATCACGGGCTGTTCGGATTTTTGCTCGCCCTCATCGCCGCGCGGCGCAACGGATTCAGCTTGCGGGCGCTGGTCTTCACGCCCTTCGTCTGGGTTGCGCTTGAGCTGGCGCGCACCTACATCACCGGATTTCCCTGGGACCTGCTGGGCACAACCCAGATTGACAACATTCCGCTCTCGCGTATCGCCACGGTCACGGGAGTGTACGGCCTCTCCTTCGAAATTGTGCTGGTGAACACCGCCGTTTCAGCCGCCTTCCTGGTGCCGCATGCGCGGCGCAAGGTGTTGCTTACGGCGGCACTGGCCGCGGCCATAGCTTTACATGCCGGGAAATTGATAAAGCCCGCCGCGCTGCCGACGAGCGACGGCGCGACCCTGGTGCAGGCAAATATTCCCATTCTCGATTCCGGGGCGTGGACGCTCGACTACCTCACCCAGACTCTTGACTCGCTGGCGGCGCTCAGCGTGGGCCCGCAGCACAACAAGGCCGGCACGCTAGGACTGATTGTCTGGCCGGAATCGCCAGCGCCATTTTTTGTGACCGATCTGCATGTGCGCAGCACCTTGGCCAACGTTGCCCGCACCACGAATTCCTACATCATTGCGGGATCGCTGGGTATCGAGCACGCGGGCGATCCGAATCGCCAGCCCGACATCTACAACTCGGCGGCGGTGATCGCGCCCAACGGCGCATGGACGGCGCGTTACGACAAAATCCACCTTGTCCCCTTCGGCGAGTACGTGCCGTTCGAGAGGCTGTTCAGCTTCGCTAGCGGGCTTACCCGCCAGATTGGGACCTTCGCGCGCGGTAAGTCGCGCCTCCCACTGCAAGTCGGCGACACCAAGATCGGCACGTTTATCTGTTATGAGTCGATCTTTCCGGATGAAGTCCGACAGTTCGCAAAGAACGGCGCGGAACTGTTCGTCAACATCTCGAATGACGGTTGGTACGGCGAGGGAGGCGCTCCGTGGCAGCACCTGAACCAGGCGCGCATGCGCGCGGTGGAAAACAATCGCTGGCTGCTGCGTGACACCAACACCGGCATCACGGCGGTGATTGACCCGCTGGGGCGCGTGGTGGCCGAGGTTCCGCGCAACCAGCGCACCCAGTTGCAAGCAGCGTATTCGCTGGAGGAAACCACCACCTTCTACACCCGACACGGGGACTGGTTCCCGCTGGGGTGTGCGATAATCACCTTGCTGGGACTGCTGTTGCGCGTCTTCAAGAACAGTAGCCAGCAGTCAGTAGTCAGTTGCCAGTTTACTGAGGGCTAATTGCTAAATGCCAAGGGCTAATTGCTAATATGGTCGAAGAATTAGAACAGGAATATGCAGCGCTCCGCGAGAAGGTGCGCGATCTACAGGAGTATCTTTGACGCGCCCAAGCTGCGCGAAAAACTGAGCGAGATCGAAAAGCAAACCGCCGATCCCACGCTCTGGTCGAATCCCGAAAAATCACAGCAGGTCATGCGCGAGAAGAAGCGCCTCGACAGCCTGCTTGCCACTGAGACCGAGCTGGCGCGGCGTTCGAGCGATATCACTGCCTACTTTGATTTGGCGCGCGAAGGCGAAGAGGTCGCGGCTGAACTGCGGCGCGAAGTGGATGCGTTGCGCAGCCTGGTTGAGAAGCTGGAAACCGAGACCCTGCTATCTGGCGAAAATGACGAGCGCAGCGCCATCGTGACCATTCATCCCGGCGCCGGCGGCACCGAGTCGCAGGATTGGGCCGAGATGCTGATGCGTATGTACCTGCGCTGGGCGGAGCGCCAGGGTTTCTCCACGCAGCTCTATGAGTATCAGCCGGGCGACGAGGCGGGCATCAAGTCGGCGACCTTCGGCGTCAATGGCGAGCACGCCTATGGGCTGTTGATCAGCGAGATCGGCGTGCACCGTCTGGTGCGCATCTCGCCGTTCGACCAGGCCAAGCGCCGCCACACGTCGTTTGCCAGCGTGTATGTTTCACCGGAAATTGACGAAAGCATCGAAATCAACATCAAGCCGGAAGACATTCGCACGGACACTTATCGCTCTGGGGGCAAGGGCGGACAGCACGTCAACACCACGGATTCGGCGGTGCGGATTACGCACATCGCGACGGGAATCGTAGTCGCCTGCCAGAACGAGCGTTCGCAGCACAAGAACCGCGAGCGCGCGATGAGCATTCTGCGCTCGCGCCTGTACGAGTACGAGCTGGAGAAGAAGCGCGCGGTGACCAAAGGCATCGAGGATTCCAAGCTCGACATTGACTTTGGGTCGCAGATCCGGTCGTACGTGCTGCAACCCTATCGCATGGTGAAGGACCTGCGAACGCGGGTCGAGATCGGCGATGTCGATCGCGTGCTCGACGGAGACTTGAACGAGCTGATCCGGGGGTATCTGCAGTTGAGAAGGAAAGAGCAGAAGGAATAGGCGAGTCCGCAACCACGGAATCTACAGCCGCTATGCAGCCCGCCGCCGGCGCGCCGGATGGCGTGGCTTTTGAACGTCCAAGGACAACCCTAGGCGGTCGGCATAGATCAACAGCTTCTCGATACTCATCTGCGTGATTTTGCCGTGCAGCAACTTGCTTACAACCGGCTGGTGCTCATCGAGGACCTTCACCAATTGGGCTTGGCGATATTTCTTGCGCTTCACCTCATCGAGAATGGCAATTAGGATCGTCGCTTTGAATTTCAGGGCCAGCGCCTTCTCGGGCGAGAAGCCCAAGTCGAGAAAGACATTTCCTCGTGTAATGTGGGTGGGTTCATTCCGGGTTGGCATGTTTCCTCCGGTCGTGTATTCGTTGTATCACGCGTGAGAAACGTTCCTTCGCGATATTAAGATCACGCCGGTCGGTTTTCCGGCTTTGTTTTTCGAAGCAATGTAAAACGTAGATCACATCGTCAAGCTTTGAGAGATAGATCACGCGATACCACGTTCGTTCGTCGGCTTCCTTCAATTCATAGACGCCGGGGCCGACGGACTCCATTCGTCGGGTTGCAACTGACGGCTTCCTGCCAAGCTGCAGCTCATAAAGGGCAAAGCCGAGGCTGCCGCGAACTTCTTCCGGGAAACCGGCCAAAACCTTGCGCGAATCTCCCTCCCAGTGAATCCCCGCTAGCAGTAGCTCGTTTGTCTGCTGGTTCACTCGTCAGGCTAGCACGAATTGAAAGACTATAAAACATTTATTATAAGAGGCACAACTGCCGCTAGATCGCAGAGTGGGAACAACCGTGGGTCTCGCGCGGATCGAGCGGATTCTCGATCCGTTATTGTCCGTAGAAATCCGTGGCTGAAATGCGTTTCGTCGGATAACATCGAGCCATGGACGACTGCCTGTTCTGCAAGATCATCGCGGGGAAGATTCCCGCCAAGAAGGTGTACGAAGACGACAAGGTGTTCGCCTTCGAAGACGTCAACCCCAAAGCGCCGACCCATGTGCTCATCGTTCCCAAGCGGCACGTTGCCGGATTGAAGGAAGCCACGCCAGAGGACGCCGAAACTCTCGGTTACTGTCAGCTAGTCGCGGCCAAGATCGGCCGCGAGCGCGGCATTGAGGATGGATATCGCACGGTGTATAACGTGGGGCCGCGCGCCGGGCAGTCGGTGTTCCACTTGCATCTGCACCTGCTGGGCGGCCGCGACATGACTTGGCCGCCGGGATAGAAGAACAGTGACTGGTGGCTGGTGGCTAGTGGTTAGTTGTCGGTAGGAAGTAAGTTTGCTCTGCGTCTTCAGTGGCTGGCCGCTCCGTGGTTATGAACTACAGATCCCCTCGGCTTCGCTCAGGGCAGGTTGCGGCACGGAGGGCACGGATTTTTGGCTTCAATAGGATCCTTGTCCGTGATCTCTGCAATGGACAGAAACAGCAGGTCCCTCCACTCGCCCGCGGCGGGCTCGGTCGGGATGACATAAATAAAAACAAAGAGCGCGGACGGACGCGGACGTGAAGGTCCGCTCTACCGCTAGTTGCCGGCGATCACTTGCTGCGTTTTCGGGTCCCAAGGGATGGAGAACTGGCGCTCGATTTTTTCGCGATAGCATGGGCCCGAGTTGTAGGTGCAGAACGGATACAGCTTGCCATCGGGCGTGGCGTAGTGAATGACGCAGCGCTTTACGCGTTCGATGTCGTAGTTGTAAGCGTCCTGGAAGTGCATGCCCGCCACCAGCAGAGTGCGATAGGTGAAGGTCCCGTCTTTTCCGTCGCGGCCGAGTTTCTTGTTGGTCATCCCCTGCAAGGTCTGCAAGAATTTCGTAAAGGTCAATCCCGGCGGCGCAAGCTGCTGCTTGAAGTGCCTCTGCAGCGAATTCCATGCCTTCACCTTGCTGTAGAGCTTGAAGCGCGCCTTGCCGGCTGAGCGCGATAGCTCTTCCATGTCTTGCAGCATGTTGGGCACGTCAACAAATTGGGTGATGGGCACGGCCTTCTTCGACTTCTCATCCACGAAAAAGTAAGTTCCGAGCGAGCAATGCGGGTGCGACGAGATGGTTGGCACGCCAGTGCCACGCAGTGCAGCAGTGAGCTTGGAAAATGGAGTGACGCAAGCCAGCGGGAACCAGTCGGCGCGCGCGTCGGTAATGCCGGTCTGCTGGCTGACGCAGCGCGCCAGATCGGCGAGGGTAAAGCGCTTGGCCAGCAGTTCGTGTTTGGCGATGCGTCCGGTGAAGGCCACCGGCTGGAAGCTGATGCCGGAGACCGTGTCCACGTTCTCGATAGCGCAGCGCACAATGTCGCCGATCTGATGGTCGTTGATGCCCTTCACGATGGTGGGCACGAAGACGATCTTCATGCCGGTGGCGCGGCAATTCTCGATGACCTTCATTTTGGTCTCAAGTAGCGCCCGCCCGCGAGTGCGGAGGTAAACGTCGTCGGTAACGCCGTCGAATTGCAGGTAGAGCGTGGCCAGACCAGCCGCCTTAGCTTGCTTCGCAAACTCGAGATTGGCCAGCTCGATGCCGTTGGTCGCAGCCTGAATGTGAGTGAAGCCCATCTCGCGCGCCATGCTGAGGATCTCGAAGAACTGGGGATGAATGGTGGGCTCGCCGCCGGAGAACTGCACCACACGGCCGTCTACAGGGCGCTCGCCGCGCATCGTTTGCAACATGGTGCGCACCTGCTCAATGCCGGGCTCATAGAGATAGCCGGCAACGTTGGCGTTGGCGAAGCAGACAGGGCAGGTCAAATTGCAACGGTTGGTGAGATCAACATTGGCGAGAGCGGTATGCGAGGTGTGCATGCCGCAGAGGCCGCAATCGTCAGGACAAGACTTTCCGCCTTCGATTTGCGGATTGGCGAGCCCCAGATTGTCGCCGAAGTTCCACTCCTCCATCTTGAGGTAGAGCTCGATGTCGCTGAAGATGATGTCGCGAAAGCTGCCGTGCTCGACGCAGGATTTCTCCATCACGACCTTGCCGTCGTCGGCGAAGATGTCAGCCAGGATGACCTTATTGCATTCCGGACATAGCGATTCGGTTTGCTTGGGCAAGCCTTTCTGCAGCGGCTTGATGGGCGAGCCGGTGTAAGTCACGTCCGGTTGCAGGATGCGCAGAGTGGGCCGCTTGGTCGGAGAAGGCTGCTTCTGCTGATCCAGGTTAGTTGGAAAGATTGGGATGTTAACTTCTGGCGACAACGTCTGAGTGCTCACTTGGGTATTCACCTCGGAATCATGGGACAGCGCGACGGGCAAAGGAGAATGATGAAGAGGCAAGACCCCGCCGCGCCGCCTCAATGCACATCATTCTCGCCCTGAAGGCCGCTGCCATGCAGTGTCGTGCCTCACTCGCAGGAGTGAAGCAGGTATGCAGTGAGCGGGAGGAATGCGCAGCCATTGGGTCTCTGGCGGCGGTGAACGGAAGCTGATTTTTCGGGGTGTCGGCCCGACCGCATTGCCGATCTGCGCGATTCGCTTATCCGCAGCGGACGCAGCGCTAAAGCGCCGCTCTACCTGCCGCCTGCTAACCAAGTCCGGCGTCGGCTACAATCGGCCGATGACCCCCGATCGCCTTCGAAGGGTGCAGGAGCAGTTGCGGCTGTACGAGCATCCGCTGGTGGAGTTTGACGCGCGCAGCAAAGGCGAAGCCGTAGAGGTGATCATCCGGCTGCGGGTTGCGACCGACCCGCCGGTGCACACCTACTACTTCGAGCTGCATCCCCGCGATCTGGACGACGCGCAATTCGAGTGGGCCTTTCAGCGCCAGCTGTTCGACTGCCTGCATGATTACCTGGTTGAGATGTTCGTGCGCACTCCGCAGCATCGCAAAGAGAACCAGCAGATGGAGCGCGAAAGCAAGTTGTGACGACTGACCCCAATGAGACTAAAGGCGGCCCTGGTTCTGAATCGAGCCTGCGCAAGCGCATCGAGGACGAGGTTCGCCGCGATGGTCCAATGCCATTCTCGCGCTACATGGAGATGTGTCTCTATGAGCCCGATCTTGGCTACTATTCGCGCTCGCGGGAGCAGTTCGGCAAAGCTGGAGACTTTTACACCTCGAGCGACGTTCATGCCGTGTTTGGGCGGCTGCTGGCGCGGCAGTTCGAGGAGATATGGCACGCGCTGGATGCACCGCGGCGCATCGATGTCCTTGAGCTGGGACCGGGCCGTGGCTTGTTCGCGCGCGATGTGCTGGATTGGTCGGCGAAGCAGTTCCCGGAATTCTCGCGCGCTCTGTATTACGCGCTGGTGGAGCAGTCGGCGCATTTGCGCGATCGATTGCAGGAAAGGCTGGCCGAGCACATCGGGGCAGAGAGAGCGCGTGTCTTCGAGTCGCTCGAAGCGGCGGCGGCGACGGCAGGGGACAACATCATTGTCTTCGGCAATGAGTTCTTCGATGCGCTTCCCGTCGACGTAGTGGACTATCGCGGCGGGTTGCGGATCGGGGTCGAGAATGGGAAGTTCGTGGAGAGGTTCGTTCCGCCAAGCGAGGCGGAGGCTGAATTCCTCGATCGCTACGGTGTTCATCCGGAGGAGGGCGAGCGCGTGGAGGCGACGCTGCTGTCGGTGCAGTGGATGGAGCGCATCGCGGAGGCATTTCACTCCTGGGGAACAGCAGGTTCCTCCGCTCGGACTAAAGTCCTCGGTCGGGATGACAGCGAAAAACGGGCGACGAAGGAAAAGCGCAGACGTGGCTTTATTGTCGTGATTGATTACGGCTACACGCGGGAAGAGCAGCTGGCGGGACGCCATCGCGACACCATCATGAGTTACCGTCAACACACCGCCAGCACGTCGCCTTACGAAGCGCCAGGCGAGCAGGACATCACCGCCCATGTCAACTTCACGGCGTTGCGAGCCAGAGGCATTGAGCGCGGACTCGAGCCGCTGGCACTGCTGACACAGTCGCAGTTCCTCCTCGGTATCGGAGAAGAGACGCAATTTGGGGACGCATTTCAGGAATGCAAAGCTTCCCCAGGAGCGCGCCAAGGTGGCATTGCAACTGAAACATTTGATCAGCCCCGCAGGCATGGGGGAAACATTTCAGGTACTGCTGATGTCGGCGGGAGTGGCAAAAGAAAAGGCCGGGGGGTTGAGCGGCCTCAAATTAACTCGGTGAACCGGATTACTACATGCCCGGCTTATCGGGGCTTGCGGGCTTATACGGGGATTGCAGATATTTGCGGGCCTCATCGAGGGCGTTCTGCGTATTATCGTTGGTCTGTAAAGCCTGGCGATACTCATTGGTGGCGCGCTGGCGCTGCTGGGTCAGGTCGAAGATTTTGCCCAACTGGATGTGGCTCCAAACCTCGGTCCAGCGCGGCTCGCCGTCGCCGTTGAGCGATTCGCGATAGGCGTTGGCGGCCGACTGGTAGTTATGCTGCAGGAAAAACACCTCGGCGATGCGATAGTGCGCCAAAGAGCTGTTCTTGTTGATGTCGAGCGCCTTCTGGAATTCTTTCAGCGCTTCGGTCAGGTCGCCCTGTTCCACGTCCTGCTGGCCGCGCATGATGGAGGTGCGTACCTGCAATTCCTGCGAGTTCTGTAAGACATCATTGTTAGGGTCGATGGTGATGCGGCGCGGCTTGCCAAACGTCTCGATCGCGTAGGCGGAGTTCGAGCCCGAGACTTCCACGCGCTTGGTTTCGGTTTTGCCATCGGTGTCGATCTTCAACTCCACCGGCATGCGAAACAGGTCCATGTCCTGCTGTATCTCGCCGACCACGCGAAAGCCCTTCTGGGTGCGGTACACCGTATATTTGTTCTTGAACTCCGGCGCACCCGTGGAATCCAGCCACTGGGTGAAGAACCAGGTGAGCTGCTGTCCCGAACTCTGCTCCGCAATCTTGCGAAAATCGTCAACCGAGACAGATTTGCCGGCGTATTGGGTGACAAAAGTGCGCATGGTTTTGTCGAAGGGATTGTCGCCAATCACCCAGCGCAGCATTTGCAGGATCATGCCGCCCTTGTCGGCCACCAGCGATTGGAACTCGGGCGAGAACGCATCCAGCTTGCCGACATCGGCCAGCGGAACCGAGACGTAAGCCAGCGCGCCCACCGACATGTCCTTGGTGACCTCCTGGAAACCAGCCACGCCGGCAACATGTTCCACGTAGAGGGCCTCGGAGTAGCGCGCGCGAACCGTCGTTCAGCCACCAGTCATTCCTGGTTGCCGGGCTCACCATGGTTCCAAACCACTGGTGGGCGACGGTATTGGCGAGCAGCCGGTAGTTAATCTTGCCCAGGAAGGCGCGCGAGGCCAGCGCCGCGATCTCCGGCGCCCAGGCGGAGGGGACGGTGTCATTGGGCAACTCGACGACGTTCAGCGTGCTGTTGAACGGAGGACCGTAGGTTGTGGTGTAGAAGAAAAATTCCTTCACGGCGCTGTCGGCATACTGAGTGGCGAGAGCTTTGTGCTCAGGGGTGGTGTACACCGTCACATTCAATCCGCCTTCGTTGTTCCTGGTCTGCTCATACTTGCCGATCAAAATGGTCCCGGGAAAGCTGGGCTTATTTTCGTAGCTAAAGGTGACAGTCTTATATCCAGCGGGAACAGGCAGCTTGGTAGGCGTCTCATGGGCTGCGCCACCCTTGCGGCTGGCGACGTCCGCCCCGGCTTCGGGAGCAGCGCCGGAGCTCTGCTTGCCGCTGCCGATCACCGTGTATTGAGAGGGCACGCTGATGCTGATGGTCGAGGTGAAGCGATCAATACCATAGCCGACCATGGGGAACCAGCGCCCGGAGTAGAGCAGGTAGGTTATAGGATCGCCGATGTAGGCCAGCTTCAGCCCCGGTACCGGGCTGTCATCCCCGGACTGGATTGCGCCTTCGTATTCGAAGGTGAGGGTGTCGCTAGCGCCCTTGGTCAGGCCGTTCGGCAAGGCGATGCGGATGGTCGAGTCCTGGCTGACCCGCTCAACCGAAAGCGGCTGGCCGCCGGCCTCGAACACGCGCGTGGGCCGCAGCGCATTGTGTAATTCAAAGATGGCGATGGTGATATCGTCCAGCGCGGTGAAGCGGACGCGGGCCTGTGCTTTGATCTGATGGGTCTGGGGAGAGATGACTGCCTGGATGGCGTAGTCGTTGACCTCGATGTGCTTCTTCTCAACCGCGAAGCATGGGGAAACCAGACTGAAAACTGAAAGCACCAGGACTACGCGCACCAGCGATCGCGCTGCGATTTGCATTAGGGAGGTTGCTCCTGCTCTTGTCACTATAAATGATCTCACCATCGAGATACTGGATCCACCACAGAGGCACAGAGGAGTTTCAAGTTTCAAGTTCCGAGTTTCGAGCTGTGAACTGGAACTATTCAAAACTAGAGAATTCTCTGTGCCTCTGTGCCTCTGTGGTGGATGTTTTCAAATTGAACGGTTCACCCTGACGGTCCGAAACTTGAAACTCGAAACTTCCCTCTGTTGTGAACCCGACTCATCCTGACGATCCCATCATTGCAAGTACGGCCTGGGCTGCCCGCTCGGATGCACTGCCACCCGGACTGCTGGGCCGCAATCGTCGCCGCACTTCGTCGAAGCCCGCGATCATGGCCTGTCGCGCTGCTCCTTCCGGAATGAGGCGCCGAAGCTCGGCGCAAACCCGTTGCGGCGTGAAGTCGCTCTGCACCAGTTCCGGGACCACGTCACGTTCCGCGATCAAATTCACCATCGCGAAGCGATCTACTTTTACTAGACGGCGGCCGAGGCCCCAAGTGAGCGGCGCAACCCGGTACACCATGGAGAAAGGCGTTCCGATCAAGGCCGCCTCGAGCGTGGAGGTGCCGCTGGCCACCGCCGCCGCCCGTGCATGCAGCAAGCTTGCTCGGGCGTCGCGCGTGAACGTAATGTGCGGCCCCGCATAGCCACGCAAAAACGAAGCTACCCAGCCGGCATCTAGGGTGGAAGCAACCGGAACTATGTAAACGTATTCTGGGCCCAGAAGTTGCGCTGCTTCTAAGAGCGTGGGGAAAATGCGCGAAACTTCGCCGCGCCGGCTGCCGGGCAGCAAAGCAATCCATTCCCGGGCCGGATCAAGCCTATGTTCCGCCGCAAACTCTTCCCGGGTCACCTGCGGCGATGGCAGGTCGGCAAGCGGATGGCCGACAAACTGCGCCTCAATGCCGCGCTCGCGATAGAACCGTTCCTCGAAGGGGAAGATCACCAGCATCCTGCGAACATATTTGCGTACGCTGCTCGATACGGCGCTGCTTCCATGCCCAGAGTTGCGGGCTGACGTAGTAAACGACCGGCACGCCGCGCTGGTGGAGCTGGCGCGCCAGACGCAGGTTGAACTCGGGGAAATCGATGAGCACCGCGGCGTCGGGCCGTCCGCCGTTCGGCCTCGTGCACCACCTCGCGGAAGCGGCGATAGATGAGCGGAATGTGCTTGATTACCTCGACGATGCCGACTTCGGCGATCTCTCGCGCATCCACCAGTAGGTCGCAACCGGCGGCGCGCATCTGGTCTCCGCCAACGCCGAAGAATTCCAGATCGGGTGGCGGAGTTTGGTGGGAGATCTGGCAACGCAAAGCTTCCATGAGCTTCGCGCCATAAAACTCGCCAGAGGCCTCTCCTGCGGAGATGAGGATACGCACTTCAGGATTATGACAGGAGGCAGCCATCAGCCGTCAGCTATCAGCCGTCAGCCGGACCGCACTGAGTGATTCTTGCAGCTATAGGGGTCCTTCGACTCGCCCAGGATGAGAGACACTAATCCACCTTAGTCGTCGGCCGAGACGTTGACCCCCGGCGCGGAATATTCGGTGGCCGCAATTGCCGCGGGCGTGGGGATCTCCTGATCTTTGTATTGCAGCTGATACAGCTTCCAATAGATGCCGCGATTGGCCAGCAACTGCTGGTGCGATCCGATTTCGCGCACCTTGCCCTTGTGCATGACGATGATCTTGTTGGCGCGCTGAATGGTGCTCAGGCGATGGGCGATGATGATCGAGGTGCGGCCTTCCACCATGCGGGTCAGCGCCTCGCGGACGCGGAACTCGGTTTCGGTGTCCACGCTGGAGGTGGCCTCATCGAGGATGAGGATTTTCGGATTGTGCGCCAGGGCGCGCGCAAACGAGATGAGCTGTTTTTGCCCGGTGGAAAGCGTGCTGCCGCGCTCACGTACTTCCTCGCCGAAGCCGCCCGGCAGCGAGCGAATGAAGTCGGCAACGTTGACCTGCTCAGCAGCATTCTCGACCTCCTGGTCTTCAATCCAACGCGAGCCCAGGCGAATGTTGTCCGCCACCGTGCCGGAGAAGAGGAACGGGTCCTGCAGCACCACGCCGTAACGCCGCCGCAGATCGTTCAAGCTCATGTCGCGGATATCGACGCCGTCAATGCGAATGGCGCCCTTCTGCACGTCATAGAAACGCAATAGCAACGAGATGATTGTGGTCTTTCCCGCGCCGGTATGGCCGACGATGGCAACCGTCTCGCCCGGCTCGATGGTGAACGACACGTCGCGCAGCACCCAGTCGTATTCCAGCGCGAGATCGCCGTTTCCTGTCACGGCGGTCTTGAGCTTTTCTCCCTTGCTGGCGGCTTCTTCTGCGGCCTGCGCCAGGGTGCGATAGGCGAACCACACGTGGTCGAACTCGATGCGCCCCGCTCCGGCGGGCACCTTCGGCGATGTGGGAGTAACGATCTCGGGCGTCGTGTCCAGCAGCTTGAAAATGCGCTCGCTCGACGCCATGGCCGACTGCAGGATGTTGTACTTCTCGCTGAGGTCCTGGATAGGGCGGAAGAAGCGTTGCGCGTACTGCATGAACGCGACCAGCACGCCCAGGGTCACCATATTGCGAATGACCTGACCGCCGCCGAACCACACTACGAATGCGATCGCCGTCGCCGACAGGACTTCCACCACTGGGTAGTACACGGCGTGGGCCATAATCGCGTCTTTGAACGCGTCCATGTGGGTGCGATTGATCTTCTCGAATTGCTCGTAAGATCGCTTTTCGCGATTGAACAGTTGCAGAACGACGATGCCGGTCACATGCTCTTGCAGGTAGGCGTTGATCCTGGCGATGGCGATGCGAATGCGCCGGTAGCTGTCGCGCACCTTGCGGCGAAAAATCGATGTTGCATAGAAGATCAGCGGCAGCACAGCAAAGGTGATCAGCGCCAGGCGCCAGTTCATGTTCAGCATGATGACCAGGATGCCCAGCAGCACGAAGATGTCTTCGAAGATGGAGACCACGCCCGCGGTGAACATTTCGTTCAGCGCATCCACGTCGCTGGTGACGCGGGTCACCAGACGTCCCACCGGGTTCCGGTCGAAGAAGGCGATGTGCAAGCCCTGCAGATGACGGAAAATCTGCGCCCGCATATCGAACATCACCTTCTGTCCCGTCCACTGCATGATGTAGGTCTGGGTGAATTCGAGGAGGAAGCTGAACAGCAGCAAGCCGACGTAGAATGCCGGCGATCTGCGCGATACCGGTCAGCGGCCGGGGACTGAGAAAGCGATCCAGCAGCGAATGGGATTCGGTGTGGCTGGCAAGATATTTATCGATCGCGACCTTGGTGAGATAGGGGCCGAGCACGTCGGCGCCCGCCTTCAGCACGATGGCGATCAGGGCGATGACCACCTGCACCCGATAAGGGCGCAGATAGATCAGCAGACGCTTCATCAGCCTGCTGTCGTATGCCTTGCCTAATACCTCTTCTTCGTGGATGGAATCCATGTCCCCTATAGGATTGTAAACAAATGCTGGAAGTCATATAGACGAGAATGAAGGGTGGCGGGATGGAAAAGATGGGGAGAGGGTGGTTGGACGGGGCACATTTCTTTGAGCTTGAGCACCGTCCGTCTGGCTGTCATCCTGTCTATAACAACGACGGCGGTGTCAAGGGCGCACGAAAGCGGCGACGCCCACGGTTTTAAAGTAGCGCCATTTCGCTCTAGTGGAAAACACCATCTCTGCATAGGACCAAGACTCGCGCGCTTCGGGAATCACTGATGGCAGCCTTCGCTCCACCAACCATCTATTCGGTTTGTTTCACCAACCATGATTCTTGTCTTCGAACTCCCAGACCCTTCTGGGAGGCAGGGGGCCCACTCAAGTGACCGGTCTTATTCCGACACCACAGGATGACTCGGGCTGCCCTGCGTGCGAGCGGCGGCGTAGGGTTGTTGGCTGCGCCACATCCAGTACAACCGCACCGCCAATTTGCGCGCCACCATGACCTTGGCCACGGCCGAATGCTTGCGGTGCTTCAGCCGCTGATAAGCGCGCTTCAATTCTGGGACCAGGCGCGCCGCGCTCTGTCCCGCTTCCACCAACAAACTGCGTACCAGGGGATTGCCTTGCTTGCTGATGCGGCCCAACCGCTGCCGCCCGCCACTGGAATGCTCGGCCGGATTCAGCCCCAGATAGCTGACCACCTGGCGGCTGTGGGCGAAGCGCTCGATCCGGCCCAGCGTCAGCGCGAAGGCCAGGCTGGTAATGGGACCGACTCCGGGATGGGTCTGCAACAGCCGCGCCACGGAATTCTTCTTCGCCTCCTGCTGAGCGGCGAGGTCCAACTCGGCGATGCGGCGATCCAACTCATCCAGCAACTGCAGCGAATCGTCGCGTCGCTTTGCCGTCCACCCGCTCAGCGGCAGGGCTTCCAGCAACTGGCGTCCCGCCGCGCTCCACAGCTTGCGCTTTTGCTGCACTCCCTGATTCAGCGCCAGATGCTGCAACTGGTTTTTCACCTGTCGCCGCATGGCCACCAATTTGTGGCGATGCAACAGCAGTTGCCGCAGGTCGCGCTGCTCCAGGCTCGGCACCCACAGCTCGGGAAACTGGCCTTCCAGCAACAGCCGCAACAGCAGAGCGGCATCGCGCCGGTCGGTCTTTTGCTTGCGCACTTCCCGGGCCCGGATCTGGGCGGCGTCGCCCAGGCGCAACTCGTGGCCCAGCTCGGCCAGCAAGCGCTCAAACCACAAGGTGTTGCCGCAAGCCTCCATGCCCACGATCACCGGGCCTTGCAGCCCAGCGTAGAACGGTCGCGCCTCGGCCGCGGTCAGCTTCCGTTCCGTGTACTCGCCTGTTTCCGTGTCGACCATGGCAATTTGTTGGAAACTCGGATGGAAATCACAGCCTATAATCTTCATGACGGCTCCTTTCGTCCGAGTCTTGGCCTTTTGCGAGAACAAGTTTACTCGGCACGGTTGCGAGCCGTCGTTGTTATGAAATCAAGCGAGCGTAGCGAGTCGAAGGACCCCTATGGCTGCAAGAAACCACGCCATGCCTAGCACAGCAACAAATCTGGGATTACTGGCGGCCATAGGGTTCCTTCGACTCCTTGTCCGGTCGCCACGGCGACCGGACTCGTCGCTCAGGATGACACCCCCAAAAATTACATGTGTGCGCTTTGCACCAACTCTAAAACCGATCTAGCTTATCTTCCTCAGCACCAGGGCTGAATTCTTCGACCCAAACGCAATGCAATTGCAGACTGCATGTTCGATCTCGACGTGCCGGCCCGCCTCGGGGACATAATCCAAATCGCACTCGGGGTCAGGCTTCTCCAAATTGATGGTCGGCGGAATTTGGCCGTGATGCATGGCCACCAGCGTGGCTGCGATCCCGGCTGCGCCGCAGGCACCCTGGGGATGCCCAATCTGCGACTTCAGGCTGGACATCGGCGTCTGGTGCGCCTTTTCGCCCAACGCCAGTTTCAACGCACGGGTCTCGATTCGGTCGTTCAACTGGGTGGAGGTGCCGTGCAGATTCACGTAATCAACGGCTGCGGCGTCGATACCGGCATCTTCCATCGCCATCTGAATGGCGCGGGCCGGCTCCTCGCCGCATTCCTGCAGGCGCACGCGATGGAAGGCCTCGCAGGTGGAGCCATAACCCGCGACTTCGGCGAGGATTCGGGCCCCGCGGGCGCGAGCATGGTCGTATTCCTCCACCACGAACATCCACGCGCCTTCGGCGACGACGAAGCCGTCGCGATCGGCCGAAAATGGCCGCGAGGCGCGCTCCGGTTCGTGGTTCCAGGACGAGGTCATGATCTTCATCAGGGTGAAGCCCTTCATGATGCCCGGGGCGATGGGCGCGTCCACGCCACCAACCAGCATCACCGGCAGGAAGCCGAACTGGATCTGTCGCAACGCGTAACCGAATGCGTCGGTCGAGGATGTGCAGCCGGTGGTGATGACGTGACTCATGCCGCGCAGCCCGAAGCGCATGCTGACTTCGCTGGAGAGCGTGCCCATGGTTCCGCTGGGAATGCAGAACAGGCTGACCTGTTTCACCTTGCCGGTCAGCCACAGTCGAACTTGCTCTTCGGAAAACTCCTGCGCGCCACCACCGGAGCCCAGCACCACACCAATTTCACGTTGCTGCTCGAGCGAAAGTTTCGCAGGGTCGATGCCGGCCTCGGCCAAGGCTTCCTTGGATGCGGCCAGCGACAGCGGCACAACGCGGGAGACGTGTTTGCGCTCGTGCGCGTCAACCCATGCCAACTCGTCGAAATCCTGTACCTCGCCGGCGATCTGCACTGGCAGATTACTGGCGTCGAAGCTGCGAATGCGCTTTACGCCGCTGGTTCCGGCCAGAACAGCCCGGCAGAAGGCTTCGTTGCCGATGCCGTTGGGGCTGACTATGCCCATTCCGGTGATGACGACGCGCTTTTTCATGGAGAGTTACACTAACTGCTACTCTATTACTCGAAAGGACTCTTCCGCGAGCGACTCAGTTGTCACAAGGAATTTACATCTCGGTGCCTTTTTGCCGGACGAAGTGCAGCTTCTGCAATTTCGCTTCGGGCGTCTTTTCGCGCGCGCTGTTCGAGCGCTATGTGGGTCAGGTGTGTGCTGAGATCGAGGCTGCTCAGGAGATGGCGCGGCAGCTCGGCGGACAGTTGGACCGTCTTGTAGATTCGATCTATCTCGGCGGAGGCACGCCGTCGGTGCTCGCACCCGATCAGTTGCAGCGTTTGTTTCGGGCCGTCCGCGAGAACTTTGAGGTCGAGAGCACGGCGGAGATTACCGTCGAGTGCGCACCCGGCACCGTCTCCGGCGAGGTCATCGACGTCCTGCTTGGCTGCGGCGTGAATCGGGTGAGCCTGGGTGTGCAGTCTTTCGTGGACAAGGAATCATCGTCGGTCGGTCGCCTGCACACGCGGGCCATCACGCTGGACGACATCGCACGGCTGCGGTCCAGCGGAATCGGCAACATCAGCGTTGACCTGATTGCGGGCCTGCCGCACCAGACCGAGGAGAGCTGGGAGTTTTCGCTTGGCGAGACCCTCGCCAGCGGCGTGCCTCACGTCAGCGTGTACATGCTGGAGGTGGATGAGGACTCGCGCCTGGGCACCGAACTGCTTGCGGGTGGCAGCCGCTATCACGCGCACTTTGTTCCCGACGACGATCTCATGGCCGACCTCTACCTGGCCGCGTGCGAGCGCCTGGAGAAGGGCGGAGTGCAGCAATACGAGATCTCGAACTTTGCGCGGCCGGTCACACATGGCATCGGGCTGCGCGACTCGAAACATAATCTGAAGTATTGGACGCGCCAGCCGTATCTCGGATTCGGTGTGGACGCGCACTCCATGCTGGTGGCCGGAGATGACCTGCGAGCGACGGGAGTTGAGGCCGTGCGTTTTGCCACGCCGGATTCGCTGGAGGGTTACTCGGCGGCAAATGGCGTCGCTGCTCGCGCAGAACAGCTTCTGGCGCCGCGCACTCTGGTCAATGGGCAGGCTGCGCTGGAAGAGTCATTTTTTCTGGGACTGCGCTTGAATTGCGGCGTATCGCTCGCTGCATTGAAGGCGCAGTTTGGCGACGAGGCGATCGGTAGCTACAGCGCAGTGATCGCTGAACTCATACAGGATGGATTGTTAGAAGAGGCCAGCGAGCGACTGCGCCTCACCGCACGGGGCCGTTTGCTGTCGAATGAAGTGTTCGCGCAATTCCTGCACGAAGAGACGATTCACCACAGAGACACAGAGGCACAGAGAAGATCTTAGTTTCGAGTTTCAAGTTTCAAGTTGTGAGTTGAGCCATTCAATACTCAAGAACTTCTCGGTGCCTCTGTGGTGAATTCGTTCTTGCCTCGTTACACTAAGACCATGCACAGCTCCGCTACTGCCATTGACCTGCGCAGCGACACCGTCACCAAACCTTCGCCCGAGATGCGGCGGGCCATGTTCGAAGCCGAGGTCGGCGACGACGTGTATGGCGAAGACCCGACCATCAATCGTCTGGAAGCGATGGCGGCCGCTACTTTCGGACGCGAGGCCGCGCTGTTTGTGCCGAGCGGCACCATGGGCAACCAGATCGCGATCAAACTGCACACGCATCATGGCCAGGAGGTGGTTTGCGAGGAGCGCGGCCACGTCTTCAACTACGAGATGGCGATGATGGCGCACTTCTCCGGCGTGGTGCCGCGCACGGTGTGGGCGGAAAACGGCATTCTCGCCTGGCAGCATGTGCAGTCCAAACTCAAGACCAAGAGCTACCATGCCGCCAAGACGGGCCTGGTCGCGCTGGAGAACACGCACAACATGGCCGGCGGGACAATCACGCCGCCCGGCATTTTCGACGAAGTCTGCGACCGGGTGCATGCCGCGGGCCTGCCGGTACATCTGGACGGGGCGCGCGTCTTCAACGCCTCGGTCGCCCTCGGCATTCCGGTGGCGCAACTGACGGCCAAGGCCGACACGGTCATGTTCTGCCTGTCCAAAGGACTGGGCGCGCCGGTGGGATCGCTGCTGGTGGGTAGCGCGGAGTTGATGGACCGCGGTCGCATCTATCGCAAGGCGCTGGGGGGCGGGATGCGGCAAGCCGGAATTTTGGCCGCCGCCGGCATCATCGCGCTTCAGCAAGGACCGCAGAAGCTAAAGCAGGACCACGCCAACGCACGCTTGCTGGCCGGAGGGCTGGCACAAATTCCGGGCATCAAAATCGATCCCGCCAAAGTGCAAACCAACATTTTGATCTGCGACATTTCGGGCACGGGCATGACATCCACCGAGCTGTCGCACCAATTGGCGCAGCGCAATGTGCTGGCCAACGGAGTCAGTCCGCAGCTCATCCGCTTTGTCACGCATCTCGACGTGAGTCGCGAGCAGTGCGAGCAGGCACTGGATATCATCGCCTCGACCTGTGGAGCCAAGACGCAACGCGCCTAAAGCAGTTTGACACTTAGTGTGTAGGGTGGAGCACCGCTTCAGGTGTAGGGTGGAACTGGATCCAACGTCTAAGAAATAATCGACATGAACAAATATCTAACCGCTGCTGGCTTCCTTGCTCAACTAGGAATCTGTTGGGTAACGGGACTCATAGTTAGGCATTTGGATTACAACTACTCCAATATGCTTTACCTGCTCCTGCTGCGTCTGCAAGCAACCTTTGCGGAGGCCCTCAGGCCTGTGCTCGGTGATTCCATGGGGCTAACTGCAATTACCTTGGCCGCAGTTTCCGTTTCTGTTGTTGCGCTCGTGTCTGTTCTTTTTTGGCGCTCGAGTAGAAGGACTTTGCGACTAGTCGGCTACGGTCTGTTTATTTTGCTGGCGCTTGTGAATGTCTTGTGGTTCTCGACGGCTGACCTGAAACGGTGTTGCTAGAGGCCGGAAATGCGTGTTCGTGTGCGACCAAGAGCATCCGCTTACGAACAGTCCGCATCTGTCAAACTGCGGGATACTACTCGGTCTGAAAGATCTTCTCCAGGACGCGCTTACGATATTCGAAGGTTGAGCGCAGCATGCGCTGGAATATCACCTTCTCCAGAAAAGTCCCGACCACGCCGAAGCCGACTTCGTACTCCACCACATCGTGGATCAGGGTGCCCTCGCGGCCATTGGCAATCGTTGCTGCGAAGGAATGAGTGTGCGTCCAGTGACGGAACGGTCCCTGCTTCTGAGTATCGCGAAAAGATTGATTGATTGAGAAGTCGGTAATGAGCGCTGTCCATTTCTCGTGGAGGGGAACATAGGGAAGTGCCCGGAACTTGAAGGTGATCTCCGTACCAACCCCAGCCATGCACTCCGCACCGGAAGTGGTTTCACCGGCAGCGAAGCGGGGACGAACCAAATTTAGCTTGAGCAGCCGCGCCCCCTGGCTGGGCGGCATGATCCGCGGAAGATTGTGGGGATCAGCGAAAAAAGCGAACACCCACGGCAGTGGCGCTGCGATCCATTGTTCGACTTCAAACCGCTGGCTCATGCCTTCTTACCTGTTTCTTCCCGGAATCGCCGAAGTGGAACCTTCAGAGTAAACCCAAATTGTTGGGTCTAAAGGACTCGACCACCACTAGGAATTGTATTGGGTCGTTCGGAAACACGCGGGTCGCAAAAAATCCCAAATTCCTCTTGACACGTAACGGTTTAGGAGTAGGATACGCCTAAAGTGGTAAAAAGTGGGATGAGGTGGTATAGAGGTTTACCCCAGTGGGAGCAAGTTGCGCGAAATGGCTTCGTCGCCCCAAACGCAATCGAATCGTAGCTGCCCAATAGGGGTGCTGATGTTCGCCTCCGTGGTGAAAGGCCCGCAACTCTGGGCCGAAAGTTATGTTTCGCGGCACGCACACAACTCGACTCGACGAAAAAGGGCGCCTCAAGGTGCCGGCGGACTTCAAGCGCCAGATCGACGAGAACTATGGCGTCCAATTCTACATCACCAGCCGCACCGGCACTGTTGCCGAAGTTTATCCCATGCAGGAATGGGAGGAGATCGAGCGGAAACTGGCGGCTGCACCGGACTCGCATCCGGTCAAGAAGAAGTTCCTGAAGGTCACCAACTTTTACGGCCAGGTGGTGGAGATGGACGGGCAAGGCCGTTTGCTGCTGCCGGCCGCGCTGCGCGAGACGGCCAAGCTCAAAGGCGAAGTGGCGGTGATGGGGAGCCTCAAGCACCTGTTGGTGCGCAATGCCGAGGAGCTTCGCAAGGAAATCGCGGCGGAGCCGTTCACCGAGGAAGATGACGCGAGCCTCAGCAGTTTGGGGATCTAGAGCGACAAAGGTTTCGGGTTCCATTCGCGATCTCGGAATGGGAGTGAATGGACAACGGGTTTTCAGAAGCGAACCGCGCCCCTGGGCGCGGACATGGCGAGAGCAAAGAGTTTGGCCATGTTCCGGTTCTTTTAAAACTAGCGATCGAATTCCTGGCCGTACGGCGCGGCGGGACCTATATCGATGCAACCCTCGGCTTAGGCGGGCACAGTTGGGAAATCGCAAAACGCCTGGGCGCAGAGGGTCATTTGATTGGCATCGATAAAGATCCCTGCAGCGCTGGAACGGGCACGCGAGACGTTGACGAACCCGCCCCCGGAACTGGCTTCCGAGTGGCCGAAGGTGGAGTTGGTGCATGCCTCGTTTGCGGAAGTGGCGCAACACGTGGCGCCGGCAAGCGCAGACGGACTGCTGGCCGATCTGGGCGTCAGTTCCATGCAATTGGAGAACGCCGCGCGTGGATTCAGTTTTCAGGCAGATGGCCCGTTAGACATGCGGATGAATCCGCATTCCGGGCTGACTGCCGAACAAGTGGTAAATCGCTTCGACGAGCGCGAGCTTGCCGACGCGATTTACGAATTCGGTGAGGAAAGGAGGTCGCGGAGAATCGCCAGAGCCATTGTTCGGGCGCGGCCGATCCATACAACCGCACAACTTGCGGAGGTGATATCGGCCGCGGCCCGGCCAATGAACCAGGCTGAACGGCGAATTCATCCGGCGACGCGAACTTTCCAGGCACTCCGAATTCTAGTGAACCGTGAACTCGAGGACCTGCGGGAGCTGCTGAGTACGGACGCGGCGCCGCAAGTTCTCAGGCCGGGCGGCAGGTTGGTGATCATCAGCTTCCACTCGCTGGAAGACCGCATCGTGAAAGATGCGCTGCGAGATGGAGCGCACGACGGCGTATATTGCGTGCTGACCAAGAAGCCGGTGACAGCTGACGAGGAAGAAGTCGATCGCAACCCGCGATCGCGCAGCGCCAAGTTGCGGGCAGCGGAGAGGATTTGAGCAGTGGAAGCGGTTGGTTAGACAGTTGCGAAACTATTGAACAATTTTCGCGATGGGACTGCGGAAAAAGCTGTGCAAAATGTGAATAAGTGCGTGCCCTGAAATTCGGCCCGTGGGTCTCAAGGGATGCAAGCCGGGCAAAGGCCAAGACGTAAGGCCGTTCGGCAGGAGAGAGCGATGGCAGCCGGAGTTCTTTACCCGACCATGGCGCAAGTTGGTGAATGGAATGAGCCGCCGGCGGAGCAACCGCGCGGCATGTTCATGGGCACGCCCGAGATCTATTTTGCCAAGCGCATCGACAACTCGCGAGTGGCCAAGGTGGCCGATCCCAAGCGCCGCCGCGAGATGATTTCGTTCGGCATCACCTTGAGCGTGCTGTTCTTGTTCGTGATGGTGTATCTGTGGCAACACTTCAGTGCGATCGAGTACGGCTATCGCATTGAGCAACTGAAGGCACAGCGCGACACTATCGCCGAATCGAACCGCGCATTGAGTCTGGAAGAAGCCTCGTTGAAGGACCTGGCGCGAATCGACAGGCTGGCCACGCAGATGGGTATGCAGCGGCCGGCCGACGGGCAATGGCAGCCCATGGATACGGCGATTGCCGATCCATCCACCCCAGTCATGGCGCGGGCGAACGAAATCACGGTGGTCTCGGCGCAACCGTAAGATGAGCCGCTCAAGACACCACACGAAACCGGCTGAACCAGGACGGTGAAGTACAAAGCGGCGGTCCGCCAGCCAACGGACCGCCTTCTTCATGTAAGCCGACAGCGGTACGGCGCAATTATTCGGTTTCGGCGCCCACGCCGGAGACCACAGGAACGGAGTGAAGAGGGAATGCGGGCCAGCGCTCCCAAAACGCCAACTCGAAGGCTCTACATCTTTGCCGTGCTGCTGTTCCTCTGGATCTTTGCCATCTGCTTTCGCCTGGTGCGATTGCAGGTCGTGAAATTCGGCTTCTTCGAAGCACCTTGCCGAGCGGCAACGCAACCGCACTATTCCCGTCGAACCTCGCCGCGGCAACATCTACGACCGCTATGGCCATCCGCTTGGCCATGTCGATTGACGTTGATTCGGTGTTTGCAGTGCCCAGCGAAATCCACGATCAGGAAACCACGGCGGCGCTGCTGGGCAAAGTGCTGAACATTGATCCGCAGGACATTCTGGTGCGGCTGCAAGATGGCGCGCCATTTCGTCTTCATCGCGCGCAAGGATTGACGCCGAAACCAGCGACGCGCATTCGCCAGCTGAATCTGCGCGGAATTACTTCCGCAAGGAACCCAAGCGCTTCTATCCCAAGCGCGAACTGGCCGCCCAAGTCCTCGGCTATGTCGGCATGGACGGCGAAGGGCTGGGCGGCCTGGAGCGGGACTTCGACGACGATCTGCGGGGCATCCCCGGCAAGGAGCTAATCTCGGTCGATGCGCGCCGCAAGTGGTTCAGCCGGGTGGAGAAGCCGCCTGATCCCGGACAGAACCTGGTGCTGACCATCGACCAGACCATCCAGTACATCGCCGAGAAAGAACTGCAGCAGGGGATGGAGGACACCAAGTCGATCGCCGGAACGGTGGTTGTGGAGAATCCCCGCACCGGCGAGATTCTCGCGCTGGCCAATCGGCCGACATTCAATCCCAACGTGTTCAACAGTGTTCCGGCCGAGTCGCTGAAGAACCGCGCCGTCAGCGATATCTATGAGCCGGGCTCGGTGTTCAAGATCGTCACCTATTCCGCAGCGCTCGAACAGCATGTGGTGACGCCGGAGGACAAAATCGATTGCCAGCATGGCTCGATCGACGTGTTCGGCATGAAGATCCACGATCACGAGAGCCTGGGCGTGGTAACCATCGCCGAAGCGCTGGCGCATTCCAGCGATGTGGCCGCCATCAAGGTCGGCATGAAGCTGGGCGACGAGCGTCTCTACCACTACATTCACGACTACGGCTTCGGCCAGCAGACCGGCATCGAGCTGCCCGGTGAGACCCGCGGGCTGGCCAGACCGGTGAGCCGCTGGTCGAAGGTCTCCATCGGCGCCATCTCGATGGGGCAGGAGATTGGGGTGACGCCGCTGCAAACCGTCTCGCTGCTCTCCACCATCGCCAACGACGGAGTTTATACGCCCCCGCGCATCGTGGCTGGCGAACTGCCTCCCGACGGAACGCCCAAGCCGGTGGTGTTTCATTCCGCGCAACAGCACCGCGTGGTTTCGGCGATGACCGCGGCCCAAATGAAGAAGATGTTGGAAGGCGTGGTGCTATTCGGGACGGCCAGGCGAGCGATCCTCAACGGCTATACCGATGCCGGCAAAACCGGCACGGCACAGAAAGTTGACCCGGCGACGGGCGCATATTCCAAGACCAAGTATGTCGCGTCGTTTATCGGGTTTGCCCCGGTCAACAGCCCGGCGATAACCATTGCGGTAATTCTTGATTCGCCGATGGGACTGCATCAGGGTGGGCAGGTTTGTGCTCCGGTGTTTAAGCGCATTGCCGAGCAGGTGCTGGAATACATGCACGTGCCACACGATGCCGATGTTAAGAATCCTGTGCGACAGAACCTGCTGGCCTCGGCAAAAGATGACGATTTGGCCGATGAATCGTCCGATCGGCTTAGTCCCCCGTTGCCGATGGCTGACGCCGATGCCACCGGCAACGCAAGCCCCCGGACGAGTTCGCAGGCAGGGGTGGCGGGCGCGAAGGTGTCGGGCGGGGCCGATGCGGGCCTCGTTCCCCCAGCTCCAGAGCGGCGAGCCCAGCCCTCGAGTGGAACGGAGGTGGCGCAGGCAGCCCCTAGCCCGCAGCAGCCGAGCCCGGCCGAAGAGGCCGCCGGGAAGGGTACTGTAGTTCTCGACGTAGACAGCGGAGTGGTGGTGCCGTCCTTCCTCGGCAAGCCGCTGCGGTCGGCGGTGGAAACCGCCGGACAATCCGGATTGGAGATCAATGCGATCGGCAGCGGGGTGGCGCGCCAGCAATGGCCCGCAGCGGGCAGCCGCCTGCCTTCCGGGCAAAGGATCACAGTGCGGTTTACGCATTAGCTGGAGGTTACAAAAGCTCGAACCCTGGAAGCCTTAGCGCTTTCCGATCGAAGGTGAGCGTTCGCGAGCAGCCGGCCTGGGCGTTCAGGGCCGCGATGAGTGCATCGGCAAACGAGCCTCGGCCTTCCCATACCGCAGTCAAAGCAGTGGCAACCTCGGCTTCGTGTTCCACCAACAGCGCGTCGGCCCCAAGTATCCGCTCGATAACAATGGCAATTTCTTGCTTTTTAAGGCGGTAGACGCGTTCCAGTACCCACACCGTCTCCGCCAGCGCAACAATACTGACGAACCCAGGGCTTTGCTCCGTCAGACGCTGTTCCATAAGTACAGTGGCTTTGCGCGACTGCACTGGGTCATCCTGCGCAAAGTACCGAACCAAAATGTTTGTATCGAGACCAATCATTTTCGCGTGGCGGCCCTATACCTTTTCGCAATCCCGGCTGCGATCGCCTCGTCCATTTCCTCAAGAGTGGCACGCCGCGAGCTCTTAACGATGCCGCGCAAGGCCGAAACCGTGATCTTGGGCAATAGAAAAACGGTGCCGTTGGGGTGCACGAAGAACTTGACCTTGTCGCCCGGCTTGAGATGGAGATGTTCCCGAATGGCTTTCGGAATGGTTGCCTGGCCCTTGCTGGTGATTGCAGATTCCATGTTGGCTCCATTACATTTCTTAGAATGTAATACCGCATTTGGCGGGAGTCAAACTGGATTGCTCGCTCGCCAAATTTCTAATAGGTTACATGTAACTAATCCTTGCGAGGAAATATGCCACGAACTCCCTCGAAGTCGTCGCGCGACAAGGTCAGAGCCCATCGGGAAAGGCTGCGCCGCCAAGGGCTGCGGCCCATCCAAATCTGGGTCCCCGATGTGCGTTCGCCCGAGTTCGCCGCGGAGGCACACCGGCAGTCACTCCTAATTGCCAATAGCCCCCAAGAGAAGGACGATCAGGCTTTCATCGACTCAATCTCTGATTGGGGAGATGAGTGAAACGGGGAGAGATTTGGATGGTTGCTGGCGGCAGGGATTACGCCGGCAAGCCCCGCCCGGTCGTAATCGTACAGGATGACCGATTCGATACCACGAACTCCATCACTGTCTGCCCTTTCACCACGAATCCCGAGAGCGCCGCTTTGTTCCGCATACCCATCGAACCGAATGACAGAAATGGCTTGCGCGCCTTGTGTCGCATTATGGTGGACAAGGTAATTACCATTCCAAGGACCAAAATCGGGAAGCGTGTGGGCCGCTTATCCGACGAGGACATGGTGGGCTTGAACCGGGCCTTGCTGGTTTTTCTGGGAATTGCCGGCCCCCGCCCCGAGGCGTAAATCTCCAAACCAGAGCGAGTACCTCAGGAGCTAAAAGCCCAGTCCGTAACGAGCGGTTTGCGGCACGGCTGAAGCCGTGCCCTGACACAAACCGGTTTATGAGATTGCTTCTAGTTCCTTACTAGGCACGTCGGCGATTCTGGCGCCCTCACACGCGTAAAGCATAGCTATAATGCGGGTAGAATGGACTTCCTCCAGCTGTTGGATGGGGCCGAATGTCTCGCGCAGCAAGGCAATCCGCAGATCGCCGGTCTAGATTACGACAGCCGGCGGGTGCAGCCGGGCTGGTGTTTCGTGGCCATCCGCGGCGAAACCACAGACGGCAATCAGTACATCGATGCTGCTCTCCAGGCAGGAGCAGTTGCCGTTGTTAGCGACTCGTTACCGCCTCGGCCTGATGTCGCCTGGGCACAGGTTCCGCACGGGCGGCGAGCGCTGGCGCGGCTCAGCGCAAACTTCTATGGTCGTCCTGCGGAACGGCTGTCCATCTCAGGTCTTACCGGCACCAACGGCAAGACGACGACAGCGTTCGTCCTGAATGCCATGCTGCGCGCCGCCGGACGTAAAGCTGCCCTGGTGGGCACGGTGGAATATCGCATCGGCCAAGAGGTCCTTCCCGCTCCCCACACCACTCCCGAGGCGCTGGAATTGAATCAGCTATTTGCCCGCGCGGTGGAGGCAGGCTGCACCGAGGCGGTGATGGAAGTGTCTTCGCATGGCTTGGAGCAGCAGCGGGTTTACGGAGTGCCGTTCGACGTTGCCGTATTCACCAATCTCACTCGCGATCATCTCGATTATCACGGCACCATGGAAGAGTATTTCGCTTCGAAGACGATCCTCTTCAGGGGCTCGGGTACTGAGCCGCCGAGGGCGGCGGTGATCAACCTGGAGGATGAATACGGTCAGCGGCTTATCAAACTGCTCAAGAAGCAAGCAGAATTGATTACGTACGGCATTGACAGCGGCGATTTCCATGCCAATGACCTCAGCATCGAGAACGAGTGGAACCAAGTTCACCCTGGTGACGCCTGCGGGTCAGTATCCCATTTGGAGTCCGCTGCTGGGGCGGGTGAACGTGCTGAACCTGATTGCCGCCTCGGCAGCCGCTTATGCGCGCAATGTCGAGCCCAGCGCCATCGTCTTGGCGGCGGCTGAACTGCACCAGGTGTCAGGACGCTTCGAGCGCGTGGATGTTGGCCAACCCTTCACCGTGATCGTGGATTATGCCCACACCGACGACGCGCTGCGCAACCTAACCGCAGTGGCGCGGGATTTCCTGGCGCAGCGGGGTGGGCCGGGACGAGTGATCACGCGTATTCGGATGCGGCGGAGACCGCGACCGCAGCAAGCGTCCGCTGATGGGCGAGGCCGCCGGCGCGGGCAGCGACTTCGTGGTGCTGACCAGCGACAATCCGCGAAGCGAGAATCCCCTCGACATCATGAACGACGCGCTGCCGGGATTGCAGCGTTCCGGCACGCGTTACACTTTGGAACCTGATCGCAGCAAGGCCATTACTCTGGCCATTCACGAGGCCGAGGCGGGTGATATCGTTCTCATCGCCGGAAAGGGCCACGAGAAGGTCCAAGTCACGGGCGCCGGAGCGGTCCCGTTCGACGATATCGAGATGGCGCGCAATGCGCTGCGCGACACCGGCTACGCAACCGGCTCAACCGACGCAGTCTGGAGAGTCATGAAGCTGAGCCTGGCTCGCGCTGCCGAATTTATGCAGGCCACTGGCGAATTTGCCCCAGGTTCGGTTGCCAGCGGCTATTCCATCGATTCGCGGACCTTGCTGCCGGACGACCTGTTCTTCGCGGTCCGCGGCGAGCGGCTGGACGGGCATGATTTTGTCGAGGCGGCGCTTGACAGGGGCGCGGTCGGCGCTGTCATTAGCAAGGACCAGCGCGCGCGGTTCGCGCAGCAGAACCAGTTGTTGGCGGTGGAGGACCCGCTTCTCGCGTTGCAAAAGCTCGCTGCCGCCGTCCGCCGGTTGTGGGGCAAACCACTCGATCGCCGTGACCGGGTCGGCGGGCAAAACCACGACCAAGGAAGCCATCGCGCACGTACTGGCTACGAAGCATCGGGTGCTGAAATCGCAGGGTAATCTGAATAATCATTTCGGCATGCCGCTGCAATTGCTCAATCTGGAGCCGGAGCATGACCTTGCGGTGGTCGAGATGGGGATGTCGCACGCCGGCGAGATCACCGCACTGGCGAAACTGGCGCAGCCGGATTGCGGCGTTGTGACCATGGTCGCTCCCGTACACTTGGAGTTTTTTGAGTCGATCGCAGCCATCGCTCGCGCCAAGTATGAGCTGATTGCGTCGCTTCCCGCCGGCAGTATTGCGGTGTTGAATGCGGACGATGAGTATGTTTCGCAGTTCGGGCGAGACTTCCACGGGAAGGTCGTCACCTTCGGATTGCAAAAACCGGCTGACGTGTCGGCGCGCAGGATTGAATCGCATGGCCCGCTAGGGTCGGTGTTTGAAATTGTGGCGGACGGCGAGCATGCTCCGACTGCGTTGCCATTGCTGGGCGAGCACAGTATCTACAACGCGCTGGCGGCCGTCGCCGTCGGATTACAGTATGGGGTGTCGCTACCGATGGCCGCCGCATCGCTCGCGACCCTGATCGCCCGGAGACAAGCGGGGAGAAATCCTGAACTACGCGGGCGCGACCATCATCAACGATTGTTACAATTCCAATCCTAAGGCCCTCGACAGTATGGTCCGCTCGCTGGCCCAGATTCCTGCCCGGCGCCGCATTGTAGTTGCCGGCGAAATGCTGGAACTCGGTCCTGCGGCTGACGCCATGCATCGCGATTGCGGACAACACATGGCAAGCTACGGAATCGATCGACTGCTGGGGGTCCGGGGACTGGCGAAGTCGATGGTCGAAGCCGCAATCAAAGCGGGGATGAACGCGGAGTTCGTCAA
The DNA here is from genome assembly GCA_963736385.1 of uncultured Acidobacteriaceae bacterium. Taxonomy (GTDB): domain Bacteria; phylum Acidobacteriota; class Terriglobia; order Terriglobales; family Acidobacteriaceae; genus Bog-257. Next base: position 40,059 of record CAVTOE010000001.1, on the reverse strand, counting down.
CACGCCGCAAGAGGCCGGCGATTGGCTGCGGCGCGAAGTCAAGACCGGCGATGTAGTTCTGCTGAAGGCGTCACGCGGCGTGCGCCTGGAGCGTGCGCTGGAAGCCTGGGTCGGCAAAACGCCGGACGCTGCACATTAGGGTTGCGGCTCCTGCATAACTTTCGGAACGGGGAAGAATTTGCTCTATTGGTTGCTCTACCAGAAGGGTTTTCTCGTCTTGCATATCGGCCCGTTCCGAATCTTTCGCTATTTGACCTTCCGCACGGTGTTCGCCAGCCTCACCGCGCTGTTCATCGGCCTGATCATTGGCCCGGCGGTGGTTCGGCGCCTGCGTGAATTCCAGATTGGGCAGTACATTCGCGAAGACGGCCCCAAGGACCACCTGAAGAAGGCCGGCACTCCCACCATGGGCGGCGTGCTGATCGTGGTGGGCATGATCGTCCCAACTTTGTTGTGGGCCGATCTCAGTAACCGCTTCGTGTGGATTGCCGTCCTGGCGACGCTGTCGTTCGGGGCGATCGGCTTCGCCGACGACTACCTGAAGGTGGTACACCGCCGCAACCTAGGTCTAACCGCGCGGGCCAAGCTGCTCTACCAATTTCTAGCGGCTTTTGTGATCGGCGCGATCTTGAGTGGCCTGGAAACCCATGGCCTGTACTCCACCCGCCTGATCGTGCCTTTCCTCAAGCATTTCCGGCCAGACCTGGTGATCAGCCGATTGCATCACGGCTATCTTTCGCCGCTGGCGTTTCTGCCCTTCCTGGTGTTCGTGGCCATCATCATCGTGGGCTCCAGCAATGCCGTGAATCTCACCGACGGTCTGGATGGATTGGCGATCGGCTGCACCGTGATTGCCGCGGGAGCGCTTACCGTGCTCACCTACGTCAGCGGCCATGCCGTATTTGCCGATTACCTCGAGCTGTCCAAGATGCCCCAGGTCTCGGAGGTGACCATCTTCTGCGGCTCGATGGTCGGCTCGGCCATCGGTTTTCTCTGGTATAACGCGCATCCCGCGGAGATCTTCATGGGCGACGTGGGATCGCTGGCGCTGGGCGGAGCCATTGGGACCGTCGCCGTCATCATCAAGCAGGAGCTGCTGCTGCCGTTCATCGGCGGCATCTTCGTGATCGAGGCGCTTTCGGTCATCCTGCAGGTGGGCTCCTACAAGCTGCGCAGGAAGCGCATCTTCAAGATGGCGCCCATCCATCACCACTTCGAGCTGCTGGGCTGGAGCGAGTCGAAGGTGATCGTGCGCTTCTGGATTGCCTCTCTGGTGTTTGCACTCTTTGCTCTCACCACCTTGAAGTTGCGGTAGAAGCCCGGTAAACGTGGCACAATGGCGACGCGAGCAGATTCCTGATGGACGTTAAAGGCAAACGCGTGCTGGTGGTCGGGCTGGGCAAGTCCGGCGTGGCCAGCGCTCTGTTCCTGGAGAAGCGCGGCGCGCGGGTTGCGGTCTCCGACGCCAAGTCGCAGGAGCAGCTTCGCGCAGGAGATTCCTCTGCTGCTCGACCACGGCATCAGCGTCGAAACCGGACAGCATGGCGAGCGCACCTTCCGCGATCAGGACCTGATCGTCATCAGCCCGGGCGTGCCCTTCGATGTTCCGCAACTGGTGCAGGCGCGTGCGCTGGGTATCCCGGTCATCGGCGAGGTGGAACTGGCTGCGCGCTTCCTGAAGGGCAAGATCGTCGCCATCACCGGCTCCAACGGCAAGACCACTACCACGACGCTGGCGGGCGAAATTATTGCGGCAGGAGGCCGCAAGGCGCTGGTCGGCGGAAACATCGGCACCCCGGCGATCACCTTCGTCGAGAGCTCCACCGAGGACACCTGGGTGGTGCTGGAGATCAGCAGCTTCCAACTGGAGACCATCGAGAGCTTTCATCCGCAGAATTGCGGTGGTGTTGAACGTCACCCCCGATCATCTTGACCGGCACCACTCGTTCGAGAATTACGCCGCCGCCAAGGCCCGCATTTTCGAGAACCAAAGCGCGAACGATTTCGCCGTTCTGAATGCGGACAACGAGCCTTGCATTGCGATGGCCTCGGCCACGAAGAGCTTCGGTGTACTGGTTCAGCCGGTTGAAGGAAGTCGTAACGTGGAGCATTCGTCCGCGCGGGGCAGCATCGTTTGGCGCGACCAGCATGGCGAGCGCGACATCATGCCTGCCAAGGAGATTTCGCTGAAGGGCGCGCACAATCTGGAAAATGTGCTGGCGGCGGTCTGTGTCGGAATGTTGGCCGGAATCGAGCCGGCACAGATCCGTCGCGCGGTCTCCGAGTTCAAAGCGGTGGAGCATCGGCTGGAGTTCGTGGCCACGGTTCGCGGAGTCGAGTATTACAACGACTCCAAAGCCACCAACGTGGACGCGACCATCAAGGCACTGGAGTCATTTCCTGGCCGCATTCACCTCATTCTTGGCGGCAAGGACAAGGGCAGCGATTACAGCGTGCTGAATGCATTGCTCAAGGAGCGGGTGAAGCGCGTGTACACCATCGGTGCGGCGGCCGCCAAGATCGAGTCGCAGGTGCAAGGAACTGAGATCGTCAAGCGTCGGGACGCTGGAGGCCGCGGTCAAGCGCGCCAGCGAATCCGCCAGTGCGGGCGATGTAGTGTTGCTGGCTCCGGCCTGCGCCAGCTTCGATCAGTTTGACAGCTACGAGCACCGCGGACGGATCTTCAAAGACCTGGTTCGCCAGTTGGCATCGAGGGAACAGCAGCGAGAGCACGTGGGCAGCACTGCGCGCGGAGGCAACGAATAATGGCCAAGCGGGTCAGCGTGGATAAGTGGCTGTTCACGGTTACGCTGTTGCTTGTCTTTATTGGGCTGGTGATGGTGTTCAGCGCCTCGGCGGTGATGGCGAAGGAGCGCTTTGGTTCGCCCTACGGTTTCCTGCTACGGCAGATGGCGTGGGCCGGCGCCGGCCTGGCGGCCATGGTTGTCATCATGAACATCGACTACCGCAAATACCGGCGGGCGTCGGTGGTCTTCACCTTTCTGGGATTTACCTCGCTGCTGCTGATTGCCGTTTTCCTGTTCCGCGATTCGCACAACACCCATCGCTGGATCAAGCTTGGCGGCTTCTCGTTGCAGCCTTCGGAGCTGGCGAAACCCGCAATCATTTTTTATCTTGCATACTTTCTGGAATCGCGCTGGCAGCAAATCACCGACTGGAAGAAGGTGCTGCTTCCCGCGGCCGCCCCGGTAATCTTGTTCGCGCTGCTCATTGTGAAGGAACCCGATCTCGGCACCGCCATCGCATGCCTGGCCATCTCTGCCGCCGTGTTGTTCGTGGCGGGGATGAACATGAGATATCTGTGGGTACGCATTCGCCGCCTCGCTGTTGCCGCTGTATTTTCTGGTGGTCCGCGTACCCTGGCGATGGGCACGAGTGCAGGCATTCCTCGATCCCTTTAAAGATCCGCAGGGCAAAGGCTTCCACATTATTCAGTCGATGATCGCCGTGAGCACAGGAGGTCTGACGGGGCTGGGGCTGATGGAAGGCAAGCAAAAACTGTTCTACCTGCCGGAGCCGCATACTGACTTTATCTTCGCCGTGACCGCGGAAGAGATGGGACTGTGGGGCTCGCTGCTGGTGGTCACGCTCTTCGGCATCTTCCTCTATCGCGGCATCCGGACCGCGCTTCGCACCGAAGACATGTTCGGCAAGTTTCTGGCGACCGGCTTCACTGCGATGGTAGTTGTGCAGGCGCTTGTTCAACATCAGCGTGGTGCTGGCCATGATGCCGGCCAAAGGAATTCCGCTGCCGTTCATCTCGTACGGGGGCTCTTCGCTTTTCATCACTCTGGCCAGTGTCGGAGTCCTGCTCAACATCACGCAGCAGACGGACTAGCCATGCGTGTGATCCTGGCTGGAGGCGGAACCGGCGGACATGTGATTCCTGCATTAGCCATCGCGCAGGAGTTGCGTTCGCGCTACCACGCGGAGGTGCTATTCGTCGGCACCCAGCGCGGCATTGAGACCCGGCTGGTTCCGGCGGCGGGATTCGATCTGCATCTCATCCAGATTGGCGCGCTTAACCGCGTGGACCTTGCGACCCGGCTTAAGACTTTGCTGGATCTCCCGCGTGCCTTCATGGAGTCGGCGAAGCTGATCCGCGACTTTCGGCCCGATGTCATGATCGGGGTGGGCGGCTACGCGTCGGGTCCGGCGATGCTAACGGCCGCCATGATGAGCATACCCACGGTTGCGTTCGAACCCAACGTGGTCCCCGGAGTCGCGAATCGCATGGTTGCTCCCATGGTGAGCGCGGCAGCGGTCCACTTCGAGGCAACCTGCCACTATTTTCGCAATTGTCATGTGACCGGCGTACCGGTGCGGCAGGAGTTTTTCCACATTCCACGCGCGTCCCAGGGATGGCCGCCCTACGCTGCTGGTGTTCGGCGGCAGCCAAGGCGCCCACGCCATCAACCAGGCGGTGCTGGACGCGCTGCCGAAACTGATGGAGGCGGTACCGGCAATCCACATCATCCATCAGACCGGCGAGAAGGACTACGTTCACGCGCAGTCGGTTTACTTGCGCACCATGATTTCGGCGGAGGTGTCGCCTTTCATCGATGACATGCCGGGGGCTTTCGCCCGCGCCGACCTGCTGCTTTGCCGCTCCGGAGCCAGCACCGTGGCCGAGATCACGGCGGCCGGCAAGCCCGCCATCTTCATTCCCTTGCCCACAGCCGCCGATGACCACCAGACTAAAAATGCCGCGACGCTGGCTGACGGCGGTGCAGCTCGCTTGTTGCCGCAGTCTGAACTTTCCAGCGATCGCCTGGTGAGCGAGATTGCCGAATTGCTGCGCGACCGCTCGCGATTGGCGGCGATGTCGGAGGCGGCGCGCCGCTTTGCCCATCCCGACGCAGCCGCCAGAATCGCGTCGCTCGCGGCCCGGGCGGCTGGCGTCCAGAGCCAGCACGCTGTAGCCTAGAGACTCGTCTCCCGCATGTTTGCAAGAATCCAGCACGTCCATTTTGTCGGAATCGGCGGCATCGGTATGAGTGGCATCGCCGAGGTGCTGCTCAACCTGGGGTACAAGGTCTCTGGCTCTGACCTGAAACCTTCGGCGGTCACCCAGCGGCTGGTTGGAATGGGAGCCATCACCTACAGCGAACATCGCCCGGAAAACATAGTCGGCGCCGAAGTCGTGATTACCAGCTCGGCCATCACTCGCGACAATCCCGAGGTCGTGGCCGCGCACCGGCAGCATATTCCGGTCATTCAGCGCGCCGAAATGCTGGCGGAATTGATGCGCCTGAAATACGGCATCGCCGTGGCTGGCATGCATGGCAAGACCACGACTACGTCGATGATCGCGGCGGTGTTGGCCGCGGGTGGTCTCGATCCCACGGTCGTTGTGGGAGGCCGCGTGGATGCCATGGGGTCCAATGCGCGACTGGGGAAATCCCAGTACCTGGTGGCGGAGGCCGACGAGAGCGATCGCTCCTTCCTGAAACTCTCGCCCATTCTCGCGGTCGTTACCAACATTGACCGCGAGCACATGGACTGCTATCGCAATATGGAAGACGTGGAACAGACCTTTCTGAAGTTCATGGATTCGGTGCCTTTCTACGGGATGGTTGTGGCCTGCAATGACAACGATGACCTGCGCCGGATACTGCCCGCGGTGCAACGGCGAACTCTGACTTATGGAACGCGCGACCAATCAGACTTCCTCATTTCGAGCGTGCATTGTGGTCCCCGCAAAGACTCAGCCGTGCTGAGCAGCTTTCACGCCAGCTACCGCGGAAATAAGCTGGCCGAATTCCATCTGCGCGTTCCTGGGGAACACAACATTAGGAATGCGACCGCGGCGATTGCAGTGGGGATCGGGCTCGACGTGCCGGTCGAGGACATCCGGCGGGCACTGGAAAGCTTCAATGGAGTGGATCGCCGCTTTCAGATGATCGGCAATGTCGGTGGCATTGTCGTCGTTGACGATTATGGGCATCATCCCACGGAGATTCGCGCCACTCTGGCGGCGGCGCGACAGTGTGGTTTCGGTGGGGTGCATGTCATCTTCCAGCCGCACCGCTACACCCGCACCCAGTTACTGCTTGAGGAATTTTCGACCGCCTTCGGCGACGCCGATTCGGTCATAGTGCTCGATATTTACCCGGCGAGTGAACCGCCAATCCCGGGAATTACCGGCGAGATGCTGGCCAACCGCATAGCGGAAGCTGGCAAGCAAAACGTGCGGTACGCCTCTTCATTCGCCGAAGCCTTAAAGCTGGCGGCAAGCGCAGCCAAGCCGGGCGACATGATTCTGACCCTGGGCGCCGGCAACGTTTGGCAGCTCGGGCCGCAGGTAGTGGAAGCGCTGGAGAGGGGTGCAGCGAAGGATCCGCCTCTTTTCTGTCATCCTGAGCGACGAGCGTAGCGAGTCGAAGGACCCCTATCCCTGCAAGAAATCAGTTTTGTACACGGCTCCGAAATTGTTGGGCGGGCAAAGGGTTCCTTCGACTCCTCGCTGCGCTCGTCGCTCAGGATGACACCCTAAATCATGTGCGTGGACAAGTCCGGAATCATGTGCGTGGACAAGTCCGGAATCATGTGCGTGGACAAGTCCGGAATCATGTGCGTGGACAAGTCCGGGTGAAGCGCCACTCTATCTATCCCAGAGGTACGCTCTCTGGTCACGCTGCATAAAGGGACACCTGCGAGGATTCGATATTGCGCCGAATGTAAGGATTGCGAACCGCGGACGCCTCGACCAGATCGACTTTGCGTTGGAAGAGGTGTTCCAGCTCTTTAAGAAGGCCAAAATAAGAGCGAGCATGCTCGCCGGGCGACATAGGCGCAAACTCGACCACGAAATCGAGGTCGCTAGTTTCCGCGTGAAAGTCCTCGCGAGTGGCCGAGCCGAATAGCCCGAGGCTGAGTACACCAAATCGCGGACAGATGCGCGCGAGTTCCTGCTTGCGGTCCTCAATTAGGTCAACCATAGCGATCAAATCATAACGTAATCGGGCCTTCTGCGTAGGCACCGCCACTGCTAGCCCATTTTCGCCGCGAACTGCGGCTTGCAAGTTTACTGTTGTGGTTCCTGTTCTCTCGCGTGGTCGTTCCAGCCGAAAAGCGTCTCCGCAATTCCAAGAAAAACAGTTATAGTGAGGCGAATGAGCCGAAGTTCTGGCCGTTTCACCCGGTTTTCATGGCTCGAAAAAGTTCATCAACAACACCGGAAGAAGAACTCGAAGCGCGCGTCAGCGACGCCGCGGTGCGTTCGCGCGGCTTCGACGAATCGCCGCTTGACGCCCGCATGCTCGACCTCGATGACGAGGCCGAGTCGCCCTTCTTGCGCGGACAAAAGCGCGTTCCCGTGCGTCGCGGAGCGCTGCCGCACAAGGCTGCCAGCCGCATTAAGATCGCACTCATCCTGGTCCTGGTTCTAGCGAGCATTACTCTGATCTGGATTACGCTCCATCAATACGCCACGCGATCGTGGCGCTTTCGCATCGATTCCAGCGATAACATCCAGGTCTCGGGGAACAGCAATGTCAGCCGCTCCCAGGTAATGGAAGTGATGGCGAGCGATCTTAATCGCAACGTCTTTTTCGTTCCGTTGGAAGTACGCAAGCAGACAGTTGGAGCAAATTCCCTGGGTGCAATCGGCTTCGGTGATGCGGCTGCTGCCCGACCGACTGAACATCGTTGTCAAAGAGCGCACCCCGGTTGCGTTTGTGGAAGTCAATTCTCACATTGAACTGATTGACGCCAACGGCGTGATCATGGATCTTCCGGCGGGCCAGCTGACAAAATATTCTTTCCCGGTGGTGGTCGGAATGCCGGACACCGAGCCGGTTTCGACGCGCGCAGCGCGCATGAAAATCTACGTTCAGTTGATGAAGGAACTCGATGCCGGTGGCGCGCATTACTCGCGCGACCTTAGCGACGTCGATCTTTCCGATCCTGACGACGTGAAAGCAACCGTCACCGACGCCAATGGAGCCGTGCTGGTACACCTGGGATCGTCAAACTTTCTGGAGCGTTTCAAAATCTATGTCACCCATGTGCAGGAATGGAGAGCGCAATTCCAGAGACTGGAATCGGTGGACTTGCGTTTCGACCACCAGGTGATTGTGAATCCCGATTCCGCCGGCGGTAATGCCAAGGGTGACGCTGTGGCGGAGAATGGGGCGAGTAATATGGACGCACCCGCACCGCCAGCAGCCGGGCATAAGGCAGCGATGCGACACAAAACTAAGAAGCGCTCCTAAACCATGGGAAGTCAAACGGAAAACCTGCTCACAGTGATTGACGTCGGTAGCGCCAAGACGTGCGTTATCGTCGCCGAAGTGAATGAGTATGCCTTGCGTTATCGCGGCCATGGCATCTCCGATTCGCGCGGCATGCGAAAGGGCATGATTGCCGATCTCGACAAGGCGGTCGACTCGATTCGCAAAGCGGTGGAAGACGCCGAGAACGTGGCACAAGCTCCGGTGGAGCACGCCGTGGTCGGAGTGGCCGGCTCGCACATCCGCGGCGTGAACAGTCATGGCGGCATCCTGCTGGGATCGCGTTCGCGCGAGATCAGCCGGGAAGACGTGCGCCAGGCAGTGGAAAAGGCGCGCAGCATCGCCATGCCCGATGACCGCGAGGCGCTGCACCTGCTGCCGCAGGAGTTCATCGTGGATGGCCAGGGTGGGGTCCACGATCCCGCCGGACTGATGGGCAGAAAGCTCGAAGTGCGCGTCCATGTGGTGACGGCGGGAACCACCGCGACTCAAAACGTGGTCTCGGCCATGAACCGCGCCGGCATCCACGTCGACGATACCGTCTTTGAAGCGCTGGCTTGCGCCGACTCGGTATTGCAAACCGATGAGCGCGAACTCGGCGTTTGCCTGGTTGACATTGGAGCAGGTTCCAGCAGCCTCATCGTGTACTACGAGGGGGTTGTGATCCACAGCGGCGCCATTCCTGATCGGCGGCGATCATTTCACCAACGATGTGGGAGTGGGCTTCCGCACCCCCATTCCCGACGCCGAGAACATCAAGAAGATGTTCGGCTGTGCCATCGTCACCCGCATCCCCGAGGGCAATGAAATCGAAGTGCCTTCGGTGGGCGATCGCCCCTCGCGCCTGATGCAGCAGCGCATGCTGGGAGAAATTCTGGAGCCGCGGGCGCGTGAGCTGATGGAGTTGCTTCGCGACCACCTGCGCCAGGCGGGAGTTTACGATTTGCTGGGCGCGGGACTGGTGTTTACCGGCGGCGGGTCGCGACTCAATGCGCTGCTGGAGGTCGCGGATGATATTCTGCGGCGGCCGGTGCGGCTGGGGTATCCGGTGCCCATCGCCAAGCTGCCTTCGAATCTGTTGGAGCCGGAGTTTGCCACGGCAATCGGGATGGTGCTCTACGGACATCGTGCGCGGCAGGCGCGCATGAACATCGATCGAGGACTGGGAGCAAAACTCAGGGCATTGTTCGCCCGGCAGAACGCGTAATCAATTTGCAGAACTCACCGGCGCCCGCTGCGGCGCTTAGGGAGTAGAGATGATTGAAGATTTCAACGACAAGAGCCAGCCCGAAAACGACATTCGCATTCACTTCAACGAAGAGCTGCTGAACAGCGCGAAAATCAAGGTCATCGGCGTCGGCGGCGGTGGCGGCAATGCCGTCAATCGCATGATCGAGTCGCACCTGGAAGGCGTGGAATTTGTGGTGGCCAACACCGACCTTCAGGCGCTCAAGCTTTCCAATGCGCCGGTGAAGATCCAGCTTGGGGTCAAGCTGACCAACGGCTTGGGCGCGGGCGCCAATCCCGACGTTGGCCGAAAGGCTGCGCTGGAAGACGCCGACAAAATCATCGAAGCGCTCGAAGGCGCGGACATGGTGTTCGTCACCACCGGTCTGGGTGGCGGGACCGGCACGGGTGCCGCGCCGATCATTGCATCGCTGGCCAGCGAAATGGGCGCGCTTACCGTCGCGGTGGTAACCAAGCCTTTTGCCTTCGAAGGCAAACGCCGCCAGAACCAGGCGGAGCGCGGCTTGCAGGAGTTGATCGACTCGGTGGACACGACCGTCGTGATTCCCAATGAGAAGTTGCTGGCGGTGGCCAAGGACGCAGGTTTCTTCGAATCGTTCCGCGTCGCCGACGACATTCTGCGGCAGGCGGTGCAGGGCATCTCTGACATCATCACCATTCCGGGAATCATCAACCGCGACTTTGCCGACGTAAAGACCATCATGGCGGGCATGGGCTACGCGGTGATGGGCACGGCCACCGCGAGGGGCGAAGGTCGCGCCACGCTGGCGGCGCAGGCTGCGATTGCGTCTCCGCTGCTGGAGGCCGGAGCGATCGACGGCGCCCGCGGCATCCTCATCAACATCACCGGCTCCAGTTCGCTGCGGCTGGCGGAGGTGAACGAAGCCTCCACCATCATCCAAAGTGCCGCGCATGAAGACGCCAACATCATCTTCGGCGCCGTGCTCGACGAGAAGATGAAGGACGAAGTGAAGATTACGGTGATCGCAACCGGCTTTAGAGAAGTTTCCCGCCGGCGCGAGGCATCGAATCCTGCGGCTGAGGTGGTGCACCACGCGCGGACGACGGCAGCCAGTGTCCATGCGACCTACGAAGTGCCTGCCATGCGCGAGCCCCAAGCGGCGGCTGAAAAGGCTGTGCCTACGCGCTTCGAAGCGGTCAAGCCGTCAGAACCCGAATCGCAGCGGGTAGTAGAACGGGCGCGGACCATTCCGCACATTCCCGACAATCTTGACGATATCGATTCGGAGATCGTGCGTCATGCCGAGCCAATGGACGAGGCCCAAATACAGGCGCGGGCCGCCGCTGCCGGTCGGGATGAGACGCCCACGATTGAAACCGTGAGCAGCAGCATCAACATCACCTACGACGCGGATGACCTGGAGATTCCAGCGTTTCTGCGGAAGAGGGGAGAGAGCTGACAGCAGTTGTCAGGGGTCAGAAAAAACGGGATCAATCGAAGATTCTGCTCCCATCCGAGGTTGACGGGGTACTAGCCGAGTATTTACTTAGTCATGGGAGGGGGAGAATTCGCGCTCGCGTCCTTGCCGCATCGATGCTGACCAGCGCACCAAGCTCTAGCTCCTCACGGAGTTGTCGAAGCGCGAGCACCACCACTGAGCCCATGCTCGCCGGAGACGTTTCCTGTCCGCGAAGCTGCACAACACTGGGGGCGCGATACGATTTTGAGGCGAGGATGGCACCGAAGTCGAGATCATGGGTGAAAACTATATAGCCGTTCTTCGCCGCCCAATCTAGAATTTCTGTATCTGGGGCAGTGGGACTGCCAACAGCGCTCCAATGGTGTGCTTCCCAATTTTCTTGCCTGAACACCTGAACCCAGCTCGGCGGCAGGTTCATGTCGATGAGGATCTTCACGCTCGGTTCAGTTCGATTTCTCGCTCTTCGGAGCGCAGCGCCGCATAGGAGAGGGCTTGAGTAATGTCTGCTGCTTCCAGGTAGGGGTAGATCTCAAGAATCTCGGCGGCGCTGTGTCCTTCGGCGAGCATGCCAACGATCGCGCCGACCGTGACACGCATCCCCCGAATGCACGGCTTGCCGCCCATTACGCGAGGATCAATTGTGATTCGGTCAAGCACCATCGTTAGTTCCTCCGCTGCTCTTGACTCTACCAGCAAAAAGAGCGCCGACTCAAGGGCTGGGGAGGCAATAGGGGGACTGTTGAGCTAGCCCCTATTCCACCGTCACTGACTTCGCTAGATTGCGCGGCTGGTCCACGTCGCAGCCGCGGCGCACCGCGATGTGATAGGCCAGCAACTGGCAGGGAACCACCTCCAGAATGGGGGCGAGCAGTTCGGGCGCATCGGGAACGTACAGGACGTGGTCGGCGGCTTCGCGAATTTCCTCGTCGCCGTCGGTGGCGATGGCAATCACGGTGCCGGAACGCGCTTTCACTTCCTTCAGGTTCGACAGCGTCTTCTCGTAGCGCAACACCGAGCCGGGATCGGTCTTGTCGTGCGTGGCCAGAATCACCACGGGAAGATCTTCGTCAATCAAGCGCGTTGGGGCCGTGCTTCATCTCGCCGGCGGGATAGCCCTCGGCGTGAATGTAGGAAATTTCCTTCAACTTCAGCGCGCCTTCCAGGGCGATTGGGTAGTGAATGCCGCGTCCTAGAAACAGGAAGTCGTGGGCGCGATGATATTCCTTGGCAAGATCTTCGGTCTCTTCGTCGCGAGTCAGTAGCGCCTCCAGCTTGCCGGGCATGAGCGTGAGATCGTTGAGCAGCTGCTTGGAGTGGTCGCAGATCGAGTGTTCCTCGCACCTGGCCCAGGTGGACGGCGAACAGGAACAACGCGGTCAGTTGCGCGGTGAAAGCTTTGGTGGAGGCCACGCCAATCTCCGGCCCGGCGTGGGTGTAGATGGTGCCGTTGGCTTCGCGGGCGATCATGGAGCCCACGACGTTGCAGATGCCCACGGTCTTGGAGCCTTTGGCGCGCGACTCGCGCATGGCCGCGATGGTGTCGGCGGTTTCGCCTGACTGCGTAATCAGGACGGTCAGATCGCGCGGCCCAATCAACGGATCGCGGTAGCGAAACTCGCTGGCGTAATCCACCTCCACCGGAAGCTTGGCCAGCCGCTCGATCATGAACTTGCCGGCCAGCCCGGCGTGCCAACTGGTGCCGCAAGCCACAATGTATACCTTCTCGAATTTGCGGAAATCCTCGTCGGTGATGTCCATCTCGTCGAGGAACACCTTGCCGGAATCAAGCGAGACGCGGCCCAGCGTGGTATCGCGCACCGCCCGCGGCTGCTCGTAGATTTCCTTCAGCATGAAATGCTTGAAGCCGCCCTTCTCCGCCATGATGGGGTCCCAGGTGATGTGCTGCACCTGGCGGGTGATGGGCTGGCCGTCGAAGTCGGTGAGCTGCACGCCCGAGGGGGTGATGACGGCAAGATCGCCATCGGCCGAGAAAGAACAGGTCGCGAGTGTGATACAGGATGGCCGGCACGTCGCTGGCGACGAAGTATTCGTTCTTTGCCCAGGCCGATGACGGCGGGCGGCCCATTGCGCGCGGCGACAATCTTGTTGGGCTCGTCTGCCGAGATGACCGCGATGGCGAACACGCCGGTCAGCAGCTTTACCGTCGTGCGTACAGCTTCTTCCAGCGGAACTTTACGATCGGGCACGGCGAGATTTTTCTCGATGAGGTGCGCGATCACTTCGGTGTCGGTTTCCGTGCGGAATTTGTGGCCTTCGTCGATCAGCTTCTTCTTCAGGGCGACATAGTTCTCCACGATGCCGTTGTGCACGACCACGATTTTGCCGGTGCAGTCGCGGTGGGGATGCGCGTTCTCTTCGGTGGGACGGCCATGGGTGGCCCAGCGGGTATGGCCAATGCCGTAGGTGCCGTCGAGCGGCTTGAGGCGAATGACCTCTTCCAGGTTGCGCAACTTGCCTTCGGCGCGGCGCACCTGCAAGCCATCGCCGTTGCCGCCCACGGCGATGCCTGCCGAGTCATAGCCGCGATATTCCAGGCGGCGCAAGCCGTCAATGATGACCGGCACCACCCGCTTTTTCCCGACGTATCCAACGATTCCGCACATAAATGTCAGTTGCCTGTAGTCAGTTGTCAGTAGTCAGTTAATCTTAGCTGATTTGATGAGTCAGCAGGAGTTCCTCATGCGGAACAATTGCTGCGCGCTCGATATTGGGAATAGTCGGTATTAGCAATATTGTTGGCTTACCGCCGCGAACTCACACCCAACCCTGCTGCTGGAAAAAGCCCGCCCGATTCAGGAACGTCGGCCGAGTAGTTGGAGTGCGCCGTGAAGAAATCCACGTCTTGCGATTGTTGAAAGGCCTTACGGACATTTCCTGCCCCGCAGTTGTAGGCCGCAATGGCCCCGCGAAGCAGCAGCAGCCCTTGCAGAGTTGTGTGGCTGGAGAGAAAGACGAAGTTACTGTGCAACACCTGGCAGCCGAAGTGGATGCTGGCTTGAGGATCTTTCCAATCATCCGTCTGGGCGAAGGGGAAGGCGTCGAAATCAATTTGCATCAAGCCCCGCCCGTAGCCACCGCCATCGGGAGGCAGTGGGCCAGACCGAAACGGCTTGGTGTTTTTCCGCGGTGCGAAATCTCCCGTTCCGCCTGGACCGGGGGGCTTCAAGAGCAGTCCCCATCCCGATTCGCGCGAACCGATGCCACAAATTACCGCGGGTTGAAAACCGAACTGCTGAGCGGCGCTTTCAATGAATTGCTTGTAGTTATTGGCGGCTGCGGCTTGCGCCAGCATCGCTGAGTTGGTCGCGGCAATAGTGGTCGGAAAGGTTGTGGGACTTACCGATGGACTGGCCATCCAAGACCTCCGTGTCGCTGCCGTTTCGCGTCCTTCTTTGCGGCATTGGGCCACTCATTGTACTTCCGAGCGACTCGCCCAGCCAGTAGATTCCTGGCGAGCTGACGCGCTACCCCTCAATGGTGAAGCGGTACTCTTCAATGACGGGATTGGTGAGCACTTCACGCGCGATGCGCTCCACCTCGGCCTGCGCCGCCTCGCGGGTGATGCTGCTGTCGAGTGCAATCTCGAAGTACTTGCCCTGACGCAGGTCGTCAATGCCGCGGTATCCCATTTTTTTGAGCGCACCGTGGATGGTTTTGCCTTGAGGGTCGAGCACACTTTTCTTGAGCGAGACGTAAACGTAGGCTTTCATGATGAAAGTTCATTATAACGGCAAGCTGTCAGCCGTCAGCTTTCAGCTAGTGCGTTGACGCTCCAGGTTGGACTCGCTGCCTCACAAACTCGATCAGCTCGGGCGTCACGTACTGCGGGGGGCGGATGTGGAACCTCGGTTTGGCGGCGACTGGCTTGAGTGAGACGTTCGTCCAGGCGACATCGCTACTGCTGCCGTGCAGGATGACGGCATCGGCACGATCGAGAAACTCCTGCGCCGAGGTTTTGAAATCGGCGGTCGTCGGGTCGAGCACCGTCAGGTAAAGGTCGGGGCGCAGAAAGCGCATTACCGAGTTGGACTCGACAATGGCGTTTTCGGCGGCAGCAAGTTCCTGACGGACGCGCGGCATGGCTTCGGCCAGCATTCCCTGGCGAGTGCGCACCCACAGCGAGCGAACTGCACCAGAGACGAGAAAGCGCGAGGTGTCGCTCTCGCCGCTACGGTCGCGCTCTTCGGTCACCGCCCAACTGTGGTCGTCGGTGGCGCAGTCGCAGAGTTCGCCGTTGGCGGAACAAATCCCGTGTCCGTATTGCGTGATCTTGATGGCCGTCCAGTGAAGCTCGGGAAGCGCGGCGATCAGGCCGGCGACCACGCTGGTCTTGCCCACGCTGCGAGAGTGTCCGCCGATGACGATGATGGACATGAATAACCTGCGATTAGCAACTAGCGATTAGCAACTAGCGATTAGCAACTAGCGATTAGCAACTAGCAACTAGCGAAAAGCGAAAAGCGGCAAAAGCGAAAAGCGAAAAGCGAAAAGCGATTAGCGTTAGATGCCGAATGAAAAATGCTAATTGCTAATTGCTAGTTGCTAGTTGCTACCCTGCTAACTGCGCTCTTCGCTTTTTCGCGCGAGGCGCGCCACCGCCGCTAATTCCTTCAAATACTGGCTGAGCGGGCGCGCGGGTCTGCCCCAAAAGACCATGCCTTTCCCGCGAACTATCTTATTCGACAGCACGCCGCTGCCTGATCCGAGAATGACGCCGGGCTCGACCGTCGCGTGGTCGCCGATGCCAACCTGGCCTCCCACGACCGCACCGTCTCCGATCTCGACACTGCCCGAGATCCCCGTTTGGGCTGCGATCACGACGTTAGCTCCAACCGTTACGTTATGGCCGATATGGACCAGGTTGTCGAGCTTCGTGCCCGCGCCGATCACGGTTTTGTCCAACGCCCCACGATCGAGGGTGCAATTGGCGCCGATCTCGACGTAGTTGCCAATGACAAGCCCACCGATCTGAGGAAATTTGTGATAACGGCCGTACTGTTCATCGCGCACAAACCCGAAGCCGTCAGCTCCCAGCACCGCTCCGGCATGCACCACCACACGGCGGCCCAGCGTCGTACCTGGGTAGATGACGACGCGTGGATACAGGTCACAATCGTCGCCGATCACGACGCCCTCGCCGATGCAGCAGCCCGCCCCAATGTGGGAGCGCTCGCCCACCACGACGTGGGCCTCGATCACCGCATAGGCGTCTATAGCAGCGGTGGGAGCAACTTTCGCGGAAGGATGGACGACAGCCGTGGGATGAATGCCAGCGGCGTAGGTTTTCGGCGGATGGAGCAGCGCTCCGGCCCGCGCAAACGCCAGCCGGGGATGGGCTGCGATCAGCAAAGGCTTCTGTCCGGCAGACGATGCGGCGAACTCTCCGGCGATGACGGCGCTGGCGGGCGAAGCCAGGGCCTGCGCCAAATGCTTCTCGTCCTGCACGAATACCAGGGCCCCAGATTGCGCCTGCGCGATGCTGGTGACGGTCGTGATCTCAAGGTTGCCGTCGCCGATCAAGCGGGTGGCAGTGAATTCCGCCAGCGATTGCAGAGTTTGGTGCATGAGGTTGTTATAGCAGTGGATAGTGGCTCGTGGGTAGTTTCGAATCTCGACCCGATGTCGGCCGGCCGACACTAACTCTGAAACTGGCCTAATACTTCACAATCTTGGTGAAGCTTGCTGGATCCAGGCTGGCCCCCCCAACTAGCGCGCCGTCAATTTCGCTTTCTGACATGAGCGCGGAAGCATTGTCGGGTTTCACGCTGCCGCCGTACAGAATTCTCAACTTCTGGGCAAACTCTTTGCCGAACGCCTTCTCCGCCTCGTGGCGGATCACCATGTGCGCATCAGTGGCCATCTGGGGAGTCGCAGTCTTGCCCGTGCCAATGGCCCACACCGGCTCGTACGCGACGGCAAGTTTCGCCGCCTTCCGTGCCGAGATGCCATTGAAAGCCCGTGTACACTGACGGCGCAGCACATCTTCGGTCAGGCCAGCCTCGCGCTCTTCCAGTACCTCGCCCACGCAGACAATGGGCGTCAATCCGTTCTCCAGCGCGACCTCCAGCTTGCGGTTGACCGTGTCATCCGTCTCGTTGAAGTACTGGCGGCGCTCGGAATGCCCGATGATCACATGCCTGACCTCAATCGCGGTCAGCATTCCGGGAGAGACCTCGCCGGTGAACGCCCCCTCTTTCGCCCAGTGCATGTTCTGCGCGCCCACAGCGACGTTCGATCCGCGCGCGGCTTCCACGGCGGCGTGCAGGTCAATGAACGGCGGGCAGACGACGATTTCGTCGCGTGAGTGCCCGGCGACCATGGGCAGGAATTCGGCGAAGAATGCGCTGGTCTGTTCCGGAGTTTTGTACATCTTCCAGTTGGCGGCGATTAGTTTTCTACGTGTCATGGGATTGAGTCCACTTTCAGGGATGAGCTGGCGGCCAGGGCGCGAGCAGCATGGCTGTATTGGGCGAATGTTTCGGAATCGAAGAGCACGAACCGCACTTCGCGGACGTGGGCGGCTTTTTGGAGTGCCTCAGCCGCGCTGGTTATGGCGACCTGTGACGCCAGATCCACCGGATACCGGTAGGCGCCGGTTGAAATTGCAGGGAAGGCGATAGATGCAAGCTCCAGCTCGTCGGCAATTCGGAGCGACTCGCGATGGCAACTGGCAAGCGTTTCCGCCTCACCCTGTTTGCCGCCGCTCCAGAACGGGCCGACGGTGTGGATGACATAGCGCGCCGCCAGGCGTCCTGCTGGAGTTGCGACGGCTTGTCCGGCAGGCAGACGGCCGATGCGCCCAACAATTTCCCGGCAAGCCTCGAGAATAGCCGGCCCTCCGGCGCGATGGATGGCGCCATCCACGCCACCGCCACCCAGCAGGGAAGAGTTGGCGGCGTTCACGATGGCGTCGGTTTGCTGCCGAGTGATGTCGTCAGGACCAAGGATCACGAGAACGCGATCTCCCATCGGTACGCGCAGAACTGTAGAAGTGCTTCCCATGTTAGCGGTTGATAATAGCTAAAGGTCCACGATCGATATAGACAGGGTTTTGTGTCCGGTCCAATGCGAAAATCGGCGGGCTCATTGCCGCGATTCTATTTTGTTACGCCCTAAGGGCCGAGGGAAAAATTGACAAAAATTACGGTTTCCACCTCCACCGGTTGCCCACAGCGCTCGTATGGACTGTATCTCCATTGCTGCACTGCATCCATGGCCGACTTGTTGAGCGCAGGCCGAGTGCCGCCGATCACCTGAAGATGCTGAATGGCTCCATCTTTTCCAACCATGGCATAAAGCAAAACAGTACCTTGATGGCCGCTCATACGCTCCCCTTGGGGATACGTTGGCGCAACGCGATTGTCTAGATGCCCCGGCTGGGAGTTCTTCTCCAAGTCAGCACAGGAGGGAAAATCGCTGGGGGTGCTATTCGGAGGTGCGGCAAAAAGCGCATCTGCAAACGTTACGCCACGGCTGACGCTAATTGTGCCTTCCTCTTGAACGCTGGCGCCAAGCATCAGCCGCAGTGATTGAGGAAACTCGACTTCCCCAACCTTCACGTAATCGTTGTATTCGGAGGTGCCCTCTCGGGACTTGCTGAAACTCAACGCATGCGCAGAAACGGGATCGATACACCAAGTACCTCGTAGACTCACACATTTCGCATTCGTCTTCCTCACCTTCTCATTCGAGACTTGCATTTTGGGTTTGCTGACATCAAGCGGTGGCGAAAACGACGGTCCTGCGGGGCTGTTGCCACTGAGTGCGCCCAACGCTTCTTCAAACTGGAGCACCAAAAGCGGGGGAGCTGGAAGATTCGAGGATCTGTACAGTTTGCCCTTGTTAAGCACAGTAACTCGTGAGTATCCAGTCCCACTCCACTCGGCCCGCCACTTGTCCGGACCTGCCCAGGAAATCTCGTAGATCAAATTTAGATCCTGGTTCTTCGCCCGCAGCATTCTCACCTTGGCGACCAACTGCACGGGACCATCCGTCCAGAGGTTCGCTTGCTGAAAGGATTTCGTCAGCAAGTCACGAGCGGTATCTTCTTTGCTTCCCCCGACTGCACCGGCGCTTAGCAAAACTAATAGCGCCAATTGAAATGAAACCAGCTTTGCAATCCCCACGCCGATAACCTCTATTGCCGAAGGTTCGCGGTCAATCTTACTTATTGCTCAGCGCTTCCACGCCGGGCAGCTTCTTGCCTTCCAGGAATTCCAGCGACGCGCCGCCGCCGGTCGAGATGTGCGTAATCTTATCGGCCACTCCAGCAGCTTTGACTGCGGCCACGCTGTCGCCGCCGCCGACGATGGAAACCGCCGCGCCGTTGTCGGCCACGGCGTAAGCGATCTTCTTGGTTCCTTTGGCGAAGGCTTCGATCTCGAACACGCCCATGGGACCGTTCCACACGATGGTGCGGGCCAGGCTGATTTCGGCGGAGAACAGCTCCACCGTTTCCGGTCCGATGTCGAGCGCCATCATGTCGGGCAGGAATCGGCTTGCCCACGCCGATCTGCTGGATGCGAGCATCGGCAGCCATCTTGTCGGCGACCACGTGGTCCACCGGCAGCAGGAATTTCACATTGTGCGCCTTGGCGTCGGCGAGAATTTTCGCCGCCAATTCCACCTTGTCCGCCTCCAGCAGCGACTTGCCAATCTCGTGTCCCTGCGCCTTGAGGAAGGTGTAGGCCATGCCGCCGCCGACGATGAGGGCATCCACCTTGGTCATCAGGTGCGTGATGACGCCGATCTTGTCGCTGACCTTGGCGCCGCCCAGAATCGCGACGAAGGGCTTTTGTGGATGCGATAGCGCCTTGCCCAGATATTCGAGCTCCTTTTCCATCAGCAGTCCGGCGCGCTTCTTTTCCACAAAATGGGTGATGCCTTCGGTGGAGGCGTGGGCGCGATGCGCCGAGCCGAAAGCGTCGTTCACGTAGATAGTCGCAGAGCTTTGCCAGTTGCTTGGCGAATTCGGGATCGTTGGCTTCCTCTTCGGCATGGAAGCGCAAGGTTCTCCAGCAGCAACGACTGCCCGCGCTCCAGCTTCTCGGCCATCTCTTCGGCCTGCACGCCGATGCAGTCGGGAGAGAAGCCGACGTTCTCTCCGCGCCGCAGATACGTCGTCGAGCAGAATGCGCAGCCGCTCGGCCACCGGCTTCAGGCTCATCTTCGGATTCGGCTTGCCCTTGGGACGCCCAAGGTGGGAGGCCAGAATCAGCCGAGCGCCATGCCGCAGCGCGTACTCGATGGTGGGCAGCGTCTCGCGGATGCGGGTGTCGTCCATGACGCGACCGTCGTCGAGAGGAACGTTGAAGTCGACCCGCATGAAAACGCGCTTGTTGTTCAGCGGAAGATCGCGAATGGATAATTTCGACATGGAAGTCAACCCTTGCAGAATCAGTTCTCAGTCGTCAGAGCTACAACATCGACAGGTGATACGAAGCTGCGAAATTAGAGCCTGCCTATCGAGATCAGGAGCAGCTACTTAGCTGATACTCGGCAACCGATTGCTTCGACTGATAACTGACAGCCGGCAGCTGACGAGCTAGCTACGTGCTATTCACAGGCCCTTCTCGGCGATGTAAGTGGATCAGGTCGCGGACGCGGCACGAGTAGCCCCACTCGTTGTCGTACCAGGAGATCACCTTGACGCAATTGCCGGCCACGACGCGGGTCATGGGAGCATCCACGATCGAGGAGCGCGGATCGCCCCGGAAATCGATGGAGACCAGTTCGCCGTCTCGTATCCCAGGTAGCCCTTCAGCGGGCCCGCTTCCGACGCGGCCTTCAGCGCATTGTTCACTTCTTCCACGCTGGTCTTCTTCTCCACGAACACCACCAGGTCCACCACCGAAACGTTGGGCGTCGGCACGCGCATGGCGAAGCCGTCGAGCTTGCCCTTCAGGTCGGGAATCGCGAGATAGATCGCCTTGGCGGCGCCGGTCGAAGTCGGAATCATGGACAGCGCGGCGGCGCGAGCGCGCCGCAGGTCCTTGTGCGGGAAGTCGAGGATGACCTGATCGTTGGTGTAGGAGTGGATCGTGGTCATGGTGCCGCAGACGATCTTGAAGTTATCGTTGATCACCTTGGCGATCGGCGCCAGGCAGTTGGTGGTGCAGGAGGCATTGGAGATGACGTGGTGCTTCGCCGGATCGTACTTGTCTTCGTTGACGCCCATCACGATGGTGATGTCTTCGTTGGTCGCCGGCGCGGAGATGATGACCTTCTTCACCGGCCCGCGCAGATGCTGCTTGGCCAGTTCGCGCCTTGGTGAACTTGCCGGTGGACTCGATGACCACCTGCGCGCCCACCGACGCCCAATCCAGCTTGGCAGGGATCCTTTTCGGCGAACACTCGGATGCTCTTGCCGTCCACGCTGATGGAGTCGGCGGTGGCCGAGATCTTGTTGGGCAGGTTGCCGAGGATGGAGTCGTACTTCAGCAAGTGGGCCAGCGTCTTGGGATCGGTCAGATCGTTGACCGCAACGAATTCCAGGTTCTTGTCGGTGAGCGCGGTGCGAAGAATGTTGCGGCCGATGCGGCCAAAGCCGTTGATGCCTACTTTGATTGCCATTTTGCCTCGTTAAGAAAACTCGAGATTGAAATGCAATGAATGCGACCTGCGCTCCACGACAGGAGCACGAACAGGCAGCCGAAACAAAAAACCTAGCATCCATGGGCAAGGTGAGGCAATGGCACTAGGTCACAGAACACTGCCGCGCAGCGATTGGCCGGACGTTAGGTGGCGCATGCCACGCGCAAGTGCCGAATTGCTCCGAGCTAGGCAGGCGTGTTACAAGTGCAACATGCGCAGATGGATGCGCGACCGCGGCAAGCGGCGCAAACCGCAAGACGAAAAGCCAGGGCAGGAGAATCCG
Organism: uncultured Acidobacteriaceae bacterium; assembly: GCA_963736385.1. Taxonomy (GTDB): domain Bacteria; phylum Acidobacteriota; class Terriglobia; order Terriglobales; family Acidobacteriaceae; genus Bog-257. The sequence goes on along the minus strand of CAVTOE010000001.1, from coordinate 18,217 downwards.
GCGCCTTTGCAACCAAATTTCCCGAACCCGGCGGCTGAAGCCGACGCGAGCGGGCAGCCCGATTTCGCAGGCGCAGCCGGAATCGAGCGGAGCCGCAGATCACATCGAACGAACCCCAGGCAACCGGGCCCATGCCGGGGAGGCGAAGAGCCGGCGCAGCAGCGCTGCGGCGCGACCGCATCGCGCCGCCGCGGACGCCGTGGCCGTGGCGGCCGTCCACAGCCGGCCGCGCAGGCCCCAGCGCTTGCCTCGGCCCGGGTGGTCCGACCGGCGAAGCGGGCGAAGCCGGCGAAGCGGCAGAGGCTGGCGAGTCCGCAGCAGTTGCTGCCGCACGCCTCGTCCACCGGCACCCCACGAGACCAAGAAGCCGAAGGGCGCGGTGGTGCTCTCCATCGGCCTGCCCGGCTCGGGCAAGAGCACCTGGTTCAAGCGCCACAATATCCTGCCGCTGTCCAGCGACATGGTGCGCATTCTGCTGTTCGACGACGTCACCGAGCAGCGCTACCAGGACCTGGTCTTCTCCACCTTGCGCTCCATGTTGCGCGCGCGCCTGCTGGCGCGGCGGCCCTGGAACTATGTGGACGCCACCAACCTTTCTCCCCACGAGCGCCGCAGTTGGATCAAGCTGGCGCATGACTTCGGCTACGAGGCGCATGCGGTCTTCTTCGATGTCCCACCGGAGGTCTGCATCGAGCGCAATCGCCGGCGCGAGCGCAACGTTCCCGAAGACGTCATGCAGCGCATGGCGGGCAAGCTGCGTCCGCCGAAGTTTGAAGAGGGCTTCGCCAAGATCACGGTGGTCCGGCTGAAGAAGAAGGACGGCGAAGGCGACACCGCCGCGGAGCCTCGCCAGGAGTTCGACATCGCAACCCGACGAAGCCGGGCCTCCCAACCTGTGACGATGCCGAATATTAAAGTTCGTCACAATATATAACGAAGGAAGAGCGGCCTACAGGCCGCTTCTTTTCTCTGGCGCAAGCAGTCCTTCGCACGGCCAAGTACCTCAATGCCCGTCGCCGACATCGTAGCAATTCCTGTGCTACCATCGCCGCAAGCGGCCGCCATCTCCGGCGGCTCTGCACGCATTTAACGTCCTCTTCCAGGAGGAATCTAGTCATGCAAACGAAAGTGGATGCATTGATGCAGGCGGGCTGGACAACGCTGATCGCGCTGGGCATACGGGTGCTGGAAGCGCTTGCGCTGTGGATTGTAGGTCGCTGGCTGATCGGCTTTGCCATCAACATCATTGGCCGCGGCATGACCCGTCAGAAAATCGATCCCACGCTGATTCGCTACATCCAGAATGCGGTCGGCGCCATCCTCAATATCGTACTGGTCATTGCCATCCTCGGCTTCTTCGGGGTCCAGACCACGAGCCTGGCAGCCCTCATCGCCGCGGCCGGTGTGGCCATCGGCCTGGCCTGGAGCGGCTTGCTGGCCAACTTTGCCGCCGGGAGTTTTTCTGGTGATCCTGCAGCCCTTCAAGGTTGGAGATTTCGTGACTGCCGGCGGAGTCATGGGCACCGTGCATGAGATTGGACTGTTCGTCACCTACATCGACACGCTGGACAACGTGCGGCAACATCGTCGGCAATGGCGAAGATCTTCGGCGACGTCATCCAGAACTACTCCACCAATGCGTACCGAAGAGTGGACCTGACGGCGCAACTGGCGCACGGGGTCGATGTGCACGCGGCGATGGCGTTGCTCAAGACGGCACTGGCCGGCATTCCCAACGTCCTGACCACTCCTGCCCCCGACGTTGAGATACTGACCTTCAACCTTGCGGGGCCGGTGCTGGCCGTGCGTCCGTACTGCAACAACAAGGACTACTGGCAGGTGTACTTCGACACCAACAAGCTGATTAAGGATTCGTTCACCACGGCTGGCTTCGCAGTGCCGGAACAGCACTACATGGTGCGCACGGCCGCCGCCGGAGTCGCCGCGGCCCATTCGGCCTGATCGCGAGGCCTATCCGGAGATAGGAGCAAGAGCGGCTGGGTGCCGCTCTTCTGCCCCATTGCACGTTTAGGCTCCCCGTGTGCGCAACTTATTTTGAGCGGGGTTGCATTGCCGCTCAAACCGGCACACAATAGCAACATTGCTGTCGGTCGTAGGTCGTGGGGCCGAACAAGGGGGGACATATGAGATTTCGCTGGATACTAGCTGGGCTGCTGCTTCTAGTTACAGGAATTGCCGGTGCACAGGTAAGCACACGCGCAGTTGCTGGTCCCGCCGGAGTGACAAATGCGACGGCGTCAGCCGCGGTAAAGAACGCGCCTTTCTCAGCCGACGTGGTCACGCGGTACGACCGCACTGTGAACAACGGCAATCATATCCATCGCGAAACGCGGGGCAAGGTCTTCCGCGACAGCCAGGGCCGGATGCGCACCGATAGCGATACCCCGTCCGTTCAACCTGGAGCTGAAAGATTTGAACACGTCACCATCAATGACCCGGTTCAGAGGGTGATCATCAACCTCAACCCCAAGACGAAGACGGCGACGATTTTTCACCTTGCGCAGGGAGTTGGGCCGACGGCGATCGGGATGGGCAATGTGGCGGGTGCGCCCGTGAACCTTGCGCCCAAGACAGCGGGACCGAAACCAACACCCGGGGTCATTACCACTTCGAAGATGGGAGCGAAACTCTACACCACGGCGGTCGAGACCCGGACCGAAGCGCTCGGGAGCAAGATCATCGAAGGCGTTAACGCTACCGGTACCCGGACCACGCGGATCATCGATGCCGGATCGCAGGACAATGACAAGCCGATCGTCTCCGTGAGCGACACGTGGTTTTCTCCAGAGTTAAAGATGGCGGTGTTGACCGAGACCGATGACGGCCAATCCGGTCATAGCACCATGGAACTGGTTAACATTGTCCGCACCGAGCCCGTAGCGCAGTTGTTCCAGGTGCCATCGGACTACACGGTGAAGGAAACCGCACCGGCAACGGCAAGCGCGAAACATTAAGGAGCAGACGGCAAACCGGATGGCTGAATTGGATTTTTCTCCCCCCGAGGCATTGACGCTACCTTTGTGGCGTTCGCTCCTGCTCAATGTTGTTGACCGGCTCTCGCCTGAGCGCCTGGCTCCGCTTCAACTCACCTCCAAGCCGGTGGATGTCGGAATCCTGGTGGGCGACCTGGTTGATCTGCCGTGGTATCGGACGGTCTTCACCAATCTGGGCGATGTAATTTCACCGGAAATGCTGCCCCCGCTGGAACTGGAATCCCGGCCGGTGGATGTTGGCGAGCTTCTGGGGGATGATTTGAGCCGGGGATGGTGGGACACGCTGCTGGCCAGCCTTCGCGACCGGCTTGCCCCCGAGAAACTTCCACCGCTGCATCTGACCTCGCAGCCGGTGGCGGTTTTCGGAGCTGAGTCGAGCCTTCAGCTTCTGGACTGGTCCACGCTGATCAGCACTCCAAAAGTTTTCCTGCAAGATGCGCCCAAGCCCAATAATGACGCGCCCCGCGAAGGAGTCCCGCTATCGAGGATTGAAGAAGCCGCGCAGTCCACGCTCCAAGTAGCCCCCAAGGATCCCGTATTGTGGGCGGTGCGTATGCAGTTGGCTCGCGACCTGGGCCGCACCCGCTTCCGGCGAAGAATCTGGATTGGACTGGCGGCTGCGGAAGCTGTTTTCCTGATCGTGGCCATGTTCAAGTTTACGTAACCAGAGGAAGCTGGAACCGCGGAAAGGCGCGCCCACAGTGGCCGTAGCTTGGGTCGTGCGGGCCCAAGGTAAAACCTTATCGAGTCATATCCAGGTATTCCTCGTTCCAGGCCATCTGGATGGCTTCGAGTTTGCCCTCGTTGGACATCTTGGGATCATCCACGAAGGTCGGCAACTCGGTCACGTAACGGTGAAGATCGGTAAAGCGGACCTCCAGCGGATTCATGGTCGGGGAACTTTTCGGCCAGTGCAATGCCGATGTCTTCCGCGTCATCCCATCTCAGTTCAGCAGCCATAAGCTCCTCGAATACGCAAGATACCAGCGATCAATCGTGGTGAGTCGCCGCTTCCGAAACATAGTTGCGGTTCCATGAAGGTATCTCCACCACTACTTCGCCGGGCTTTTCGATCACGGTTTGACATCCCAGGCGCGAGTTGAGCTGCAGATCGGCGGCCATGTCGAGACGATCGGCTTCGTCATCGTCCATCTCGTTGAGCAGTTCCTTGCCCTTCTTCACCACCACGTGGCAGGTCGTGCAAGCGCAGTTTCCGCCGCAGGCGTGCTCCAGGTGCAGCCCGAAATTCATGGCCACATCGAGGATCGACTCCGGCTTGCCGTGGTCCTGGTAGGGAAGCTTGCCGTGTTCAAACTCAAAAGTCTTGTTCTCGGGGAGAAAGGTGACCCGAACCGTATTCGGTCCGGGAGCTTCCACCGTTGCGGTTGCGCCGCCTTGTGTTTTTTCGTCTGCCATAAATTCTCGTTACTCTCGGGCTAAAGCCCTTCCTACAAATGCCGGTTGGACGCAGGCCTGAAGGCCCGCTCTACCTAGCTAGCGTTCAATCTCAGCCTGCGCGATGGGATGCGGGGATTCCGGTCCCTCGCCCACGTCGGCGGTATCCATGTTCTGTCCCTTCAACGCCGTGCCCACCGCCGATTCCATCATCAACTCCGCGAGGTGCATAGTCCCCTGGTTCAGGGCATCGATCGCGGTTCGAATGGCCTGATAGTCGTCGGCCTTCATCACCGCGCGAAGCGCTGTTTCGAGCTTGCCAACATTGCTGCGCTCCTGCGACGACAATTGCTCCCACGCGGGATTCTTGCGGCCCTTCTCCAGCGCCGTGAGCATCGTCTCGGCCTCATTGCGCGCTTCGATCACCTGACGCCGGCGGAAGTCTTCTTCGGCATTGTCGAACGAGTCGAGGATCATGTTCTCGACTTGCTCGTCGGTAAGGCCGTAGCTGGGCTGCACCTGAATCTCAGCTTCCTTGCCGCTGCGCAGCTCGCGCGCGGAGACATGCAGAATTCCGTTCGCGTCGATCAAAAACTTCACTTCAATGCGCGGCAGCCCCGCCGGCATGGGCGGAATGCCTTTCAGGTCGAAGCGCGCCAGGGAGCGGCAATCGCTCGCCAGTTCGCGCTCGCCTTGCACCACGTGGACGGCAACGTTGGTCTGCCCTTCCACGCCGGTGGTGAAGTGCTCGGTCGCCGACGCCGGAATCGTCGAGTTGCGATGAATGATCTTGACCACGCCTCCGCCCAGCGATTCGATGCCGAGCGACAGCGGGGTCACATCGAGCAGCAGCATTTCCTTGGTCGCTTCCGAGCCACCCGCCAGGATGTGCGCTTGAATGGCCGCGCCCAGCGCCACCACTTCGTCGGGATTCAATCCGCTGTGCGGAGTGCGCTGAAACAGCTCTTCCACCAGTTGGCGGACCCGCGGAATCCGCGTCGAGCCGCCGACCAGCACGGCTTCGTTGATCTGCTTTGGGGTCAGGCCGGCATCTTTCATCGCCTGCCGAACCGGTGCGACAGTGCGATCGATCACCGGCTGGATCAACTGCTCAAATTGCGCGCGCGTAATCTCGCGCTGATAGCGTTTGCCGCCGGGAAGCTCGACGTCCAGCGTTGTCTTCTCGTCGGACGACAACGCAATTTTGGCGTCGATGACTGCCTTGCGAATCGCCTGCACAATCTCGGCGTTGCGCCGGACATCGATCGCCAGATCGCCCTGGATGTCGTGCAGCGCGATGGTGATCAGCAGGTTGTCGATGTCGTCGCCACCGAGGTGAGTGTCGCCGTTGGTGGCGATCACTTCGAAGATGCCCTCGTGCAACTTGAGAATCGAGATGTCGAACGTGCCGCCGCCCAGATCGTAAACCGCCACCGTCTCGGCGTTCTTCTTGTCGAGACCGTAAGCCAGCGATGCCGCCGTGGGTTCATTCACCAGGCGCAGGACTTCCAGTCCGGCAATGCGGCCGGCGTCCTTGGTGGCTTGCCGTTGCGCATCGTTGAAGTACGCAGGAACCGTGATGACAGCCTTGGTGACCGGCGCCGCAAAGTAGCGCTCGGCGTTGCGCTTCAGTTGGCGCAGGATGAAGGCCGAGATCTCCGGCGGAGTGAAAGTCTTGTCGCCGAGCTTGATGCGCAACACTTCGCCGGCGGCGAGGTCATCAGCCAGCCGGAAAGGGAAGAGCTTCAACTCGTCGCGCACGTCGTCAAGGTCGCGGCCCATGAGGCGTTTCACGCTGTACACGGCGCGCTCCGGCGTCTCGATCAGATACTTGCGCGCGGCGCTGCCCACAACGATCTGGCCGTTCTCGTCCAGCGCGACGACCGAAGGCACCAGGTTCAGTCCGTCCTCGCCGGGAATCACGACCGGACGGTCGCCTTCCATGTAGGCCACCAGCGAGTTGGTGGTGCCGAGATCGATTCCGACGATGCGTTCGTTGGTCATTCGCTATTCGCTCTTCGCTCTTCGCTTTTCGCCAAAACGCGAATCGTCTTAGCGAACAGCGAAAAGCGAATAGCGGCCTTCATCCCTCCAACACTTCGTCTATGTCGCGCAGCAGATTGCGCAGGTAACTGCGACGATTCAGCACATCCACCATCTTGTCGCGCACTGCCATGCGATCTTCATCCAAAACGCTCCCGCCCTGCTCCGCGCGGTCAATCAACGCGTCCCATTCGTTCCAGGCTGCGTGCAGCTCCTCCAGCAGGCCGTTGTACTTGTCCTGCAACTGCTTCTTCGTGTCCTGTAGCTCACGCTCGAGGGAGCGGTCGGGTTCTCCCATTTTCTTGTTCATCCGCATCTCTTCGAGCTGCATGTTCAGCTCAAAGACCTGCTCCAGCAGATCGGGAGGGACCACCTGCTTCTTAAGCTTGCCGGTGCGGCGCGCCTCTTCGGTCGCGGCCTTGGACTGTTCTTCCAGTTGCACGCCCTGCAATCGCAGCAGGTACTCGGTGCGGGTGATGGGGTCCTTCAGGGTGCGGTACGCGTCGTTGAGTTGCGAACTCTTTTCCAGGCTCCACTGCTGCTCGCGATCGCTGTTGATGGCGTTGATGTCGGGATGCAGGTGCCGGCTCAAGGCGTAGAACTCGCCTTCGAGTTTTTCCGGCTCCAGGTTCAGCCTGAAGGGAAGCCCGAAGAACGTGAAATAATCCACCGGGGTGGGCGGCTGCACTTTGCCGCACTCCTGGCAGAAATGAGCGGCGCGCATGGCCCCGCAAGACCAGCAGTTCGCTTTGGTCGGCCGGCTTTGGCTGCACAACCAGAATGCCGCTGTCCTTTTGATCAGATTTCTTGTGGTCAGTCAGGGCCATCGAATCCTTGCTTTCTGTAACCTGCTAGACAAATCTGCATAACAGGACGAACCCATCACCCCGGAATTCCACAATCGCGGAATCCCCATCGTTCAGCCGGTCGCATTCGGGCGCCGCCACCATTTCTTAGGAAAACGAAGTGCCGCAGCCGCAAGACTTCTTGGCATTCGGGTTCTGGAAGGAGAAGCCCTGGTGCATCAGGCTCTCTTCGTAATCGAGAACCATGCCGTGCAGATAAATGAACGACTTCGGATCGACAAAGACGCGAACGTCTTCGAACTGAAAGACGCGATCGCGTTCGCGCGGCTGCGTGTCGAAACGGATGTTGTAACTCAGCCCCGAACAACCACCACCCTGCACGCCCAGACGCAGTCCACCCTCGGTTGGCGAGATATTTTCCTTTGCCATCGCCAGGCGAATGCGGGCCAGCGCCTTGTCCGTCACCTGAATGCCTTTGGCAGCGGGGGCGGGCGTCTGCGCCGGATTTTCAATGTTCACCGTGCTCATGGTCATGTTCCGGTGCGCCCGATCGAGAGACGACTCGGCACACCGGCCCTCAATAACAATTTACGCCCGCTGTTCAACTGCCGCGGGCTGGGGCTGGGCCTGGCTGTGCTGCCCATTCTTCTTCTTCCAGTCGCCGATGGCGGCGCGAATGGCGTCTTCCGCCAGCACCGAACAGTGGATCTTCACCGGGGGCAGCGACAGCTCCTTCACGATGTCCGTGTTCCTGATGGTGAGCGCTTCGTCCACGGTCTTGCCTTTCACCCACTCGGTGGCGAGGGAAGACGAGGCAATCGCCGAGCCGCACCCGAACGTCTTGAACTTGGCGTCTTCGATGATGTTGGTCGCGGGATTCACCTTGATCTGCAGCTTCATCACGTCGCCGCATTCCGGTGCACCCACCAAACCGGTACCCACCTCAGCGCTGTTCTTGTCGAGCGAACCCACGTTGCGGGGATTCGAATAGTGGTCCAAAACCTTGTCACTGTATGCCATGTTGTATCTCCTCAATTGCAAATCTTTTCGATCTGCGTCCTAATGCGTCGGCTCGGCCGCCCATTGCACCTTGGTCAAATCAATTCCTTCTTTCGCCATCTCGTACAACGGCGACAATTCACGCAAACGCTTTACCGTATCAACCACCCGCTCGGCCACGTAATCCACTTCGGCCTGCGTGTTGAACCGCCCAATGCCAAACCGAATCGAGCTGTGCGCCAGGTCATCACCTGCGCCCAGGGCCTTCAATACATAAGATGGCTCCAGCGTCGCCGAGGTGCATGCCGATCCGCTGGAAACCGCAATATCGTTGATGCCCATCAGCAGCGACTCGCCTTCCACGTAGGCAAAACTGATATTCAAGTTGCCCGGCAGACGGTGCTCCACGGAGCCGTTGATGTAAACCTCATCGAGCTGGCCCATGATGGCGTCCTTTAAGCGGTCGCGCAGCGCGGCGAGCTTCACCGCTTCTTCCGCCATACCTTCGCTCGCGAGCGCGCATGCCTTGCCAAAACCCACGATTCCTGGAACGTTCAGCGTGCCCGAGCGCATGCCCCGCTCATGGCCGCCGCCATCGATCTGGGCCACCAGTTGCACGCGCGGATTCTTGCGCCGAACATACAACGCGCCCACGCCCTTGGGACCGTAGAGCTTGTGCGCCGTGAGCGACGCCAGGTCCACGTTGTCCTGGATCACGTTGAACGGCACCTTGCCAATCGCCTGCACCGCATCGGTGTGAAACAGCACGCCGCGCTCGTGACAAAGCGCGCCAATTTCGCGGATCGGCTGCAGCGCGCCAATTTCGTTGTTGGCGGTCATGATGGTCACCAGGATGGTCCTGTCATCCATCGCCCGCTTCAGATCGTCAAGGTCAATGCGCCCATCTTTCTGCACCGGCAGATAAGTGACGCGAAAACCGTACTTCTCCAGGCGCTTGCAGGTGTCCAGCACCGCCTTATGTTCGATGGCCTGGGTGATGATGTGATTGCCTTTTTCCTTGTACATCTCGGCGACGCCCTTGATGGCAAGGTTGTTGCTCTCGGTGGCGCCGGAGGTGAAGATGATTTCCTTGGAGGTCGCGCCAACCAACTTGGCGATGCGCTCACGCGCCTGCTCTACGGCCTGCTCGGCCACCCAGCCGAATTCGTGGTTGCGGCTGGCCGCATTGCCAAACTTCTCGGTGAAGTACGGCAGCATTTCTTCCACCACACGCGGATCGGTGCGCGTCGTGGCGTGGTTGTCCATGTAGATAGGCAGTTTCACATCCTTGCTGCCGTTGCCCGAAATCACATTCGTGCTCATCGCTTGTGCCATCTCCTAAACGTGTTCAATCTTGTTTGGCGTCCAGCCCAGGGTGATCAGCTCCGGCGCGGATTCGTTCTCCGGCTCGGTCATCTCCCAAATCGTCAATCGGTTCAAAACTTCCTCGATGCTGCGGCTCACCTTGCGCAGCGGCCCGCGGACGGTGCAGCGGTCACTTTGCTCGCAATCTTCCGTCGCCGAACTGCATGAAGTGATAAACAAAGGTCCGTCAATCGCCCGAATCACCTCAAAGGCGCTGATCTGCCGCGGATTGCGGGCCAGCGTATAGCCACCATTCGTGCCGTACTGCGAAATCAGCAGGCCCGCCTTGGTCAACCGCTGCAAAATCTTCGCCAGCGCTTCCTGCGGCATGCTGTACATCTCGGCCAGGTCCTTGGCGCTACAGGCTCCCAAATCGGCATGCTCGGCCAAGTGCCGCATGGCGATCAGTCCGTAGTCCGCCTTCTTGGTCAGCTTCAGCATAGCCAGCACTTCACCCAGTAAGATGAATATGCGACCAATTCAGTCGCAATTCAATTCTACCCCGGCACAGGACATCGCGCAAGCCTTGTCAGTGAAAGGTAATCCGCCGCATTTATCGGTAACTAACGGGCAGGGAACGGCTTAAGGATTGCCGATATAAACGGTCGCATATTTGATGTCCATGTCTTTGGATGTGCTTGGATTCAGGAATGCAATGTTCGGGCAGACCGGCGCTTTATCTGGATTTCATGAGGGCACGTAATTTGTGGGTTGTCATCCTGATTGTCACATGGGCCTCCAGCCCACCCATAAGGGATGAAAATTGAACCACGGAGATCACAGAGAAGACTCCGTAGAACCAAACTCCGTGTCCTCCGTGCCGGAGCCTGGCCTGAGCGAAGCCGAAGGGTGGTGAACGATTTTCGAGGAGCGACGCAGGCCGGGCCAAAATTTTAACACTTCCCGCCGCCGGAAAAGCTTGACAACCCCTGGTTCCGGTCTAAAATACCGGGAAACTTAGCCGATGCCCTTATTAGTGAGGGCGCAAGTTATGAACATTAGCCAGCCGGTCAACCGAACTCCAAATTTCCCGCAGAGCAAACCCATGGACCAGCCGTGTCGGCATCCCCGTGTCCAGGTTGTCTCTCGAGAGGAAGACGCGGAATACGTCGAATGCATGGAATGCCGCGAGGTCTTCGAATCGAGTGAACTCCGCGACATGGACATCGAGTCGAAAATTCCTCCCCAAGACGAATAGGCACCACGCTCGAACCACGTTGAATGTGCGCGAGAGTGCCGACGTGTCTGTTATCGCAGGCGCAGCGCCGCGTCGGCCGACAATTCCGTATCAGCGAACTCACCCGCCAGAAACCGTGGATACGCGGCGGCTGCAATCATGGCCGCATTGTCGGTTGAAAGTTTGCGGGAAGGGAAGTACACCGCCAAACCTTCTTCCGAAGCGCGCTGCTCGAATGAGGTTCGCAATTCGCTGTTGGCGGCGACCCCGCCGGTCACCAGCAACGTGGCGACATCGTGCTCGCGCGCGGCCAGCAGCGTTTTGCTGGCCAGGTCGTTCACCACCGCGTGCTGGAACGACGCCACCAGATCGAGCGTCGGCTGATCGCAGGCGGCGAGATAATCTTCGCGCGACGGACTGGCCGTGTCCGTGAGTGCCTGGCGGCGTCGCCTGATGTCCTCGCGCATGTCGTGGGTCTCGACGTAGCGCAGGACCGCGGTCTTGATTCCGCTGTAGGAAAAGTCCACCCGCGACTCGTCATCGGCGTGGCGATTTTGCGGGTTGCGGTCGTGGTGCTTGATCTGGGCGAAAGGAAACTTTACCGCCTGCGGATTGCCGTGCCTGGCCAGGAAATCGATGGCCGGGCCTCCCGGATATCCCAGTTCCAGCAGCTTGGCAACCTTGTCGAAAGCCTCGCCGGCGGCGTCATCGCGCGTGTGTCCTACATCGTGGTACCGCCAGGCGCCTGCCTTTCCTTCGACCAGAAAAAGGTGAGTGTGGCCGCCGCTTACCACCAGCGCGAGCACCGGAAATTCCAGATCGCGATTGCCCTTCTGGCGCTCTTCCAGCAGCACGGCGTGGATGTGCCCTTCGAGATGATTGACTGCGATCAGCGGTTTTTCGACCGCGTAGGCCAGCGCCTTGGCGTAACTCAGGCCCACCAGCAGCGATCCGGCCAGCCCCGGCCCCTTGGTGACCGCGATGGCGTCGATGGTCTGGTAAGACTTGCCCGCATCGTCCAGCGCCTTACGCACGACCGGAACGATGGCGCGCAGATGCTCGCGCGAAGCCAGTTCGGGCACCACTCCACCGTACGGCCGGTGGGTGGCGAACTGCGAATACACGACATTGGAGATCAGCTCCTCGCCCGAGCGGACCACGGCCGCGGCGGTTTCGTCGCACGAACTCTCGATGCCGAGAATGTAAGCGTCGCCCACGAGGCTATTGTACGAGGAAGGTCTCTCAGCCGATCAGGCTGTCAGCCGTCAGCCCAAGCTACAATCAAACTGCAATGCAGCGCCATGCCACCAACATCGTTCGCGAGCTGCGCCACCGCGGCTTTCAGGCCTATTTCGCCGGAGGCTGCGTGCGCGACACTGCTGCTGGGCGTTGCGCCTGCCGATTACGACGTTGCCACCGACGCCACGCCCCCGGAGGTGATGCGCATCTTTCCGGAAACCTACGCCGTGGGCGCGCAGTTCGGCGTGGTGCTGGTGCCCTCTGCGGATGAGCCTGCGCGCGATGCGCCGCCATCCGAGCACCCGAACTACGTCGAGGTCGCCACCTTTCGCAACGACGGCACCTACTCCGACGGACGCCATCCCGACCAGGTGAGCTACTCGAAAGACCCGCACGAAGATGTGCAGCGCCGCGACTTCACCATCAATGGCCTGCTGATGGATCCGCTGGACGGCAATCGCGTGCTCGATTTTGTCGGCGGGCGCGACGACCTGCAGGCCGGCATCATCCGCGCCATCGGCGATCCGGAACGCCGCTTCCGGGAAGACAAGCTGCGCATGTTGCGGGCAGTGCGCTTTGCCGCGCGCTTCCACTACACCATCGAGCCGCAACCTTTGCGGCCATTCAGCGGCTGGCGCCGCAGATCCAGCAAGTGAGCCGCGAACGCGTGCGCGACGAGCTGACCAAGATGCTCACCGAAGGCAGCGCGCCGGACGGCGTTCGAACTGCTCGACAGCACCGGCCTGCTGAAGGAAGTGCTGCCCGAAGTGGACCGCATGCACGGCGTGGAACAGCCGCCGCAGTTTCATCCCGAGGGCGATGTGTGGATTCACACCCTGCTGCTGCTGGAAAAGCTGCCGCCACGGTGTTCGCGCACGCTGGCCTGGGGCGCGCTGTTGCACGATGTTGGCAAGCCGCCGACCTTTCGCGTTGCCCCCGACCGCATCCGCTTCGACGGACACGTCGAGGTGGGCGTGCGCATGGCCGAGGAAATCTGCCGCCGCCTGCATTTCTCCAACGACGACACCCGGCAGATCGCGGCGCTGGTGGCCAACCACATGCGCTTTGCCGATGCGGAGCGGATGAAGGAATCGACCCTGAAGCGCTTCCTGCGATTGCCGAAGTTCGACGAGCACCTGGAACTGCATCGCATGGATTGCCTGAGCAGTCACGGCAATCTGTCGCTGTACGACTTTGTCCGCGAGCGTCTGCAGCAGACTCCGCCGGAGGAGATCAGGCCGCAGCCGTTGCTGACCGGAGAGGACCTGATCGCTCTCGGCTACCAGCCCGGTCCGCAGTTTCGCGACATTCTCTCGGCGGTCGAGGACGCGCAATTGGAAGGGACGCTCAAGAGCAAGGAAGAGGCGCTGGAGTTGGTGCGGCGCGAATTTCCGCAGACGATCTGATCTTCACATCGGTGTACAGATGTGCATACAATCAGCGCCGTGCCGAGTAAAGCGATGAAACGTGAATACAACTTCAGCCACGCGAGACGCGGACCCGTTGTTCAAGTACCCAAGGGTAAGACCAGAATCACCATCCGGCTCGATGACGACCTTCTCGACTGGTTTCGGCAGCAGGTGGAGCGTGCCGGCGGCGGTAATTATCAGAGCTTGATCAATGATGCGCTTCGGCAGCACGTTCGCCGCGCCCAGGAGCCGCTGGAAGCGACGCTTCGCCGCATCATCCGTGAAGAGCTCAGCCACGCCAGCTAAGAAAAAGCAGGTCCCTCCGCTCGCCCGCCGCGGCGGGCTCGGTCGGGATGACAACGAAGAGGGACAACGCTTCGGTTGGCAAGACAGCGATTTGGCGAAAAGCGAAAAGCGAAAAGCGAAAAGCGTCACCCGCTGCTCTACAATCGAAGCTTCACCGCCATGCAGCATGCCAGCTCGACCTTGAAGAAGATTTTTGCCGACACCTTGCGGCGCGACGCGGGCGACGACGCGCCGCTGCTGGCTTGGCCGCTGGCGTGCGGATCGAAGGTGGCGGAGAAGACAAGCGCCATCGGCTACGCGGATGGAGTGCTGACGGTCGAAGTTCCTGACGCGACTTGGCAACAGCAACTGCAAGGCCTCAACCCGCAGTATCTTGCGGCCCTGAAGCAGATCAGCGCGCAGCCGGTGAACGCGATCAAGTTTGTGGTGAGGAACCAAGCCGAACGGCCGCCGCGTTAGAAAACGGATCGTTAGAAGGCACAACATGGTTACCGATAAAGACGTTTCCTATGTTGCCGACCTGGCGCATCTCGAACTGACCGAGGACGAGCGCGCACGCATGCTGAAGGACCTGAACTCCATCCTCGGCTACATTGATCGGCTGAACGAGTTGGACACGGCCAACGTCGAGCCGATGGCGCAAGTCGCCAGCCGCTCCAGTGAAGGCGGCGAGACGAGCGGCGCCGAGGGATTCGCTTACGCCATGCGGCCCGACGAACCGCGTCCTTCGCTGCCGCACGAGGAAGCGATGCGCAATGCGCCGGTTTCGGACGGCGTCTTTCTTCAAAGTGCCCAAAGTGATTGAGCGGTAGGCGAGCTCGCCGAGACCCGCATGTTTGGACCTACATGAACATTGATTCATTGACAGTCGATTCCGCTCGCACGGCAGTGCTGGAAAAGCAGACCACGGCCACTGCGCTGGTCGACGCTTTTTACCAGAAGATCGACGCCGAAGACGCCGCCATTGGCGCCTATCTCACTTTGTGCAAGGAGCGCGCCTATCAGCAGGCGGCGCGCATTGACGCGCTGGCCGACAAAGGCGACGCGCTGCCGCCGCTGGCTGGCGTTCCGATCGCGGTGAAGGATGTCTTCGCCACCAAAGGCGTGCGCACTACCGCGGGTTCGAAGATTCTGGCGAACTTCGTCTCCCCGTACGACGCCACGGTGGTGGCGCGGCTGGAAGAAGCCGGCGCCATCATCCTGGGCAAGACCAATTGCGACGAGTTCGCCATGGGCTCGTCGAACGAGAATTCCGGCTTCCATCCGGTGCACAATCCGCACGACCACTCGCGCGTGCCCGGCGGCTCCTCGGGCGGCTCGGCCGCGGTCGTTGCCGCGGGAACCGCGGTGGCGTCGATCGGTTCCGACACCGGTGGCTCGATTCGGCAGCCAGCGGCGTTCTGCGGCGTGGTCGGTCTGAAGCCAACCTACGGACGGGTATCCCGCTACGGGCTGATCGCCTTCGCGTCGTCGCTCGATCACGTCGGGCCGTTCGGCAAGACCGTGAAAGATGTGGCGCTGATGTTGCAGTACATGGCCGGCCGCGATCCTCTCGATTCGACATCCGCCGATGTTCCTGTACCCAACTATCTCGACCAGATTGAACAGCCGGTGCGGGCTTGCGAGATCGGAGTGCCGGAAGAATATTTCGGCGAGGGACTCGATCCGGAAGTGCGCAGCCGCGGTGGAAGCCGGCATTCAGGAGCTGGCCAAGGCCGGATGCGAGATCGTTCCGATATCGCTGCCCAACACGAAATACGCGATTCCGACCTATTACGTGGTCGCCACCGCCGAAGCCTCGTCGAACCTGGCGCGCTATGACGGCGTGCGCTACGGGATTCGCGCCAAGCGATGGGAAGACGCTGGCGGAAATGTACCGCCGCACGCGCGACGCGGGTTTCGGAGCGGAAGTCAAGCGGCGCATCATGCTGGGAACCTACGTTCTGAGCGCCGGATACTACGACGCCTATTACCTGAAGGCGCAACGCGTGCGCACGTTTGCTGGCCAGCGACTTCGACCAGGCGTTCGCCAAGGTGGATGCGATTGTCACGCCTACCACGCCGACGCCCGCGTTCAAGCTGGGCGAGAAGACCGACGATCCACTCGCCATGTATCTGGCGGACATTTTCACGGTGACGGCGAACCTGGCCGGCATTCCGGGGATTTCGATTCCCTGCGGCAAGAGCAAGGGAGGGTTTGCCGATCGGGATGCAGATACTGGGAAAGCACTTCGACGAGCCCATGGTGTTGCGCGTGGGCCATGTGGTGGAACACGCGCTGGCGGGGACGGTGGCCGGATAAGCCATTTCAGCATCGAGTGCGGATGGCGGCGTCTTATCGTCTCATCGTTGCCCGGTCAAGCCGAGGGCCCCGGTTCTTATGAACCGGACGAGCCGAACCCTTTACCGCCGCGGGCGGCATCGCTCAGCTCGTCCTCCTCAACCTCACAGGCGAGAAATGGATGTTCGAGCAACTGTGCGATCTTGTCGCCTTTGCGGACCGTATACGGCTCGTCGCCAAGGTTTTCCATGAGTACGATGATCTCGCCGCGATAGCCGGCATCAATGACTCCGGCATTGCACAGCAGCCGCTTCCTGGCGAGGCCGGACCTGGTCTTCACGATTCCTCCGGCTGCCGGTGTGAACTCGATGGCGATGCCGGTATGCACTCCGGCCGCGCCGTGCGCCGCAATAGTGAGATTCTCGCAAGAGTAGAGATCGTAGCCGATGTCTTCGCCGGGGTGGGCTACGGTCGGTAGAACGGCAGCAGGCGAGAGCTTCTTCACTTTCAGCATGAGCAGCAATTGTGCCAGAAGTATTTACCACATGCGAGCCGGGCGGTCCGCGGCAGAATCTTCTCGACGCACGCCGTCGACCCGCTTAGAGTGGTTGGACCGTGCCCGTTAGGGCCGGTTCCCTGTCATGAATCAGGCTCCCTAATCGCAGAGCGCGATTCCCTTCTTCGACGAATCCGAAGTTCAACCAGTGCTGCACCTGGAAGCGGCATCCGGGCAAATTTGACGAACTCATCGGCTTGCAGAACAAAGCGAGTTTCCACCCTTGCCTTTGAGGTCATGCCTGAGAGAGATTACCATTCGGGAGAAGTTTCCGGCCCGGATCAGTTACGATAAGGCGATTTCGCACGAGCCGCCTTATTTGCGACGTGGTCTCTGCTTCGCCGATACTGACCGAATGATAAGTGTTCCTCTTCCTTTTGTCGGCAGCGGCATTTTGGCCATTCCCACGGCAGCGGCGATCAGCGCCTCGACCTCGGGACGAGCCAATACCCCTGCCGAGTCAAGACGGATGAACCGATTTTGATGACCAGAGCCGAGCAGCAGTTTGTGCGGATCAGGAAGAGTGGCACCACAATAGGGAAAGGAAAGGCCCACTCCGTTTGCTCCGGCAGCGAGCGAGACAATGGCGTCGGACGGTCGCTCCGTCGAAGAGTAGCCTATGACGAAGAAGTTGTAGTTATCGTAGACCAGTTCGTTCGCACTGGGAAGCCGTTTACGTAGCGCCTGCCGCAGAATGCGGATTAGCGCTTGGTCGTTCGGCGAGAATTTGTTAATGAAACTTTGCAATTGCTTTTCCGCCTCATCCGAGGCGTGTCGGGCGGTCTTCACGGATGGTTTCATAGGACTTCTCCCAATGCATTTTGCCCAGAATCGACAACCGGCGGATCAAATGCTGTCTTGCCGTAGATCATAGCTGTTGTAACCAGCCCTTAGCACGAGTAACCGCGGGGCAGCGCCCGTATCCGCCGCTGCCGTTCCCGTGGCCGCCGCCTGGACCCTCGGGCACAATCGGCACTGCTAAGCTACACCCATTCTGGAACTGCACTAGAATGCACCATAGAGTGAATGTATGAGCCCAAAATCCGAAGAACTGTTGCGGCCGCGCGATGCTGCCACCGTTCTGGGCGTCAGCTACGCCAGCCTCAAGCAGTGGATCTATAAGGGCAAACTGCGCACCGTAAAAACCGCGGGCGGACATCATCGCATTCCGCAAAGTGAGATTGACCGCTATCTTTTCAAGTCACTGGGCAAGCAACCTGCCCAGAGCCGCGCGAACTTCCGCAGCATCAGTGGGCGTAATCAACTGGTCGGACGCATCGTCGAGGTCCGCATCGAGGGCTTGGTGGCGCAAGTGAAGCTCTCGATCGGGGGACAACACATCACCTCCATCATCACCGCCGACGCCGCCCGCGAGATGCGCCTCCAGCGCGGCGACAAGGCCGCAGCACTGGTGAAATCCACTGAAGTCATGATCGTCAGGGTGTAGCAGGTCAACAAACCGCCCACCAGGAGCTCAGCAGAAAGTCACGCTGGATCGTGGAAAGGCGGGGAGGAAAAAATGTCGGGTGGCGGCGGAGGACCGTCCACCCGACGGTTGCTTACGGCAGGAAAGAGCGTTATTCCCCTCCAGTGGTGCTGGGCAAGGGCTAGTAGTTGAACTGCGTCC